>NZ_JADWYO010000046.1 GCF_022414595.1 Streptomyces sp. MUM 203J | reverse complement strand
GGGACATCCTTTCTCCTGGACTCAAGATCCAAGTGTCTCGGGTGTCCAAGATCCGGGGTCAAGGCCCGTTCTCGCCCACGTGGCCTCCCTTCTTGGGATCGGGATGCGGGTCGGCTATGCGGTGGGCCGCAGGAAGCCGACGACGGCCTTCTTCTCCATGTCGATACCCTGCTCGATCTGAGGCGGGACAGGTTCGAACGCATTCACTCGGATGGAGTGCGAGCCGGAGCCACGGTTCCAGGTGGCGATGGCCAGGCCGTCGGCGATGACGGTGGGCTGGATGAGGCCGCCTCCCGGCCAGACGCGGGCCTGGTGGAGAGCCGGGACGGACAGCTCGCGGGTGCGGTAGCCGATCAGGTAGTTGTCGTACGCGGGCAGCATGCGAACGTCTGGAGTTTCAGACGGTCCTGGGAGTTCCTCCACCCGCCCGGCGAGCATGCTCAACACGCCGTACTCGGTGATTACGCCGGATTCCGCCAGCAGCTTCCAGGCCCTGCGGGCCCAGGTAACCGGCAACCCGGACCAGGCGGCGAAGTCCTCCAAGGCGGCGGGGGCATATGCGGCAAGGTAGCGACGAGCCAGCTCGGCGAGAGCAGCGTCTCCCTCCCACCGGAAGCGCCCGGTGGGAGGCAGCCAGTCGTCGAGCAGCACATACGTGGCCTCACTGGCGCGCTGTGGGCCGTGGCAGAGGATGCCGGTGAGTGCTGCGTGGCGGACCAGGTGAAAAGGCGCCTGTCCGTCCGGCGGGATACCGAGAGTGGTGAGGTGCTCGGTCAGCTCGGCCCGGGTGAGTGGGCCGTGCGCGGCAAGAACGCGCCGGATGAGATGGTCGGCGCGCTGGCGCACATCGTCATCCAGGCCCAGCTGCCGGTAGCGGCGGCCGGTTGCGGCTAGGATCCGCGGGGACAGCAACTGCAACACCCAGCGGGCGTCGTCGCTGGGGATGGTGTGCAGGGTGCCGCGCATGTACCAGTTGCGGACGATGCTCCGTTCTTTCTCGTATGCCGTGCGGATGGCCTGGGCGGTGATGTCCCGGCCGCGTACCCGGATGCCCAGGTCGGCGGCGGTGGCGTCTTGGGCCTGGACGGCGAAGACCCGTCGGACGACCGCCTCGGCGGAGGCCTCGCGTGCTTCGCCGGCCAGGGCCTGGGCACAGGCCCGCAGCCTGTGGATGCTCTCGTGGTCAGGCATCGGGGTGTGCCTCTCGGCCAGCGCCGTCAGGAGACGGCCTTGTCGAGGATGCCGGCGAGTTCGGCGGGTGCCGACAGCATCGGCCAGTGCCCGGTGGGCAGGTCGAAGCGCCGCCATGGCGGCTGGTTCAGGTGGGCCAGCATCGGCACCCCGGCATCCAGCAGTCCCGTGAAGTCATGGCAGGCGATCAGGACACGGTCCACACCGGGACCGGGCTCGGCCGGGCCGGCGAGGCGTTGGGTGTAGGTGCCGAACGGTTGAGGGGTGGCACGCGCGCGCAGAGCGTCCCGCTGGCCCTCATCGAGCCCGTCGAGGCTGCTGGACAAGCCCAGGACCTCAAAGGACGGCATCGGCAGCCGCCGCCCGCCGCCGGAAGCGTCGACCTGCTGGCGCAGCTGGTCTGCTGCCTGCGGCGGCATGAGGTCGAGCATGCACATGCCTGCGGCGAACGGGGCGCTGTCCACGTACACCACGCGCTCCAGCCGGTCGCCGAGACGACCGGCTGCCCCGGTCACCGGGGCAGCCGCGTAGCTGTGGGCGACCAGCGTGACCTCGCGCAGATCGTTCCGCTCAGCGAATCCGGTGATGTCCGCGATGTGCGTGTCCAGGCCCGTCTCGGGTCCGCCCCGGTCGGCGTGCTCGGCCAGGCCCGTCAGTGTCAGCGGCAGCGCCGTGTGGCCGCGCTCCCGCAGAGCGCGGACGGTGTCTTCCCAGGCCCACGCCCCGAGCCAGGCGCCGGGAACAAGTACGAAGTTGGCCACGTGATCTCCCAGAAGTGAGGTGCTGCGGGGAGCGTAAAGTCAATACAGGACAGAATCCGCCCTGAAATGCCGAGTGATCCATGTCGCATCCCCTCATCCGTGTGCTGACCCTGCTGGAACTCCTCCAGTCCAACGCCCGGCTCACCGGGGCGGAGCTGGCCGACCGCCTGGATACCGACGTCCGCACAGTGCGTCGGTACACCGCCCATCTGCGGGAACTGGGCATCCCCGTGGAGGCCGAACGCGGCCGCTACGGCGGCTACCGGCTGGCCCGCGGATACCGGATGCCTCCTCTGGTCCTCACCAACGACGAGGCTCTCGCCGTCGTCCTTGGCCTGCTCGCCGCAGACCGTCTGGGCATGGGCGCCGCCGCACCGGCCACTGCCGGTGCCCTGGCCAAGATCGAGCGGGTGCTCCCGCACGCCCTGCGCGAATCGCTCGCTGCCATGCGGGGCACCCTGTCCTTCACCGCCAACGCCGTAATCGGGCAGGCACCCGGAACCGGCGTCCTGCTGGCACTGGCTCAGGCCTCCCGCATCCGCACGACTGTCGGTATCAGCCACCAGTCCTGGCGCCAGGAGCACACCGAACGCGACATCGACCCCTACGGCGTGGTCTTTCACACCGGCCGCTGGTACGTCGTCGGCCACGACCACCTCCGTGCCAGCCTGCGGACCTTCCGCATCGACCGCATCACCTCCGTCACCCCCCGCGCCGACCGCTTCACCACCCCCGACGGCTTCGACCCCGTCGCCCACCTGACCTCGACTCTGGCCCAGGGGCCCTATCGCTGGCGGGTCGAGGTGACGATCCATGGCCCCCTCGATGAGATCGCGCGCCGACTGCCTCGCTCAGCAGTGACCCTCACCGCCCAGCCCACCGGCGTTCTCATGCACGCACGGGCAGAACGGCTGGACGGCATGGCCCACATGCTCGCCTCCCTGGAATGGCCCTTCACCATCCATCACCCCGACGAACTGCGGCAGGCGCTCAAGAACCTCGCCGACCGACTCACCGCAGCCGCCCAACGAAGACCGGAAGAACTACCGCAGTGAACAACGGATTCACTACGACAGCACGGGAAGGGCGGGACGACGTGACGACCGAACCGGTGACCGAACCCGGGAGCGGGCACGCCCTCCGGCTGCCGTGCACCAGGGTGGTGCACCTGTCCGCTCCTCCGGCCACGTACACCCGCGAAGATCGGGGCGTTGTCTCACCGATGAGGGCATCAGAGCCGGGGCAGGGAGGCAACGCCATGGGCGCCATCCCCCTGCACTTCATCAGGGTCCGGAGCGGGGAACGTACTCAGCTCGCGCCGGAGGCGCTGAAGCTCGTCGTCTTTGGCTGTCAGTACGGACAGCAGCAGATGATGATGCTCCTTGAGCTGATTGAACTCGATGTGCGGTCGGGCGAGTCTGCCGGTGGACCGCTGGTCGAGGTCCCGCAGCCGGGAGATGCGGGCCTCGCGCGGATCGGGCTGCTGACCGTCCGCCCAGGCGGCTGCCCGCCGCTTCTCGAACTCGTCCTTCAGGTGGCCCCAGGTCCGAAAGCGAGACGCGCGGGAGATGCCCGCCTCACTGGCGAGCGTCTTGACGTCGCAGGCGCCGCCGGGCGGGAGCTGCCCGGCCGGCAGCCTGTCGATGGCCGCGCGGACGCGCCTCTCGGTCTGGTCTCGTTGCTGGTGGCTCAGTGCCATGTGATCGGGCCCTTCCGGCTGCCAGACGGAACGGTGACTGATGTGGTGGGTGGCCTGCGTGGTGCTGGCGAGCTTGAGACACAGCGCCTTCGCCGGATCCTCGAACCACCAGTAGTTCGCCGCGGACAAGTGCAGGACCGACGCCTTCTTCTTCAGCAGCAGCTCGATCTGCCGGTCGGTGACCACCCGTCCGCCACGAATTCGGTGACGGCGCCACGCTCGACGGCGGCGTACGAAGCCAGGCGTTCACCGCCCGCGTCGCCCTGGGGCCGTCCTCGTCCTCGAACAGGAAGTCGTCGTC
Organism: Streptomyces sp. MUM 203J; assembly: GCF_022414595.1. Classification (GTDB taxonomy): domain Bacteria; phylum Actinomycetota; class Actinomycetes; order Streptomycetales; family Streptomycetaceae; genus Streptomyces. The sequence continues at coordinate 46,463 of NZ_JADWYO010000046.1, read as the reverse complement.
GAACAGCACCGGCATCCGCTCAGGGATCAACGGCTCGCCATCGAGCCCCCAGGACTGCCAGCCCTCGGCAGAGAAGTCGTGCACCAACACGCCGCGGGACGCTACGTCCGCGACGTGACCCTCATCAACTGCTGACCCCACGTCCGATCAACGGAAGTTGAGGAATGTGAGATATGCCGAGAAAGCAGCGACAGACTTCAGGCAAGACTTCCGGGTCGCCGGTAGCGGAACCGTCAGCCCCGCTACCTCCGCTGGACAGCCGAAGCCGTGGGGACCGAACGGATGCTGTACTCCGCCGACTACCCCTTCACCTACGGGTTCCGCCCCGGCGGCTTTCCCCTCGTGGACACCAGCGCCGGCGTCGCCCGGTCCTTCCTGGAGGACGCCCCCTTCAGCGACGCACAGAAGGCCGACATCGCGCACCGCAATTGGGAACACCTCACGTCCCACGCCACAAACCACACCCGGCGACCCGGGCAAGGCCTGTCGCACGCCTGACCATGTCCTGCCGTGCGAGGATCGTCGCACCCGACGACCAGTTCCCCAAGCTGCTGGTGAGCAGCGGCGTCCTCCCCGAAGCAGCGGATCAGCCGTTGGGCATCCTCGCCGCCCGCCGCGCCGGCGAAATCGCCGCCTTCGACTCGACAGCTGACCAGCCCTGCCCGGCCGTGAGTCCATCGCCCTGGGCTGCACCGGCCGGGTCGCTCCTCAACGGCGGAAATGACGTTCCGCTGGGCCCGGACCAGGTCGTGGCGAGCGGGCATCCGCCGACGCCGCGCGGGTCCGCAGGGGAGACCGCCGTCGCGCCTGCCGACCGGGAGAGGGTGACGTTCGCCGTCGGCGTGGAGGCGCTGCGGGCAATCGCTCAGGGTTGGCGAGCATATATCGCAGCTCGATATATGCTCGGCTCATGACAAGGCAGAACCCGTCCCTGACGGAACAGCAGTACTTCGTCCTTGCCGCGCTCATGGACGGACCGTTGCACGGCTACGGGATCATCAAGGCTGCCGAGCAGGCCACCGGCGGGCGGCTCCGGATCGCTGTCGGCACTCTCTATGGCGCGCTGGAGCGGTTGGAGCGGGCGGGGCTGGTGGCCGCCGACCATGAGGAGATCGTGGACGGGCGGGCGCGGCGCTACTACCGGCTCACGGAGGACGGCACCGTGACGCTCAACCGCGAGGCGCTGCGGATGCAGCAGGCGGCGGCCGTCGTCATCGGACGCCCGGGGGATGTCGGAGTGGCCCCGGCATGAACCGTCTGCTGCTTGCGGCCTACCCCAAGTCCTACCGGTCCCGGCAGGGGGAGGAGTTGCTGGCCTGCCTGGCCGAGGCGTATCCCGGCCGCTCCTGGCCCCCGCCACGGGAAGTTCTCGCCTTGGCGAGTGCCGGGGTCCAGGCCCGAGCCCGTGCTGTCGTCGACGACACGACCCGTCCGTGGTGGCTGGACGGCATCCATCTGGCCGCTCTGATCCTCGCCGCGCTGGCGTTGGTGCCGTACCTGCAGGATGTGTGGCACTGGGCACTGCACATCGATCCCGGCCGGCATGCCATCGCCTTCCACTTCTCGGGCTGGTTTCCGTGGGCAGGAGGGCCCACGCGGACGCGGCTCCTGCCCTACGGGCTGCTTCCGCTGGTCTGCCTGATCGCCCTGCTGCGCGGTAGGCCGTGGATCGCGCTGCCGGCCGCGGCAGCGATGATCTACGTCGGTGCCACGTTCAACAGCAATACGCTCTTCGGTGACGAGGGCAAGGCGGGTCTGGGCTACTACGGGCTGGGCGCCCCGATAACAGCCCGTGACCTGATGCTGTCGGGGACCCTGTGCACCGCCTGCGCCGTGCTGGCGCTCTGCCGTCCTGACCGGCTGCGGCGCCACTCGTACCGCTGGCTGGTCCCCGTCGTGCTCGCCATGTTCCTGGCCGGGAGCCTGCACATCATCTCCGTCAGCCCGGCCTTCCAGCGCGGCCTGTTCGCCCTCGAAGTCACCGCGCTGATCGCCGCATGGGTGGCGACGGCCGCCACCGGGGACTACCGGTGGCTGATCCCCGTCGCAGCGGTCGCGTTCATCCGCACACAGGCGATCGTCACCCAGCCGAACGCGTTCATGCAGTCCCTGCCGGACCTGGTCGTCCTTCTCCTCCTGATCGCGCCCCTCCCGGTCCTGGCGATCGCCGCCCAGCGCCGACAGAGCCGGGAGCTCCTCGATCAGAAGTAGATCCCCGGTGCGCAAGCCGAGCCTGTCGGCCCACCGCGTGCCAGAAGAGGCGCGCGACCTTACTGCCCCCACGAGGAACAGCGAGAAGGAACAGCGAGAGCGATGACTGAGCAAGATTCCTCGACCCTGTCCAAACTGCCGGTCACCCCCGGTCAGGTGCCGGGAACCACGGCCGAGCCCAGCCTCTGGCGGACGAAACGACCTCGGGTCTCCGCTCTGCTGTGTCTCACGGGGTTCCTGTCGGTCTACCTGATCGCGGTCTGCACCCCGTTCGGGCAACGGGCGGAAAACGCCCTGTTCAACAGTCACGGCGCCAAACCGGCATGGATCTACGACTGGTCAGGGACGGCTTACAATTCGCCTGCCCTGCCGCCGCTGGACGACACTGCCATGCCTACCCTGGTCGTGGGGGTGATGGTCATCGTGGCCGTCACTCTGGTGCGGAGGTGCTGGTTGCACGGCTGCGCGGCAGCCGGAGTCGTCATAGTCACGCTCGGGGGCACGGAGGCACTCAGTAAGGTGATCCTGCCCCGCCCCGACCTGGTTGGCGCGCACGTAAGCCTCATCGAGGCGAGCTTCCCCAGTGGGCACGTAGCCATCCCCGCCGGGCTGGCCCTCGGCGCCGCCCTCGTCACTTCCCCTCGTATCCGCCCCTACATCACCGCGACCGGCATGCTGTGGCTCGCCGTCACCGCAGCCGCCGTCCAGGCCACTTACCACCACCGGCCCAGCGACGTACTGGGCGCCACGCTGCTGGCCTGCGCCTGCTACAGCTTCGCGGCCCGGTTGCTGCCGTCGGCCGGGGCGCCAGGCGCCACGCGGCGCCCTCACGCGCTGCCGGCGGTCGCCCTGACGCTGTCAGCGGCCGGCGCGCTCGTCGCCGGCGCGCGGGACGACTCCGTCACACAATCGCTGGTCTTCGCGGCAGCGGCCTTCCTGTGCGCCTCACTGCTCTGGTACACCGCAGCGGAGGCGCCCGCACACACCACACGCCGCACACGTCCCACACCGGGCTGACCACCCAGCCGGCTGCGGGCAGGAACCGGCAGGGTCCTACGTCAGCCATCGATCCCGCGCGGGACTGGACACCGCGACCTCGTCCAAGACCAGGTCGCGGCTGGACGGCGAACCCACCGATCGAGTTGACCTGGGCCAGGACGATGTCCTCCAGTTCCCCGGAACCGATTGCCGCTTCGGCAACCTCCAGGAGCTGGCGGGCGTGGCGACACCCTCCTGGTACCCGCCCTCGACCGCTGCGGCCGCTCCCTGCAAGACCTGATTGCCCTGCACGAACGGCTCATGAGATGGCGTGCCTGTGAGCAGTCTAATTAGGAGCCTGTCGTCAGACCTTGACCAAGCGACCACTCGGGATCAGGGCTTGCCTGGCCGTCGTAGCAGCGGTCTTCCCGCGGATTCCGGGATGTCTGCAGCCAGAGGGGTGTGTCAGAGTCTGCGCATGCTCGAGATCGCGGTGAAGACGGAGAACTGGGAGCGGCACGTCCGCGTGTCCGGCGAGGAGCTGGCTGGATTGGTCCGGCGGATCGGTGGTGACGGTGACCGGTTCCTGGTGTTCCAGCGGATACCCGACCTGCCTGATGTCTTCGCCCAGGTCTGGCACAAGGCCGGTGGTGACTACACGTTGGAGTACCGCGAGGGTGCCGCTGACCGGCACTTCCAGGCGATGGCAGACGGTCCCGAGGTCGTGATTGCCGCGATGACCGGCTGGGCTCGCCAGGAGGCCGGATGGCACAGTGGTTTGGCTTGGTCGCTGCTGGACACGGGCCCCGCCCGCGAGGTGCCGCCGCTTGACCTAGACGAAGACGAGCGCGCGGAGTTGGAGAAGCGCATCCGTGAGGTGCTGGTCGGCGGCTATGCCTCTCGCGCCGAACTGGCCGAGCTTGCCGAGGAGTACCTCGTCACCAAGGACCGCCGACCCGTGTCGCGCGAGCAGGCGGAGGCGCTGGCAGACCGGTTGTGGCTGGAGCGGGTCGGGGAGCAGACCGAGTGGCAGGGCGAGACCGACCCTGAGCGGCTCACCCGCGCCTTCACCGCCCTGCAGGAGACCGGTATCACCGCCCGCGAGAACTTCACCTGTTGCCGTAGCTGCGGCCAGTCCGAGATCGGCGGGGAAGGCGGGCCCAACGCTCGCGGCTTCGTCTACTTCCACAGCCAGTGCACGGACTCCGCCGCAGCCGGCCACGGACTGATGCTCCTCTACGGCAGCTTCGACGGCTCGTCCGGGACCACTGCAGCCATCGGCCACGAGGTCGTGGCTGCCCTGGAAGCAGTCGGCCTCCGCGCCGAGTGGGACCATGACCCCGGCCGGGCCATCACCGTCACCCCCCTGGACTGGCGCCGCCGCCTGGTCGGTTAGGTACCGGCGTCAAAGATCACACCCACATGAGGAGTGAGGCGAGGGTGACGGCTGCCTGGTAGCACGCGGCCGTTTTCTCGTATCGCGTTGCGATGCCGCGCCATTGCTTCAGCCTGTTGAAGCATCGTTCGACGACGTTGCGGCGCTTGTAGAGCTGATTGTCGAACGACGGCGGCCGGCCGCCGGAACGGCCACGCCGAAGTCGGTTGGCGATCTGGTCCGCGCGTTCGGGAATGGTGTGGGCGATGTTGCGCTGCCGCAGCCAGGTGCGGATCGCCTTCGGGCTGTAGCCCTTGTCGCCGATGACGTGCGACAGCCGGGTCCGGGGACGACCGGCGCCCAGCCGCGGCACCCCGATCGCACCGAGCAGGTCGTGAACCGGGTGCAGTCGTTGGTGTTCCCGCCGGTGAGGACCAGGGCGAGCGGGCGGCCGAGTCCGTCGACCGCCAAGTGGAGCTCATTGGTCAGCCCGCCACGCGAGCGGCCGAGCGCCCGGTTGCGGATCCCTCTTTTCGGGCCCCGGCGGCGTGCCGGTGCGCGCGGACGGTGGTGGAGTCGACCGACGTGAGCCAGTCGATGTCGCCGGTCGCGTCCGCCCTGGCCTGGGCGGCCTGCAGCATCTGCTCGAAGGGGCCGTCCTTGGCCCAGCGGCGGAAGCGAGTGAGCAGAGTGGCCCACGACCCGTACCGCTCGGGCACGTCCCGCCAGGCCACCCCGGTACGGAACTTCCACGCGATGCCGTTCAGGACCGTGTGGTCGTCCAACCGGGGGCGCCCCGTCGGTGCGGTGTGAAGCCGGTGACATCCGCCAGCCCCCGGGTCGTCCTCGTCGTGCCACCGCAGCTCGCCCAGCAACATGATCTTGCTGTGGAGGATCGGGACGAGACGGTCAGCTGCTGCATCGCATCTCCCTCTCAAGGAGGGCCCGGAAGGTGCACGGGGGCCGATCGGTGAGGCGCTGGACTGTGTCGGTGATGCGGTCCTCTGCTCCGTCGGCGATGGCACGGTCCATGTCGGCCAGCATTGCGGCGAACTCCACCGGCACATACGCCGTGAGGCGATCGCGCATCTGCTCGTACGACAGACGGCGGTGGACGACGGGTCGACCGGTGACCTCGGTGATGATCGCGGCGATGTCGTCGTGGCTGAGTGCCTCGGGTCCGGTGAGGACGAGATCGGCGTTGGGGGCTTGCTCGTCGGTCAGAGCGCGTACGGCGACGGCCGCGATGTCATCGGCGTCGACGAAGCCGACCCGGCCCATGCCGGTGGCGGTCCAGATGACGCGCTCGTCGCGGATAGTGCGAGCGTGTGCGTGCGTGCCGGTGAAGTTCTGCATGAACCACGAGGGCCGCAGCACCGCCCACTGTTCGAAGAGACCGGGCAGGGCCTGGTGCACCCTTCCCACCGCCGGGCCGCCCTCGGGGATGGCCGAGGAGCTCAGCAGCACCGCGCGGTGCACGCCGGCAGCGCGGGCCTGAAGGAGGAACGGCAGCATGATCGCCGCGGGCTCGGAGTCACCCACGGGCGGTATGAGGTAGACGTGGTGGACGCCGTCGAGGGCGGCTGCGTGGGTGGAGGGGTCGTACCAGTCGAAGGGGACCGGCTCGGCGCCGACGACCGGGGTGGCCTGACGGCTGGCGGCCTTGACGCGGTGGCCCGCGGCCGTCAGCTGTGCTGCGGTGCGGCTGCCGGTGGTACCGGTGGCGCCGATGACCAAGGTGGTGCCGGTGGTGGTCATCGGCTGCTCCGTGCGAAGTCGGTGCCGGGCTCAAGGACGGCGAGGGGGTTCCAGTAGTCGCGGTAGGAGGTGATCTGCCCCTCTTGCACGGTCACGACGGCGATGTAGGTCATGTCGAAGGGAGCGTCGGTCTCCACCAGACGGCCGACGCCGCGCATCTCGACCACGATGGTCTCCGGATCGGCGGTCTGGTGGATGCGCAGGTAGGGGAAGTCGTGCAGATCGATGCGGTCGGGGTAGTGGCGCATATAGGCGGAGACGGCCTCCTTGCCCTGCAGACGCTGGGGCCAGCCCTTGGGTGCGAAGGGGAATTCCATGAGGCCGTCCTCGGCCCACAGGGCGACCCATGCGGGAATGTTCTTGTCGAGCAGCAGTCGCAGGCTGTGGCGGTACAGATCCGCCGGAGAAGTCGGTGCGGGCATGGGTATCCTCCAGATCTAGAATCCGGACCCTGGGTCCGCTTTGACGATACGGACCACGGGTCCGGTTTGCAAACGAAGGAGCAGCATGCCCGAGCGCAAGTCCCGCAAAGACGCCGCCCGCAACCGGGAGGCGGTGCTCGCAGCCGCCGACGCCCTTTTTGTCCGCCGCGAAAGTCCCACTGACATCACCATGGCCGACGTCGCTTCAGCGGCCGGCGTTGGCAAGGGCACGCTCTTCCGGGCCTTCGGCGATCGCGCCGGGCTGCTCCGTGCGCTGTACGAGGCACGGCTCGAACCGCTCAGGGGAGCCGTCGAGGCCGGCCCACCGCCCCTGGGACCTACGGCCTCACCGCAGGATCGCGTACCCGCGCTGCTCGACGCCGTCCTCTGTTTCAAACTGGACAACCGGCGCCTGGCGCTGGCCCTGGAGGAAAGCGGGAGCAGCAGCCCCTACCGGGGGGAGCATTACCAGTGGTGGCACGGTGTCCTCCGAGCCGTACTGGAACAGATCCCCGGCCTGACCGACAGCGACTTCACCGCCCACGTCCTGCTCGCCGCCACACGAGCGGACCTCGTCGAGCACCTGGCCGGAGCAGAGCGCGTTCCGCGGGAAAGGATGCGGGCACAGTTGGCCACCTTCGTCACCAGAGTCCTGGCCTCCGGCCCACTGCAAGGGGTGACCGCCGAGGAGTGACCGAGGATCGGGCGAGACCTTGATCAGCGGGGGAGCGTATCGCTCCGTTGCTGCCTCAAGTCGGTGGGCCGAAACCGCACGGTGTCCAATGGCGTCCCTGTCCTGCCTGACGGCGGGCAGACGTCCTCTTCGCGATGCTCCGCGACGGAACCTTCTGCGAGCCCCGACGACCTACCGCAGTGGCTTGAGATCGCTCACGAGTCGCGGTGCATGGTCATCGATAGGGGCGCCTCGAAGTCGAAATCGAAGGTCTCCACGGCTGCGTCTGCGGGGAACCTCAGTCTCCCCTGCGTGCTCCGGCAGAGAGTTCCGGTGGAAGATCACCGCCGCGATCTGTCTGTTTGCGGCCAGGCGAAGGGCTGCGGCCGTCCCGGCGGGCTTCAGCGTGCGGATTGGGAAAGCGCGGAGGCGGCGGTCGGGACGCGCCTCCCGGCCGACTACAAGGAGTACGTGTACTTGTTCGGTCCCGGCGACTTCGAGTGCTACCGCTTCATCTGTGTGCCCGGGGCCGAGAACGGTGTCACGGAGCTGGCCGCGCGCCTCGCCCAAGAGCACGCGGCTGCGCACCGGGCATCTGCGGCTGCCACCTCGGGTTCCCCCTCTTCCCGGAGCCAGGCGGGTGGTTGCCGTGGGCTCCACCGTCGGCGGCGACGCTCTGTACTGGGTCACGTCGTCGGACGACCCCGACGGCTGGGCCATCGCGGGGCTGCTTGGGCGGGGCGAGGACCGCGCGTGTTTCGAGGAGGCTTCACGGCTCAAGCTCCAGTTCGTTTGTGCGGACTGGACAGGCCGACGGACATGAAGCGATGGCTGAAGGCGAAGGAGGCGCAGTACTCGGAGAGCCGCTTGTAGTCGGTGGGGAAAGTGGTGCCCGGCCCGCCCTCGCTCCAGAAGTCGCCGTGTCTCTTCGGCGTCGGCGTCGGCGATGCGGCGCTGGGGCGTCTGGGTACCGATGAGGCGGTCGTGCACGGCGCTCAGCCTGGCAGAGCCGGCAGGCGGGGCAGGAGGGCCGCGAGGGCGGAGATGTCGCTTCGGGGAGCCCGGCGTGTCGAAGGTGCGGAGTACTTCGTGAGTCTCCTCGACAGAGGAGAGCTCAGGCGGCCAGGTCCATATACAGGAGCTCGGCGGCCTCGCCGATCGAGCCGGGCAGAAGGTTACGGTGCATCCTGAACCTGGCATCCGTGTCTGCGGACGGCGGGAACCCGGCGTCATATCGCCTTGCCCGCGCCCGGCTGCGAAAGGAGTCAGCCGATGACCCGGGTTCAACCAAGAAGCCGAATCACAGCCCCGGTCGACGTCCACCGGGCCCTGTGCCGAGGTTGCCCAGGCGTGGTTGAGGTGCCGCTGACCTGCCGGACCAGATCCGGGATCTTGCCCGGGGTGTCGTGGGCGGGACCGTGGACGGATCGCGGCGACGTGGACCAGGCCCTGCTACCTGTGATCGGTGCGTCTCGCTGGGTTGCCGCCGGCCTTCGGGGGACGTGTGCACACTGGAGGTATGCGCAGGACGACCGTCGGCGAGACGGCGGAGCGTGACGATCTGCTCGCTGCTGCCGTCGCCGGAGCCGTCGAAGGAACCAGCGCGCACGCGGGCAGCGTCTTTCTCCGCTCCCGCGACCGCCGGTCGATCGTGCTCGCCGCGACGTGCGGGGTGCCACCCTCCCAGCTCGGGGGCTGGCGCCTCATTCCGGTGAGCAGTCCCATCCCGGTCGCGACGGCGTACAGCTCCGGGCGCACGGTCCACCTGGCCGACGCAGAGGAGACGATGCGCCGGTATCCCCAGCTCGCGGTGGCTCTGCCGTACGCCTTCGGCTCCTGCTCCGTGCCGGTGCGCTCGGGTGGGGAGATCTTCGGATCGCTGGCGATCGTCTGGGCGGCGTCGTCCGGCAGCGAAGGGCTGTCCAAGACCCAGCGCCGCCACCTGCGGGCCGTCGCCAACCGGCTCGGTGACTCCCTCGCCGCCCTCCGTGCCCGAACCGGCGATCCTGTCGAGTGCGACCCGGGGTCGGTTCCCGTCGAGATCCCTGCACCCTCGGCAGCGGGCGTGCGGGTCGGCTTGTTCGACTGGGACCTCGCCTCCGGCACCTTCGCCGTGGACGATGAGCTCTGCGCGATCTTCGGTCTCGACTCTCATACGTTCGACGGACGAGCCGGAACGCTTGCCTCCTGCCTGCACCCCGGTGATCGCGCTGCCTTCCGGGACGGGGCCCGGGAGGCAGCCGGTGAGGGCCGGATCACCGCACGGCGCCTGCGCGTACTCGATCGCCGGGACGGGAGCGAGAGCTACCGCGCGGTCGAACTGTGGGGCCGCGTACCGGAAGCCGGCGACGCGCGGGCACGCACTCACCTGGTCGGCGCGGTCCTTGACGCCCAGGTCGGCCAGGCGGCCGCCGCAGCGGTCGAGCGGCTGCGGGACGGACTGTTCTCCCTGACCCCCGACGGGCGGGTCACCTATGCCAACCACAGCACCCTGCGGTTGTTGGGTGTTTCCGGCGAGGAGTTGCTGGGTCAGTTCCTCTGGGACGTGCTGCCGTGGCTGTCCGATCCCGACGTCGAGTACCGGCACCGGTCCGCGATGATCTCGCAGGCACCGGTCTCCTTCCTGGCCTGCCGCTCGCCCGACCGGTGGCTCGTGTTCTCCCTCCACCCGAAGGCGGACGGAGTGACCGGCCGGGTGGTGCCCCTGGGTCGGCCACCCCCTGCCCCGGCGCCGTCCGCCTCCTCGGCCGAGGCGGCAACCGCTGCCACACCGGCGCGCCTGGGCGTCATGTACCACGTCCTGCAGCTGGGCAGCGCGCTGACCGAGGCGGTCACCGCACGCGAAGTCTGCGAAGTCGTCGCCGACCAGCTCCTCCCGGCCTTCGGAGGCCAGCAGTTGGCGATCTACGTGATCCGTGACGGAACGATGCACCTGCTCTTCAACGCCGGCCGCCACGAGGACTTCCTCGACTGGCTGGAGGGCGTGCCGCTGCACGCCCGCCTGCCCGGCACTGACGCGCTGACGTCCGGCGCTCCGCTCTTCATCGAGTCGCAGCAGGACCTCTCCCACGGCTACCCGGGCATCCCCGCGGGCGAAGTGAGCTCCTGGGCTTATCTGCCGCTGATCGCCAGCAGCCGCCCTGTCGGCACCTGCGTCCTCGGCTTCGACGAGAGCCACCGGTTCACGGAGAAGGACCGCGGCGTCCTCACCGCAATCGCCGGGCTGATCGCCCAGGCGCTGGAACGAGCGCGGCTCTACGACTCGGAGTTCGCCGTCGCGCGCGGCCTGCAGCATGCGCTCCTGCCGCACCGGCTGCCAGTGCTTCCGGGCATCCGCACCGTCGCACGCTATCTGCCCGGCACCAGTGGAATGGACATCGGCGGCGACTGGTACGACGTCATCCCCACCGGCAGCGGGGTCTCTCTCGTCATCGGAGACGTGGAGGGGCACAGCATCGCCGCCGCGGCCACCATGGCCCAGTTGCGCAGTGCGGTACGAGCCTTCACCGCTGTGAGCCATGCGCCCGGCGATGTGATGGCGGGCGTCAACCGAACCCTCATCGACCTCGACTCCGAGCTGCTGGCCAGTTGCTGCTACATCCACCTCGAACCGCAGGGCCACCACGCCTACGCCGTCACCGCCGGCCACCCCCCGCCCCTGCTCCGCCGTCCCGACTGGACGACCGATGTCCTTGACCTGGACGTCGGCCCGGTCCTCGGTGTGCAGCGCGCGAGCGCCTATCCCAGGACGCGGATCGCCATCCCCCCGGGATCCGTCCTCGCCCTCTACACAGACGGTCTCGTCGAGGAACCCGGAACCGACATCGGCGTGGGGATCGACCGCCTCCGAACATCCCTGGCCCACGCCCGCGCCGACTCGCTGGACGAACTCGCCGACCGGCTTCTGCACAACGCCCGAGGCGCGTCGTACCGGGCCGACGACATCGCCCTGCTGCTCACCGCGTTCGGTTCCGGTCACGGCACCTCGTAGGGCCTGGTCGGGTGCGCTCACCGACGGCCTGGCGCGATCTCGCCCTGGGCGAGCACCGGCGCCGCTGCCTCGACCCGCAGTCCTGTCTGCTGCACGTCCTCACCTGCGAGAGACGAGGCCACCCGAGGGCATGAAGCTCGGAGCTCGTGGACAGCACGCCCCAGCTCCGGCTCGGGTGCACAGGCCGGGGCTGCGGCAGGAGGAAGTGGCGGTGCACGCCCGGGCGGGCGCCTGGACCGACCGGGCCACTGTCACGAGGAGTCGCCGACGGCCGCGGTGGCGGCTCCCGTCCCGGCGTCCTGTGCCCTGCCGTTCCGGCCTGCGGGCCGGAGAAAAACATTCGCGTCCAAGGACGTGCGGTGAGGTAGGTTCCTACCGTTCGAAGGGGGAGCGCAGTGGCGAAGCTGAATCAGATCATCGCCGTGGAAAAGGGCGTCAAGAGCAAGTCGTTCCAGGACATCACCACGGCTCACCACAAGGTGCAGAAGCCGGCTCTGCTGGCCGGTATCTCGCGTACGTACCAGCCGAAGGACGAGGAGGGCGAGCAGCTGCCGCCCGAGTCCACACGGGTGCAGATCAAGGCAGAGGACGTACTGCGCGAGATGTCCGCGTCGCTGACCCGCCTGTTCGACGTCACCGCCACGAAGGACTGGGCCAACTGCACTGCGCGCGCGGATGTCACCGTCGACGGGCGGACGATCATCGCGGACGTCCCGGTCAGCTATCTCCTCTTCCTGGAGAAGCAGCTCACCGACCTGCACACCTTCGTCAAGAAGCTGCCCGTGCTGGACGCCGCCGAGTCCTGGACCCTAGACCCGTCGACGGACTGGTGGAAGACGGACCCGGTCCGCACCATCCGTACGAAGAAGGTCCCGCGCAACCACGTCAAAGCCGAGGCGACCGACAAGCACCCGGCGCAGGTCGAGGTCTACTACGAGGACGTGCCCATCGGGTACTGGACGACGGTGAAGTTCTCCGGAGCGTTCCCGGCGCGGCGGATCAACGAGCTCGTGGGGCGGGTCGAGAAGCTTCAGCAGGCAGTCAAGTTCGCCCGTGAGGAGGCCAACAGCGTCGAGGTCACCGACCAGTGTGTCGGCGACGCGGTGTTCGGCTACCTCTTCGGCTGATGCCGGGCGCAGGTAGTATCCCCAGTCGCCCCCGTGTGCGAGCACGGGGGTGCGCAACAGGCGTGGGCCGGATTGAGGACCGGTTCGCGTGATGAGCGCAAGCTGAAACTGAAGTTCAGCCTGAAGACGCGGTCACAGTGGAGGTTCGAGTCCTCCCCCCGGCACAGCAGATCACGGGCCGGGGTAGCCCAACGTGGCAGAGGCAGCCGCATCAATCTCAGACTCTCGCTCCAGCTTCAGCATTCGCCGCCGATCGCCGGATCGACCGGGGACGGACGAGCGCCATCGGATGCGAGTTCGAATCTCGCCTGCACCTCTTGCGCGGTGCGGTAGTTCAAAGGAAGAACACGACGGCCTGATGACTGATCCGTCCTCTTAAACGCCACCGGCGTGCGCAATTGGGTGGCACCCCCAGGGGCCCGGGAGCTGGATACGACTCCCGGGCTCCGCCACGCCTCGCGACCTGCGCTCCCGCCCTGTCCGTGGCGAACGGTCGGCGCGGTCAGCCGGTGATCGTGATGCGGAAGACCGGGTGATTCGGCGCGATGCGACGCAGCTCGTCGTCGGAGGAGTCCGGGCCCACGCCGTTGAAGAAGGCGCCGACCTCGACCTTCCAGCGCTTGAGGTAGGCCCGCAGCAGCTCGGGCTTCTCATCGTCCGAGACCTCGACGGCAGCGAACGTCTCCGCTCTCTTCCCCAGTCGGAGCTCACCGCCGCCCGCGGCGCGCATGTTGCGGGTCCACTGGACGTGGCCGCGTGGCGCGACCAGATACAGCCGGCCGTCCACGGTGAGCAGATTCACCGGAGTGCACCGCCACTCCCCGCTCTTGCGGCCGCGGACGGCCAGGACCCGGGAACCCCAGACGCTGATCCCGCGCCGGGTGAGCCAGGAGACGAGCCGGTTGAACACCTTGACGGTGAACCAGCCCGGCTTGATGACGTAGTCGTCGGCGCGCTCGCTCATGGGAGTTCCCTTCCAGGGAGATGTGTGAGCAGTGCTCTCGATACAGATCAGCGTGCACCAGGGCACTGCCTCTAAGCAAGAGCGGCGCTCTCGTTATTGGTCACCGCTCCGTCTCCTGGCAGACTGGACCGCATGAGTGCCATCCAGGGAGCTCGAGAACGCGCACGCAGGGAAGTCACCGCAGCCATCAAGGACGAAGCCCGCCGACAGCTCGCCGCCGAGGGAGCGGCCAAGCTGTCACTGCGCGCTGTGGCCCGCGAACTTGGGCTGGCGTCATCCGCGCTGTACCGGTACTTCCCCAGCCGCGACGACCTGCTGACGGCGCTCATCGTCGACGCGTACGACGCCGTGGGCGAGTCGGCCGAGCGAGCCCTCGCCGAGACCGACGCCGCGCCCGCCGCACGGTGGACCGCGGTCTGCCGCGCCATCCGCAGCTGGGCACTCGGACACCCGCACGAGTACGCGCTCATCTACGGCTCGCCCGTCCCGGGCTACGCCGCACCCCAGGCCACCATTGGCCCCGCCTCCCGCGTCGGCCTCGCTCTCATCGGCGTGGTCGAGGACGCAAACCAGGCCGGCGTCTTCCCCGCGTACGACGGCCCCCCGCCGCCACAGGAGGTGCTCGACGACGCCGAACGGCTGCGCGAGACTCTGGGCGCACGGCTGCCCGCCCCCATCCTGACGGAGGTCATCGCCGCCTGGGCCGAGCTCTTCGGCCTGGTGGGTTTCGAGCTATTCGGTCAGTTCAACCGGGTCGTCGACGCCCGTGACGCGTTTTTCGACCGCGCTGTCGCCCGGCTCGCCCAGGGCATCGGTCTGCCGGCCGACGAAAGATCTCTCTGAGCGACGCAGCCTGGTCGCGGAGCCGATCACTTACACCCCGACGGCTTCGGTTCCGAGAGGAGAACTGACTTCCAGGCGGACCATACCTGCGGGCACGGGGAGCACACCGGGCGGAGAGGACCAGGATCGCCTCCGTCGTGTCCATCCCGCGGGCGCTGGGAGCAACGTCAGCACGGCCTTCGCGTGGGTGCCGTTGCGGGTGTCGCCGTCGTTCTTCCCGGCCGGGTCGTGCCTGTCATGGCCGAGGTGGTCGGTGATCTCGCCCTCCAGGGCGGACTGCAGCAGCCGCTTCGTCAGCTGCTGCAGCAGCCCGCTCTCGCCGGTCAGCTGCAGTCCCTCGGCCTGAGCGCGGGAGACCAGGTCATCGGCCGGCCGGTCATCCACCGCCTTCGACGGCTGCGACTCAGACGACTCGACGGTCTCAGCCTCGGTCACGTTCTCACCGGTCATCAGTGCATGTTCCTTGACCGGGACTTACCCCGAACGATCTACCGTCCCGCGGTTGCGCGCGCTCGGGCTGAGTCCCGGCGCGCCGGCCGAACGCCTGGCGGAGCCACTCCTCACCGCCCCGGTGGTGCGCCGGACGGTGCCGTGAACAGCCGTGCGCGAGGCCGGTGGCGAGGACACCGAGGATCCCAAGGCCGTCCAGGGCGTCCGCGGTCCGGTACTGCGGTGATGGAGCTGGACCTTCTGTCCTCCGAGAGGATGCGCGTGCCGATGCTGGGGGATCAGCAGCCGGCTGGCCTGAGGTCGATCACGGCCATCTTGCTCATCCGGTAGCTGTCGAGGTCTGGGTCGTGCCACGACTCGCCTGCGCGGATCTGGTGGAACCTGAACGTCGCGTTGGTTTCGTTGGCTCCCACGATGCAGCGCACCGGGCCCGGGCGGTCCAGTCTGGTGACGAGCTGGCGGAACTCCACGGCGAATGCGATCCCGTGAAGGAGGAGGATTCGCTGATCGTCCTCCGAGATCTGCGGAGCGTCGTCGATGATCTGAATATCGACGGGGACGAGGTCCTCCAGATGGAAGGAGCTGTCAGCGCACTCCCAAGCCGTGAGGTCTCTGAAGAACGAGGGGGCGCCGTTGGCATTGCCCGAGCTGGCCCAGGTGAGTACATCTCCCTGGCGGGTGATCCCTTCCGCCAGCAGGGCACGCAGGCGGGGGGCAAGGCCGCCGGGCGGCGCCAGGACGGTCGCACCAACAGGCGCGAGTATCTCGGCCGCGGCATCGTTCATCGTCAGCGACAGCATGTGGCTCATGGTCGCAGTCAACGGCTGAACGCGCTGCCGGATAAGCGGCCCGCGGCATCCGCCACCAACCACGGTACCGACGGCGACGTACCCGCCACCGCCGCTCCGGCCTGAGGCAGCCGTACACGGCCATCCGTCAGGGCCCGACGCACACGGGAGGGATTCCGTCTCCTCGATGACGGACGCAAAGGCCCGGTCGGCCAGGAGGTGGTCCGGGACGATGTCATCCTGCCGCTCGACCCGGCCTTCGGCGGTCGGACGGTGGGCCGCCAGGAAGTCGCTGACGAAGTCGTCATGCCCGGTGAACGCGATCGCTTCCGGTGTGGCGGCACGGCCTCGTCCGGGGCGGTATGCCGACGGACCGCCGTCTTGGCGCGGTCATGGACGATGGACGTCGGCACCCGGCCGAAGCGGGCGAACGCCTGCCGGTGGCAGTCGGAGAAGATGGCCATGTCCTGGCTGGCGCCGAGCAGCAGAACGGGGTGCGCGAGTACGACAAGACCATGTGGAGCGAGTGCGCTTTCGGGTTCCCGACGCGGGCGAGGACCTTGCCTGCATCCCCCAGTCCACCTGCGCCTGAACTCCGGGAATGACCTTGGACGGGCGGTGCAGACCCGCAAGTGCAGCGGGATCGATGCAGTTCCTCCGCGGTCCTGGGCCGGGCTTGCTGGAGATGGAGCTTCACCCGCTGGTGTTGCCGGTGGATCCGTACTCCTGGGCCGCCCGTGGACCACCGCACCCTTGGTCGTGATCTTCGCGCGGATCAGCGCGTCGATCATCGGGGGTCCGCCGCGAGAGTGCTGCTTGCCCGCCTGACGGATGCCCACCATCGCCTCGCCCTGGTCTGGGCCGACGGCGGTTACACCGGCAGCCTCGTCGAGCACTGCCCGGCCGCTCGCCCTGGTCCTGGCGAACAGTCAGACGCGGCGACGATGCCAAGGGGTCCGTGGTGCTGCCCAAGCGGTGGATCTTCGAGCGTCTCTTAGCGCACCTGATGCGCAGCCGCCGCCTGGTGAGCGGCTTCGAGCGTCGCACCAGTAGCGCCGAGGCGATCGTCTACTGGTTGATGACCATGCTCATGACCTGGCGCCTGGCCCGGCCACGGCCGACGGGAGCGTGAACCGGTCCGCCGCTCGGGCCCGGCATCCGGTATCTCGGGAATCGAGAAGGTGACAGGCGCGTGAGGCAAGTGACGCTCGGTGCCCTGTCCTGAGAACCATTGGTGCTCGGCCAGCCACCAGGTCGCCATCGATGCCGATATCTGCCTGGCCGTCGTGGTCTGCCGGTCGCTCGCCGGGAACCGCGACGACTGTAAGGCCGGGGAGGAGTCCGGCGCTAGGGGCGCCGTCGGCGGCTACCCGGGCAGTGGCCTGGCAATCCCGCGCCGCCGCAAGCGCGGCCAAAGTGAACTCCCGGACTGGAAGGAGGAGCGTGACAAGTCCCGCAAGCAGGTACTGGCCCGCGTCGAGCACGTCTTCGCGCGCACGGAGACCTGGAAGAGCTTCCGTGACTGCCCCTTGAGGGGGGCGTACGCCACGCCATGCCTCTGCACCGTATGAAAGTGCCACCGCGTCCTCGCCGGATAGGCCGACGGGCCACACGGTGGCCGGCTCGGTGCAGTGGTTCGGACGCCGCTCTCGCCGCTCCGGGCGGCCGAGGGAGGATGGTGGCGACGACAGCCGCCTCTTTGCGCCTTGTGGAGATCTCCGTGGAACACCCTCCTGTCACTGCCGACCGGTTGTCCGGATACACCGAACGTGATCTGGACGGCGACCTGGCCCGATGGTTTCCCCACCTGGAACGGATGAGTCCGGCAGTGCGGCAGGTGTCCCCGTTTCTGGCCAAGCTGCCGTCCGATGCCGCGAGGGCGCTGGCGAGCTTCGACGCGAGGGTCCGCTCGGGGCAGATGCCGAACTTCATCGACGAGAACTGGCCGGAGGGCGACTACGGCTTCGACTTCCGCGCCGAGGGAGCAGAGGACCTGCTGGCCGGGAATCCCGAAGAAGCGGTTTGCGCGGAGGACGTCTGGCCGCTCGGGGTCGATGGTGGCGGAAACCGCTACCTCATGATGACGAGCGGCCGAGTCATGGCCTGGGACCACTCCGGGGGAGTGGAGGGGTACGAGTGGAGCGGGTTCAGCAGCGTCGACGTCTTTCTGTGGGCGATGGTGCGCTACCGAGCCGTGGTGACCGGCGTACTGCCGGCCGAGGAGGTCCGCGCGGACTTCGCGGCCATCGGAGAGCCAGGAATATCGAACCCGGTGCTCGGCCTGCTGTGCCGCATCACCGAGGAGGGCTACTAACCGGGTGTCCCGGCCCTGGTTCGGTGGCTCAGGTGCCTCACCGGGCGGGCGTGTTGCCCTCGTTGGCCGGCGGGTCCTGAGGTTGATCACCGCGACGTGGATCACGGCTTCGGAGCGGGCGGGGAGGGCTTCACAGTCTCGGGCCAGGCGGCGGTGGTTCATCAGCCGGCCGAAGGCCCGCTTGACGACCCAACTTCGGGGCTGAACCACGATTCCTCTGGTGGTCGGCGGGTCGCGGAGGACGATCCTGACGTCGATACCGAGGGGGCGCCGTGTTCACCCGTCAGCCTGGACACCGTCCCCGTCACCGCACGCGGTCTCGCCGCTTTTCAGCGGGGATGCTGCCTTCGGTGACGTCACAGCAGCAATCGGCCCAGGCGGAGGCGACGTCGGAGGCGCCGACTACGGTACCGGTGTGAGCGATGGATGCGACGGTGCCGATGCTGCAGCGGAAGAAGCGGGGGAGGGAGCCCGGTTGGACGATCTCGCCGTACTCGTCAGTGGGGATCCGGAGCGGGTGCGGGGGCTGCTGAACGGCGCCGTCGGCCCCTGGTCGCGTGTGGCGGAGGCGGTCTACCGAGCTTCTCAACATGTCCATGAGGGTGCGTCCTCCGCGGAACGGCGCCAGCTGCTCGCGCTCGACGCGGCGCGGTACGGGGACCGGGAGCTTTCCGAGCGGATCACCGCGACGCCTGTGGTGGGGGAGAGCGCCTCCCGGTGGAAGGTGGAGTGGGCCACCGGTTCCATGCTCGACGCCCGCTCGCACCGGACGCTCACCGGCCACGACGACGAGGTGCGTGCGGTCGCGGTGCCGGAGATCAACGGCCGGCCGCACGCCGTGACCGGCAGCGAAGACGGCACCGTGCTGGTCTGGGACCTGATCGCCGGGCGACAGGCCGGTCCACCTCTCAACGGCCCCGGCCGGAAGATGAGTTCGTTGGCGGTCCTGGAGATCGACGGCCGGCCGCACGCCGTCACCGGCTGCTATGACCACACCGCGTCGATCTGGGACCTCACCACGCGTCGGCAGGCCGGGCCCCCTCTCACCGACCTGTGCGGCGGGGTGTGGGCGGTGGCCACAGTGGAGATCGACGGCCGGCCGCACGCGGTCACCGGCTCCGGGCACGGCACGCTGCTGCTGAGCGACCTTGTCACCCGCCGGCCGGCCCAGCGGCTCACCGGCTTCAACGGCACCGTGTGGGGGGTGGCGACAGTGGAGATCGACGGTCGGCCGCACGCGGTCACCAGCGGTGACGAGGGCAAGGTGCGAGTGTGGGATCTGATCGCCGGGCGAAAGGTCGGTGCTCCCCTCACCGGCCACAGGTCATGCGTGTGGGCGATGGCCACGACGGAGATCGAGGGCCGACCTCATGCCGTGACCGGCAGCGGAGGAGGCACCGTGCGGGTGTGGGATCTGATCGCCGGGGGACAGGTCGGTCCAACCCTGACCGGCCATGACGATCGGGTGTGCTCGGTGGCGGTGTCGGAGTTCGACGGGCGACCGCACGCGGTCACCGGCAGCGATGACGGCACGGTGCGGGTGTGGGACCTGGACGCTGGCCTGCAGGCGGACCGGCTGCTGTTCCCCTCGCCGGTGCAGGCCCTGGCGACGGCTTCGGACGGTCGCCTCGTAGTCGGCTTCGGTGCCGAGGTCGCGGTGTTGAGCCGCATCTGACAGGACGCCCTCGGGGTACACGGAAACGGGGGTGTCCGAGACGAGCAGTGGTCGGCCCCGATGCGAGGTCCTGCCTCTGGTGCCCTGCCGATGCCCGCGGGGGACGGAACGCGCAGGCGCCTCCACCGGGGAGAGAGGGGAGACCGGGCCTCCCGGGCAGGAGCGGCACGGTGACGGTGAAGCACGCGCCGCCCTCGGGGGCGTGGCCCTGGGCGGTCAGGGTGGCGCTCAGGCGGGTCGCCAGCCGGTGGGCGATGGCCAGGCCGAGACCGCTGCCGACCGGGCGGATGCCTCGGTAGCGCTCGTGCAACGCGCCGCGGTCGAAGGCGACGGCGATGTCGTCGTCGGTCAGCCCGGGGCCGCCGTCACGGACCTGGAGCTGGTGGTCCCGTCGTCCTGCCGGGTCAGGGCCAGCACCAGCGGCCTGCCCGCGGGGGTGACGCGCAGGGCGTTCTCCGCCAGCCCGTCGAGGAGCTGGCGGACCCGAGCGCCGTCGGTCTCGACGACCGCGGGACGGCCCGGCCGCTCCAAGCGGAACGTCACACCGTGCCCGGCGCAGCGGCGCGACCAGACCGCTCCGGCCTCGGCGACCAGGGAGTCCAGGTCGACCTGCCGGATCTCCAGCCGGAAGTCGTCGGCCTCCAGGCGGGCCAAGTCCAGCAGGTCCGCGACAAAGCGGTCCAGGCGCCGGGTCTCGGTCAGCAGCGTGCGGCCGACCTCGGGCAGGTCAGCCTCGCCCACGACGCCGTCGGCGAGCGCCTCGGCGTAACCCTGCACGGCGGTCAGGGGGTGCGCAGCTCATGCGAGACGGACAGCAGGAACTCCCGCTGCCGGTTCTCGCTGCGGGTGAGCGCCGCGCCCAGGGTGTTCAGCGCGTCGGCCAGCTCCGCGACCTCGTTCGGGCCATGCGTCGCGACCCGCAGCCCGCGGGCACCCTCGGCCAGAAGGCGGGCCGTGCTCGCCGCCGTCACCAGAGGCCTGGACAGGCGCCTGGCGAGCAGCGCCCCTGCCAGGGCCGCTCCCAGCAGGCCGACGCCGAGCGGCACGACCAGGCTGCCGCGCATGCGGTCGGTGGCCTCGTCCACGGCGGTCAGCGGCTGGGTGAGCACGACGGCGCCGCCGCTCTCCGAGGGGTGGCCTTCGACGAGCACCGGACGTCCGTCCAGCGTGCCGGTGCCGGTGCCGGACACGGGCTGGTCGGCGAGCAGTGTGTCCCTCGTGGATGCCGTGACAGCCGACGCCGCGGGGCCCGTCGCCTCACCCAGCGGGTCGAGGACGGCGAGCCGCACGCCGGTGGAGTCGACAAGCCCCTGCCCGCGCCGCAGCAGCAGGGAGGGCAGCCCGGGGGAGCGGCTGAGCAGTTCCGCCCGGTGGGAGAGCTGGTCCCGCTCCTGTTCCTCGGCGTTGTCCCGCACCAGGTACCAGGCGACGATCCCGGTCAGCAGGACAGCGACCGCGGCCACCGCCGTGCTGAGCAGCACGATGTCGCCGACGAGCGAACCGCGGCGGCGGATCATGTCGCGAGGTCCGTGCCGGCGTCCGCGACGCTGTAGCCGACGCCGCGGACGGTGCGGATAGGGCTGGCCTCCCCGAGCTTGCACCGCAGCTGGGAGATGTAGACATCCACGACGCGCGTGCCGCAGTAGTCGGCGTAGCCCCAGACGTGGGCGAGGAGCTGGTCGCGGGTGAAGACCCGGCCGGGGTGGCGCAGCAGATGGGCCAGCAGATCGAACTCGGTGGTGGTCAGCGCGACGGGTCGGCCATCCTGGTGCAGCGTGCGCCGGGCGGGGTCCAGGCGGAGCCTGCCCACCGTGCGCACCGGCGGCTCGGGCGGCCCGGCCGCGCGGCGCAGCACCGCCTTGACCCGGGCCACCAGCTCGCGGGGCGAGAACGGCTTGGTGAGGTAGTCGTCGGCGCCCAGCTCCAGGCCGAGGATGCGGTCGGCCTCCTCATCCCGCGCGGTGACCGGCAGCACCGGGGTCCAGTCCCCGGAGTCGCGCAGCCGGCGGCAGATCTCCACGCCGTCGACGCCGGGCAGGCCGATGTCCAGGACGATCGCCACCGGGTGCAGCCGCCGCGCGGCGGCGAGCCCGGCGGCGCCGTCCGTCTCCACATGGACGCCGAAGCCCTCACGGGTGAGGTAGAGCCGTTGTGGATCGGCGTGTCGGCGTACAAGTGAACGTGCACCACCTCGTACGAATGAGAACGCACCGTTGTTGAGGCACGGAGAGGCTGGAGACGGAAGTCTGCTGTCGTCGGTTCGGGAACGGCGGAGGGCGGCTGGCTGTGGTGCTCGACCCGCATCGATGGCTGGAGCTGAGGCGGTTTCGCGGTCTGTATGAGTCCGGGGCGATGAGCCTGCGGGAGATCGCGAAGGAGACCGGGCTGAATCGGCGCACGGTCACCAAGTATCTGTCGGGCGAGGTTCCGGTTGCGCCGCCGAAGAGGGCCGCGAACGGCCAGCCGCGGCAGCGGGTGGTGGACGGGGTCGCGCCGCTGATCGATGCGATGCTGAGGGCCGAGATCCTCCTCAAAGGGGCCGTGATCCACGAGCGGCTGGTGGCCGAGTACGGGTTCACCGGCACCTACCAGCGCGTGAAGATCTACTTGCAGGAGGCCCGTCCCAGGATCGCGGAAGAACTCGGGATCAGTCCGGGCGAGCTGGCCGGCCTGCACCGCCGGTTCGAGGTGGTGCCCGGCGCTCAGGCCCAAGTGGACTGGGGCGACGAGGGCAAGATCCTCGCCCACGTCGGCATCCCGAAGGTCTACTCCTTCCACATGACCTTGTCGTATTCGCGGGATCCGTTCTGCTGCTTCACCACCAGCCAGGATCTGGGCACGTTCTTCGAGTGCCACCGTCAGGCGTTTGCCCACTTCGGCGGTGTCCCCATGTCGATCGTCTACGACCGCACCAAGACCGTCGTCCGCCGCCACGTCGCACCAGGCGAGGCCGTGCCGCTGCACCCGGAGGCGGTTGCGTTCGCCGGTCACTACGACTTCGACGTTGACGTGCTGGCCGCCTACCGGCCCCAGGGCAAGGGCCGGGTCGAGCGGCAGGTCGGCATCGTCCGTGACCACGTCCTGGCGGGCCGGGCCTTCTCCTCGATCGAGGAGATGAACGCCGCGTCCGCCTGGGTCCCTCTGCGTCGGGCGAAGGTGCACGGCACTCACGGCGAGGTCATCGGCCTGCGCGCGGTCCGCGACCACATGGCCCTGCGTCCGCTGCCGACCACCCCCTACGTGGTCGCCCAGCGACACCTCCGCTACGTCGGTAAGGACTGCCTCGTCGCCTTCGAGGCGAACCTCTACTCAGTGCCGGCAAGGCGGGTCCGTCCGCGCCAGCTGGTCGAGATCAGAGCCACGAAATCCCAGGTCACTCTGCACTCCACGACACCCGACCACCAGGGCGAAACCCTCCTGGCCGCCCACCCCCGGGCCGTTGGCCGAGGCGCCCGCGTTGTGGACGACAAGCACTGGGACGGTCTGCCCACCGGAGCCGGCCGCCGGGTCACAGCAGGCGGCGACCTGCCCGCACCCCGCCGGTCTGACGGCTCCGGCCCGGAGGCGGGATTGATGACCTTGCTGAACCGGGTCGCGGCCACTCAGGTCGAGGTCGGCCGCCGGCCGCTGTCGGTTTATGACGAGCTGACCGGCACCCGCCCCTTCACCACCCACCGAACGCCGAAGGAATCGTCTTGAGCGAGCTGGTCTCCACCCGCATCCGCAGCACGGCCGCCAAGCTGGGCTTGCCACACCTGGCCGAGGCCCTGACCCAATATGCACAGCGGGCCGATGAGGCCAAGATGGGCTACCTCGACTTCATCGACCTGGTCCTGTCCGAAGAACTGGCGGTCCGTGACGACCGCCGTTTTCGGCAGGGGCTGAGGCTTTCGAGGCTGCCGCACCACAAGACGCTGGAGGACTACGACTTCTCCTTCCAGCCCGAGCTCGACCCCCGCAAGGTCAAAGACCTCGCCACCCTCTCCTTCGTCGAGGCCAAGGCCAACGCCGCCCTGCTCGGGCCGCCGGGGGTGGGCAAGACACACGTCGCCGTCGCTCTCGCGGTCGCGGCATGCCGGGCTGGCTACTCGATCTACTTCACCAGCCTCGACGACATGGTCCGCAACCTTACCGCCGCCGAAGCCACGGGACGCCTGACCAGCAAGCTCGGCACGTACTTGCGGCCTGCGGTCCTCGTGCTGGACGAGGTCGGCTACCAGCCCCTTGCCCGCGCGGAGGCCAACCTGGTCTTCCAGGTGATCTCCAAGCGCTACGAAAAGGGCTCGATCATCCTGACCTCGAACAAGACCTTCAGCGAGTGGGGACAGGTGTTCGGCGACGAGGTCCTCGCCACCGCCATCCTCGACCGCCTCCTCCACCACTGCGGCGTCATCTCCATCAACGGCCCCAGCTACCGGCTCAAGAACCGGCTCGCTGCCATCGAACGAGAGCAGAACGACGCAGCCTGACCATATGGTCGACAATTACCACATGGATGTCACCGAACTGCTCGAATCGGCTTCCCTACTGGTCCCGGAAGAGACCGCTACCGAGAACGACATCACGGTGCGAGACGTCTGGGATTACCTCGCCCACGACGAGTGGGAGATCGCGCTGGGCCTGCTGGAGGAGCTCGGAGACGGACATCCGCTGCCGTTGACGTTCTGGGAGCAGCTTGCCGAGGCGGCTGAGCAACTCCGCCTTGAACGGAGCACGGCTTGGTGTCACTGGCGGTGTTCCGAGATTCGAAATGGGATGATCCGGGCAGATCTGACGCTCCGTCCAGCCAAGGAAGCGCGACGCAAGACGCCAATCTCCGGTCATGGAGTTCTGCGGCCCATGTGGGACATCGGGAACCTGTCACCCGCCGGGGGTGCTTCGGTGAGCATCGCCAGCCTCTGGGTCGAGGACATGCCCGTTCTGGAGCCCGGCGGCCGGGCCACTGTCCGTCTCGTTCCCCTCACCCCCTCCCATTGGACGCACGTCGAAACCGGCCAACGGATCAGCATGCACGAGGACCGGAGCGTGGCCGGCACCGCAGTCGTGCTGGAAGTTCACCTCCCCACTACCGTCACGGCCACGAGCTGACTCCGACTGCCCCGACCTCTCACTGGTGCAGATATCTCCGTACTCGGTGGAGCACTTGCAGAAGTACGTCGACACGGCGATGTGCCGCTCGTCCTCGATGACCAGGACGAGCCCCCTGCTGTCGGACATGCACAGTGTCTCCTCAGAACGCCTCCGATGCTAGCCACACCGTCCACCCCGGCCCATGCAGTGGAACCGTCCTAACACTGCCCGAACATTCCTCGAACCTTCGTCTCGCCCGGACCGAGCAGGCTGAGCGCATGACCGTGAGCCCTTCCACCTCCCCGGCACCCTCCCCTACGGAGCCGGACCCCGATACCGATACGGACACCGACGCTCCCGCCCCGGAGCCCGCAGCCCCACCGGGGCTCCTGCACCGGGCCGGCCGCTGGTGCGCGCGGCGCCCCTGGTGGGTGATCGCCGCGTGGCTGCTGGTCATGGTGGCCACCGTGGCCGCCAACCACGCCTGGGGCGGCACTTACGAGGACGATTTCTCGCTGCCCGACAGCTCCGTGCAGACCGGCGCGGATCTTATGGACACCCACAGCTCCGACGCGGTGCGCGGCGTCAGCTCGCAGATCGTGCTGGAGGCCGAATCCGGTGCGCTCGCCGACCACCGGGGCGCGCTCGACAAGACCGCGGCGAACCTCGCCGATCTGCCGGACGTCCTCTCCGTCGCCGACCCGCTCCGGACGCCGGGCGCGCTGTCGAAGGACGGCGCCATCGGCTACTTCACCATCTGGTTCGAAGAGAACCCGGTCACCTTCGACCACTCCTATGTGGACGAGGTCGACGCGGCCGTCGCGGACCTGCGGGCGGACGACGTCACCGTCGAATACGGCGGGTCGCTGGGGCAGCTCGCCAGGCCGGAGGCGGCGGAGCATCTGTCGGAGTTCATCGGCCTCGCCACGGCGGTGATCGTACTGCTGATCGGCTTCGGCAGCGTCGCGGCGGCACTGGTGCCGATACTCACCGCAGTCGTCAGCCTGCTCGCCGGTATCTCTCTGCTGGGTCTGTTGGCCGCGATGTTCACTTTCGGGGCCGCGCCACCATCGCTGGCCATCATGATGGGCCTGGGCGTCGGCCTGGACTACGCCCTGTTCCTCGCCACCCGCTTCCGCGGCCTGCTGCAGAAGGGCAGCGATCAGGACGACCCGGCCGAAGTCGTCGGCCGCACCGTCGCCACCAGCGGACGGGCCGTGCTGGTGGCAGCGGCCACCGTGGCGATGGCCCTGGCCGGCCTGTACGCCTCAGGCGTGACCTTCATCGGCACCCTGGGCGCCGCCGCGGGTATCACGGTCGTGGTAGCAGCCCTGGCCTCGCTCACCCTCACCCCGGCGGTGCTCGGCCTGGCCGGCCGACGCGTCGACCGCTGGGCCGTCCGCACGCCGGTCGCCGAACCCACCGGCGACAATGACGTCTGGCACCGCTGGGCGAGCACGGTACGCCGCCGGCCTCGGACGTTCCTCACCGCGGGTGCGTTGCTGCTCGGGGTGCTGAGCATCCCGCTCGGTTCGATACGGCTGGGTCATGTCGACGCCGGCGCGAACCCCGCCGACTACACCGACCGGCGCGCCTACGACCTGATCGCCGAGGGCTTCGGTCCGGGTGCCAACGGACAGTTCACCGTGGTCGTCAACCTGGGCGACGCCGACCCCGCGTCGGTCTCGGCGGACCTCACCGAGACGCTCGCCGGCACTGACGGCGTCGCGGAGGCCACCCCGCCGGCGCCCACCGTGGACGACGCCCTGCTGATCTCGACCGTCATTCCGGAGGAAGGCCCGGAGGAGGAGTCGACCTTCACCCTGCTCCACGAGCTGCAGGACGAGGTGCTGCCGGAGGCGCTGGACGGCAGCGGCGCCGAGGGCTACGTCACCGGCAAGACGGCCGCCCAGCTGACCTTCCGCGATGTGATGGTGGACCGGTTGCCGCTCATCATCGCCGTTGTCGTGGGCGCGGCCTTTCTCCTCCTGCTGACCGTTTTCCGCAGCGTGCTGATCGCGGTGAAGGCCGCGCTGCTCAATCTGCTGTCCATCGCCGCCGCGTACGGGGTGGTCGTGGCCGTCTTCCAGTGGCAGTGGGGCAGTTCGTGGTTCGGCGTCACCGGGAGCGTCCCCGTGGAGTCGTATGTGCCGATGATGATGTTCGCCATCGTCTTCGGCCTGTCCATGGACTACGAGGTGTTCCTGCTCTCCCGCGTCCGGGAGGCCTGGCTGGAGACCGGCGACAACCACCGCAGCGTTGCCACCGGGCTGGCCGCCACGGCGCGGGTGATCACCTGTGCGGCCATCATCATGACCAGCGTGTTCCTGGCCTCTCTGCTCTCCACCAACGTCCTGATCAAGATGCTGGCGCTGGGCCTCGGAGTCAGTGTCATCATCGACGCCACGGTGGTGCGGCTGCTGCTCGTGCCCGCCTCGATGTATCTGTTCGGCAGGGCGAACTGGTGGATGCCGCGCTGGCTGGACCGGCTGCTGCCTCACGTCGACCCCGAGGGCCGGCCGTGAGCACCTCCCTGACGATGACGCGCCGCGTGTTGCGGCGTCGCTCCGCCAAGGTGACGCTGATCGCCGTCACCGCCGTGGTCCTGGTGGCCGTGACCGCCGAGCTGGTGGCGCGAAGCATGATCGAGAGTCGGGTCTCCGAGGCCGCCGGCCGGGCCCTGGACGGTGACCTCCATATCGAAACGGGGGGCGGGTTCGCGGTTCTGGACCTGTTCGACAAGCACCTCGCCCACCTGGAAATCGACAGTGGCAACGCCACCGTCGGCCGCATCACGGGCGCATCAGTCCAAGCCGAGCTGGAGGACGTGCGGCTGAAGGGCGGCGCCGGAGGCGGCACCGTGGAGCGCACGCACGCCAACGTGGTGGTGCCGGCGACCTCGGTGCAGCAACTGGTCCAGAACGGCCGGGGTATCCCCGTCCACTCGGTCGTCCCCGACCCCGCGTCGGACACGCTCACCTTCAACCTCGGCGGCCAGGTCGGCCTGGGACGAGTGGTCATAGCACCCGAACTGCTCGACGGCACCTTGGCCATGAGCGTCGTCAGCGCCACCCTCCTCGGGAGGCCGGCCCCCGACGACATGGTCGCGGAAATGGAGGACGGCTTCACGGACTCCGCGGACCCGGGCGACTACCCACTGGAGCTGGAAGCCACCTACGTCGAGGTCGTCGACGCGGGCATCAAGGTCGGCCTGGACGGCGGAAGCGCCACTCTCTCACCACGCGACTGACACCACGCGCACGGCGGGGGCCGATCAGACCCCCGCCGTGCGCTGTTGTCAGACAGACCCATAGTCACTGAGGTGTCCGCCGACAGGGACTTCACGATGTGCCGCTTGCGGCCCGGCACCTTCTTCCCGCCGTCGTAGCCGCGTGAGGCGGCCGGCACCGTCGCGGCGGCCCGCACCGACTGCGCGTCGATGACCCCCGCTCTGAGCTCGGCCTCACGGCCCTCGCGTTCACGCACCCGGCCGCGCAGCCGGTCGTGGAACTTGGTGATCGGCCCGTGTTCGCGCCAGCGGCGGAAGAATGCGCAGACCCGGGCCCATGCGGAGAAGTCCGAGGGCATCGCCCGCCAGGAGATCTCGCCGCGACCAGGTAGCGGATCGGGTCCAACAGTTGCCGGTGGCATTAGCCCTCGGGCCGTCCACCCCGCTCCCGGAACCAGGCCGGCGTCGGCAGCAACGGCCGGACGGCCGCCCACTCCGCGTCCGTCATGTCCGACGGATACCGGCGCACCCGGTCCGGATGGCCGGCCGCGTTGCCGTACACGTGCGCGAGGCAACCGCACGACACGGCAGGCGAGTTGAAGTCAACATGCGCGGGAACGTGCAAAAAGGACAACAGGGCCTCCGGGAACCACTCGGAACGGGATCGCACCCCGAGCTACCTGGAGGCCCTGCTTCCACGCGCGGAAACCGCCACAGTCACCCGATCGAGACTCCCGTTCGATCGACAGTCTTCGAGATCGGTACGGGCAACAACCACTCACGTGCCGGGATGCTCCGGCAGGGCGAGCCAGTCCGACCAGGAGATCTCGCGGCCGAGGAAGCGCGGCTTCTCGAATGGCCAGTCGGCGGCGATCCACTGCGGCACCAGCGCGTCGAGAGCCTGCTCGACCTTGCTGCCCACCAACTCGTCCACCACCCACCAGGAGACCTCGCCGTCCGCGCCGGCCCTCTCCGGTGGGTCGATGTAGACACAGCCGAGCAGAGCTGTCTCCGCCGCGTCGAACAGCGCGTAGTTGAAGGACTGGTGTGCGGCGATCTCCTTCTCATGCCGCAACAGGTCGGCCTGGTCGGCCTCGTAGGACATGGCGGCCGCGGGCCAGCCCCAGGCCGGGCCGAAGATGGTCCACAGCCGCTCGCGCGAACCCATCACAGCCGGATAGTCGAGCGGGGTGTCCGCCTCCCGGATCGGCCGCAGGTGATGGCCACCGCCCGGCAGCGGTACCAGGACGGGGTGGACGAAATCATCGGGAAGCCAGCTCATGGCGCCCGACCGTAGCAGCGCGGGGCCGTCCGCTCCCCTGGGATTATCCCCGTATACCGCCCGGCGCTGCTCTCATGCCGGGCAGGGCCCGCGATCACCCGATCGAGACTCCCGTTCGATCGACAGACTCCAAGATCGGTACGGCAACGGCTTCTGAGAGTCGGGCCACCTCATCCTTCCCCTGGCCGAAACGGGCCAGCCGCCGCGCCACGCTGAAGTCGGGGAAGGCGCCGGGAGGCGCGTCCGGTCGCCGTCGGGAGGGGATGACGTGAGACGCTCACCAGGGACGCGCCCGTCAGCAGAGTGGTCCACGCGGTGACGAAGTCCGCCAGTGCAGGATGGGTGAAACGGCTCCGGCCCTCCGCGTCACGGGTCGGATTGGCCTCGAAGTCGTCCAGTACTACGGTCAGTGACCGGGTGGGCCCGTCCGCCGTGGGGCGAGCCGCCTCCTCCGCCCCGGCGTGCGCGTCGGTGGCGGTGAGGCTTGCGCGGACGGCCAGGCGCTCGGACCAGGACCGCTCCGCGTCCACCAGTTTGAACATCCGCGCGCGGACACGGCAGTGCCGTCATCTCTCCTCGACATCTCCGAGCTCGCTGATCACTGACTGCCTCCGGAACTCTCGATGGACGCTGTCCCAGACATCGACGAAGCCATGTGTGCCGAGCTGCTTGCGCAGTTGCCTGCCGCAGTCGGCCGAAGGGGTCGGCGAGGACCTGCACGTTCATCCCGTGCTTCTTGTGCTTGCCCGAGTGGAACGGCCGGTCCGCGGCGATGCGGTCGATCGGCAGCAGCGTGCCGTCCAGGATCAGGTACGCCTTCACCGGAGCGGCCCGCACCGCGTCGGTCAGGCCGGGGGCGAGGGCGGCCAAGAACTCGACCGCTTCGGTGACATAGCGGTAGGCCGTCGTGGTGCCGATGCCGAACCCGGCGGCGAGCCGGGCATAGGTGTGTCCCATCCGCAGATGGGCGAGGGGTGAGCAGGGCCAAGCGCGGCTACAAGAAGGTCACGAGCAAGGAGTTCCGCCGCCGCCGTACGACACCGCCCGCGTACTGCTCACCGGGCCGGCCCCAAGGGCACGTCCCCCCCGCACGAAGCGCTCCCGCATGTTCCCGCCGCCCCGCTGTGGTTGGCTGACTGAGGAGCGGGGCGCGAGGTACAACCGATACGGGTTGAGCGATGGATCCCCAGGGCCGGGACGCCCTACCCGATTGTGGAACCGGCACCCGGGACGGGCGCCGACAGCAACTGCCTTTCAGCGCACGACACGTCAGACTCGCCCTGCCCTCACACAGCGCCGTGAGGACCAACCAGCGCAGAGCCCGACCGGAGGCACGAAACCGACACGGTGCCCCAGGCCATGCCCGCGGGACTCCAGGCAAGGGAACACGGGCGAACGGCCCAGGCAGCGGCAGCACAGCGATGAGAGCCGGTGATAGAAAGGGTGTTCGGGACCGGCAGAGCGCGGATCCTGGACAACGGGGAGGAACAACGGATGGCACATGTGCCTGACCATCAGTCGGGACAACCGCCTCAGGGCGGGTTCGGAGCACCGCAGGGGGTGTACGGGCCGCCACAGCCCCCACAGCCTGACACGGTCGGCCAGCATCCCGGTTACGGATATCAGCCGCAGCCGGGGGTCGGCAATCCGTACACGCAGCCCCCGGCCACCGGCCCTTACCCGCAGCCATCGCCTTACGGCCCGTACCCTCCTGCGCCTGCGCCCGGAAACGGCACGGGCAGCGGAGGCGGGAGGGGAGGGCGCAAGACCGGCCTCATCGCTGGTGCAGCCACGCTGGCGGTCCTCCTGGCCGGCGGCGGTGTCTGGTTCGCGGTGGGAGGCCCGGGCGGCGACGACTCGAAGAAGCCCGCTGCAAAGAACAGCGCGAGCGTCGGGCCGGACACGGACCCGACGACGAGCCCGAGTGCGACAGAGCCGGACGGCCCGTACGGCACTCCAGAGCCTGAGGAGACGGAAGAGACGGAGCCCGGCAGTGGGCCGACCGGCACCACGATCGTCGGGTTCTGGCGCTCGGAGTCAGAACCGAGCGGAGGCATTCTCGGGCTGCGGGAGAGCCCGGACAGCAAGAAGCCCACGGAGACCTCCGTGTCGCTGCTCGACGGCGGGAGGTGCAACGGCCTGCGCAGCGTGGTGGAAGCCGGCCGCAGCTACCGCATCGGCATGCTCTGCGAGGACAAGAAAGAGCTCTACGGCACGCTCGTCTTCACCGGCGGCGATACCCTCACGATCACCTGGGACAAGGGGAGAAACGGGACAGAAACGTTCAAACGCTTCCTGGACTACCCGGAGAAGTCCCCCGGCGACTCCGACGCCGTTTAGCGCTTCAGCCCACGGCCGTCCCGGACCCCGCTGCCCGGCTCAGCCCCATGTCCCGCGACGGCCCGCCGATGGCCCCGGCCGACCGTCAGCACCGAAGCCCTGCAGCCACCCCGCCGCCTGAGGCTCACGGGGCCGCCCGTTCAATCCTCGGTGGCCATCGGCACGCCGACCTGCTTTCGCGGTCACGGCCTTCGAAGCGGGCATACACGTGACGCCCCTCGGCTGGCATCCGCAAACAGATCAGCGCCCTGGCCAGTGGTGTGTGGGTCACTGCCACTGGGACGTCGGTGCCGTCCGGATCCAGACCGTACGGCCATAGCCTCCTGAGCGCCCTCCGCTTCCGGGCCTTGCGGTACAGGGCGCGTGCGCTGCCGTGGTCAGCGGCCCGCCGGAGGAGGGCATCGGCGCTGTCCCGGTTCCCAGCCTCCTCCCGCATTTGAGCCAGGACGACCAAGGCGTCTGTGCTGCCGTAGTCGGCGGCCAGCCGGGCGAGTACTTCGGCACCGTCCTGGTCCCCGGCCTCCTCCCGCTTTTCGGCCTGGCCAGCCAGGGCGAGGGCGTTGCCGCGGTCGGCGGCCTGCCGGAAGAGAGTTTCGGCGCTGCCCAGATCCCCGGGCTCCCTTCGCGTCTTGGCCAGGCGATACAGGGCGTAGTCGCTGCTGCGGTCGGCGGCGCGGTGGAGGTGGTGGTGGGCCCATTGCAGGCGGTGGCGGGTCTCGGCCGCTCGGGCGAGGCTGTCCAGGTCGCCACCGTGGGTGAGGTGGTGTGGGTGGCGTGCCAGAAGGAGGCGAGCGGGCGTAGACGTCGGCGGATGGTGCGGCCGTGTTGTTCGAGGTAATCGGCCAGACTGGGCGGTCACAGCCGTGCTTGAACTGCGCGGGCCCGCGCCGGGGGTGCTCCGGGTGGGTGGGCCTTGGTCGTCGAGCACGCCGTCGCGTTGCCATCGGGCGCAGTAGGCGTAGACCGTCTGGGGGGGGCGGGTAGTCGTGCGGGAGGTAGCGCCAGGGGATGCCCGTGCGGTCGGCGTGGAGGATCGCGTCGAGGAGATCTCGCAGGTCGTGCTCGGGTGGCCGGCCGAAGGCGGGTGCGTGTGTGGTCCGGGCCTTACGCCAGGCTGTCAGGGGTGGTTCCACGAGGGCGCAGCGGGCGTCGGGCGGGTGGCTCGGATGCCGTCGATGATCCGTCATGGAGACGGCATACTGCGGGATCGCCACGGCCTCCAAAGCCACCGCAGCTGAGCCAGTCACCCCGCTGGAGAACCGGCGTGGAGCGGCGGTTTCAGAGACGAGATGCTCAGCTATTGGCCATCCACCACCGAGTCCCCGTCGAACCGCAGTGACGTGATCCGTGACTCGCCGACCCACTCCCGGAGGGTGTCCAGTGCGGCGGGCTCAAGTGTCGTGGTGAAGAGGATGGCCAGGTGCTCCCTGGCCCGTGAGCACGCGACGTAGAACAGGTTGCGCGCTCTGACGAACGCCTCCAGTTCCGTGCCCGCCAGTTCATGGCGTCGGGGGAAGTTGGCCAGCATCCTGGGGATCTGAAAGCGGGAGTGGCCCTTGCTGACCACGGCAAGGACTCGGGTGAATTCCAGGCCCTTAACTCCGTGCTGCGTGGCAAAGGGCGTGCCGCCACCGAGGTGCTCGTTCAACGCCAGCAACTCCGCGTACGGTACCTCACGCAGTTGCTGGTACTCCTTCACCTGCGCCGCCGCCCGGGCCTTGTCCTTGTCACCACTCACGGCCTGCGGGCCGACGCCGGACGGTGACACGGCCTTCCGATGACGCTCGCGCACCTTCTCCAGGCCCTCGAAGAGCCGTTGCTCAAGACAGAGATCGAGGACGTCGCCGACCGTGCCCGTCTCACGGGCTTTCCCCAGCTTCTCCAGGAACACCACCCATTCCTGCTTGTCGGCGGGCGAGTTGATGGGTGGGCGTCCACGCGGGTCGAGCGCATCGAACATCGCGCCGTAGCGCTTGTTCCGGTGGTGGAGTAGGGCCGGTTCCAGCGTGTCCATGAAGAAGGCCATGGCGTGGTCCTCCTTCTTCACGTAGGAATCGTTGCGCCGAAACGCCCCATGGAGCTTCTGATAGCCCAGCTCGCCGGCGATCGTCTCGTGCGTGAGCATGAGGATCTTCGTGCTGGGCTCCTCCGCCCGCGCCCGGTCATCGTGCCCGGATGTCCCGGTGCTCCAGAACCGCTCCCGGACGTCGTCCAGTACCCACTTCCGGGCCGCATGGGCCGCGTCCCAGCCAAGCTGGCCCTTGCGGTGGTGGGTGAGCCTTGTCCCGGCCCATGCGTTGGTGTGATAGACGACGACGGTGCCGTCGCCCGCTCCTGACGCTGCGGTCTGTGTCAGTTCGGGACGCATCGTGTTCAGGAGGTTCACGACGGCGCGCTGCGAGCGCCGATTGCGCCGTCTGAAGACCGGTGTCGGGCGCGCGTCCTCGAGTGCCCCGCATGCGTTGTCGTAGATCTGCTGCCAATGGTCTCCGAAAAGGCCGCAGAGGGGGCCGCGTGCGGTGGCCTCATCGCCCGGAGCTCCCAGCATGGCTTCCGCCAGGCCGGCGGGGGTGTCCTGGTACTCGTCCACGAAGACGATCGGGAACCGGTCGGCGGCCAGGGCCCGGAACTTGGGAAGGCCGAAGAACGCCCTCGCGAGGACGGGCAGGTCGTTGTGCCCCAGCCGGACATGACGGGTGTCGTGGTCCACTTTCTGCAAGCCGGTGCTGTACTCGATGGTGTAGCCGTCCAGCGAGGTGCGGCCCTCCATCTTCGACGGCATGAGGTCCAGCTCGACGATGTGGCGCAGCAGGTGCTTACGGAAAGGGGAGAGCAGCTGCCACAGGAAGCCGTGGATGGTTTCGGCGAAGACATAAGGGCTGCGGTCGGTACGGCTGATGATCTCGTCGCGGGCCACATTGGTGTAGGTGACGCAGGCGATGCGCTGGTGGGGCTGCGGGAGGTAGCGGGCACGGTCAGCCAGGATGCTCCGGAGCGCCTCGATCAATGAGCTGGTCTTGCCCGCTCCGGCGCCGGCCTCCACCCTGAAGTGACGGCCTTCCCGGAGGGCCGTCAGGATCGTGTGCGTGACGTCTTCCGCCTCGGTCGTCACTTGTCGTCCGCCTTCGTCGCCGTCCCGTCCTGTGCCATGAGCCACTCCAGGCCGCGCTTGATGTACTTCGGGACCTCCCAGTCGTGGTCTCCAAGAACGTGGTCGAGCGCGAAATCGACCTTGCTGCGCTTGCGCTCCACGCTGCTACGGGCTTCTTCCTCCAGTTCCTTGGCGGGAGTATCACGGGGGGAGATGCCGAACAGGGCCCGGTTGGCCAGTGCGAAGGCGTCTTCGAAGGTACGGCCGCACGGACCGCCGGGCTCCTCCGGTACCTGGTAGGCAAGGCACATGCTGTCGGCGATCGGAGGGCCAGTCTTGGCCCGCTGCAGCAGCTCGGCCACCGTGATGTCCTGTGTCTCCGAGAACCACGCCTTGATGGACGGGTTGTGAGGATGTCCAGCCTCAGATACCGGACATTTGCGCATTTTAGGCCCGCTCTTGTCGACGGGGTCGAGGTCTGTGATGATCAGGGCCGGGATCCCGAGGAGCTTCAGCAGCGGATAGAATTTGTGGGCATGCGCCCCGCCGACCTCCATCAGGGTCACGTACTGGGCTGTCTCTCCGGGCCTCCTCGCCGCCAGTTTCTCCTCCGCCGCCGGGACGAAGACACGCTCGCTGGCGCCCTCGACAAGGATGGCCTTGTCCGCGAAGTAGAGGTCGGCCCTGGTGAGAGTCAGGTACCTGCGAAGGAACCTCTCGTCGTCGGTCACCTGGGACAGGTCCTTGATGACGGTCCGGGCCGGTCCCGGATCGCTTCCGCTCTCCACGGCGTCCTCCTCCTTCCGGAAGTACCGGATGTCGGAGAAGCATCCCCGGTTGGCCACGTGCGCCGAATGTGTGGTCACTACAAACTGGGCGTTCCACCGGGGGCCGTCGCCGCCCGCGGTACCGCTCTCCTCGGCCGCTCCCGCCTGCCCGGGCATGTTCGCCCTCATCTGCGCGTCGATCCGGGGGAACAGGCTGACGGAGTACGTGAGCCGCTGGATGAACGCCTCCTGCATCTGCGGATGCAGATGGGCCTCCGGTTCCTCCAGGAAGACGAGATGGATTCCCGTCCCCGGAGATGTCGCCGTGTGGTCGCGGTAGCAGGTGAAGAGCTTGAGCAGGATCATCACCAGGTTCCGTGTACCGAGGCCGTTGTAAGACTCCGGGAACCGCACGCCGGCCACTCCCGGATAGTGAATGCGCGTGAAGTTCCTGAGCAGCCTCTTGGAGTCCAGCCGGGCGGCCGTGACGAACTCCTGGTTACCCAGGCCCGGATAGCCGAAGGCCTTCAACGTCGGCGCCACCCGTTCGCGGACCTCCTGGAGGCTGCTGTCGAGACTGCCGGAGGTGTCCACGAGCGTCGTGTCGATGCTCGCGGCGAGCTCCTCCAGCCACGTCGCGTTCTGGCTCTTTTCCGCCGCCGTCAGCAGTTGCTCGAAGACCGCTCCGATCGGCGCGGTATGGCCCTCGCCTTCGTCGTCCAGTCCTCGCTGCGCCTCGACGAAGTCCACCCTTACCAGAGTGCGCACGTCGGCGAGGTCGACCGGTCGGACGTTCGCTTCATCGGTCGGGTCGACCGCCATCACCGACATCTCGAAGTGCTACGGGATGCCTCTGCCCAGCCGTTCAAGCGTGGCGGTGTCATCCGGCTCCACGGGCACGTTCCCGAGGAAGTCCTTCAGGGCGCCGTCCCCCAACGTGTAGGCGAACCTGATCACCACTTCAGAGCAGTCGGGGTCGAGGTCCACCACGAAGGGGGCCAGGGGTCCGTACTGACCGCAGTCCTTGTCGTAGGAGATGTGGAGGGTGAGGGTGACTGCCGGAACCGTGTTGCGCGCCTGCTCCGCCTCGCCCGAGGCGAAGAGGCGATGGGCGGCGAGGAACTCCTCGTAGCAGTCGGCGGAGAAGTCCTCGATGCGCAGCGAGGTCTTCTTCCTCGCCACGAAGAACTCGAACAGTTTTGCCAGCGAGGTCTTTCCCGTGTTGTTACGGCCGACGCACAGCGTCACCTTGTCGGTGAAGGAGAGCTCGGCCCTGCGAAGCAGCCGGAAGTTGCGGATGACCGCCTTGGTGAGCCGGGGCGGCACCAGTGCCACGGGCTGCCGCCGTTCGGTGGAGCCGTCTCGCGGGCCCGGGATGACAGGCGGTGCACTGGTCTGGGTCATCGTGGCTCCTCGCTGCGCTCGTACACACCCTGGACGGCTTGGGGGAACGCACAGCAAAGGGAGCCGCAACCCCCATGAGATGCCGTCACCCTCTCAGGATCTGGGACCGCATCTTGTCACCATTGGTCTGTAAATGCACAATGATCGGATTTAGTTCAATTTTGGTCACCTGTCGATCTGAATTCACATCGGAACGTTCGGCATGCTCATATGTACTCGTCACAACGGCTCCCGTAACTTGGCCGGTCACGGGTCGATCCTGCTGCAGGGCTCCGGCATCCCGGCCGTACGACCGGTTGGCTCCGGCCTTGTCCGGGTCTGCGAAGCGCTCGGGGAACCAGGGGTGCCGTTAGTATTTTCGTAGGCGCCACCGCGCGGCGACGCCTACGAAACCCTGCCTGGACACAGGCGCGGTGACGTGTGTTCAGCCAGCGCGGTGAACTTACTCACCGCGCTGCTGCGTCCATGTGCGCAGCAGCTCCAGCGTGATGGCCACCGGCCCCGGCTGCCGTGGATGCCCACCCAGCTCCGGTACTTCACCAGTGCGACGTTGCCGTCCGGCCGGGTGTTTTCCCCGGCCGGGCCGCCGTCCCGGAACCGCAGCGTGACGTGGATCGTCACCAGCTGCAACAGGGCTGGCGACTGCGCCCGCAGTCAGGGCCCTCTGCCTACACTGCCGCATCGGTGGGGGTTCCGTGCCCCTCCGGGAGCAGCTCGGGCGTCCCCTCCACCAGCACCACGACGCCGATCACCTCACCGGCCTCGGAACGGCCGACCCAGACCGGGTGGGTACCGTCCCCACTCGTCGCGAAGGCCATGAGTTCGCCGCCGGAAGCCTCGTCCCAGGTGCGCTGCATGAACATGGAACCGTCGTCGATGTCCTCGTATCCGTCCAGGTCCGGCTCCCCCTGGATCAGCCCCCGCTCGAAGAGCGCGATGAGCGGTTCCCAGGCGTCGGCGTCGGCGAAGCAGCCGGTGGCGCCGTCGGTGTCGAAGCCGGCTGTCTGATTTTCGATGAACAGCCGGGGATCGTCGTCCGGACCGAGGGCCATCTCCCAGGTCGCAGCGGGGGTCTCGCTGACGAGCAGGCGGACGGCCGTGGGTTGTGTGGTCGTGACCTCGGCGTTCCGCCACTCGCAGTGATAGCTGAAGCGGACCTGCGCCTCGTCGAGTACGTACTGCCCGGGCGGGACGGGGACCGTGATGCGCGGCCCGTCGCCGTGGTCGATGTCCGGGCCGGAGACGGCCAGCAGCCCGCTGGGGACGCGCAGGGCGCCGACCCGGCGCGGCTCCACGACGGTCATCTCGGGGTGGTACCCGTCGGTCACGCGCGCCCCGGGCCGGAACAACTCGTTGATCGGCCCGGGCTGCGCGGGGCGCGGCGGACGCCAGCAGGTGGCGGGGGCGTCTCCGTCACCTGGCTCGGCTGCCTCGACCACCTCAGCCGCCTCGAAGACCGGCGGCTCGACGAGCCCGTGCACCCGGGCCGAGAGCAGCGGCCACTCCCCGAAGGCGGGGCGATCCGTCCAGCGCTCGTCATCCCGGAGTCCGGGCGAGGTGACGTAGGAGCCCCCGCCCTGCCCCTGCCGCTCCTCCGTCCGTCGGCCCCTCCCGTCCGGGAAGAGGTCCACGGTGATGCGTGGGCACGTCTCGTCGAACTCCGCCGTCTCCGGGCCTGTGTAGTACCAGCCGACGGAGTAACGGCGCAGCAGCCGCGACGGGTCGTCCAGCAGCCGCATGTCCAGCTCGTGGGTGCGGCGCCCCTGGGCGTCGTAGACCCATAGCCCGACGTAGTGGTCCCGCCAGGAGACGAGCCGGACTTCCAGCGGAG
The DNA here is from genome assembly GCF_022414595.1 of Streptomyces sp. MUM 203J. GTDB lineage: Bacteria > Actinomycetota > Actinomycetes > Streptomycetales > Streptomycetaceae > Streptomyces. The sequence continues at coordinate 7,880 of NZ_JADWYO010000046.1, read as the reverse complement.
CCCCCCGGCCCGGCTCCCGGTACACCACCACGTACGGAAGCCCGGCGGCATCCCGCTCCCGGGCCTCCTCGGCGGATATCGGCCGCCGGGGCACACAAGCCTCCAGGTCCCACGCCTGCGCGTACCCCACCTCGACGACCATTACCGCTCCCGTCCCTGCAGCCTGCCTTGGTTCTGCGCTGAGCTGCAAGGTAGCCGTTGCCTGTGACAACGACCTTACGGGGCGGGCGGGGGCCAGCTCCGGCGCGCAAACGGTCGTGCCGGTGATCCGGTCCATGGCCCGCTCAGCGAGTAGCTTGCCAGCGTGATCCGTTCAGCCGCAGGCGCCACTCTGTCAAGGACCGCTCAGACGCAGGCACTCAGTGACTCCCGAAGCCGTCGACAGACGACTCCCGTTCTCCGGCTCTGGTCCACTTCCTGTGGACTCCCGCGGCGGGGATGCGGTGGTCACCCTCCCGACTGTCCTCCCCGCGATCGGGGTCACCATCCAGGCTGTGCTCGCGCTGGCGCCGACCAACTTCCGCTACTGGGCCGGCATGCCCACGATCGAGCGGGACGGCTACGCCTTCATGACGATCCTTCCCGCCTCCGATGGCGATGTAGTCGACAACAACGGGGCGCAGTTCTACGACCGCGCCAAGCCGAGCCCGTACAAGTCCCAGCAGTACGTGCACAGCACCAACCACAACTTCTTCAACCGTCAGTGGCTCTTCGACGACGGGGTGACGGCCGTGGTCTCCCGGGGCGAGCACGAACGCGTCCTCGACGTCTACGGGACGGCCTTCTTCCGCTCCCGGCTGCTCGGCCACGGCACGCACGTCTTCCTCGACGGGCAGCAACGGCCGACCGGAGTCCTCACCTCCCTCGTCCAGCAGTCCTTCGCATACGAAGGTTCCCCCACCATCGACGACCACGAGGACCGCAACGGAATCGGCACCAACTCACTCGGGCTGCCGACCACGCAGTCCGGAGGCATGGTTGCCGACGAGTATCCGTTCGACCAAGTGTCCGCTGCCTTCAACCAGTCCTTCTTCGGGCTCAGTGTCGGCATGGTCATGGAACCGAAGGAGACCGGCGGGATCTTCCGCTCGTCCGTACGCTCCTTGGACTTCAGCGGCGCCGAGCTCTGGCTGCGCGCTGCTGAAGTCGCCGAAGGGCAACTGCCGCCGGACGCCACCGGTTTCCGGCTGGGGCTCGAGGACATCGAAGGCCTCACGGCATGGGTCGATTCCGACTCCGTGGGCGGCGTGCCCCGCCCGTTCGACCGCCCCGACATCATCAATACCATGCTCAAGACCCTGCGGTTCCGCCCCGAGTGCTTCCGGGCCGCGAACCCGGACATCCGCCTCCACCGTATCCAGGCAGTCCTCATCGAGTACAACCGCCAAGGACGCCGCGCCCTGGCCTTCGACGACCTCCAGCTGGTCCAGCCGCTCTGAAGGAGCATCATCAATGACGAACGACCCTGGCGAACTCGAACCTCCAGCGCCGCGAGAACGCCACGAGCTCCCAGACGTGCTGTCGATCGACACCCGGTCGATCCGCTACGAGCCGCCCCAGTTCCGCAACTTCCGCTCGGCACTGCCCGAGGGCGGGGCCGTGGTGGAATTCCTGGTGGAAACCAGCGCTCCCATTCCGGCTCGCGCACTCGGCCCGGCCCTGCAAGTCGGCACCACACTCGTGACCGAGGTCGCCGAGGTGGACTCCACCCACTACCGCTTTCTCGCCTTCAACCCCGAACGTCTGGAACCGGGAGCCCCCATCGACCTCTGCTGGAGCGGCCGCCCCGAGACCGCGCGCTCGACCCGGTTCCGTTTCGAAGGGCTTAGCTGAGCCGACCCCGGGGCCCTGCTGTACGCGAGCCCCAATCCGGGACGCCTCATGGGAACAGCGTTTGTCGACTGGTTCCGGCGGCAGTTGGTGATCAGTAGAGACGCGGATGCTGATGCCAGATGACGGCACCACCCTGTCCCACGACTCGGTGACGGTCGCTGGATGGCACGGTATCGTCAGCGATTCGGTTTCGATGAGAATGATGAGATGGATCATCGCTTCGTCGGGGTTACGGAGCTGGCTGATGTGCCGCGCGTTGCGGTCGTCGTCGATGTGATGCGGGCCTTCACCGTGGCTGCCTGGGTGCTCTCGCGTAGTGCCGAGAAGATCGTCCTGGCCTCGTCCGACGGTGAGGCACTGGCCCTGAAGGAGATCCGTCCCGGTTGACCGGCTCTCAAGGACTGTGCCCCGGCGGCGTGCTTCGACACGGTGAACTCACCCGGTTTGATCAGGTCGCTTGATCTGGCCGGTCGCACGGTGGTGCAGAAGACGACGGCCGGAACCGTCGGCGCGCTGGCCGTCGCGAGCGCGCCGCTGGTCCTGTGCGCGAGTTTCGTCGTGGCCGGCGCGACAGCGCGGTTGCTGAAGACTGATGGTTCCGGGCCGGTGACGTTGGTGGTCGCCGGCGACGATGGCCGGGCCGCCGAGGACCTGGCCTGCGCTGAATACATCGGTCAGCATCTCGCCGGAGGCGATGCCGAGGTGGCCCCGTATCTCGACCGTGCGAGGACTTCTCGGGCAGCCGCTGACCTTGCCGACGGCGTGCGACGTGGATATCGGGGTGTTCATCCCGACGATGTCGACCTGTGCCTGGAGGTGGACAGGTTCTCCTTCGCGATGGTCGCATGCCGGGACGATGCTCTGACCGTGCTGCGTCCTGCCGCGGTGCCTGGCGAGCCAGCCGAGGCCCGCTGACCTGCTGCCGCTGTCGGGGTCATCCCGCTTTGGCGGGTTCCTCGGCTCGAGCTCGGGTGCCGGTGTGGATCCTCGTTTCCTCGGTAACTCGATGCTGTCTAGTTGTGACGGGATGCCGAGTCACATCGCCGGTGGCATTGTCGTACTGGGGCGATAGCTTGCCGTTATGGCAGACATCTACGAACTCTCGATCGCGCTGAATCTGCGTGAGGAACTGTCTGACGAGGAACTTGCAGAGCTTCGGTGGCATTTTGGTCTGGGTCCCAAGCCGGAGAGTCTCCGCATCGTGCCCGCGTTCCCGACAGTCGTGGAGGATGATCGCGGCGACCCCGTCATGGTGGACGACCCCGTGCCTCTGCTGAGTCAGCACGGCGAGGCATGGAAGGTGGGCGGAGCGCTCGTCGCGGTGTTGCTACGAGCTGAAGGCGCCCGTTGCGGTACATGGGCCCTGACTGTCCGGCAGGAGATCCATCCCGACGAATTCGACCGCACTGGTGAACTGCTGAGCTGGCTGGCCACGAAGGCGGATGACCGGCACCGTGCCCTCGGCACGGTCCGCCTGGGCTGGACCAGGGGTTGTGAGTCGGACCAGTTCGAGCCCTTGGTGGTTCGAGATGGCGAGGTCATGTGGCTTTGAGGGCGACGTCGTTGCCGCAGAACCCCGGTGACCGGCCAGGACTTCGGATCCCTGTGCTCGCCGGCCCGCAGCCGGACACACAGGGGCTGTCAGTCCTCGTCCATACGATCACCGCATGTCTGATGCTTTCACCGTCCTGTGGACCCATGACACGTGCCGTGCCCTGCGTAAGGCCGGCCGCGTGGGGGAGAGCCCACCGGTCGCCTACTCCGGCGTTCACCAGTCCCTGCCCGCCTGGACGGGAGCCCGCACCGGCGACGACGTGTACGCGCTGCACGTCAACCGGTGCGAGGTGTTCGTGGTGTCCCACATGCGGATTGTCGACATGGAACGCGGCGACTGCTGCGGCACGGCCCCGAAAACGTGGCAGGACCCGTCGTTCCCTGGGCATGGCGACTGGTCGATGCTCGGCGCCGGCGGCTGCGGTGCCACCGCGGTCCACGTGGATGCGACACCCGTACGCTTCGACATGCAGGTCCCCGGTGACCTGCTGCCGACGCTCACCTGGCGCAACGCCCGGGGCAAGACCCGCACCCTCAAGTATGTGGTGGACGGCCGCCTGGAGCGCTCGGTCAGCCTACAGGGCTTCTACCGGCTCACCGCCGAGTCCGCCCACGCGCTGGCCGGCCTCGTCGGCAGCGCGCCGTGAACGTCCACAGCGCACCCCGAACGCACCAGCAACGCGACCAGCCGACCCCCCACGCGCCACTGGAGCCGAGACCGGTACGGGATGATTCCGGGCCGGGGCACATCGGTCGAGCCCGCAGCCCCATGCCCTGCCGACCGTCCCGCGCTGCACCCGGACCGGGACCGCGGTCAGCGGGCCGCGGTCCGGCGTCTGGGCAGAGCCCGTCGGCGGGCAGCCGGGTGGCGAGGACCAGCCAGGGCCGTCGACGGATGTGGACCGGGCGCGGCGCGGCTGCCTTTCGTGCACCCGCCACCGTGCTGGCCGAGACGGGCCTTCGGAGCAGAGGCCGGGACACATCCGCCCCGGCCGAGGCTCTCGGCGGCGTTCGCCGTATGCGCGGTGCCGCTCAGGACTGCGCCCCCCCCGGCCGGGAGCTGGGGGCGAAGAGGGAAGCGGAGGCTGGAGCTGCGGGGTGGCCGCCCAGCCACAGCCGGGCCAGGGTGGTCTTCCTCTCGGGGGTGATGACGACGTCGGCGCCGTATACCGGGGGGAGTATCGGTCCAGTTGAGACGCTCGAGGATGTCCTCCAAGAGGTCCCAGAGGCGGCGGGGCCGCCCTTGGTCACGGTGTTCCCGATGTGCACCTCCCAGGCCTGCACCCCCTGTGCGGCAGAGGCCGGCAGCCGGTGGGGGTGGTGGAAGCCGAGCGTCAGCTGGGCAGGAAGCCGCGGTGGACGGCGGAGACCGTATCGCGGTCCCTGCTCAGCACTCGCCGTCCGGTGGCCCCGGTGACAACTGCCATGCTCACTTCCTGCTTCCTGCTTCCTGCTTCCTGTTCGGGCCCGGCCCTGTCCGGTTGCAGTTCGAACTGGAGGCCGACGATGTCGTTGAGTTGGACTTCGAGGCCGTGGGCGCGGTGTCCGTTGTTGCGGAAGTAGATCTCGCCCAGGCCTCGGCCGCGACCTGGCGGAGCTGGTCCTCGGTGCCGTCGGCCTCCTGGGCTGCAAGGAGGCGGGCGGCGTGGTGGGGCGGCAAGGCGAGGGTGAGGTGGCGCACGCGGGCCTGGTCGGTGCTGCCGGGGGCGGCGGTGTAGCCGAATCTGGCTCGGACATCGATCATGATGCCGCTCGTGGTGGCCGCATTCTTGGCCCTGGCCCTGATCTGCGGCTGCCGACGCGTGCGCATTTCGCGTTCGAGGCGCTCGGCGAGCTCCGGCCGGGGCTTTTTGATCTGGTTCTTCACATACCGCTCGACCGTGCGCTGGCTGATGCCGAGCAGTTCGGCCACCGGCTTCGTGCGGCCGCCGTGCTTCCTGACGAGGTAGCGCATCTGCGCGTCGGCGGACTTGGAGACGGGGCGCGTGAACGCTGCTGCCGATGTTGCGGGACGCGGAGCCGTCGCGGCTGACGGGCAGCCACCTCGGCGCCGACGTCGACGGGGCGTGGCTTCGCGGCTGGTACGGCACCCGTGGGGACCAGGACGACCGGCTGGATCTCGCGGTCGTCGAGCGGGCGAGGGGGCACGTCGTCGGCGGGGCGGTGCTCAACGGGTGGGATCAGGACAACGGGAGCTGCAGTTTCCGCATAGCCTCGTGCCGGGCGTGTACGGGCGCGGTCTGGGGACCGAGGCGACGCGGCTCATCGTCGGCCACGGCTTCGAGACGCTGAGGCTGCGCCGGATCTCGCTGGAGGTGTGCGTGTTCAACGCACGGGCCCGGCGCGTCTACGAGAAGGCGGGCTTCGTGGCCGAGGGAGTGATGCGCGATGCGCTGTTGTGGGAGGGCGAGCGGGTGGACGCCGTGCTGATGTCGGTCCTGGCTCCGGAGTGGTTCCGGCACCGGGGGCGGCCTGAGGGGCCGGGGAAGACTTCAGGGGGCGGTGAGGGTGCCTCAATGCGTTGAATGCATGGGGGAGTTGGCCCGGCGGCGGGTCGTGTGCGCACGGAACGGGTGGGGCGGGAGGCCGCCCGTGCCCCGGTCGGAGCTGTGGTGGGAGTGCTCCGGGTGCGGGTGGGTCGGCTGCCAGAGGGGTGAGGGCGAGCGGCTGGTGGCGATGCGCCGCCTGGAGGGGGACGAGGGGGACTGCCCCTTCTGCGGCGCGGAGGAGTCGACGGTCGCGAGCGCCCCTCGGCGGCTGGAGGACACCGGGGGGTGGGTGGACTGGTGGGTGTGCCTGGCCTGTGGGACGAGCCACCTGAGGCACGCCGGACCGCGCTCCGGCTGACATCGGGGCACCCGGTTGCGGGGCCGTCGCCTACAGCGCGGCCAGGACCTCCTCGGCCGTCCGTTCGCCCGCCCTCACGGCGCCCTCCAGTTTGCCGTTCCAGGTCGCGGCGGTCTCCGTGCCCGTCCAGTGCAGGCGGCCCACGGGGGCCGTCAGCGCGGGGCCGTAGGCCGTCCAGACCCCAGGCGTGAGGTAGCCGCCGTACGCGCCTCTGGTGTACGGATCGTCGCCCCAGGACCACTCGTGGTACGAGACCGGCGCGGCGGCGGCCGGGCCGAAGTAGCGGGCGAGGTCCGCCAGAACGGCGGCGCGGCGCTCCTCGTACGGGGCCGGGGCGAGGCGGCGGGCCTGGGCGCCCTCGATGAACGCCACCAGCACACCCGGGGCGCCGTGCGGAGGCGAGTTGTCCGCGGTGGCCCGGACCGCGCCCTCGTCGCTGACCACCTTGCCGGACAGCCCCTCCCGCGCCCAGAAGCGCTCCGGGTAGACGCAGTGCGCCTTGATCACCCAGCCCATGGGCATCCGTTGGGTCAGGTGGTCGCGGGCGGCGGGCAACGGCGGGTCGTAGCGGATCCGGGCCGTCAGGGCGGGCGCGGGGGACAGGACCGCGCGGGCCGCCCTGACCGTCGTCGTACGAGAGTCGATCACCACCCCGCGGGCGTCCTGGCCGACGGCCGACACCGGCGCGTCCAGCACCACCGGCTCAGGCAGCTCCGCCGCCATGCGGGTGCTGAGCTGCTGCGCCCCGCCCACGAAGCGGCGCTCCGGGCCCGGGTCCCCGTCCGCGACGAGCCGGGTGATCTCGTGTGCGCCGGACCGGACGACGGCCAGTGCGGCCAGCAGCGAGGTCCGGCCCGGGCCGCCGCCGAAGACGCCCTCCAGGGAGCGCGCCAGGCCCGCGCGGGCGGCGGGGTCGCCGACCTGGCCGTCGAGCCACTCGTGGAAGGTGACCGCGTCCCAGTCGGCAGCGCGTGGGGCGTCCCACGGGCGGCCCTCGGGAAGCTCGGCCGCCAGGCGGGTCAGTTCCGCCGCTCCCTCGCGCAGGGCCGCCGCGGACTTCTCCGCGTGCTCCCTGAAGAGCCCCGTGGCGACGGAGCGTTCGCCGTGGTGCCAGTGCACGGTGAGGCCGTCGTCCCAGCTGGGGAAGAGGCCGATGCCCAGCTCGCGGGCCAGTCCCTGGATGCGGTCCTGACCGGGGCTCACCCACTGGCCGCCGTGGTCGACGAAGAGGCCGTCCCCCAGGTTGACGGTGTAGGTGCGGCCGCCGACGCGCCGCTGCGCCTCGACCGCCAGGACCGAGACCCCGGCCGCCGACAGCGCGCGGGCGGTCCGGAGCCCGGAGAGGCCGGCGCCCACCACCGCCACGTCACAGGAGCGTTCCTCGCGTGACATACCTTCCAGGATGAGCCGTGTCCGGTGCGGCCACCACTCGACGTCCCGGTCCGAGCCGGCCGGGCGCGGACACCGGTGCGGGTCACGGCGACCCCGCCGCACTCAGTGCGCTTGCGTACATGTACGGCTACGGGCAGCAGCCCCCGCTGTACCCGGAGCCGTCGCCGCCGTCGCTCGCGGACGCGGTGCGCGTTCACGACCGGGTCGCTGTCGTCCGAGGACTTCCAGCAGATCTTCGCGACGTCCAAGATCTA
>NZ_JADWYO010000045.1 GCF_022414595.1 Streptomyces sp. MUM 203J | reverse complement strand
GGCCGCAGCCGAGGCCCCGGCGGCCGAGGCCGCCCCGGCCCGCCCCCGCCGCCGCGCGGTGCGCAAGGTGACCGCCCCGGCCGGCTCCCCGTCGGGCGCCGACGAGGCCGCGGTCGTCGTGGTCGCCCACGCCCCGGCACCGGCCGAGGAGAAGCCCGCAGCCGAGGCCACCGAGGCCCTGGTGGCCGGGGAATCGCCCGAGGCCGCGGAAAAGGCAGCGGAAACCGTCGAGGAGACCGAGGTCCCCGCCAAGAAGGCGGCTGCCAGGAAGACCGCCGCCAAGAAGACCACGGCGAAGAAGACCGCGGCCAAGAAGACGGCGACGACGGCCAAGAAGGCAGCCACCACGAAGAAGGCGGCGGCCAAGAAGACGACCACCGCCAAGAAGGCCACCACCGCCAAGAAGGCGACGGCCAAGAAGACGGCCGCCAAGAAGACCACGGCGAAGAAGACCGCCGCGGCCGAACAGGCGTCCGCCCCGACCGTGACGGCGGCTGCCGAGGACTGAGGTCCGGCAGCCTCGCACATCTGAACGAATCCCGCCCCGTGGAGATCCACGGGGCGGGATTCGTATTTTTATTCGGGTCTTTTCGAATGGGTGTCGAATGTTTACGTAGCTGAAGGACCCGGTTGTTAATCCTTCGGAAATCGACGTCTTCATTCCTGCTAACGTGACGCCCGCATTCCGCCGGTGTTCCAAGGAGGACGTCCATGCCGAGCGTCAACGAGCAGCCCGTTTCCGCTGCTCGCCCGGTGATTGGCGAAGAGGAGATTGAGGCCGCGGTCCGCGTTCTGCGCAGTGGCCGGGTGGTGCAGGGGCCCGAGGTCGCGGCGTTCGAGGAGGGGTTCTCCGCGCTGGTCGGTGGGCGGCACTGTGTTGCTGTCAACTCTGGTACGTCCGCTCTGCATCTCCTTCTGATGGCGCTGGGGATCGGACCGGGCGACGAGGTCGTCGTGCCGTCCTTCTCCTTCGCGGCTTCTGCCAACGCGATCCGTCTGGTGGGTGCCGAGGCCGTTTTCGTGGATATCGAGCCGGACAGTTTCTGTGTGGATCCGGCCGCGGTGGAGGCCGCCGTCACTCCGCGCACGGCGGCGATCATGCCGGTGCATCTGTACGGGCATCCCGCGGCGATGGACCGGATCATGGGCATCGCGGACCGGCACAAGCTGGCGGTCGTCGAGGATGCCTGTCAGGCCCATGCGGCGGCGCTGCACGGCACGCCGGTCGGTGCCTTCGGTGCCGGCGGCACGTTCAGCTTCTACCCGACGAAGAACATGCACTCGCTTGAGGGCGGCATGATCTCGGTCCGGGACGCCGAGGTCGCCCGCACCCTGCGCCTGTTGCGTAATCAGGGCATGGAGCAGCGGTACGCCAACGAGATCGTCGGCGCCAACATGCGTATGACCGACGTGGCCGCCGCCATCGGCCGGGCTCAACTCGCCAAGCTGCCCGGCTGGACCGAGCAGCGCATCGCGAACGCCGCGTACCTCTCCGGGAACATCACCGCGTCGAACGTGGTGACGCCGGTCGTGGCGGAGGGCGCCCGCCATGTCTTCCACCAGTACACGATCCGGGTGCGCGGTGACCGCGACGCCGCGATGGCGAAGCTCACCGAGGCGGGCATCGGCAATGCCGTGTACTACCCGACGCCGATCCACCGGCTGAAGCCGTACTGGGAGCCGGACCAGAAGGCCGGCCGCACCTGGGACCTGCCGGAGACGGAGAAGGCCGCCGCCGAGGTCGTCTCGCTGCCGGTCCACCCGTCCCTGACGCAGAACGACCTGGAGCGGATCGTCGCCGCCGTGAACACCCTGGGGGAGAGCCAGTGACCATCACGCCGCTGCGTGCCGGGCTTGTCGGGCTCGGTTCGATGGGCCGCCATCATGCCCGTGTTCTCGCCGGTCTCGACGGTGTGGACTTCGTCGGGGTCGTCGATCCGATGGGTGACAAGAACGGCTGGGCTCAGGGTGTGCCCGTGCTGTCCACGGTGGAGGAGCTGCTGGCGCTCGGTGTCGATTACGCCGTGGTGGCGTGTCCGACCGCGCTTCATGAGGAGGTCGGGCTGAAGCTGGCCGAGGCCGGTGTGTGCGCGCTGATCGAGAAGCCGGTCGCGGACACGGTGGAGGGCGCCGTCCGCCTGGTGGAGGCGTTCGAGTCGCGGGGTCTGGTCGCGGGCGTCGGCCACATCGAGCGGTGCAATCCGGCGCTGCGTTCGCTGCGGGCCCGTCTGGAGGCGGGTGAGCTGGGTGACGTGTACCAGGTGGTGACCCGCCGTCAGGGTCCCTTCCCGCACCGGATCGCGGACGTGGGCGTGGTGAAGGACCTGGCCACGCATGACATCGACCTCACCGGGTGGGTGACGGGCCAGACGTACACGTCGATCGCCGCGCACACGGTGTCGAAGTCGGGCCGCCCGCACGAGGACATGGTGTCGGCGATCGGCAAGCTGTCGGACGGCACGATGGTCAGCCACCTGGTGAACTGGCTGAGCCCGCTGAAGGAACGGTTCACGTCCGTGACGGGCGAGAAGGGCTGCTTCATCGCGGACACGCTGACCGCCGACCTGACGTTCCACTCCAACGCCGCGGTCGCCACCGAGTGGGAGGCGCTGAGCGCGTTCCGCGGGGTCGCGGAGGGCGACATGATCCGCTATGCGATCCCCAAGCGGGAGCCGCTGCTGGTCGAACACGAACTTTTCCGCGACGCCGTCCTGGGCACGTCGGACGACATCTGCACCCTGCGGCAGGGGCTGCGGACGGTAGAGGTCGCCGCTGCCGTGCTGGAGTCGGCCGCCACGGGTGACACGAGACGACTCGACGGCTCTGTGAGGGTGTAAGGGGTATTACCTTGAGCAGGCCAGACGTGACCGTCGTGGTCGCGGTCTACAACACGATGCCCTATCTGACCGAGTGTCTGAACTCTCTCATCGGTCAGAGTATCGGCCGGGACCGGCTGGAGATCGTGGCTGTCAATGACGGCTCGACGGACGACAGCGGCCCGGAACTCGACCGGTTCGCCGAGCGGTACCCGGGCGTCGTCAAGGTGATCCACCAGCCCAACTCCGGCGGCCCGGCCGCGCCCAGCAACCGGGCTCTGGAGGCCGCCACCGGCCGCTATGTCTATTTCATCGGGTCGGACGACTACCTGGGCGAGGAGGCGCTGGAGCGCCTGGTCGCCTGCGCCGACGAGAACGGCTCCGATGTGGTGATCGGCAAGATGGTCGGCACCAATGGCCGGTACGTGCATCAGGCCCTCTACAAGAAGAACGACCTCGACGTCAGCCTGTACGACTCGGCGCTGCCGTTCACTCTGGCCAACACCAAGCTGTTCCGCCGTGACCTGGTCGAGCGCTACAAGCTGCGCTTTCCCGAGGACCTGCCGGTGGGCTCGGACCAGCCGTTCACCATCGAGGCGTGCGTCCGCGCCCAGAAGATCTCGGTCCTGGCGGACTACACGTTCTATTACGCGGTGAAGCGTGGGGACGCGTCCAACATCACCTACCGGGCCGACCATCTCGCACGGCTGCGCTGCACCGGACGCATCATGCGGCAGGCGGCGGAGCTGATCGAGGCAGGACCGAAGCGTGACGCCGTCTTCAAGCGGCACTTCACCTGGGAGCTCGCCAAGCTCGTGCAGGAGGACTTCCTGGCGCTCGACAGGTCCCTGCAGAACGAGCTGTGTGCGGGAATCGCGGAACTCGCCGACGACTACTTCACGGACGAGCTCCGGGATTCCCTGGATGTCAAGCGCAGGGTGCGGATCGCGCTGGCACAACGGGGAGCCGTTGACGCGCTCGTCAGGGCGATCCGCGATGAGTCCACCCAGGGTGCGCCGCCGTTCCTCCTGGAAGGGGGCCGGGCCTTCGCCCGCTACCCGGGCTTCCGGGAGGCGGCCGTGGACCTGCCCGACCGCTGCTTCGAGTTGGTGGGCGAAGCGGTGCCAGGACGTCTTGCCAAGGGGACCGAACTGCTCTCCGTGGCCTGGGAGCAGTCCGGCGAGACCCCATTGATCGCGCTCACGGCACGACTCGCCGTCACTGGGGACACCGGCTCCGCCGTGCTTCGGCTGGCCGGCAAGGCCATGCCCAACAGCGCCGACAAGCCCGGCGCACGCCGCCTCCCGGCCGGACACGAGCTCCCTGAGCCGGTGGGGGAGTTCGCCTGTCAGCCCACTGCGGACGGGACCGGCAGCGTCCTGACGGCCCGCGTTCCCCTCCAGGCGGTCAGTGCCAAGCGTGGTGCCCGCGTCTATGTGGACGTGGCAGGCGCGACGTACGAGATACCGCTGCGGGCCCGCGGCGTTCCGCTGCCACTGGCACGGAGCTGGGGCGAGAAGGTGCCGTACCGTCTCTCGGCCAACGTGAACTCCAAGGGGCGACTGACAATCACAACGGCTCCGCTGTACGGGCCGTCGCAGTCTCCCGGCGCGCGACTGCGCACTCTGCTGTCCCGGTTGAAGAGGAAGTAACCCGATGAACATCTGTGTAGTGGCGCTCGGCAAGATCGGTCTGCCCCTCGCCGTGCAGTTCGCCGATAAGGGCCACCGGGTCATCGGCGCGGACGTCAACGAGAAGGTCGTCGAGCTGGTCAACGCCGGCACCGAGCCCTTCCCCGGTGAGCACGACCTCGACGTCAAGCTGAAGAAGGCCGTCGACGCCGGCCTGCTGACCGCGACCACCGACACCGCGGCCGCCGTCGCCCGGTCCGAGGCCGTCGTGGTTGTCGTCCCGCTGTTCGTGGACGCCGAGGGCGTGCCGGACTTCGGCTGGATGGACTCCGCCACGAAGGCGATCGCCAAGGGACTCAGGCCCGGCACTCTCGTCTCATACGAGACCACCCTGCCCGTCGGTACCACCCGCACCCGCTGGGCGCCCATGCTGGAGGAGGGCTCCGGTCTCACCGCGGGCAAGGACTTCCACCTGGTCTTCTCTCCGGAGCGTGTGCTCACCGGCCGCGTCTTCGCCGACCTGCGCCGCTACCCGAAGCTGGTCGGCGGTATCGACGAGGCGTCGACGCGGCGCGGTGTCGAGTTCTACGAGCAGGTCCTCGACTTCGACGTGCGCGACGACCTGCCGCAGCCCAACGGCGTCTGGGACCTCGGTACCGCCGAGGCGTCCGAGCTGGCCAAGCTCGCCGAGACCACCTACCGGGACGTCAACATCGGTCTGGCCAACCAGTTCGCCCGGTTCGCCGACAAGAACGGCATCGACGTCAAGAAGGTCATCGAGGCCTGCAACTCTCAGCCGTACAGCCACATCCACCAGCCCGGCATCGCCGTCGGCGGCCACTGCATCCCGATCTACCCGCGGATGTACCTGTGGAACGACCCGGAGGCCACGGTCGTCCGCTCCGCCCGCGAGGCCAACGCCGCGATGCCGGACTACGCCGTCGACCTGCTGGCCGCCGCTTACGGCGACCTGAAGGACGTGAACGTACTTGTGCTGGGCGCGGCCTACCGCGGCGGCGTCAAGGAGACCGCGTTCTCCGGTGTCTTCCCGACCGTCGAGGCCCTCAAGGCGCGCGGCGCCGTCCCGTACGTCTCCGACCCGATGTACACGGACGAGGAGCTCGCCGCCCTCGGCCTCGCCCCGCACAAGGGTGAGAAGGTCACCGCGGCAATCCTCCAGGCCGACCACGCCGAGTACCGGGAGCTGAACCCGGCGGACCTGCCGGATGTCACCGTGCTGATCGACGGTCGCCGCACCACTGACCCCGATGTGTGGAAGGGCGTCCGCCGGGTCGTCATCGGCGGTTGACAGATGAACAGAGGAACCGAAGCAATGCGAGATCATCGCCCTGGACGAGTGGTGATGCTCGTCGACAACACCATTGATGGTGACTCACGCGTCCAGAAGAGCGCACGCTCCATGGCGGAGGCGGGATGGGAGGTCCACCTCATAGGGCGGGCTCCGAAGTCGGGCGCCGACACCTATGAGATCGGTGACGCGCAGATACACCGACTGCCGCTGAAGCGTCTGCCGTCCCGCAAGACCCTGCGGAGGCGGGCGGCCAAGCTGCGATATCCGCTGGCCTACCAGAGCAAGGACAAGGCCTTCCTCAAGTCCCGGATGATCAAGGTCAACTGGGCCGAGCTCGAACTGCGCAGCACCGGTGACGCGGCGCGCACCGGCATCGCCAGGAAGCCGAGGACACCGCAGCTTCCGCTGCTCGCTCAGCGTGTTACAGGCAAGCTGCGCAGGACCACCATCACCGCCAGGGCACGCCAGACCCGGGCAGCGGCTTCGTTCTGGGGCGAGCGGGACGGTGTCTTCGAAGAGATCGAACGGCGCTTCTGGGGCACGGCCATGGGCGACCGCGCCTGGCGACGGCTGGACCCCCTGCCCCTGCGCTACGAACTCAGCTACCGGGACAAGATCGAGGAGCTCAAGCCCGATCTGATACACGCGCATGACTTCCGCATGATCGGTGTGGCCGCCCGTGCGGCAGTGCGCGCACGCCGGGCCGGCCGCGACGTCCGGGTGATATACGACGCGCACGAGTTCGTGCCCGGTCTGGCACACCACAATCGATCGAAGAAGTGGCTTGCCTCGCAGGTCGCCTACGAGCGGGAGCACATCGGCTACGTCGACGCGGTCGTGACGGTATCCCCCGCCCTCGCCGAGATGCTGGAAGAGTCGCACGGTCTGAGTGAGCGGCCGATCGTCACCCTGAACGCGCCGCCGAAGCTCGTGCCCGGTGAGGACGGGGCGTCGGACTGGACCACACCGGAAGGCGCTCGGGACGTTCGAGAAGCGTGCGGCCTGGGACCGGACACACCGCTGGCGGTGTACTGCGGTGGCGCGGCTCCTCAGCGCTGTCTGCACACGATCGTGGAGTCTCTGGAATTCCTGCCCGACGTGCATGCCGCCTTCATGATCAACAATCTCGACGGTGAGTACGTCGCATCACTGCGGGAGCTCGCCGACCGCATCGGGGCCGCCGACCGGATCCACCTCATGCCCTATGTGCCGTACGACGTGCTTGTGCGGTTCCTCTCGACGGCCGATGTGGGCATTCACCCCCTCCGCAAGGGCCCGGTGAACCACGAGGTCGCGCTGAGCACCAAGTTCTTCGAGTTCATGCAGGCTCGTCTGCCTGTCGTCGTGAGTGATGTCAAGGCCATGTCCGACGAGGTCAGGCGTGTGGGCAACGGAGAGGTGTTCCGGTCCGAGGACGGCAAGGACCTGGCGCGGGCCGTGGGTGCGGTCCTGAGCGACAGGGAACGCTACACGGCGCCGTACGACCGCCCCGGCATGCTGGACGAGTGGAGCTGGGAAGCGCAGGCGGAGAAGTACGTCGGGCTCTACGAGCGTCTGCTGAAACATCTCGACTGACATCCCGGGCGCGGACTTCCGGAGTCCGTGCCCGGACCAAGCGTGAGGGGCTCACCAGCGCGATCGGCGCGGGTGAGCCCCTTGCCTCAGATCATGTCACGAGCGGGACGAAGTCGCCTGCTCCATCAGCTTGATGACGCGCTGAGCGGCAGTGCCGTCGCCGTACGGGGTGCCGTGCGGGGTCGCCGGTACGGGCCGGGTGACCAGGTTCGACCACTCGGTGGGAGCCATCTCGTGAGGGTTGGGCACCAGGTGGTTCCAGCCGCCCTCGAGAGTCTCGATCCACTCCGTCTCGGGCCGAATGGTGGTGCACACGCGGTCGAGCAGGAAGGCCTCCTTCTGCAGACCGCCGGAGTCTGTGACTACCCCCGACGAAGCCAGCACGGCCGCCACGAGGCCCGCGTAGGGCAGCGGACGCCCCACTCTGACAGCACCCTGTGCCAGATCGATTCCGTGCTGCTCAGCCCTCGCCGCCAAGCGGGGGTGAGCCAGGAGGGCCACCGGGACCGGCAGGTCGGCCAGCGACTTGATGATCGCGGACAACCGAGCCGGATCATCCGTATTGTCCGGCCGGTGCAGGGTGGCGAGCAGGAACGGCTGGGAGGGGTCGATGCCTTCGGGCAGCGCCGGAAGCGGATGCTCGCCGGCGAGTACCGCGTCCCGGATCCGCAGACAGATGTCGACCATCACGTCCCCGGCCAGCTCCGCCCGGTGCCCGAGTCCCTCGTTGGCGAGGTGGCGCATGGCCTCCTCGGTGGGAGCCAGCAGCAGATCGGCGCAGTGGTCCGTCAGCACACGGTTGTGCTCTTCCGGCATGCGGCGGTTGAAGGAGCGCAGCCCGGCTTCCAGATGAGCCACCGGAAGGTGCTGCTTCACCGCGGAGAGCGCACCGGCGATGGTCGAGTTCGTGTCGCCGTACACCAGAACCCAGTCCGGCTGCTCTGTCTCGAGTACCGGGTCGAGCGCGGAGAGTACGGCTCCGGTCTGGACCCCGTGGCTCCCCGAACCGACTCCCAGGTGGACGTCCGGATCGGGTATGCCGAGCCCGGTGAAGAAGACGTCGGAGAGGTCGGCGTCGTAGTGCTGCCCGGTGTGGACGATGACGTGCTGGTGCTCCGTCTCGGCGAACGCCGCTGCCACGGGGGCCAGCTTTACCAGCTGCGGCCTGGCACCGACGATACTGATGACTTTCATTCGACACTCTTCTTCTGGGCCACGAGGCTGACGGGCAAAGAACATGACGGCGAACCCTTGAGTGCAGCCGCCTGCAGCGACGACGATACAACTCCCGTTTGGGGGCGGCAGCCTCGGGCCGCCGCCTGACCCGGCTCCTCACCCGGTGCGACGGTGGGATGTTCCACCTCTGGAATATCCCCACGGCAGGAGGGCAGATCGCTGGAAACCGGCAGCCTGTGAGAGGGCCGGGGAGAGCATGGGAGATGCCGACCTCAGTCCCCTGCCGAGGGCGGATCCTGGCATCAAGAGCTTTCACTCATGGTTCAGAAATTATTGAACGCGATGCCGTTGGTGAGTGAGGTGACACCCTTCTGTGTACCGTCGATCTTGATCGTCTGGCCCGACACATGTTTCACGTAAACGCGCATGAGGAACGTGCGGGTTCCGCAGTCGGATTCGATACGCAGGTCGGAGAGCCTGAGGTAGGCCGCGTAGTGATGCGCGTCGTCCGTGACGGTCCTTCGGGTGGAGGTGCTGTGTGTGCGGCACGCATGACCGGTTCTGTCGAGCTGGATGAACTCGAAGCGCAGGTCCACGACAGCGTTCCGGCCTCGCGCATACTCCTCCATGGTGTCCGCGCAGGAAGCCGTGCCCTTGTAACAGGTTGTCAGCTCCAGATTGGCCTGGGCGGAGACCGTGGCCGCTGCCGGGTGAGCCTGCCACTTCTGTACGGGCGTCCCGTCGCGATAGAAGACCCAGGCATCCTGAGCCGCCGTACCGTCGCCGACATACGTGCACCGGCCATCGGGGTCGGCGCTCTCGCACGAAGGGTTCTGCCACCACGATGCACCGGCCTGGTCGGTGTCGCTGACTTCCAACCAGGTGTTCCCCGCAACTGCCGTCAGATGGTGTTCGCCCGTCAGGGTTGAATAGGCCGAACCGTAGAGATAGCAGGTGTAGGCGCCTGTCACCGGGGCGGTGAGGAGCAGGTCCGCGTAAATGGGCAGATGCCCCGGTGTGGCGTACGTGTTGGTGTCATGGCCCTCATGGTTGCGTGCTGACGCCGCGATCACGCCGACGGGAGTGCCGGTCGGGCCCACACATTTGATCCGGCTGGTCATACCGATGATTCCGGTGGTGGAGCTGGTGGTCTCCAGGCGGCCGCGCAGATGTCGCTTCGCGCCGGCGGTCAGCGCCAGCGTCTTTCTGAGCAACTCGGAGGTCGTGCTACGAAGTATTTCCACATCTCTGTCGAGCGTGATGCGAGCTTTCTGGGCGCTCTCGGCCTGCGCCGTGCTCGACCAGAGTGGCAGCAGCATTATGGTCAGAGCGGCTGTGAGTATCTTTCGGATGACTGTCGGCATGAAGACGCAGGAGATTCTGTCGGCCCACCCAGAGGAATGCCCAGGAGTAGGAGAATTTTTGTGGCACGCGAACAGATCCGAAACGTGCGTGCTCCCGGGTCCGGGCTGCGGATCCCGATACCACTGCTGAAACCGCCGGTCGGAAGCGTGTAGACCCTGAGCTGCTCACCGCTGCTGCCGCGATGTGATCTTGCGTAGTGCAAGAGTGGTCGCGGTGCGGTTCTGTGGATTTCGGCAGGAGAATTCCGGGGCGTACGCAGCGGTTCTCAAGGTTCGGTCAGCGATCGTCTGCCGGAACAGCCCTTCGACTTGTTCAGGCGACGAGCTCGTCCTGCTTTGGCAGGCAGCAGTGGTCGGTCGGCGCCGAGCTGGGCGTGGGGAGGGGGTGATCTTGATGGCTGTGGCCGGGACAGGGGCTCCATCCCCTCTCCCGCAGCCGATGGCCGCCCTCGACAACGCCTCTTCACGGTTGGGTTGGGGAGACCTTCAGCGTGACGAGCGTGCGGAGAAGCGCGTTGACGCCCTCAAGAGTGGTACGCGTCGCCGTGTGCTGGTGATCGCCTGCCTCAGGGCCGTGCATTGCCCATGCACACCTTGTCCCCGTACTGGCCGCCCAGGCCGTCGATTCCGATGTTGCTGCTGAATCCACCGGCTGGAAGCGTGCGAACCTTCTTGTACGTGAAATCCGCATAACTGTAGTGCCAGACCGCGGCGTCGACCGAATTGTTGTTGGTGTACGACCGTATGTAGTTCCAGTTGGCGACCACCGCATGCGGGTCAAAACAAGAGTTGGTGCTCGCGCTGACTATCCTGTTGCCCGAAAACTTGGTCGCGTCGTAGACGCAGAGATACCCCGACGGGCAGTTCCCGGCCGCCGCGGCGGTCGGTGCCGCCATCAGTGTGCCGCTCATCGTCAGGGTGAGCATCGAAGCGGAGGCTGCGGCTTTCATCTTCCAACTCACGTGTTTTCTCCTGCTCCTCGCCGAAGTGGCCATGCAATGCAGTGGATCATGCTAACCGTCAGTCGATCCTGCAGCTGTCGGCGGGAAGAAAATGGCGTGAAACCGTCGATGACGGCCCGGCTGGAAGGGACTGGTGACTGCTGACCGGTACGGCGGGCTCCGGGCGTGCGGGTCTGGGGCAGTGAGGTCGGCGGGCTCCGCCCGGTCGATGATCCCGGTCCCCGATGCGATGATCAGTCCTTGACGGGTGGCACGCGTCGCGCACAGTGCGAACGGATCCCGTGCCGACTGTCGTCCGTGAAAGCGGCCGCCGGCTCTGGTCAGGTGCCGGGCTGCGGGGCGGCGACGAGATGCCAGGCCTGATCGCTGCCGAGGCCGACGGTTTCAACCCCCACCTTGCCGCGCCCTGAGGATGCCGATTAGGCGCTGCTTTCCGTGTCCCCGTCATGCGAAGGGGGGGCGGGGCCGAACGGTCCGGAACGCAAGCCTGTGCCGGGACAACCAGGGCACCCGTGTCTTCGTCGCCAGGACCTTCTACCGGCCGCTCGCCCTCGACGACCCCGAGGACGCCGACACGTATCTGCGCCGGGCGACCCGGAATCTCGTCACCCGCCTGCGGGTGACGACCGGCAGCCGTATCCCTCCGGTGCGGCACGGCTACCGGACGTTCACCGGCTAGGCCTCAGCGCGCTCGGTGAGCGTCCCGTCCGTCTCGTCGTACACCACGCCCGTCTGCGGGCACTCCCACGTGCCCGGCTCGTCCGCGCGCTCGACCAGCCGGACGCCGGCCTTGCCGACCCAGCCGGTCTGCCGGGCGGGTACACCGACGACCAGCGCGAAGTCCGGGACGTCCTTGGTCACGACGGCGCCCGCGGCGACCATCGCCCACCGCCCGATCCGCACGGGCGCCACGCACACCGAACGTGCCCCCAGCGACGCCCCCTCGGCGACCTTGACGCCGACGGCCTCCCAGTCGCCGCCGCGCTTCTGCTTGCCCTCCGGGTCGACGGAGCGCGGGTTGTGGTCGTTGGTGAGTACCACGGCGGGCCCGACGAAGACACCGTCGCCGAGCTCGGCGGGCTCGTACACCAAGGCGTAGTTCTGCAGCTTCACGTTGTCGCCGATCCGCACACCGCTGCCGACGTACGCGCCGCGGCCGATGACGCATCCCTCGCCGAGGCGGGCGTCCTCCCGGATCTGGGCGAGCTCCCAGACGCTGCTCCCAGCGCCGATCTCGGCGGTCTCGTCGACCTGGGCGGTGGGCTGGACCCTGTAGTTCACTGTGCGCCTTGCCTTCCACGTCCGTGCTGCGTCCTGGCGCAGGGAGCATACGTGTCCGCACGGCGGCGCGACGTGGATGAGGGGAGGGCACAGCGCCGGGGCCCCGGTTTGATTCTTCGGGGGGCGGCTCGTACCCTTGACCGTCGGCGTGTCTGCATGCATGCCAGCTCCTGAGCACCTCCCTCCCGGCCCCGGGTCGGGAGAGGCCGTTCCAGACCATCCGGTCCACTCGCGGGCTCCCACCCGTGCGGGCGGCTGGCGTCAGGGGTTTCCACGAGCGAGGAAAGAGAGATCCGCGTGTACGCCATCGTGCGCAGCGGTGGCCGCCAGCACAAGGTTGCTGTCGGTGACATCGTTGAGGTTGACAAGATTTCCACTGCCAAGGTTGGCGACACGGTCGAGCTCTCGACCCTGCTCCTGGTCGACGGCGACGCTGTGACCAGCGACCCCTGGGTCCTGGCCGGCATCAAGGTCCAGGCCGAGGTCGTGGACCACCACAAGGGCGCCAAGATCGACATCCTGCGCTACAAGAACAAGACCGGCTACCGCCGTCGTCAGGGTCACCGTCAGCAGTACACCGCGCTGAAGGTCACCGAGATCCCGTCGGCCGCGAAGTAAGGGACTGAGGAGACATGGCACACAAGAAGGGCGCATCGTCCACCCGGAACGGTCGCGACTCCAACGCTCAGCGGCTCGGCGTGAAGCGCTTCGGCGGTCAGGTCGTCAACGCCGGTGAGATCCTGGTCCGCCAGCGTGGCACCCACTTCCACCCGGGCGCGGGTGTCGGTCGCGGTGGCGACGACACGCTGTTCGCCCTGCAGGCCGGCGCGGTGCAGTTCGGCACCCACCGTGGCCGCAAGGTCGTGAACATCGTTCCGGTCGCCTGAGTAGTCGGCTGACCGAACGCTTCGCGAGGGCGGGCCTCTCTTCTCGTAATGGCGCAAGCCGTGCGGGAAGCGGGTCCGCCCTTCGCGTGTTACAGCTAGGACACCCCGTACCGAACCCGTACGTTCCGTGACGGAGCCGTACGTTTCCCCACCGCCGGAGGCACCCACCATGACCACCTTCGTAGACCGCGTCGAGCTGCATGTCGCCGCGGGTAACGGAGGCCACGGCTGCGCCTCCGTCCACCGGGAGAAGTTCAAACCGCTCGGAGGCCCCGACGGAGGCAACGGCGGTCGCGGCGGCGACGTCATCCTCGTCGTCGACCAGTCCGTCACCACGCTGCTCGACTACCACCACTCGCCGCACCGCAAGGCCACCAACGGCAAGCCCGGCGAGGGCGGCAACCGCTCGGGCAAGGACGGCCAGGACCTGATCCTGCCCGTGCCGGACGGCACCGTCATCCAGGACCGCAACGGCGAGGTGCTGGCCGACCTGGTCGGGCACGGCACCCGTTACGTCGCCGCCCAGGGCGGCCGTGGCGGCCTCGGCAACGCGGCGCTGGCCTCGGCCCGCCGCAAGGCGCCCGGCTTCGCGCTGCTCGGTGAGCCCGGGGACGTCCAGGACATCGTCCTGGAGCTGAAGACCGTCGCGGACGTGGCCCTGGTCGGCTACCCCAGCGCGGGCAAGTCCTCACTGATCTCCGTGCTGTCCGCCGCCAAGCCCAAGGTCGCGGACTACCCCTTCACCACGCTGGTGCCGAACCTCGGTGTGGTGACCGCCGGCTCCACCGTCTACACCATCGCGGACGTCCCCGGCCTCATCCCCGGTGCCAGCCAGGGCAAGGGCCTCGGTCTGGAGTTCCTGCGGCACGTCGAGCGCTGCTCCGTGCTCGTGCACGTCCTGGACACCGCGACCCTGGAGTCCCACCGCGACCCGCTGTCCGACCTCGACGCGATCGAGGAGGAGCTGCAGCAGTACGGCGGTCTGGACGACCGGCCCCGCGTGGTCGTCCTCAACAAGATCGACATCCCGGACGGCCAGGACCTCGCGGACCTGGTCCGCTCCGACCTGGAGGAACGCGGGTTCCGGGTCTTCGAGGTGTCGGCCGTCGCCCGCCAGGGCCTGAAGGAGCTCTCGTACGCCCTCGCGGAGATCGTCGCCGCCGCCCGCGCCGCCAGGCCGAAGGAGGAGGCGACCCGGATCGTCATCCGTCCGAAGGCGGTCGACGACGCGGGCTTCACCGTCACCCGCGAGGGTGAGGGACTGTTCCGGGTGCGCGGCGAGAAGCCGGAGCGCTGGGTGCGGCAGACCGACTTCAACAACGACGAGGCCGTCGGCTACCTCGCGGACCGGCTGAACCGCCTCGGTGTCGAGGAGCAGCTGATGAAGGCCGGTGCCCACGCCGGTGACGGCGTCGCCATCGGCCCCGAGGAGGACGCGGTCGTCTTCGACTGGGAGCCGACGATGATGGCCGGCGCCGAGATGCTCGGCCGCCGAGGCGAGGACCACCGCTTCGAGGCGCCGCGCCCGGCGGCGCAGCGCCGCAAGGACAAGCAGGCCGAGCGGGACGAGGCGGAGCGGGAGTACGACGAGTTCGACCCGTTCTGACGGTCCTCAGGTCTGACAGCTCCCTGTTCTGACGGTCATCGGATCTGACAGGCCGCTGTTCCGGCGGTCCGGCTGTTCCGGCGGTCCGCTGTTCCGGAAGTGAACAAGTGACGCCCGGCTTCTGACGCCGCGTCGAGGGAACGGCCCGCACGCCTGTGCGGGCCGTTCCGCCGTTCAGACGGTTTTTGGCCAATTCGTAGATGTTCGCATGGCCCGGACAGCCTTTCGGCCCTTTGTGCCCTCTACCTTCGGGGGCGGTGTGCAGCGCCCCGGTTGTCTCAGATGGCAGGGCTGATGAAGATCTCTTTCCTCATCCACACGGTCTACGGGATCGGTGGCACCATCCGTACCACGCTGAACCTCGCGGAGGAGCTGGCCGCGCGGCACGAGGTCGAGATCGTCTCGGTGTTCCGCCACCGCGACATCCCGCTCTTCACCATCGACCCGCGCATCACCGTCGTCCCGCTGGTCGACACCCGCCCCAAGTCGCCCACCTGCGAGAAGGCGCATCCCGACCAGCTGAGGTCCGCCGAGCACTTCCCGCGCAACGAGGCCCGCTACCAGGAGTACAGCAGGCTGACCGACGAGCGGGTGCGCGCCCACTACGCCCGGTCCGACGCCGATGTCGTCGTCGGCACCCGGCCCGGACTCGTGGCCTACACCGCGCAGTTCGCCCCCGAGGGCGCCGTGCTCATCGGACAGGAGCACATGACGCACCATCACCACCGGGCGGTGCTGCGCGAGGAGATGCGCCCTCACCTGGAGCGGATCGACGCGTTCGTCACCGTCTCCGAGGGCGACGCGGCGGTCTGGCGCGAGCAGATGAGGCTGTCCGGCACGCGGATAGTGTGCATCCCCAACAGCGTGCCCGAGCCGATGGTCGTACCCTCCGACCGGTCGGGCACCACCGTCGTCGCGGCCGGACGGCTCTCCAAGGAGAAGCGGTACGACGTGCTGATCAGCGCGTTCGCCCAGGTCGTGAAGGTGCGGCCGGAGTGGACGCTGCGGATCTGCGGCTGGGGCCCCGAGAAGGCCCGGCTGCGCCGCCACATCGACCGCCTGGGGCTGAACAACAGCGTGTACCTGATGGGCCCCCGCTCGCCCATCGAGCCCGAGTGGGCCAAGGGAGCCATCGCCGCCTCCACCTCCCGCCACGAGTCGTTCGGGATGACTCTCGTCGAGGCGATGCGCTGCGGCGTCCCCATGGTGAGCACCGACTGCGACTACGGACCCCGTGAGATCATCCGGGACGGCGAGGACGGACTGCTGGTGCCGGTCGGTGACGTCGACGCGGTGGCGGCGGCCCTGCTCCGGCTGATCGACGACGAGGACCTGCGGCAGACCATGGGGCGGACCGCCGTACGGAACGCCCGCCGGTTCGACCCCAGCGCCATCGCCAGGCGGTACGTCGACCTCTTCGCCGAGCTGGGTGCGGGGGAGCCGGCCGGGGGCGCGCCGGCTTCCGGCGGGGCCGCTGAAGGTGCGGCGGCCGGGGTCCCGGCTGCTGCCGGACACGGTGCCGTACGGGACGGGCGCTCGGGCCGGGGCGGTGCCGCACCCGTCGTGGACGCCGTCGCGGAGGGCGACGGGTCCGTGTCGGTGACCCTGGTCCCGGTGGGAGCCGCCCGGCGGGACGGGCTGCGCCTGGTGTGCGTACCGCACGCGGGGCCGGCGAAGAAGCGGGGCGCCGGGGAGCGGACGTATCCCTTCGGGAACGACGGCACGGCGACGATTCCGGCGGGTGACGTGTTCGCGGAGGGCACCTGGCGGTGTCACGTCGAGGGGGTGGAGGGCGGCTCGCGCGTGGCGCTCGCCGTGCGCGCGGCCGACCAGCGCGGTTCGCTGGACGCCGCCCGGCGGCAGCGGGCGGGGGAGCCGGTGCGTCACCTGGTGCCCCACCGCAGCCCGCCCGAGGGGCTGCTGGAGCTGCGCGCCTGGTCGCGGGATGTGCACGCCGAGGCCGGGGACGTCCAGGTCGCCGGGCACGACGGGGTCGCCGTCACGGGGCGGCTGTACGGGCAGGGCACGGGCGGGCCTGCCGACGGGCGGCCCGAGCTGCTGATGCGGCTCCAGGGCGGCGGGCCGGAGGGCGGGCGGGAGTCTGTTGCGCCCGGTGCGTGGCTGCCCGACGGCCGGTTCCGGCTGGTGGTGCCGCTGCACGAGCTGCAGCGGCGGGAGGGCCGTGACCGCGCGCGGCCCGACGTCTGGGAGCTG
Organism: Streptomyces sp. MUM 203J; assembly: GCF_022414595.1. Taxonomy (GTDB): domain Bacteria; phylum Actinomycetota; class Actinomycetes; order Streptomycetales; family Streptomycetaceae; genus Streptomyces. The sequence continues at coordinate 33,699 of NZ_JADWYO010000045.1, read as the reverse complement.
TGGATGCGGGCCTCGCCCGGGCGCGAGCCGGTGCGGATCGGCCGGGTCCTGGACGACGTGATCGCGAAGGGTGACGTCTTCACCTACCGGACCGTGCTCCGGCACCGGCCGAGGCCGCTGCTCCTCCTCCGCCGCGTCCTGCGTAAGCTGCGTGGCCGGAAGCAGCTCCTGGTGGCGATCACGCCCCTGTACGACGGAGGCAACGCCCTGAACATCCAGGTGACCGACCAGTAGCCCCCGGGGCCCCGGCCCGGAGGGTGCCCGGCCCGTGTGCTCTAGCTCACCCGGCCCCGGCCCCCGGCTCGCCCCAGCCCCGCCAACGACCCTGGTCCCACCGGTGAACAGCCGGTGTTGGCCAGGTTGTGCACACCTGCCGTCCACCTTGCGAGGCGGTCACGGAGAGTGCGACTATCGCCCCGTTCCCCCAGTCATACCAAGGTAGGTCGTTTCTGTGTCCGTGCCGCATGAAGCCAAGACCCGCACCACCGCAGTCGTGCTCGCCGGGGGTACCGGTCAGCGTGTGGGCCTCGCGATCCCCAAGCAGCTCCTGAAGATCGCAGGCAAGGCCGTCATCGAGCACACCCTCACGATCTTCCAGCAGGCCGACAGTGTCGACGACGTGATCGTGCTGATGGCACCGGGCTTCGTCGAGGACGTCGAGAAGATCGTCGCCAAGGCCGGGCTCACCAAGGTCACCAAGGTCGTCGAGGGCGGCTCCACCCGCAACGAGACCACCGAGCGCGCCATCGCCGCCCTCGGTGAGGGCCTGGCCGAGGGCGAGGACCTGAACGTCCTCTTCCACGACGCCGTGCGCCCCCTGCTGTCGCAGCGCGTCATCCAGGACTGTGTGGACGCCCTGGACCGCTACCAGGCCGTGGACGTGGCCATCCCGTCCGCCGACACCATCATCGTGACGCGTACGCACGGTGAGGACGGCGAGTTCATCACCGACGTCCCGGACCGCTCCCGGCTGCGCCGCGGCCAGACCCCGCAGGCCTTCAAGCTCTCCACGATCCGCAGGGCGTACGAGGTCGCCGCGGGCGACCCCAACTTCCAGGCGACGGACGACTGCTCCGTGGTCCTCAAGTACCTGCCGGACGTGCCGATCCACGTCGTGCCCGGCGACGAGTACAACATGAAGGTCACCCAGCCCGTCGACGTCTTCATCGCGGACAAGCTGTTCCAGCTGGCCTCCACCGCCGCCCCCGAACAGGCCGGCGAGGACGCCTACCGCGAGCAGCTCACCGGTAAGACGGTCGTCGTCTTCGGCGGCTCGTACGGCATCGGCGCCGACATCGCCGCCCTCGCCGAACGCTACGGCGCAGCCGTGTACGCGCTGGGCCGCTCCACCACCGGCACCCACGTCGAGAACCCCGAGCACATCGACGAGGCCCTGTCCAAGGCCTACGCCGACACCGGCCGTATCGACTACGTCATCAACACCGCCGGCGTCCTGCGCATCGGCAAGCTCGCGGAGACCGACAACGCCACCATCCAGGAAGCGCTGAACGTCAACTACCTGGCGCCCGTGCAGATCGCCCGGACCTCCTACAAGTACCTGGTGGAGAGCAAGGGCCAGCTGCTGCTCTACACCTCCTCCAGCTACACCCGGGGCCGTGCCGAGTACAGCCTCTACTCGTCCACCAAGGCCGCCATGGTGAACCTCACCCAGGCCCTCGCCGACGAGTGGGCAGGGGACGGCATCCGCGTGAACTGCGTCAACCCGGAGCGCACCGCGACTCCCATGCGGACGAAGGCGTTCGGCCAGGAGCCGGCCGGTTCGCTGCTGTCCTCCGAGGCGGTGGCCCGCACCTCCCTGGACGTGCTGCTGTCCGAGCTGACCGGCCACGTGATCGACGTACGGCAGCAGGACCCCACGCGTGCCGCGGGCGAGGCATCCGGCTTCGAGCAGGCCCTGGCCGCGGTCCTTGACCGCCAGGGCGATGTGTAATACTCGCTGGTCGTGAATTCCCGGGGCCCCCGTCTCAGCGCCGAAGTGAACGGCGTGTGCGGGGGCCCCGTCAGTGAAGCCCCACCTTCACGGAACCGACGCCTTGTGAAAGACCTTGTGAAGGCTTTGTGAGCATCCCTGTGCGAAGCCTTGTCAGCAAAATCGGCGTCCCCTCTGGATCTGGAGCAGGTTCTACGTGATTTCGACCGCCATTCGCCTGGCCCGCGTGGGCAGTGGGGCGGAGCTGACCGCGGCTGTCCTCCTTCTGGGAGTCGGCTACCCGGCAGTCATGCTCGCCGCGCTGATCCCGAACCTCTGGCTGTTCACGGCCGCTGGTGCCGTGACCTACCTCGCGGACTGGTACCTCCACCAGAGGCGCAGCTACCTGATCAACCGCCTCGGCCGGGTGCGGGCCGGTGTGTCCATCCGCTTCCTGCTGCGCCAGCTGCTGCTCGTCCTGCTCCTGGCCCGTGAGGGCCTGGCCGAGCAGCCCGTGTTCTACGCCGCGGTTGCCGGGTTCCTGCTCTTCTACGCGCTCCAGGCTCCGCACGGCGCCCTCACCCAGCTGATCCAGCTGCGCCGCACCCTGCCGATCGCCACCCGCAACATCGACCTGCACGCCGTGCGCATCCCCGACGCGCCGCCGCGCGTCCTGCTGCACCGCGCCGGCGAGAAGATGCTGCACCTCGACGTGTTCGCCGTGGTCGGTGTCATCGCCGCCGTCGCCACCGGCCAGGACGTCCTCGCGTACGCCGGTGTCGCCGCCACCCTGGGCCTCGCCGTCCTCAACACGCTGATCCTGGCCCCGTACCTGCGCCGCAAGCGGCGCGCGCCCTCGGCTGCCGCGGTGTTCAAGGCCGTCGACGCCTGGCTGGGCGAGTACCAGCCGACCGTCGCGCTCTACTTCTCCGGCTCCGCCGACTCCGCGTACCAGGTCAACATGTGGCTGGAGACCATGGAGGAGATCGACGGGCGGCCGATCATCATCATGCGTGAGCGGAAGCTCGTCCAGAAGCTCGGTGACACGAACGTGCCAGTGCTGTGCGTCCCCGGCGCCCAGCACCTGATGGCCATGGACCTGTCGACGATCCGCGTCGCGCTGTACGCCGCCAACGTCGGCAAGAACATCCACATGCTGCGCGAGCCGAACATGAAGCACGTCTTCATCGGCCACGGCGACAGCGACAAGCTCGCCAGCGTCAACCCGTACTCCAAGGTGTACGACGAGGTCTGGACCGCAGGCCGGGCGGGGCGCGACCGCTACGCCCTCGCGGACGTCGGTGTCCGGGACGAGGACATCGTCGAGGTCGGGCGCCCGCAGCTCGCTCCCATCCAGTCGTGGACCGGCACTCCGAAGAACGCCGTCCCCACCGTGCTGTACGCCCCCACCTGGGAGGGCTGGGACGGCAATCCGGGCAACACCTCACTGATGTCGGCCGGGGAGAACATCGTCCGGCGGCTGCTCGACGCCGCCGCCCCGGTCCGGGTCGTCTACAAGCCGCACCCCTTCACCGGCATCGTCGACAAGAAGGCCGCGGCGGCCGACAGGCGCATCAAGGCGATGATCGCGGAGGCCAACACCCGCCGCGCCGCCGAGCCGCGCTGGGCGAAGGAGAGCGCCGCCGCGGAGGCCGGTCAGGCCGCCGCCCGCGCCGACCTGGTCCGTATCGAGGCCCGCCTCGAAGCGCTCGCCCACACCGGCCGCGACGGCGCCGACGAGGCCGAGACCTCCCGCACCTCCCTCGCCGACCCGCACCGCCTCGCGGAGATCAAGCGGCTGCGCGCCGAATGGAACGACGCCTACTGGCGGTCCTTCGGCTGGTGGGAGCACCGGGTGGTCACCGGCGCCGAGCCGAAACTGTACGACTGCTTCAACGAGTCCGACGCGATGGTCTCCGACATCTCGAGTGTCGTCTCCGACTTCATCGCGAGCGGCAAGCCGTACGCGGTGACCGACTCCGCGGCGGTCGGCGCCGAGGAGTTCAAGCAGCAGAACACCGCGGTGCGCGCCGCCGTCATCCTGGACAACGGCGCCGCCGGGCTGGACGAGCTGCTGGCCGCGGTGGCCGACCCGGCCGCCGACAGGCTGGCGCAGGACCGGCGCGACCTCAAGCGCTACCTGCTGGGCCCGGACGAACCCACGTCCATGGAGCAGTTCAACGCGGCGGTGCGCGCACTGGCCGCCAAGGCGGAGGCCCGCAACGAAGGCGTCGCGCGGCGGCTGGCCGGGCAGCGGCTCGGGGAACTGGACCGCGAGGACGGCGCGCCGGCCGCGTCCGCCCCCGTCTCCGCGACGGACGACGACACGGACGGGACCGGGGCGGCTCCGGCATCCGCTCCCCGCGCGGGCGCGGACCCCGAGGGCGACGCCGAGATCGTGAAGGCCGCGCAGGACGCGGCCGGTGACGCCGAGACGACGCCGGTGGGCTGAGGCCGCGGCCGGCGGCTCACGGGACGGCGCGGTGTGGGGAGACCGGCCCGGTTCCGTTGTGGAACCGGGCCGGAAAGCTGTCCGGAAAGCTGTCCATCCGATGAAACGAAGGCGCGTCGGCCGCCCTGGTTCGCGTAGATTCAGCACGTGACAACGGCAAGGCAGACAGTGGCACAGGCAGTGGCCCGGCAGCAGGTGACGGAAGCCCGCAGGATCGTCGTCAAGGTGGGATCCTCCTCGCTGACCACCGCCTCCGGCGGACTCGACGCCGACCGCGTCGACGCGCTCGTCGACGTGATGGCGAAGGTCAGGGGCACCGGCCCGGGCGGCGGCCCGGCCGCCTCCCGGGAGATAGTCCTCGTCTCCTCCGGCGCCATCGCTGCAGGTCTCGCCCCGCTCGGCCTCACCCGCCGCCCCCACGACCTCGCCGGCCAGCAGGCCGCGGCCAGCGTCGGGCAGGGCCTCCTCGTCGCCCGCTACACCGCCTCCTTCGCCCGCTACGGCGTCCGCGTCGGCCAGGTGCTGCTCACCGGCGACGACATGAGCCGCCGCGCCCACTACCGCAACGCCTACCGCACCCTGGACCAGCTGCTGTCCATGGGCGCCTTCCCGATCGTCAACGAGAACGACACCGTCGCCACGGACGAGATCCGGTTCGGGGACAACGACCGGCTCGCCGCGCTCGTCGCCCACCTCGTCCGCGCCGACCTGCTGGTGCTGCTCTCCGACGTCGACGGGCTGTACGACGGCGACCCCAGCAGGCCCGGCACGTCCCGGATCGAGGAGGTCCGCGGCCCGGAGGACCTCGCCGGGGTGGAGATCGGCTCCGTCGGAAAGGCCGGGGTCGGCACCGGCGGCATGGTCACCAAGGTCGAGGCCTCCCGGATCGCCGCGGGCGCCGGGATCCCCGTGGTGCTCACCTCCGCCAGCCGCGCCGCCGACGCTCTCGCGGGGCGCGACACCGGCACGTACTTCCACCCCACCGGGCGCCGCTCGGCGGGCCGTCTGCTGTGGCTCGCCCATGCCTCGGCCCCGACCGGCACCCTCACGCTCGACGACGGAGCCGTACGCGCCGTCGTGCACGGCAAGAAGTCGCTGCTGCCCGCCGGAATCGCCGCGGTGGAGGGCGAGTTCGGGGCGGGCGACCCGGTCGAGATGCGCGACACCGACGGGCGGCTCGTCGCCCGGGGGCTGGTCAGCTTCGACGCGAAGGAGCTCCCGCAGCTGCTGGGACGTTCCACCCGAGACCTGGCGAAGGAACTGGGTCCGGCATACGAGAGAGAAGTCGTACACAGGGACGATCTGGTCGTACTGCACCCCTGGAACGGCTGAAAGTACGGTCAACCCGTCGAGACCTTCCCCAAAACGGCCCCATGCCCCGTCCGGGGCTGGTCAACTTTGTCTGGGGGGTAAGGCGGGGTGACAGCAGGAGAACGCATCAACAGGAGGCCGCCGGTGAGACGACCGCGCCCAGGGGCCGGGCCCCGCGGGACGACCGAACGCGCCTTGACGAGTGTCGAGGCGGGGGCCGATTTCGGCGAGGGCCGGCGGCTGGCCGGTGCCGGCGGTACGGACGGCGGCGCCGGAGCCGTCTCGGCCACCGGCGCGGGTGAGTCCGCGCGGGACCGGTCGGTGTCCCGTCTGTGGCACATCACGCTCAGCGTGTCGGGCCGGGAGGCCCCGCTGAACGAGGTCCGGCGGGCTCTCGAACAGCTCGCCCACGACCACCCCTTCCTGCTGACCAGCAGGTACGCCGCCGATCACGCCGAGATCCGCTACTGGGAGGAGGCCCGCGACCTGCACGACGCCGCGGCCGTGGCGCTCCGGCTGTGGGGTGAGCACCGGCACACCGCGAAGCTGCCGCCGTGGGAGATCGTCGGGCTGGAGGTCATCGACCGCGAGACCTATCACCAGCGCGTGGCCGAGGGTTACGGCCCGCCGCCCGCCTCACCGGTGGGCGTCCACCCTTACTGAGGAGGCCGACGGGCGGGTGCCGGCCGGACCGGGCTCTCCCGTACCGTCTTGCGCCGGTCTCCTGCCGTCTCGCAGGGCGGGACGGGGCAGGAGGCATGAGGGGCGCCCGGCGCGGGCGCATTACCCTGCGGATATGAGCTCGCACTCCGCCTCTCCGCCGATCAACCCGTACGACAACATGACGCCGGTCACCCAGGCCGCCTACCGGGCCCGGGCAGCCGCCGCCGAGATCGCGCCACTGCCGCGCGCGGCCAAGGACGACGCCCTGCTCGCCGTGGCCGACGCCCTGGAAGTCCGTACGGCCGAGATCGTCCAGGCCAACGCCGAGGACGTGGCGAAGGCCCGGGAGGCGGGCACCCCCGAGTCGGTCATCGACCGGCTGACGCTCACCCCCGAGCGGGTCCGCGCCATCGCCGCCGACGTCCGCCATGTCGCCGCGCTGCCCGACCCGGTCGGGGAGGTCGTCCGCGGCTCGACCCTCCCCAACGGTCTCGACCTGCGTCAGGTCCGCGTCCCGCTGGGCGTCGTCGGCATCATCTACGAGGCCCGGCCGAATGTGACGGTCGACGCGGCGGCGCTGTGCCTGAAGGCCGGCAACGCCGTGCTGCTGCGCGGCTCGTCCTCCGCGTACGCCTCCAACACGGCGCTGGTGCGGGTCCTGCGGGACGCCGTCGGCGGCGCCGGGCTTCCCGCCGACGCCGTGCAGCTGGTGCCCGGCGAGTCCCGCGACTCGGTGCGGGAGCTGATGCGGGCCCGCGGCCTGGTCGACGTCCTGATCCCGCGCGGCGGCGCCTCCCTGATCCGCACGGTCGTCGAGGAGTCCACGGTCCCCGTCATCGAGACCGGCACCGGCAACTGCCATGTGTACGTGGACGCCGAGGCCGATCTCGACATGGCGGTCGACATCCTGGTCAACTCCAAGGCCCAGCGGGTGAGCGTCTGCAACGCCGCCGAGACCCTGCTCGTCCACCAGGACATCGCGGAGGAGTTCCTGCCGCGCGCCCTGGACGCGCTGGCCGAGGCGGGCGTCACCGTCCACGGCGACGAGCGGGTCGTGGGGCTTGCCGGAGGATCGAAGGCCATGGTGGTTCCGGCGACCGCCGAGGACTGGGAGACCGAGTACCTGTCGTACGACATCGCCGCGGCCGTCGTCGACTCGCTGGACGCCGCCGTCGCCCACATCCGGCTGTGGACCTCCGGCCACACCGAGGCGATCGTCACCACCTCCCAGGCCGCCGCCCGGCGCTTCACCCAGTTGGTCGACTCGACGACGGTGGCCGTGAACGCCTCGACGCGGTTCACGGACGGTGGTCAGTTCGGCTTCGGTGCGGAGATCGGCATCTCCACGCAGAAGCTGCACGCCCGGGGCCCGATGGGCCTGCCGGAACTCACGTCCACCAAGTACATCGTCACGGGCGACGGCCACATCCGGTAACCGGACCGAGTCGGGGGCAGGGGGCGGCTTTCACGCTTCCCCCTGCCGTGACCCCTGCCCCCGGTCTAGTCTGGACACGTGCCGGACGACGTGGGGGGCAGGCCGTTTCCGGACGGCCGGGAGCCCGACGACGACCGCGGAGGCGCCGACGAGGAACTCGCCTCCGTGGTGTTCGACGAGGACTTCGTACGAGCGGCGAGATTCCACGAGCCGACAGCCGTGGAGAGACTCGTCGCCGCCGCCCAGGCCCGCGCCGACGCGGACTCCGCGGCGGGTGGACGAGGCGGCCGGGGCACCGCCCACGAGGACGACCCGTACGGCGGCCCCCACGCCCCGTACCACTCCGCCGGGCACGGCCCCGCGTACGGCGACGACCCCTGCGGCCCCGCCCCCGATCCGTACGGTCCCTACGGCGGCTCCCTGCGCCCCTATCGCCCGGGCGGCCGCTGGTGCCGGCCGGTCGCCTGGATCGTGGCGCTCCTGATGGGGCTCGGTATGGTCGCCCTCGCCTTCACAGCGGTGTACCGCGGCTCGTCCGCCGCCGACCGCGAGGACCAGATCCCGGCCCCGACGACGACGGACGCGCCACGGGGGGAGACCCCGCAGATCACCCCCGCCCCCGCCCCGCCGCTCCTCCCCGCCGGCCCCCGCTCCACCTCCTGAGCCTGCTCTGCCCGCCCTTTCCCGCCGCCGCCCCGCCGACGGTGTCGTCCCCCGGCGGCCTGCCTGGCCGGGCGGGGTCACGCCGGTGTCCCAGCCGTATTCGACGGTGTGCCGTGCCACCCCGCCCGCGCGGCCCTCCTTCCTCACCCGGCGCGCACAGCCGGGTCCACAGGCGTCGGCACCCCCAGACGCGCCTCCACCTCGGCCGCCGCGTCCAGGCACAGGTCCTCCCGGTACGCGCGCCCGATGAGCTGCACGCCTGTGGGCAGGCCCGCGTCCAGGCCGGCCGGCACGGCCACGGCCGGTACGCCGACGAGGCTGCTCGCCGTGCAGAGCCGCATCCCCGCCCGCACCCGCAGATTGCCCGCCCCGTCGCGGGACTCCAGGCCCGGCTCGACGGGCGGCTCGGTGAACACCGGGCCCAGCACCAGCGGGTACCGCTCCAGGAACCGCGCCCAGCTCCGCCGCAGGCCCAGCACCCGGCCCGTCAGGCCGATGTACCCGGACAGGTCCACCGCCTCCACCTCAGGCAGCCGCAGTTCGACGAACCGCCGCTCCTCCGGGGCCAGCACCTCCCGCACAACGGGCCAGGTCTGCGCGAACTCGGCCATCAGCAGCCGGTCGTACACCTCCAGGGCCTCCTCCAGCCGAGGCACATCGGGGACCTCCTCGACCGCGTACCCGGCGTCGGCCAGCACATCCGCCGCCCGTCCCACCGCGTCCCGCACCGAGGGGTGTGTGCCCAGCCCGCCGGGGTCGCTGACGACGGCGACCCGGACCGGCCCCTTCAGGGGTGCTCCACGCAACGGCACCGGCACGGCGCGCGGGTCCCCCGGATCGGCGCCCGCCAGGACGTCGAACGCGAGCCGCAGGTCCGCGACCGTACGGGCGAGCGGCCCGTCCACCACGCACAGCTGAGCCCCCAGCGGTGGGTCGTCCGGGCCCATGCGGTGGTCCGCAGCGCACCTCCCGTATGTGGGCTTGAGCGCGGCCGTCCCGCAGAACGCGGCGGGGATACGCACCGAGCCCCCCGCGTCGTTGCCGAGCCCCAGCCCAGCCATTCCGCAGGCCACGGCCACCCCGTCGCCGCCACTGGATCCGCCGGGCGTGCGCCCTGCGTCCCACGGGTTGACCGTGTCCCCGGACAGCTGACTGCGTGTGTGCATACCGGCCAGCGTGAGCGTCGGCATGTTGCTGTGTCCGACCGGTATGGCCCCCGCGGCCCGCAGCCTGGCCACGGGTGGTGCGTCCGCCGGTGCCACGGCCTCCTTGAAGCGGATCGCTCCATGGGTCGTGGGCACGCCCCGTATCGCGAGGCTCTCCTTGACCGTGAAGCACACGCCGACGAGCGGAGGCAGCGCCTCGCCCCGCTCCCGCCGCCGGTCCAGCCCGGCCGCGGCCTCCCTCGCCTCGCCGGCCAGCAGCCGCGTGACCGCGTTCACCTCGGGGTTCACCTCGGTGATCCGCGCCAGGTGGCTCTCCACCAGCTCCGCCGCCGAGACCCGCCCGTCGTGCACGGCTGCCGCCTGCTCCCCGGCAGTCCGGGTCCACCAGGCCCGGTCCTCCGGGCGGGGTTTCCCCTCCCACGTCACGCTCATCCGTCTCACGTCCTCCATCCGGCGTCGGTCACCGCCATCCTTAACCGATGCACCTGCATCGGTTTATGTAGCCGCTAGGCTAACGCTTAGCGATGCGGATGCATCGGAATATTCGACGGGACGAAGGCCTGGCTGACGGCGGGACCGGCCGACCGGCGGGTCGCCGGACTGAGGACCGGTCGGCCGCCGGGCCGAGTGCGGAGTCGGGGGCTCGGGCCGAGAGGTAGGGGAGAGCAGTCCATGCCACGCCAGGTTGACCACGCCGGCCGGCGTCGCCGGATCGCGGAGGCCGTCTGCCGACTGGCCGACGAGCGCGGCCTGGAGGGCGTCACGCTGCGCGACGTGGCCGCCCGTGCCGAGGTCTCGATGGGAGCCGTGCAGCGCTGCTTCCGCACCAAGGAGCAGATGCTCGTCTTCGCCCTCACCCACGTCGGGGAAGCGGTCACCGCCCGGATCCGCACCCGCCCGGCCGCGGACCCCCGGGCCGGCCTGGAGCAGGCTGCCGCCGAGATCTCCCTCCTGTCCCCGGAGCGCCGTGCCGAAGCCCGCGTCTGGCTCGCGTTCGTCGCCCAGGCCGCCGTCACGCCGTCACTGGCCGACATTCTCCGTGACAGCTACCGGGAGTTGCACGCCCTGTTCAGCCGCCTCCTCGCCGACGCGGGAGCCCCCGACCCAGAGTCCGAGGCCCAGGCCCTCCTGGCTCTCGCGGACGGGCTGACCACCCATGTGCTCATCGGCCACCTCACTCCCGAAACCGCGCGCGACACGCTCGGCGGGCATCTGCGCGGCGTTCTCGGCCGCCCCCTCCCGTCCCCTCCCGACCGTCCCGCCCGCAACTGACGCCACGGCCGTCCTGCTTACCGCAGATGGACCAACCGCTCATCCGTCCTGGGTGGTTGACGCCCGGCAGGGCGTTTACCGGAGAGCCCCCGGACCTACCCATAAGGTATGGCAGGGAGTGTCGACCCGCCCGACGGGACACCCGACGGCACACCTGAGGGACGTCCCGGCGGCGGCGAGGACGAGTACCGGTCCGTCGTCTTCGACGAGTCGTTCATCCGTGCTGCCCGTCTTCGGGAACTCTCCGCCCAGGAACGCCTGGACGACCAGACCCACCAGCCCGTCCGCCCTCGTCTCACCCCCGGCGGGCAGAGCGCAGCCGATCCCGGACCCGCTCCCGAGCGCCACAGACCGCGCCACGCATCCCGAACCGGCGCCCTGGCCCTCGTACTCGTGGTCGCCATGGTCTTCGCCGTCACCGTCCACCTCGCCTCCCGGGCTCCCGACGGCCCGCCCCCGACGCGCCGCGCCGAACCGGCCCGGGTCACCCTCGTCGCGCTCGCCCCCCTGGGGCCCGTTCCCGGCGGTACCCCCGCTGACCTGTACGCCCGTAGCCCCGCCGCCCGGCACCGCACCGGCGCCGCCGGCATCAGCCCCCCACCCGCCCGGCGCACCGCTCATTTCACCAGCAGCCAGGTCCTGGCCGCCCTGAGCATCGCCAAGGACTACCTGGTGCAGTCCTCCCTGGACCCCGACGTCCTCCGCGGCGCCACCGTCCGACGCGTACGCCTGCTGCTGGACCCCGATCTGCTGGCCCAGTTCGACCGGAGTGCCGACTCTCCGGCCGCCGACGGCCGCCACGCGACGGGCGGCTGGCTCATCCGCCTGGACCCGGCCCATGCCGCCCTCGCGGATCCGGCGATCCGCGTGAACGGCGCCCTCCGGGTGACCGAAACCTCCCCCGGCGCCCTGGAGGTCACCTCCGACCACACCTTCACCTATGCCCTACGCCCCGCCAACCCCGCCCCCGCTCCGAAGTCCGGGCCCGCTCCCGGCCCAGGTTCCTCCCCGGCCCCCGGCCCCGGCTCCATCCCGATCGCGGTCTCAGGTACGGACTCGGGCTCTGTCCCAGCCTCAGATGCCGGCCCCGGCACGGTTTCGGTCCCGGGCTCCGGCCCTGATTCCGGCGGCAGCCCTGCTCCCGGACCGGTCGCGGCCCCGGGCGCAGGTCCCGGTCCCGCTTCGGAGCCCGCCTCGGGGGGTCCCGGTTCAGGCTCCGGCCCTGCTCCCGGTCACGGTCCCGGCTCCAGTCCTGGCCCGGCGACCGATGCCGGAGCGAGTGCTGAGGCCCGGTCCGGAGCCGGGTCCGCAGACGCCTCACTGTTCACCGTCCGGCGGGAGCTGCGGTTCCGATTCGACCGCGACGACCTGCGCCTGCACCGCGCCGAACTTGTCACCAGCCATCTGTGGGCGGGCCCCATGGACTGCGCGGCCGACCTGGCGGGTGCCCTGCGCCCCCTCCTGGCCGGCCGGAGGGCCACCACTACCACGGCTCCGTCCACCGACCCGTACGCCCCGGGCCCCGTCGCGTCGGCCCCGCTGTGCGCCCCCCTGGCCACCGGCGCCCGGCCGGCAGTACCGCAGCCGAGCGCCCCGCAGTCCACAACGTCACGGCCGGGGGTCCCGAGGTCGGCATCCCTGCTGCGGCAACGCGCCCAGAACTCCGCACTCCCGCAGCCGGGTGTCCCTCCGCCCGCACCCCAGCAGTCAAGTGGCTCACGGCCCGCAGGCCCGCCGAAGCCCGGGTAACCGCAGCCCCGCAGCCCGTGGCCGGGTCCTCAGGGACAGGGCTCCCCGCGGGCGCGCAGCCGCAGACACGCGCCCCGGGAGGGCACCCGGGACACCCGGCCCGCGGCTCCACACGTCACGGGCCGAAGCGTGCAGCCCCTCACCCTGCGGGTGCGGAGCCGACCGGTCTGCTTCCCGCACCGCACCCCGCGGGCGCGGCGGTCCGGCGGCGCTCCGGCCGGAGCCTCCGCCCGGAGCGCGTGAGGGATCAGACCGTGCCGGTGCCGTCGGCCTGGGTGCCACCCTTGCCGTCGGCGCTTCCGCCGCCCGGCCGGGGCGAGCCGTTGCCCGTGAACTTCTCGAACAGCTTGCCGCCGAGGTCACCCGCGCCGCCGGCTATGTCGCCGACGAGCTTCATGAGCGGATCCTTGCTGGTCCGTACCGTGTCGGCGTAGTGGCTCGCGGACTCCTTGAAGGAGCCCGACACGGATGTGTCCTTGTCCTCCGACCGCCGCGCGTAGTGACCGTCCATGATCCGCTGGTAGTCGCGGCTCTCCGACCACCGCTTCAGTTCCGCCGCCCGCACCGCCGTGAACGGGTGCGAGCGCGGCAGCACATTGAGGATCTTGAGGACCGAGTCCCGCAGGTCGCCGCCCGCCTCGTACTCCTCGGCCTGCGCCAGGAACGCGTCCACGTTCATCTCGTGCAGGTGGTGGCCGCCCGCCAGTTTCATGAGGCCGCGCATCGACGCCTGGAGGTCCTGGCCGACCAGCAGGCCCGCCCGGTCGGCCGACAGCTCCGACTTCCTGAACCACTCGCGCAGCGCAGTGACGATCGCCATGATCGCCATGTTGCCGAGCGGAATCCACGCCACCTTCAGCGCCAGATTGGTGAGGAACAGCAGGACCGTGCGGTACACGGCGTGGCCGGACAGGGCGTGGCCCACCTCATGCCCGACGACGGCCCGCATCTCCTCCTCGTCCAGCAGCTCCACCAGCCCCGTGGTCACCACGATGATCGGTTCGTCCAGGCCGATACACATGGCGTTGGGCTTCGGGTCCTGCGTGACGTACATCGGTGGGACCTTCTCCAGGTCCAGGATGTAGCAGGCGTCCCGCAGCATGTCGTTGAGGTGGGCGAACTGCGCGTCGCTCACCCGCACGGAGTCGGACAGGTACAGCAGGCGCAGGCTGCGCTCGGGCAGCAGGCCGCTCAAGGCCTTGAACACGGTGTCGAAGCCGCTGAGCTTGCGCAGAGCGACCAGCGCGGAGCGGTCGGCCGGATGTTCGTAGGCGCGGGAGGAGATCCCGGGGAAACGTGCGCGCCGACGGCTCGGCACCTTCTCGTGATCGTTCTCGCGGTCGTTCGCGGTCATCGATGCCCCCTGATTCATACGAGATGCGAGAGATGTAGCGGTATCCCGGTTGTGTCTCGTCCCCCTGATGCCCCAAGAGTAGGCGCTGGCGCCGACGGCCGCCCGGACCTGTGGACGACGAGCCTGTGGACGACCCGGGGCCCGGACCGGCCGAGACCGGATCAAGACCGGATCAAGAGGGACAACGACTGAGTCGACGTGAGCGTGCCCGCACCGCCCGCATACGATGTGCGCGAAGTCTCCGCTCCGACCCCGATGGATAGGTCCCCAGAAGATGAGCAGCCTCCACTCCGCCGCCGCCACCCTGGTCACGCTCGCCGAGGGCTCCGAGCACGGCGGCAACCACGAGAGCCTCAACCCCTACGTCGTCGGCGGCGGTGCCCTGCTCGCCCTGCTGCTGATGCTGTGGATCACCACGCGCTTCAACCGCGACCGCTGAGGCGGTGAGCGCCGGGACGGGCCGGAGCGCGGTGCCGTTAGGCTCTGCACGCATGGGAGAGCAGGAAGTGCCGAGGAGTCCCGGCAAACGCCGACTGGGCGTCATGGGCGGGACATTCGACCCGATCCACCACGGACACCTGGTGGCCGCCAGCGAGGTGGCCGCCTTGTTCCATCTCGACGAGGTCGTCTTCGTACCGACCGGGCAGCCGTGGCAGAAGACCCACAAGACGGTTTCGCCCGCCGAGGACCGCTATCTGATGACGGTCATCGCCACGGCGTCGAACCCCCAGTTCTCGGTCAGCCGCATCGACGTCGACCGGGCCGGTCCGACGTACACGATCGACACGCTGCGTGAGCTGCACGCACTCAATCCCGACGCCGATCTGTTCTTCATCACCGGCGCCGACGCGCTCTCCCAGATCATGCCGGGCTGGCGCAACGCCGAAGAGCTGTTCTCCCTGGCCCACTTCATCGGAGTCACCCGGCCCGGCCACGACCTGTCGGACGACGGTCTGCCCAAGGGCGGGGTCTCCCTCGTCGAGGTGCCCGCGCTCGCCATCTCGTCGTCGGATTGCCGCACGAGGGTCGCGCACGGCGATCCCGTCTGGTATCTGGTGCCGGACGGTGTGGTGCGCTACATCGCCAAGCGCCAGTTGTACCGCGGCGAGTGAGCCACGGAGAGGGGCACCGGTGAACGACCAGAACAACCCGTACGACCCGTACCACCCGTCGCAGCCGCAGCTCATCGGCTACGACGAGTACGGGCAGCCGGTGTACCAGCAGGCTGAGGGGTCACAGCAGCCACCGCAGCAGTCCGCGCACTACGACCCCTACGCGGCGCAGCAGCCCCCGCCCCAGCAGCCGTACGGGCAGGGCTACGACCCGTACGGTCAGGGCCAGGCCTATCCCCAGCCCCAGCCCCACGCCTACGACTACGGCCAGACCCCGGGCTACGGCCAGGACGGGTACGCCGACGGCTACGGTGCCCGGCCGTGGCAGGAGCCCGCCCCGCACCAGCCCCAGGCCTCCGAGCCGCCCGGGCATCAGCCCGGCGGCCCCCAGCAGACCACCGTCACACCCGCGGCAGCACCGCCCGCCCCGGGCTCCGTTCCCGGGGCGGTTCCGGAGCAGCGCCGGCCCGCCCCCGGTGCGGACATCCCCCGCCAGACGTCCCCGGCCCCCGGGCCAGGCGGCCCGGACGGGACCGACGACTACCGGACCGAGCAGTTCTCCTTCGTCGAGGAGCCCGACGAGGACTCCGAAGACGTCATCGACTGGCTGAAGTTCACCGAGAGCCGCTCGGAGCGCCGGGAGGAGGCCAAGCGCCGCGGCCGGAACCGGGTCATCGCGCTCGTCGTCGTCCTCGCCGTCGCCCTCATCGGAGGGACCGGCTACCTCTGGACCGCCGGCCTCCTCCCCGGCTTCTCCGAGGAGGACTCCCGCACGGGCGGAACCGCCGCCACCGGGCCTCAGAAGCGGGCGGTGATCGTGCTGCACCTGCACAACACCAAGGACGAGGCCACCTCCACGGCCCTCCTGGTCAGCAACGAGACGACCAAGCAGGGTACGACCGTCCTGCTGCCCAACGCCCTGGCCGTGGCCAACGACGACGGGACGACCACCACCCTCGCCAAGTCCGTCGAGGACGACGGCTCCTCCGGCACGCGTGAGGCGATCGGCACCCTCCTCGGCACCGAGATCACCGGCACGTGGCGGCTGGACACCCCGTACCTGGAGAACCTCGTCGAACTGGTCGGCGGCATCGAGGTGGACACCGACACCGCGGTGCCCGGCGCCAAGAAGGACGAGGATCCGCTGGTGGAGAAGGGTGAGAACACGACCCTCGACGGGCGCGGAGCCGTCGCGTACGCCACGTACAGGGGTCCCGACGAGTCCGAGAACCGGCAGCTCCAGCGGTTCGGGCAGGTCGTGCACGGTGTGCTGCGCAAGCTGTCGGACGACCCCAGGAACGCGACCATGACCGTCGAGTCGCTGGCGCAGATCCTGGACCCGTCGCTGCCGGAGAAGGACCTCGGCGCGTCACTGGCCAAACTCGCCGAGTACGCCAAGGCGGGCGACCACAAGACGGCGCTGCTGCCCGTCCAGGGTGACGGGCGGCTCAGCGGGGACGACAGCCGCAGCGTCGTCAAGGACATCCTCGGCGGCTCCGTCACCGCGCCCGAGCAGGGCTCCGTCGTCCGGGTCGCGGTCCGCGACGCCACCGGCGACGAGGCCACGGAATCCGCCCGCATCGTCCTGGTCAACGGCGGCTACGCCGTCATCGACAGCGGCAAGGGCGGATCGGCGCCCGCCTCCGAGGTCCTGTACGGCGACGACGCGCGCAAGCCCATGGCCCAGGAGGTCGCCAAGACCCTCGGCCTGCCGGCGGGGGCGGTGAAGAAGGGCGAGGGCGCGGCGAACGCGGATGTCACCGTCGTCCTCGGTGACGACTACAAGGCCCGGTAGCCGCCACGGCGCACCACGGGCACGCGCGCGTACCCGTGGTGCGCCGTAATGGTGTGCGGTGGCTCCGGTGGTACGTGAGACCCTTGAAGTGTTCTTGACCGCCGACGAAAGCCTGCTTGTGACCGCCACCGACCGATCCATCGCGCTTGTGAACGCCGCCGCCCAGGCGGCCGCCGACCGCCTCGCGCACGACATCATCGCCTACGACGTCAGTGACGTCCTGTCGATCACCGACGCCTTCCTGCTGGCTTCCGCGCCCAGCGACCGCCAGGTCAAGTCGATCGTCGACGAGATCGAGGAGCGGCTCCAGAAGGAGCTCGGCGCCAAGCCCGTCCGCCGCGAGGGCGACCGCGAGGCCCGCTGGGTGCTGCTGGACTACGTGGACATCGTCGTTCACGTGCAGCACAGCGAGGAGCGGGTCTTCTACGCGCTTGAGCGGCTCTGGAAGGACTGCCCCGAGCTGCCGCTCCCCGAGGACGCCGTCAAGACCCGCGGCAAGGCCGCCGAGCACGCCCGCCTCACCGGTGCCGACGGTTCCGGCCCGGACGGTGGTGAGCTGCGCTGAGCGGCCACAAGGGCGGCAGAGGCCGCCGTATCGTCCTCTGGCGCCACGGCCAGACCGCCTGGAACCTGGAGCGCCGCTTCCAGGGCAGTACGGACATCGAGCTCACCGAGACCGGCCTCGCCCAGGCGCGCCGGGCCGCCCGGCTCCTCGCGGCCCTCAAGCCGGACGCGATCATCGCCTCCGACCTGAAACGTGCCTCGGCCACCGCCGCGGAGCTCGCCGCGGTCACCGGACTGCGGGTCAGCCACGACTCCGGGCTCCGCGAGACGTACGCGGGCGAGTGGCAGGGGCTGACCCACGAGGAGATCCTCGCCCGGTACGGGGACGAGTACCGGGCGTGGAAGCGCGGCGAACCGGTCCGCCGTGGCGGCGGCGAGCTGGAGACCGAGGTCGCCGACCGCGCCGCGCCCGTGGTCCTCCGGCACGCGGAGAAGCTCGCCGGGGAAGGCACGCTCGTCGTGGTCAGTCACGGTGGCACCATCCGCACCACCATCGGCCGCCTCCTCGCGCTGGAACCGCACAGCTGGGAGAGCCTCGGGGGGCTGACCAACTGCTGCTGGTCCGTCCTGGGCGAAGGCGCCCGTGGCTGGCGTCTGCTGGAGCACAACGCCGGCACGCTGCCGGAACCGGTCCTCGGCGACGACGACTGAGTCGAGCGGCCGGCCTGCGCGCACGGCCGCCGGCGCGACGGACGACCGCCCACGACGGCTGAGCCCCACGGACCGCCCGGCCCGGATTTCGCTTTCGGGCGGGGGACAGGCTAAAGTTCTTCTTGTTCGCAGCGCGGAGCGCGAAGAACACAAGGGGCTATAGCTCAGTTGGTAGAGCGCTTGCATGGCATGCAAGAGGTCAGGAGTTCAATTCTCCTTAGCTCCACAGTCCGGAATCCCGTCCCCAGCAGGGGGCGGGATTTCTGTTTGCCGCCCGTCCGGTACGGCCCGCCGCCATGGCAGAATCGGACGGCCGGAGGGGGCGACAGCTGGAGCTGAGTGATGGGTGCACACAGGAGGAAGTGCGACTGGTGCGGCAGCGGTACGCCGATCGTCCGTGACATGGACCCGGTCAACCCCGACTACCAGTACTGGTGTGAGGAATGCGCGCGGGCGCTGATCATAAAGGGCGACCCGATCGAGACATATCGGGAACTCGAGGGCGAACCCATCTATGGGCGGCTCCTGGACGAGCACTGCACCCTCAAGCGCTTCTACTCCTTCGCCACGGCCTGAACGTCCACACCCCGTGAGCCCCGCGGGCCTCCCGCGGCCCGCGCGCGAAGCACCGGGACGGCGAGCGCGGCCAACAGGCCGACCCCCAGCAGTGTGTAGAGCCCCGACAGCAGCATCTGCCAGGCGTTCTGGTGCAGTTCGAGCCGCACCGGAGCAGGTGCGTGCGGCACCCACCACAGCGCGTTCGACGCGAACACCAGCGCCGCTCCCGCCGTCCACACCGGCCTCGCCCGCACCGCGAGCAGCACCAGCAGCGGCACACACCACACCCAGTGGTGTGACCAAGAGATCGGGCTGACCAGCAGCCCGGTCACCGCGCACGCCACCACCGCCACCGGCCGGTCCTCGCGCAGCGCCGCCCGTACCGCGACCGCCAGTCCCAGTACGGCCACCGGAACCGCCACGACCAGCCACCACACCCCCGGGTCCGTGGTGTGCGCCAGCCGTGCCAGCACTCCGCTCAACGACTGGTTGGCCGTCTCCTCCGTCCGGCCCACCCGGCTCGTCTCGAAGATCATCTCGGTCCAGAACCGGCGCGAGTCGTACGGCAGGACGACCGCCGCGGCCACCGTCACCGACAGGAACGCCCCTGCCGCCCGCACCGCCCGCCGCAGCCACGGGTTCCACCGGCCCGGCCGGCCCTCCCGTCGTGCGCGTGCCACCCCGGTGAGGACCAGCATCACCACGAAGAGCCCGGGCGTCAGCTTCACCGCCGTGGCCAGGCCGATGCCGACCCCCGCCCAGGGGCTCCGGTCCCTGCGTGTCAGGTCCCACAGCACGGCCACCGCGATCAGCAGATTGATCTGCCCGTACCGGAACGTCTGCCACACCGGCTCGCACCACACCACGACCGCCGCCACCCACAGCGCCGCCCCCGGCCGCTCCAGCAGCGCCGCCGCCCGGCCCCGCCGCAGCGGGCCGGAGCGGACCAGCCGTACGGACAGGTGGGCCAGCGCCACCAGCAGCAACAGGTTCCCCAGCGTCGCCAGCTCCCGCATCTCCTGCACCCCGAACAGCGTCAGCGGGGTGAAGAGGAGGGCCGCGAACGGCGGATACGTCGTCGGCAGGTTCGCGGACGTGACCCGCATCGCGTACAGGTCGCCGCCCGCCAGGACGGTCTCGCCCTCGGCCCGGTACACGGACAGGTCGAGCATGTTCGCGTGCGAGGCGCGCTGCGCTATCCAGAAGGCGGCGAAGGAGAGCAGACAGGCCGACAGGGCCGCCCAGGGCAGGCCCTTCACGCGCGTCCGCACAGTCACGGTCGTGGTCACGTGGGGCGACGCTACCGCGCCCGCCGCGCGGCACGGACCGCCGCAGGTCAACGGGGCGGGGCGCCCGCCGGGCGGCGGTCGGACAATCGATTTGGAGATTCTCCCGGGAACCCCGTAATGTTCTCTGTGTCGCCGCGAGGGGAACCGAGAGGGAAGCCGAGCAGGGCGGCAGACAACACAACAAGGGGCTATAGCTCAGTTGGTAGAGCGCTTGCATGGCATGCAAGAGGTCAGGAGTTCAATTCTCCTTAGCTCCACAGCGGAAGAGGCGGGCCACCCGGATCGGGTGGCCCGCCTCCTTCATGTCGTCGTCAACTCCGGCCGGTGCCCAGAGCCTTGCGGCTCACCGGGGGCAGCGCGGGCCGCTCCGCCGGGCGCGCCGCGCCGCCGCCGGACGCCTGCTCCAGCCGCAGCGCCAGCGCCGGGCACCGCCGTACGGCGCGCTGTGCCCTTCCCTGCAGGTGGGTGGGCACCGACGTGTCCGCGAGCACCGGGAAACCGTCAGCGCCCATCCGGATGAGTTCGGGCGCGAGATCCGCGCACAGCCCGTGCCCCTGGCACAGCGTCCAGTCCACGGCCAGCCGCTCCCCGCTCGGAATGGACTCCTCCGCCTCCTGGTAGCCGGGCTCGGGCAGCGGCAGCACGCCCGTCGTCGGCCGCCCGCAACCCCCGTTCAGCACATGCGTGGCCAGATCGTCCGTGAACGCCGACAGCGTCGACGCGAAGAAGCGGGCCGAACCGTCCGGATGCTTGCACGCGCCCCGCCCCTTCACGGCCTGGACGACCTCCCGCAGCGCCTCCAGCGCGGCGGCACCGCCCCCGTTCAGCACATCGGACAGCCCGCCCGCAGCCGCCGGCAGGCCCAGTCGGCACGGCCCGCACTGCCCCGCCGTCTCCGCGGCCAGCCAGTTCGCCACCCGCAGCGCCTCCCCCAGAGGGCAGGTCTCCGGGCCTATCGGCAGGATCGCGCCCGCGCCCAGAGAACCGCCCACGGCCGCCAGCGACGCCTTGGACACGACGGCGCCCTGCACGGCCATCGCGTCGATCCAGTTGCCGTGGTAGCCGCCCGTCAGCACTCCCTGAGGCATCGCGGGGGCCCCGGCGAGCTGGAGGACGTACGACAGCGGTACCCCCGTCGGGACCTCCACCACCATGGGCCGCGCCACCGCGCCGGACAGGGTCAGCAGGACCGTCCCCGGCTCGCCGTCCACACCCGCGAGGCCGTACCGGGAGGCGCCGGTCCGCGCCGCCACGGCCAGCTGGGCGAAGGTCTCCGCATTCGACAGCAGCGTCGGCGCCCCGCCCACCCCGGACTCCGAGGCCCGCTCACGCCGCCCCGGGGGCAGGGCGGGCCCCCCGCCCACGGCACGGATCACCGCCGACGCCTCCCCGGACACCATCCGCTCCGGCGTACGGACGACACGCGCGCGCAGCGGCTGCCCGCGTCGGTCCGAGAGCCCCCGTTCGGCCAGCGCCGCCCGGATGGACACCTCCGTCGAGTTACGGGTCACCGCCACCACCAGGGTGCGCGCGCCCAGCGCCTCGGCCGCCAGCAGCGCCCCGTCGAGAATCAGATGCGGCGCACGGTTGAGCAGCACGGTGTCCTTGCGGCAGGCCGGTTCGCCCTCACTGCCGTTGACCACGACGGCCGGCCGCACCCCGCGGCGGATCGCGGCCTCCGCCACCGCCCGCAGCTTCCTCGCGAACGGGAAGCCCGCACCACCGCGTCCCTTCAGGGAGATGTCCTCGGCGAGCTTGGCGAGCCGCTCCCCGCCGATCGGTTCGAGCGGGCCGTGCACCTTGAGGTGCATCGGCAGGTCGAGTCTCTCGACCAGGTCGAATCCCTGGGTGAGCTGGGGAAGGCCCACCACACGGACTTCGGGGACGTCGGGCAGCGGGGCGTTCACGGGCGGTCTCCTGCGGGTGCGGTCCACGGCTCACCGGTCGCCGGGCGGAGGAAGGGACCGGAGTCCGGCCCGGCGGGCGGCTCAGTGATGTTGTACGTGGCCGAGGCGGGGCTCTGTTCAGCCACGGGACCAGTCGGCCCGGACGCGGGGTCCCCGAACGGGGTGTACGCGCGAGTGGAAGCGGAAGGGGACTGAGCCGGCGGCGGCGGTGACGGGGTGGGCCAGTAACCGGGCCGTACGGAGGGTTCGTCGTCGATGACGGGCAGCTCTTCCGTCATGGGCACGCGCTCCGCGAACGGGATCGGCTGCGTCCGGTCGTCCGAGCCCGCCGGAGCGGCGGCCGGGACGTCCGGTCCGGCCCCGCCGCCGCGTGACACGGCCCGGTAGCCGGCGGAGATGCCTCCGCCGACGGTACGGCTGTCGGCGCGGGAACCGCCGTCGTACGGGGCCTTCGCCGTGCGGGCCTCGGCGCCGGGGGCGGCGAAGGCGCGGGCCTCGGCCTGGAGGGGGCGGGACACGCCGTCGAACACGCGAGGCTCGGGCTCGTACGGGTGCGGGCGCGGGGACTCGGCCGCCGCGTAGGCCACACCCGTCGCCCCCGGCAGCGGCTCCGTCGCGAGGTCCCGCCGGGCACGCCCCCGGCCACGCGCGCGCGGCGAGGCCGGGGCGCCGTCGGGGCCGTTCCCGGCCAGGGTGAGCACCTGGTCGGCCAGCCGCTGCCGGAGCGGCTCGGGAAGGAGCCGCACGGAGACGGCCACGGCGACCCCGAGCAGCGCGAGGCAGTACAGGCCGGTCACCCACCCGTCCGCCGGGCGGCCCGCGTACAGGCCGTGGACCAGAGCCGCGCACCAGGCCGGGTAGGCGAGCATGTGCAAGGGCCGCCAGCGGGCCGCGATGGCGCCCCGTCCGGCCAGTGTGCTGCGCAGGGCCCCGGTCGACGCGGCGACCACCATCAGCAGCCCGGCGAGCGAGCCGAAGCCGATGAGGCCTGCCGAACCGGTGACGCCCAGGCCGAAGGGTATGAGGGCGCCGATCAGCTCGACATGGCCGAGGGAGACCTTGACGGTGCCGTGCAGGAGCAGGAACCCGAGCGACGCGACGGCGGTACCCCGGTGGATGCCCTGGGCGAGCAGTCGCTGCCGGGGCGTGAGGAAGAGGCGGTCGGTGGCGACGATCGCCCAGGCGACCGACGCCGTCAGGGACACGAGAGCCAGGACACCCGTGCCGAAGTCGAGGAACTCGCGGAAACCGTCGCCTCCGACGACGGCCAGCAGAGGAAGGAGAACCAGGGCGGCCGCGTACAGCCCGCCCTGGACCGGCCTGCTCAGGCCCTCCTTCTCGGCGGGCGAGGATCGGATCTTGCGATGAGGGGTCATGGGCGACTCCGAGTGGTGCGGATGGGGTCCCGTTCGCGCATGCTAGGGCGACGCATACCGGTGAGTACGGAGTTTGTGCGTTTACCGTTGAGACTGGCCGACAACTGACTCGGAGGTTGCCCGGGAACGGGTCGATACGCCGAGTAACGGGTACGCTCCGCGTAGCGCGACGGTTACGCGACGGCGTGTGTCCGGCCCTTGGGATGTCCGGTGCGCCCGGGAAGGGGCCTGCGGTACCCTGACGCCATGCGTGCCGTACGCCTTCTGCTTACCGAGCCGCGCTGATCAGTGCCGACGGGTGAGGAAAACCCGTTCGGAATCGGCGCGGCTTCCCCTCCTGTGCGAGGGGCTTTTTCATTTCGCCGCCGCTGGACTCGGTGCTCGGTGTGACCCAGGCGGCGGCCGGCAGTGGGCAGAGACGATCGATGGAGCTTCAGAGGATCATGAGCGAGACGAATCAGGCTGCCGAGACGGCGGCCCCGCATCGTTACACGGCGGCCATGGCGGCCGAGATCGAGGCGCGCTGGCAGGACTTCTGGGACGTCGACGGCACGTACGAGGCGGCGAACCCGAGCGGCGACCTGGCAGGCGACCCGGCCGATGCGGCCAAGCCGAAGAAGTTCATCATGGACATGTTCCCGTACCCCTCGGGTGCGGGCCTGCACGTCGGCCACCCGCTGGGCTACATCGCCACCGATGTCTACGCCCGCCACCAGCGGATGACCGGCCACAACGTCCTGCACACCCTGGGCTTCGACGCGTTCGGCCTGCCCGCCGAGCAGTACGCCGTGCAGACCGGCACGCACCCGCGGGTGTCGACCGAGGCCAACATGGAGAACATGAAGGTCCAGCTGCGGCGGCTGGGCCTGGGCCACGACAGGCGCCGGTCGTTCGCCACGATCGACCCGGACTACTACAAGTGGACGCAGTGGATCTTCCTGCAGATCTTCAACTCCTGGTACGACACGGACGCGAAGAGGGCCCGGCCGATCGCTGAACTGGTCGCCCTGTTCGAGAGCGGCGAGCGTCCCGTACCCGGCACCACGCGCGCGTGGAGCGAGCTGAGCGCCGCCGAGCGTGCCGCCGTCCTGGGCGAGTTCCGTCTGGCGTACGCCTCCGACGCCCCGGTCAACTGGTGCCCCGGCCTGGGCACCGTCCTGGCCAACGAGGAGGTCACCGCCGACGGCCGCTCCGAGCGCGGCAACTTCCCGGTCTTCAAGGCGAAGCTGCGCCAGTGGAACATGCGCATCACCGCCTACGCCGACCGCCTGCTGGAGGACCTGGACGCGCTGGACTGGCCGGAGGCCATCAAGCTCCAGCAGCGCAACTGGATCGGCCGCTCCGAGGGCGCCCGTGTCGACTTCACGGTCGGCTCCGACGCGATCACCGTCTTCACCACCCGCCCGGACACGCTGTTCGGCGCCACCTACATGGTCCTGGCGCCCGAGCACGACCTGGTCGACGAGATCGTCCCGGACGCGTGGCCGGCCGGCACCCGGCCGCTGTGGACCGGCGGGCACGCCACCCCGGCGCTGGCCGTGGACGCCTACCGCAAGCAGGCCGCCGCCAAGTCCGACGTCGAGCGCCAGGCCGAGGCCAAGGAGAAGACCGGCGTCTTCACCGGCGCGTACGCGACCAACCCGGTCAGCGGTGCCCGGGTGCCGGTCTTCATCGCCGACTACGTGCTGATGGGCTACGGCACCGGCGCCATCATGGCCGTCCCCGCCCACGACACCCGTGACTTCGCGTTCGCGCGCGCCTTCGACCTGCCGATGCGCTGTGTCGTCGAGCCCACCGACGGCCGCGGCACCGACCCGGCCACCTGGGACGACGCGTTCGACTCGTACGACGCGAAGATCGTCAACTCGGCGGGCGGCCAGTCGTCCGGGTCCGGGGCCCTGTCCCTGGACGGCCTGGGTGTCGTCGAGGCCAAGGCCCGGATCACCGAGTGGCTGACCGAGCGGGGCATCGGCGAGGGCACCGTCAACTTCCGGCTGCGCGACTGGCTGTTCAGCCGCCAGCGGTACTGGGGCGAGCCCTTCCCGATCGTGTACGACGAGGACGGCGTCGCGCACCCGCTGCCCGAGTCCATGCTGCCGCTGGAGCTGCCCGAGGTCGACGACTACGCGCCGCGCACCTTCGACCCCGACGACGCCGACACCCAGCCCGAGACGCCGCTGTCCCGCAACGAGGACTGGGTCAACGTCACCCTGGACCTGGGCGACGGCCCCAGGCGCTACCGCCGCGAGACCAACACCATGCCCAACTGGGCCGGTTCCTGCTGGTACGAGCTGCGCTACCTGGACCCCCACAACAGCGAGAAGCTGGTCGACCCGGACATCGAGCGCTACTGGATGGGCCCCCGCGAGGGCATGCCCCACGGCGGCGTGGACCTGTACGTGGGCGGTGCCGAACACGCGGTACTGCACCTGCTCTACGCCCGGTTCTGGTCCAAGGTCCTGTTCGACCTGGGGCACGTCTCGTCCGCCGAGCCGTTCCACAAGCTGTTCAACCAGGGCATGATCCAGGCGTACGTCTACCGCGACGCCCGGGGTATCGCGGTCCCCGCCGCCGAGGTCGAGGAGCGCGACGGCGCCTTCTGGTATCAGGGGGAGAAGGTCAGCCGCGTCCTGGGCAAGATGGGCAAGTCCCTGAAGAACGCCGTCACCCCGGACGAGATCTGCGCCGAGTACGGCGCCGACACCCTGCGCCTGTACGAGATGGCCATGGGTCCCCTGGACGTGTCCCGCCCCTGGGACACGCGCGCGGTGGTGGGCCAGTTCCGGCTGCTGCAGCGGCTGTGGCGCAACATCGTCGACGAGGCCACCGGCGAGCCGACCGTGGTCGACGCCGAGCCGGACGAGGACACCCTGCGGGCCCTGCACAAGGCCATCGACGGTGTCGCCCAGGACATGTCCGCGATGCGCTTCAACACGGCCATCGCCAAGATCACCGAGCTGAACAACCACCTGACCAAGACCGGCGGCCCGGTTGCCCGGTCCGTGGCGGAGCGGCTGGTGCTGCTGGTCGCCCCGCTGGCGCCGCACGCCGCGGAGGAGCTGTGGCACAAGCTGGGCCACACCGACTCCGTCGTCCACCAGGACTTCCCGGTGGCCGATCCGGCGTA
Source organism: Streptomyces sp. MUM 203J (assembly GCF_022414595.1). Lineage (GTDB taxonomy): Bacteria > Actinomycetota > Actinomycetes > Streptomycetales > Streptomycetaceae > Streptomyces. The sequence goes on along the minus strand of NZ_JADWYO010000045.1, from coordinate 7,325 downwards.
CGTCGTCGACGAGACCGTGACCTGTGTCGTGCAGGTCAAGGGCAAGGTCAAGGCCCGCCTGGAGGTCTCCCCGTCCATCGGCGACGCCGACCTGGAGGCGCAGGCCCTGGCTGCGCCCGCCGTCGTCGCCGCGCTGGACGGAGCCGGAATCCGCAAGGTCATCGTGCGGGCGCCGAAGCTGGTCAACATCGTCCCGGCGTAACCGGTCCTGACACCCGCGGCCCGCGTCCGGGCCGCTCGGCCCGGGCTCCCGGGTTTCCCCCTACGGGCAGGTTGGGGGTTCCCACGGAACCGCCGGCCTGCCCGTTCCGTTTACGGTGGAGGGGAACAACAACACCGAGGGGACTTCATGGAGACCGTGTTCGTCATCCTGGCGCTGCTGTTCCTCGCCTTGGTCGCACTCGGTGTGTATGCGTGCGTGAAGGTGATCGGAGCCGCGAAACGGGGTGTCGACCGGACCATCGGCCAGGCCAGGCGCGCCGTCGAGGACACCACCCTGAAGGCGAAGAGCTACGGACAGGGCGGCGTCGTGGGCGAGCTCGCCCAGCTGCGCCTGTCCCTGCGCACGTCGATGCGGTCGACCCAGGACGCCCTGGAGGCCGGTGCCAAGGAGGACGTCTCGCTCCAGGAGTCCCTGGAGCTGTTCCGGCGGCTGAGCGCCCACGGTCACGAACTCGACGACGAGCTGCGCCGCCTGGAGCGGGACCCGGACCGGACGCGGGTCGCGCAGCAGTTGCCGGAACTGCGGGAACGCACCCGCAGGGTCACCGAGTCCGCCGACTCGCTGCGCTGGGCGGCCCACGACCGGGCCCGCAGGTTCGCCCAGGACGACCTGGAGACGCTCAGCGAGCAGATCGGCATGGAGGCCGGGGCGCTGCGCCACTGGTCCGAGCCCGCCGTCGGCTCTGACGGGACGGCGGGGCCGGTGGGTGCGGACGGCCGGGACCGGACACGTGTGTCGTGGCCGCAGGCCCCGGCCGACGAGGCGTCCGGCCAGGTCTGGCCCGCCGGACCGGACGCGGACCATGCCGTGACGGAGTCCGGAGCCGACCGGCGTGACGGCGGGGCCGCCCGTGACGGGCAGGCGAGCGGGGGAGACCGGCCCGCGATCACCGGGCGGGATCCGCGGCTGGACCTGGGCCACCCCTGGGAGAAGGCGCCGCGGCGCGAGACGTCCGACTGAGCGTTCACCCGACCGCGTGCGGTGACGGTCCGCGTGTGCCGGGCGGCATGGCGGAAGACGGTATCGAGGGCGTCGAGCGGACCTGGCTGCCTTTGAGGGCCGCCTGCGGGTAATCTCCCGCTCATGTCCCGCCATGTCGCTATCGTCACCGATTCCACGGCCTATCTCCCGCCGCAGACGATGGAGCGGCACGGTATCACCGCGGTTCCGCTGACCGTCGTCCTCGGTGACCGCGCGCTCGAAGAAGGCACCCAGATCTCCGCTCTCTCGCTCGCGGACGCCCTGCAGAAGCGACACCCCGTCACCACCTCCCGCCCGAGCCCCGAGACCTTCGCGTCCCATTACCGGACCCTCGCGGAGTCCGGTGCCACCGGGATCGTCTCGCTCCATCTGTCGGGCGAACTGTCGGGCACATACGAGGCGGCGCTCCTGGCCGCACGGCAGGCGCCTGTGCCCGTAAGGGTCGTGGACACCGGGATGGTCGCGATGGCGCTGGGCTTCTGCGCCCTGGCGGCGGCCGAGGCGGTCCGCGCCGGCGCCACACCGGACGAGGCCGTCGCGGCGGCGGAGAAGCGGGCCGCCGGAACCTCGGCGTACTTCTATGTCGACACCCTGGACTTCCTGCGGCGCGGCGGACGCATCGGAGCCGCCCGCGCCCTGCTCGGCTCCGCGCTGGCCGTGAAACCGCTGCTGGAACTGACGGGGGGGCGTATCGAACCGTGCGAGAAGGTGCGGACCGCGTCGAAGGCCATCGCCCGGCTGGAGGAGATCGCCGTGGAACGGGCGGGCGCCGCCCCCGTGGACATCGCGGTGCACCATCTGGCGGCGGCCGAGCGGGCCGAAGCCCTCGCGGCACGACTGCGTGAGAGAGTCAGCGGACTGACGGACCTTCATGTCAGCGAGGTCGGTGCCGTGATCGGCGCGCACACAGGACCCGGGCTCCTCGGGGTGGTCGTCTCCCCACACTGATCTCATGCGTGTGGGTGACCGGGTTATTCACAGCCATCAGGTTTTCCACGGATTCGACATTGCTTTCCGCGGGTTCCGCCGCCTTCACCTACCGTGCTGTGCATGACGAATGAATCACACTCTGTAATCGTGGTGGGCGGGGCCTCAGATGCTTCGGCGTCGGCGCGCCCCCGGCGTTCAGGCGCCACGAGCGGCCCCGGCCGGGCCCGGGGAAGCGACGGCCGTACCCGCGGTCGGCACCGTGCTCCGACGCGGGGGCGGGTACGGGCCTCCACCCCGCAGGCGGCGGCTCCTGCGGGATTACGGCTCCGGGCCGAGGCGCTGCTCGCGGGGACCGATCCGCCGCCACCCGGCAACGACCGCCCGGCCGACGCCAAGGCGGGCGGTGAGCCGCCGGGGCGGGAGCCCAGACCGGCTCGGCAGTGGGAACGGGCCCGGGCACCGGGTCGGACCCCGGAGCCGGAGAAGAGCGGAGGACCAGAGGCGGGGGCCGGAGAAGCGGGGGCGCCGCTGGGACGCCGCGAGAGGTGGCGGCTGGCGGCGCGTGAGCGGCTGCCGGTGTGGCTGGGCAGCAGGTGCGGCATGGAACGCAGGACGCTGGCCGCGCTGTCCGTCGTCCTCCTGGTGGCCGTGGTCCTCGCGGGGCGGTACTTCTGGGCCGGGCGCCCGGAGGCCGTGCGGGCCCCGGACACGGTCGGTCACGCCGTGCCCGCGCCCGCGGCGCCGACGAGCGCCGCAGCACCCGCGGCGGCGGACGGCCCTCCCCGGCCAGTCCCGGCTGCCGGGGCGTCGCCGGACATGGTCGTGGTCGATGTGAGCGGCAAGGTGCGGAAGCCGGGCGTGCTGCGTCTGCCGCCCGGCTCACGAGTGGTCGACGCGCTGCGGGCGGCGGGCGGCGTCCGGCCGGGAGCCGATGTGACCGCGCTCAACAGGGCCCGGGTGCTGCTGGACGGTGAGCACGTGGTGGTGGGCGTCCCCGGGGCGGCCCCGGGACCCGTGGCCGCCGCGGTCTCCGCTCCGACAGGGGGAGTTCCGTCCGGATGGGTCAGCCTCAGCACGGCGACTGTGGAACAGCTCGACACACTGCCCGGTGTCGGTCCGGTTCTGGCCCGGCATATCGTCGACCACCGCACACGCCACGGCGGTTTCCGGTCGGTGGACGAACTGCGCGAGGTACGCGGCATCGGTGACCGACGACTCGCGGACCTGCGCCCTCTCGTCCGGCCATGACGACGGCGGAGGGCGGGGTGCATGCGGCCGGAGTGCGCGGCGCACCGGCGGAGGGGCCCTGGGCGGCACGTGACGCACCGGCGCCGGGGACGCGGGCACCGGAGGCGGAGACGGGGGCGCATGGCACCTGGACGCCCGGGGCGGCGGCGCCTGGTGCACCCGGGCCCGGGGCGGGGCCGCCCGGGGCGAGGGTGCCTGCGGGAGGAGCACCTGGGGTTACAGGGCCTGACGTGGAGCCTGTTGAGGTGACGGGACTTGGAGCCGAGGCGGCCGGGGGCGGCGCGCCAGAGGCAACGGCGGCTGGCGCGACGAGGCCGGGGCCGGCGCCGTCAGGGGGCGGACTCGTACGGGCGCCCGGGACGGCGGCAGCCCGGGCGGGGATGGCCGGGACGGAGACGGTGCGGGGGACCGTGCGGGCGGCTTCGGGGGGCCGGCGCGGTGTGGCCGGTGCCCGCCGGGAGGGACCCGTCGACCTGAGGCTCGTGGGACCTGCACTGGCCGCGTGGGCCGCTGCGGCGCTCACCCTGGGCGCCCCGGGGGGCGGGACCGCCCTGGCCGTGGGGCTGTGCGGGGTGGTGGCCGGTGTTCTGCTCCTGAGGCCGAGACGGCGCGGCCGGTGGCGGGGGACCGCGGTCGCCGCGGCGGGGGTGCTGCTGGGCGCGGCGGCGGGCGCGGCCTCGGCGGGGCTGCACGGCGCCGACCTGAGAAGGGGGCCGGTGCCCGGGCTCGCGGAGGAACACGCGCGTGTCGTCGCGGACGTGACGGTCACGTCCGACCCGCGCCGCTCCGCGCCCAGGGTGCACGGCAACCGCACCGCCGATGCCTCCGTTCTCACGAACGCCGAGGTGACGGAGGTGACGGCACCCGACGGCGCGGTCACCCGGGTGCGCACACCCGTCCTGCTGATCACCCGGCTCCCGTCCGGGGAGCGGGGCGGGAGCGGCGGGTGGGAGCCGAACGCCGAGGCACGCAGGACAGCAGACACAGACGAGGAGGTGACGTCCGCATGGATGCGGTTGCTGCCGTCCACCGGGCTCCGGCTGAGCGGGCGGCTGGCCCCACCGCGACGGCCGGGCGATCCGTACGGGGCGGCGCTGTACGTCGACGGGGGGCCGCCGAGGATCACCACACCGCCGAACGCGGTGCAGCGCGCCGCGGGGAGCCTGCGCGAGGGGCTGCGTACGGCGACCGACGGGCTGCCGCCGGATCCGCGGGCGCTGCTCCCGGGGCTGGTCGTCGGGGACACGACGCGGATGACCCAGGACCTGCGCGCCGCTTTCGAGACGACGGACCTGACGCACCTGACGGCCGTGTCCGGCAGCAACCTGAGCATCGTGCTGATCCTGCTCATCGGGCCGGCCGGGATGGCGCTGCACGCGGAGCGGCGTGGGATGGCTCCGCGGCTGGGGCTGTCGCTGCGGGTGACGGCGGTGGCGGGCGGCGCGTTGACGCTCGCGTTCGTGCTGGTGTGCCGCCCGGACCCGAGCGTGCTGCGGGCCGCGGCATGCGGGCTGGTCACGCTGCTGGCCATCGGAACCGGGCGTCGCAGGTCACTGATCCCGGCGCTGGCGGCGGCGGTTCTCCTGCTGGTGCTGTACGAGCCGTGGCTGGCGCGGAGTTACGGATTCCTGCTGTCGGTGCTGGCGACGGGAGCGCTGCTGGCCATCGCCCCGCGCTGGAGCGCCGCGCTGAGGGCCCGCCGGGTGCCGGCTCGGGTCGCGGAGGCGCTGGCCGCGGCTGCTGCCGCACAGGCGGTGTGCGCGCCGGTGGTGGCGGTGTTTGCGGCGCGGGTCAGCCTGGTCGCGGTGCCGTGCAACCTGTTCGCGGAGTTCGCGGTGGCGCCTGCGACGGTCCTCGGGTTCGTCACGCTCGCCCTGGCGCCGGTGGCGATGCAGGCCGCCCGGCTCGTGGCCGAGTGCGCCGCCTGGCCGACCGGTTGGGTGGCCGCCGTCGCCCGGACGGGGGCGGCGCTGCCCGGGGCACGGGTGGACTGGCCCGACGGCTGGTGGGGAGGGCTGCTGCTGGCCGCTGTGACGGTGGTGCTCCTGGCGGCCGGACGGCGGCTCGCCGGCCGGCCCTGGGTGCTGCTGGGCTGCGCCGTCCTGCTCCTGGTCGCCGTCGTGAGGCCGGTGCCGCTGACCCGGCTCGTCGTCGGGTGGCCGCCGCCCGGATGGGTGTTCGCCCTGTGCGACGTGGGTCAGGGCGACGCCATGGCGCTGGCGGCCGGAGAGGGCGCGGCTGTCGTGGTGGACGCGGGGCCGGACCCGGAGTCGGCGGACCGATGTCTGCGCGAACTGGGGGTCCACCGGGTGCCGATGGTGCTGCTCACGCACTTCCACGCCGACCATGTGGCCGGGTTGCCGGGGGTGTTGCGCGGGCGGGATGTCGGGGTCGTCCAGACCACCGGGCTGCTGGCTCCGCCCGGCCGGGTGGCGTTCGTGCACCGGACCGCGGCGGCGGTGGAAGTCCCGGTGGTTCGCGCGGTGCCGGGGGAGCGGCGCAGGGCGGGCACGCTCGACTGGGAGGTGCTGTGGCCCCCCGATCCGGCGGGGACGACGGACTCCGGCGCTCTGGTCACCGCCCCGGACGAACCGAACGACGCCAGCGTCACGCTCCTCGTACGCACCCGGTCCGGCGTGAGCCTGCTGCTCCTCGGGGACCTGGAGCCCCCGGCACAGCGCGGCCTGACGAGGGCTCACCCGGATCTGCCGCCCGTGGACGTCCTGAAGGTCGCCCATCACGGGTCCGCCCACCAGGACCCCGGACTGCTGCACCGGGTCCGGCCACGGCTCGCCGTGGTGTCAGCGGGCCGGGACAACCCGTACGGACATCCCTCCCCCCGCACGCTCGCCGCACTGGAGGACTCGGGTGCCGCGGTACTGCGCACGGACCGGGACGGAGCCATCGCCGTGACCGGCGCGGGCCCGGATCTGCGAGCGGTGACCCGCAGGCGCCGCCTGCGTCGGGCTGCCGGGGCCGGGCCGCGCTCCGCGGCAGGGGGTCGGCGACGGCCAGGGCCGCACCGGACCGGGACGGCCTGGTCGCCGTGACCCGCACGGGCCCGTTGTCGTGGTCCGTGGATGCGGGCCGCGTCCCGGGACGGCCCGACCGCGCTGGGCCGCGTGCCGGCCGTGCCCGCGACGGCAGGCCGTGCCGGGCGCGACGTGCCGGGCGGGGCGCGCGCGGTGCTGTGATTTGTGGGGGCCCGGACCGGGTGCCGTGTGCCGTACGGCTGAGAGCCGTACGGCGGCGGCCGCACCGGGTCCGGAGCGCCCGGGGCCCGCGGTGCCCGCCGTGGCTGACGCCGGTCACGCAGTGCCACCCCCGCGACGGACCGTTCCGGGACTCAGATCAGCCAGGTGCCCTCGCGCATCAGCAGACGGTCGGCGAGTTCGTTCTCCTCACGCCAAGCCCGGACCGAACGGATGGTCACACGGAGGTAGAGCCACGCGTTCCCGGCGCGGGGGTCCCAGTTCAGTTTGCCCGCGAAGGCGTCCGCCGCCGCGGGGTCGAGGGCGTGGCCCTCGACGGCCTCCGCGTCGCCGTCGAGCAGCACGACGTCGCGGGTGTGGCCGAGGCTCAGCCGGACCCGCCCGCGGGGGGTGAGATTGCGGGCCGTGCGGTTGGTGCGGCGGGTGCACATCAGGAGGGCGCCCTCGTGCCACACGAACGAAAGCGGTGCCAGGAGCGGCTCGCCCGCCCCGGACGCGGTGGCCACCCACACGTCCTCGTCGCCTTCCAGCCGTGCCATGACGTCCTGCTTGCGCTGCTCCCGGCTGCGGGCCGGGGGAGCGGCCGTAGTGTTGTCGGTCATGATCGCGACGCTAGCCGTTCGGCCCCCGCCGCGCCTCGGGCATTGGCCCGAGGTCTGCGGCACTAGTGCTGTGACCGCATAGGTTCGCCGGGTTGCGGTTGGCGCTCGTGGTGGCTGGGCCGGTTGGAT
>NZ_JADWYO010000044.1 GCF_022414595.1 Streptomyces sp. MUM 203J | reverse complement strand
GCCTCCGGCACGGCCGGAGCCCGAACCGGCGCCGCAGCCCCGGCCGGCCTCGCCGGGCGGCCGGGCGGCCGAGCGGCGGTCGGAGGCGAAGGCGGACCCTGCCGCCGCCGGGAAGCCCGCGCGCATGAGCGTCTGGTTCGACGACGGAAGGGCGGCGGGCGCGGGGCGTGGCCGCAGGGGCCAGTCCGGGACCGCCCCCGGACTGGACCGGGAGCGGATCACCGCGGCGACGGTACGGCTGCTGGACGCGGAGGGGCCGGCGAAGTTCTCCATGCGGCGGCTGGCGGCCGACCTCGGGGTGACGGCCATGTCGCTGTACTGGTACGTCGATTCGAAGGACGACCTGCTGGAGCTGGCCAGCGACGCGGTGATGGGCGAGGTCGAGCTGCCGGAGGCCCCGCCGCCGGGCGGGGACTGGCAGAGCCGGATCCGCGACCTGGCGGCGGGCTACCGCGCCCTCCTCATCCGCCACCCGTGGCTCTCACCGCTGGTGGGCCGCTTCCTGAACGTCGGCCCGAACTGGAGCGCGTTCGCGCTGTGCGTGCAGCGCATCATCCGGAGCACCGGCCTGGCACCCGAGCACCAGACGGGCGCCCTCGCCGCCGTGTTCCAGTTCGTGTACGGTTTCGGCACGATCGAGGCGAACTTCCTGAAGCGCTGCGCCGAGTCCGGCCTGACGCAGGACCAGTTCTTCTCGTACGCCATGGGAGCGATCAGTAGGGAGCCCGAGCTGACACCCGTCGTGGACGCGAGCCGCGAGATGGTCGAGGCACGCGGCGGCCAGACGGTCCAGGAGATGCGGGACCGCGATTTCGCGTTCGCGCTGGACGTCCTGATCGCGGGCATCGAGGCGAGACGGCGGGACTCCCTGCCGGATCCCCGGTGAGGGCGCTGGGAAAGGCGGCCGACCGGCTGAGGACGGCCGTCACCACCGCGGAGGAGGACGTCGCCGCCTGGGCGGAGGCCGCCTTCGAGCGCATCGGCACGCCGGAGACCCCGGCCACCGAGCCGTGGGAGGTCTCCCTCGGCGCACTCCTCGCCACCCATCCGCGCCTCCCAACCCGCCTGCACGGCCCCATCCGCGTGCTGGACCGGTTCGGAGCCGTGCGCGTGGGCCCCGACGGAATCGGCTTCGACGCGGTCGACGTCCCGTGGGGGAAGGCCGAGGGCCTGCACCAGGTCGACGCCGGGCGGATCCTGACGCGGAAGATGATCGACCGGTGCCTCGACCAGCTCAGAAGCGCGCTGCTCGGCGTGCCCGGCCGTGACTGGGCGGTCTCGCAGGTGGCGGAACTCCTCACCTGGCTCGTCTACGACCGGGCCGGGCTGTGCGAGGGCACGGAACTGATGCTCCCGGCCGAGATCACGTACAAGTCGGGGGGTCTGGTCGCCCCCACGCGCACCCACACCGCGAGCCTCCCCGCCCTCGCCTTCCTGGCCGCGTCCCCCGAGACGGTCCGGAGCCTGACCGCCACGGCCGAGGCCCGCGGCGTGCTGGCATGATCAGGGCGTGACCGAGGAAACCTTCCGTCCCCGAATCCCCCGCACACGGCCTGTCCTCTTCGACGTCGACGGCACGCTGATCGACGCGCTGAGCAACCAGCGCCGGGTGTGGCGTACCTGGGCGGAGCGGTACGGCCTGGACGGCGACGAGGTGCACCGGGTCGCCCTGCGGACCCGCCCGAGGGAGACCTTCGCGCGGGTCGCGCCGGACCGCGACCCGGAGGCGTGCCTCGCCGCCCTGCACGCCCTGGAGGACGAGGACGTGCGCTCCGGGACGTACACGTCCTATGACGGAGCCGCGGAGCTGCTCCGTGCCCTCCCGCCGGGCTCCTGGGCCCTCGTGACGTCGAACTACGAGCACCGTGTCCGTGGCCGCTTCGCCCGTACGGGCCTGCCGCTGCCCCCCGTGGTCGTGGACGCGGCAGCGGTAGGGGAGGGCAAGCCCTCCCCTGTCCCGTACCTGCGGGCCGCCGAACTGCTGGGCGCCGCGCCGGCGGACTGCCTCGTCGTCGAGGACGCCCCCACCGGCGTCGAGTCCGGTCTGCGGGCCGGAATGACGGTCTGGAACGTCAACACCGCGGCCCCGGTCGAGGGCGCCCACCGGCACTTCGCCACGCTCCGCGAGGCGGCCCCGCACATCCTGGCCCTCGCCGCGGCTACCTCTCCGCGCCCTTCAGCGGCACCTCGCGGATGAACAGCGTCACCACCAGCGCCAGCACCGCGAACGGCGCCGAGTAGAGGAAGACGTCGGCCACCCCGTGGCCGTACGCGGCCTCCACGACCGTCCGGACCGGCACCGGCAGGGCGTCCAGGTCCGGGATGCCGCCGCCCGCCGTGCCGCCGTGGCCCAGTGCGGCGCCCTCGGGGCCCAGCGCCGCCAGCCCGTCCCGTACGTGGTCCGCGACCCTGTGGCCCATCAGGGCCCCCAGCGCCGACACCCCCACCGCGCCGCCCAGCGACCGGAAGAACGTCACCACCGACGACGCCGAGCCCAGATCCTCCGGCGCCACCTGGTTCTGGGTGCACAGCACCAGGTTCTGCATCATCATGCCGAGCCCCAGCCCCAGCAGCGCCATGAACACCGCCACGTGCCAGTACTCCGTGTCGTACCGGATCGACCCCAGCAGCCCCAGCCCCGCCGAGACCAGCACACCGCCGGCCACCAGCCATGCCTTCCAGCGCCCCGTCCGCGTGATGACCAGGCCCGACACCGTCGACGACACGAACAGGCCGCCGATCATGGGGATGGTCAGCACACCCGACATGGTGGGCGACTCGTTCCGCGCGAGCTGGAAGTACTGGCTGAAGAACACCGTTCCCGCGAACATCGCCACTCCCACGAACAGCGAGGCCAGCGACGCCAGCGTGATCGTACGGTTGCGGAACAGCCGCAGCGGGATGACCGGGTCCGCCGCCCGCGCCTCCACCCGCACGAACGCCGCGCCGAGCAGCAGCGAGCCCGCCACCATCGTGTACGTCTGCCATGACAGCCACGCGTACTTGTCCCCCGCGAACGTCACCCAGACCAGCAGCAGAGACACCGCCGCGCTGATGAGCGCCGCGCCGGTCCAGTCGACCCGGGCCTCACGCCGTACCACCGGCAGCCGCAGTGTCCGCTGGAGCACCAGCAGCGCCAGTACCGCGAAGGGGACGCCCACATAGAAGCACCAGCGCCAGCCGAGCCAGTCGGTGTCCGTGATGACCCCGCCCAGCAGCGGCCCGCCCACGGTCGCCACGGCGAACGTCGCGCCCAGGTAGCCGCTGTACCGGCCGCGCTCGCGCGGCGCGATCATCGCCGCCATCACGATCTGGGCCAGCGCCGACAGGCCACCCACGCCGATGCCCTGCACCACCCGGCAGGCGATCAGCATGCCCGCGCTCTGCGACAGCCCGGCCACGACCGAGCCCGCCACATAGATCACCAGCGCCAGCTGCACCAGCAGCTTCTTCGAGAACAGGTCGGCCAGTTTGCCCCACAGCGGGGTGGTCGCCGTCATCGCCAGCAGCGAGGCCGTCACCACCCAGGTGTACGCGCTCTGGCCGCCGCCGAGGTCCGAGATGATCTGCGGCAGCGCGTTGGAGACGATCGTCGACGACAGGATCGCGACGAACATGCCGAGCAGCAGGCCGGACAGCGCCTCCATGATCTGCCGGTGCGTCATCGGTGCGCCGTCGGCCGCGCCCTCCTCGGCGTGGCCGCGTCGCACGGCGGTGTCGGTGGTCGGTGTGGACATGCTTCCTCTGCATCCGGTGGGGGTGAGGTGTGCGGGTGGCGGTGTGATGCGGTGGGCGGCGCGCCTAGCCCGTCGCCCGGCGGGCCGGCTCCTCCGGTGCCGTCAGGGGCGTGGTCGGCTCCCGCGCCGTCTGTACGGGGCCCGCGGGCCCCACCCGCGCCGACTCCTGAAGCCGCGCCGTCGCCCGGCAGTCCCCGAAGTCCGCCCGCAGCCGGGTGAGCAGCGAGATCAGACGGCCTAGGTCCTCGTCCGCCCAGTCCGCGAGGCGCTCCGCGAACAGGTCCGCCGCCCGGCGCCCCAGCGCGTCCAGCAGCTCCCGGCCCGCCGCCGTCAGCCGCAGGATGCGGGAGCGGCCGTCGTACGGATCAGGGGAGCGCTCGACCCAGCCCCGGTCCACGACCTGGGCCACATGGCGGCTGGTCACCGACATGTCGATGCCGAGCAGCTCCGCGAGGCGGCTCATCCGCATCTCGCCGTACCGGTCCAGCAGCGCCAGTACGGCCGCCGAACCGGCCGGGCACTCGGGCGGGAGGATCCGGGTGAGGCCCCGCTTGACGGCGCCGACTGCGCTGAGCTGGCGAGCCAGCTCCTCGTACGGGCTTCGGGCGGGCATCGGTGTACTCCTCGTGCTCCTCGGACTCCTCCGGGCATTTTGTTGCTTAGGGCAACCATAAGAGCGTAAGGGAGGATGGTTGCTGCAGGCAAATGAAATGACGGATGGGCGGTCAAAGCCTCGGCCAAGGGTCGGCAAAGGCGTCCCGGGGTGGGGCGGAGGGGGCGGATTCGCTAGTGTCCTGCCCCATGGCACACAACCCCACCGCCCCCCAGGGCCCCGAGGGCAACGGCAGCTACGACCCCGCGGGCTCGACCCAGATGTTCCGCGCGTTCGTGGACGAAGGCACCCCGCAGCGACAGCAGGAGGCGGCCACCACCTACTCGTCGGGGCCCCGGGTCGGGCTCATCGTCGGCGTCGTGGCGGCCATCGCGGTCGTCGCCGCGGTCGCCTGGCTGGCGCTTTCCTGACCGTCGGAGCTCTCCGGACCAACCGGCCCGGCTGATCGGCCGGTTGGGGCGGCATACGGCCGCGGCCGGACCGTCGGTGGCGGTCCGGCCGCGGCCGCATGCCGACGTGAGGTCCGTCAGTCCGCGATCAGCCCCTCCCGCAGCTGCGACAGCGTGCGGGTCAGCAGGCGGGAGACGTGCATCTGCGAGATGCCGACCTCCTCCCCGATCTGGGACTGCGTCATGTTCGCGAAGAACCGCAGCATGATGATCTGCCGCTCCCGGGCCGGGAGTTTGGCCAGCAGCGGCTTCAACGACTCGCGGTACTCGACGCCTTCGAGCGCGCTGTCCTCGTAGCCGAGGCGGTCCGCGAGCGAGCCCTCGCCGCCGTCGTCCTCCGGGGACGGGGAGTCGAGGGACGAGGCGGTGTACGCGTTGCCGACCGCGAGGCCGTCGACCACGTCCTCCTCCGACACCCCGAGCGCGGAGGCGAGTTCGGGCACGGTCGGGGAGCGGTCCAGCTTCTGCGCCAGTTCGTCGCTGGCCTTGGTGAGCGCCAGCCTCAGCTCCTGGAGCCGGCGCGGCACGCGCACCGACCACGAGGTGTCGCGGAAGAAGCGCTTGATCTCCCCGACCACCGTCGGCATCGCGAACGTCGGGAACTCCACGCCCCGTTCGCAGTCGAAACGGTCGATCGCCTTGATCAGGCCGATCGTGCCGACCTGGACGATGTCCTCCATCGGCTCGTTGCGGGAGCGGAAGCGCGCCGCCGCGTACCGCACCAGCGGCAGGTTGAGTTCGATCAGCGTGTCGCGCACATACGTGCGCTCCGGGCTGTCCGCGGCCACTCCGGCGGCGTCGAGCGTGCGGAGCCGGAGGAAAAGGGAGCGAGAGAGCGTGCGTGTGTCGAGGGCCTCGGCCGGGGATGCGGGAGCCGTCGCCGCAACTCCCTTGGGAGCGGCATTCGCTGGCGCGGCGTCAGCCGTGTCCAGGGCCGCCGGGGCCGCGGTGCCCACGGCTCCCGCCGGGGCGGGAAGCGTGGCGGCGAGGTCGCCCTGGGCGCCCTGGTCGTCATGAACGAGCGTGAGCACCTTCGAGCTGCCCTGTTCTGCGGACATGCCACCCCCTTGAGGTCGCGGACGGTCGCGGGAGCCGCGACCATCGGAGGAACGCAGCCTCCACCTGAATACCGGCGCCGAGACTGCGGCAAACGCGGTTCCAGCAGAATGTCACATGTCGGCAACACGCTGTAGTGACTTGTCGACATCTTGAGGGGGAGTATGTGCAGGAAACAAGGGCTGTGCGGCTTTTGGAACGGCTGATTATGGGTCCAAACGGGTCTACCCGATCCGGTTACGCCTCGATCTTGTTTGCGGATCTCAATCGGGCGAAGCTCCGCGCCAGAAGCCTTGACACATGCATCTGCGAGACGCCCAGTTCCTGGCTGATCTGGGACTGTGTCAGGTTGTTGTAGTAGCGGAGCATCAGGATCCGCTGCTCTCGCTCGGGCAGCTGGACGAGCAGATGCCGTACGAGATCGCGGTGTTCGACCCCGGCGAGCGCCGGGTCCTCGTAGCCGAGCCGGTCGAGCAGGCCGGGCATCCCGTCGCCCTCCTGCGCGGCCTCCAGGGAGGTCGCGTGGTACGAGCGGCCCGCCTCGATGCAGGAGAGGACCTCCTCCTCGGAGATCTTCAGCCGCTCCGCGATCTCGGCTGTCGTGGGGGTCCGGCCGTGCAGGGTCGTGAGGTCCTCGGAGGCGCCGTTCACCTGGACCCACAGCTCGTGGAGGCGGCGCGGTACGTGCACGGTGCGGACGTTGTCGCGGAAGTAGCGCTTGATCTCCCCGACGACGGTCGGCATCGCGAAGGTGGGGAACTGCACGCCCCGGTCCGGGTCGAACCGGTCGATGGCGTTGATCAGGCCGATCGTGCCGACCTGGATCACGTCCTCCATCGGCTCGTTGCGGGAGCGGAAGCGCGCCGCCGCGTAGCGGACCAGGGGGAGGTTCGCCTCGATGAGCGAGGCGCGGACCCGGGCGTGCTCCCGGGTGCCGCGTTCGAGCTTCTTCAGCTCCGCGAAGAGCACCTGGGTGAGCGCCCGGGTGTCCGCCGCGCGCCGTGGGCGCAGGTCGGGCGGGGCGGGCTCGGCGTTCTCGTGGGACTCGTTCTGGGGCGGTACCTGTTGAGGCGTGGTACTGGCCGGCACGATCACGCCACCCCTTCGCGGTCAACTTCGGTCAACTCATCCGTCAAAAGCGGTCATAGCATCACAAGACATGTCCACTGTGTGCAAGCACCCGATAGCGCCGTGTTGGGGTGCGCGGAGAGCGAAGAGGAAGGGGCCCCGCACCGTCCGGTGCGGGGCCCCTTCTGCCGTAGGGCAGCCGTACGGCTGCCCTACGGCAGGGGTCCGGTGGCTGCGGCAGCGCTCAGAACTCGTAGTCCGCGATCACCCACGTGGCGAACTCGCGCCACTGCCCGGCGGCGGCCTGGTGCGCCGGGTGCTCGATGTACCGCTTCAGCGCGTCCGCGTCCTCGACCGCCGAGTTGATGGCGAAGTCATAGGCGATCGGACGGTCCGTGATGTTCCACGCACACTCCCAGAACCTCAGCTCCGGGACGAGCGCGCCCAGCTCCTGGAAGGCCTTCGCGCCGGCCTCGACGCGCGGCTCGTCCCGCCGTACACCCTCGTTGAGCTTGAAGAGAACCAGGTGGCGAATCACGAGAGGCTCCTAGCTGGTGTTCTGGCCGATGTCCTAGTTGATCAGCGCGGTCATGAACTGACCGACGGCTTGAGCGGCGCTCGAAACGCCCTCGAAGCCTATCTGCACCAGGTCGGCGGCGCGCTCGGGGGACTGGATGATCGTGTAGAGCACGAAGACCGTGAGGGCATAGAGGGTGATCTTCTTCGCCTGCACCATCGGCCCCGTCTCCCCGTCTCTCACCTGTGATCCCTCGGCGGTCGGGTGAGTCTAACCGAGCATGTCGGGACCAAGGCCCTGGAGATCCGGGCCCTTTGCCGCGTCCGGGGAACACCCGGCGGGAGCAGGATGGTTCCGGGCCGAGGGACCTGGCAGGAAATCCCGGAGCCCGGACCGGTCCCCACTGCGGGGTCCGTGCCGCAGGGCTCTCCCCCGACACGCGGCGCGGGCATGAGGGCCGGTTCTCATCGGGGGAGCGGCGAGCGTCCCCCCGTCGTCGCCGTTCCCCCGTCCGATCACGCGGAGCCCCGGGCCCTCACCCCGGGGCCTCTGCCATGGGCAGGGGCCCTCGGGTCCGCGTCCCGGCCGCCTCTCTGCCGGTCCGGCCGACGCGCCGGTCCACCGTGTGGTGCTGTCGGCCCGAACCTGTACGGGGGCGGCGGGGCAGCGCCGTTCCGGACCGATACGGCGCACCCCCCGGCCGGCCACCGGGTTGATCAGCCGGCGGGTCGCAGTCTGCCGGTGAGGTGGTCGAGGGCGACGCGGGTGTGCAGGCGGACGCCGGTCGCCAGGGTGTCGTCGTCGACATAGAAGTGCGGGTTGTGGTTGAGCCGCACCGCGGGCCCCGGGGGTGGGCCGCAGGCCGCCGTCGCGGGCGAACTCCAGATCCTGGACGCCGAGCAGGACGTAGAGGCCGCCGTAGGCGTTGACGAACTCGGAGACGTCGTCGTACCCGAGGGTGGGCGGGGTCTGCACGACGCGTTCCGCGCCGGAGAGTCGGCAGGCCGGCGTCCGGCCATTCCTTGCGGTTGTGCACGGCGTGCACGTCCTGGAGGCAGTTGACTGCGGCGGTGCAGTGGCAGGCGGCTGGCCCCGGCCGTGCCTCCGATCCGGCCGGGGCCGGGCGGGACGGGCCGGGCCTGACGCCACGCGACGCAGGCCGTATGGAGGCTCCGCAGGCGGCGTCTCCACGGTGGTCGGCGTGGCCGACCGGTTGACGGGCCCAAGCGGAAGCCGCACGCCGGGATTCCGTCGGCGATGACGACGGGGTGCCGGTGCGCTCGTACCGGCCGACTGAGTCGGAGCAGCACGAAGGGCCCGGCTCTGCTGAGCCGGGCCCTTCGTCACCAGCGGTAGCGGAGGGATTTGAACCCTCGGTGACTTGCGCCACACTCGCTTTCGAGGCGAGCTCCTTCGGCCGCTCGGACACGCTACCGGGAGAGAGCTTAGCCCAAAGGCGGCCCGACTCCGAAATCGGTATCGCCGCGCCCGGTCGTCGGCCGCGCCAGGACCGGTCAGCGGTCGCGGAAGAAGCGGGTCAGCAGCTCCGCGCAGTCCTCCGCCAGGACGCCCTGGATCACCTCCGGACGGTGGTTGAGCCGCCGGTCCCGTACAAGGTCCCAGAGGGAGCCCACCGCGCCCGCCTTCTCGTCGAGCGCGCCGAACACCAGCCGGTCGACCCGGGCCTGCACGAGCGCGCCCGCACACATCACGCACGGCTCCAGGGTCACGACGAGCGTGCACCCGGGCAGCCGCCACTCCCCGACCCGGCGGGCCGCACGGCGCAGCGCCAGCACCTCGGCGTGCGCGGTCGGGTCGCCGATGGCCTCACGCTCGTTGTGACCGGTCGCGAGGAGTTCGCCGTCCGACGCCAGGACGACCGCCCCGACCGGCACGTCCCCGCCCCGCGCGGCGCGCTCGGCCTCGGCCAGGGCGCGCCGCATCGGCTCCTGCCAGGGATCCCGTACGGGGTCGGGGACGTCGGTCCCGGGGATGGCGGGGCACACTAGCGGACGGCCTCCAGTACCTCGGAGGCGCCCAGGGCGTCCGCGATGTCGGTGAGCGCGTCGGAGCCGAGCGCCAGCAGTTCGCTCTCGGTCAGCCCCAGGTCGTCCAGGATCCGCCGGTCGCCCAGCGGCGCGGCCGGCACGGCACCGGCCGCGGTGCCCGTGTCCTCCTCCGTGTCGTCGTCGGCCCGGCCGTCCGGCTCGCCGTCCTCGGTGCCGTCGAGGTCCAGCGAGTCCAGGTCGGTGTCGTCGGACGTGTCGTCCCCGAGCAGTTCCCTGGTGAGGATCTCCCCGTACGAGGAGCGGGCGGCGGCGGCGCCGTCCGACACGTAGATACGAGGGTCGTCCTCGCCCTCCACGCGGACGAGGCCGAACCACGCTTCTTCCTGCTCGATGAAGACGAGCACCGTGTCGTCGTCCGGCGAGGCTTCGCGGGCCAGGTCGGTCAGATCCGCCAGGGTCTCCACATCGTCGAGCTCTGTGTCGCTCGCTACCCACCCGTTTTCGGTGAGCGCGAGCAGTGCGGCGAAGTACACCGTGACTCTCCCACTGATCAGAGGTGTGACGATCGGGCGGCACGCTCCTGATCGGCCCGCCCACTCGGCATCGTGGCAGATGCGGGCCCTGAAGGAGGAGTGTTCCGCTCTGGAGTCGTGCACCAGTCTGAACCCGGGCCGCGAGCCGAAGCCCGTCCGGCGTTCGAGGAGGGCCGCCGTTCAGGCGCGTTACGAGGGGATCCGGAGGGTGGAGCCCCCGGTAAGGGCGTGCGGGTGGCGGGGGAGAGATCCGCCCATGCGGCGGAGGCGCCGACTACCACCGGAACGTGCGCATACGGAGTGCCTGCCGCATCCGCGCGGCGCGAGCCTTCCGAGGCTGCACCCGGTCCCGCAGCGCCTTCGCCTCGTTCAGTTCACGCAGAAACTGCGCGCGCCGCCTCCTGCGCTCCGCGTCGGCGGCAGCCTGCCGGTCGGGTTCTTCCTGGTCGGGCATCGCCACACCACCACCCCACGGCTGTGTCTACCGACTCCACCTTCCCTCCGCCGCGTGGGTTGATGCCAGTGCGGGCTAGGGTTGTGGACATGCGGATCCACGTCGTCGACCACCCGCTGGTGGCGCACAAACTCACCACGCTGCGCGACAAGCGCACCGACTCCCCCACCTTCCGGCGGCTCGCCGACGAGCTGGTCACCCTGCTCGCGTACGAGGCCACCCGGGACGTGCGCACGGAGCAGGTCGGCATCGAGACCCCGGTCACGGCCACGCAGGGCGTGAAGCTGTCCTACCCGCGCCCCCTGGTGGTGCCGATCCTGCGGGCCGGCCTCGGCATGCTCGACGGCATGGTGCGGCTGCTGCCGACCGCCGAGGTGGGTTTCCTCGGCATGATCCGCAACGAGGAGACGCTGGAGGCGTCCACGTACGCCACCCGGATGCCGGAGGACCTGTCCGGCCGCCAGGTGTATGTCCTCGACCCCATGCTGGCCACCGGCGGCACCCTGGTCGCGGCCATCCGGGAGCTGATCAGGCGCGGTGCCGACGATGTGACGGCGGTCGTGCTGCTGGCCGCGCCCGAGGGCGTCGAGATCATGGAGCGCGAGCTGGCGGGCACCCCGGTGACGGTCGTCACCGCCGCGGTGGACGAGCGGCTGAACGAGCACGGCTACATCGTGCCGGGCCTCGGTGACGCGGGCGACCGCATGTACGGCGCGGCGGAGTAGCGGGAACAGGAACACGAGCTGCCAGAAGAGGCCGCCGGTCCGTGCAAGGGCCGGCGGCCTTCGCCGTACCGCTGCCTACTTCTTCCCGGGCGCCTTCGCGGGCGTCGCGCAGACCGACGGTTCCGGCTTCGGGTGCAGCAGGGCCGTCATCGCCGCCGTGGCCTCCGCGGGCCGGGCCAGTGCCTTGAAGCCCGAACCGATGATGAGGTCCACGTCCCCGGTCTCCCGGGTGTCCGTCTTGCTGTCGGCACCCTGCAGGTGCGTGCCGAGCACGGAGAAGGCGCCCTTGGCGGCTGCCGGGGCGCCGAGCAGTATGCCGGGGCCGGTGACCTTCTTGTCGTAGGTCTCCGGAGCGTTGGCGACCTTGCCGATGGTGAAGCCGCGTTTCTCCAGCTCGTCCGCCGTGGTCTTGGCGAGCCCCGCGCGCGGGGTGGCGTTGTAGACGTTCACGGTGATGTCACCGGGCTTCGGCAGGGCCGTCGCCGGGGCGGCCGAGGGGCTCGGGGCCTGACAGGTGGCTCCGGCGGTGGCACGTTTCGCGCTGTCCCCGCTGCCGCCGCCGAAGACGTCGATGAGCTGGACCGTCCCCCAGCCGGCCAGCCCCAGCGCGGCCGTCGCGGCGACGACCGCCAAGGTGATACGGCCGCGGCGACGGGGGCGGCGCATACGGGGATACGTCTTGCCCGTGATGCGGTACTGACCGCCCATTCCTGGGGGAGTGAGCATGCTCATGGGCGCAGCGTAATGCGGCCCGGTGACTATGCCTACTAAACGATCAGCGCCAGAGGGCCGGACGGGTGGGAAAACGGCCCGGAAAGGGGCAATGGCGGCACCTGTCGTGACCCGTACGGGCCGTGGCCGCAGCCCTCAGCCGAGTTCCAGCACGCGGGCGTGCAGCACCTGGCGTTGCTGGAGGGCCGCGCGGACGGCGCGGTGGAGGCCGTCCTCCAGGTAGAGGTCGCCCCGCCACTTCACGACGTGCGCGAAGAGGTCGCCGTAGAACGTGGAGTCCTCGGCGAGGAGCGTCTCCAGGTCCAGCTGGCCCTTGGTGGTGACGAGCTGATCGAGGCGGACCGGACGCGGCGCGACATCCGCCCACTGCCGGGTGCTGTCCCGGCCGTGGTCGGGATACGGCCGCCCGTTACCGATGCGCTTGAAGATCACACGGAAAGCCTACCGGGCGAGCCCCTCCCGGCGCAGCCCGCGCGGCGTGGACGCGGCAATTGGGCGTCTTTGGCCCGTGCCGCCGGAGGTGATCCCTCCGGCGGCACGCCCTCCCCAAGAGCCCTGAGCCGAGTCCTCCACCCCTGCGGGAACCCGGTGACTCGTGGTCGGTCCTACTCGGTGACCTCGTGGTCGTGGTCCTCGTGCAGTCCGCCGCCGCTGCCCGCGTCGCCGCCGGTCGGAACGAACTCGACCGGCTCGCGCAGCGAGCTGAGGTCGTGCGCGTAGGTGCCCACCGCGTTGGCGATGACGTCGATGTTCGCGTCGAACGCCGTCATGTCGATGTTGTCGATGTCGTCGCACGCGGCGTGGTAGCAGGCGTCGTACGGCTCGCCCGCCGTGCCACCGAACTTCGCGGCCTGCGCCTCGGTCTTGATGCCCTCCGCGCCGGTGAACGTGCCGCCGGACGGGATGCCGATCTCGATGAACGGCCCGTAGTCGGAGCGGCCGGTGAAGTCCGTGCCCTCGTGCGGCAGGCCCTTCTTGTCCATGAAGTCGAGGATGTCGCGCTCCAGTTGCGCGGAGCCCTCGGGGCCGGCCGGGGCGCCGACGCCGTCGGAGTCGTTGCCGTCGTACACGAACAGGCCGTAGTTCGGTGAGGCGATCATGTCGAAGTTCAGGTAGAGCTTGATCTCCTTGCGGCCGAGCGCGTCGAGGTTCTCGACATAGTGCTCGGAGCCGAGAAGGCCGTTCTCCTCCGCGCCCCACCAGGCGAACCGCACCTTGTTGGTGGTCTTGTGCTTGTGCTTGGCGAACTTCAGCGCCACATCCAGCAGGCCGGCCGAGCCGGAGCCGTTGTCGTTGATGCCGGGGCCCGCGGTCACCGAGTCGAGGTGGGAGCCGAGCATCACGGTGTTGGCGGCGTTGCCCCGCTGGGTCTCCGCGATGACGTTGCGCGTGGTGCGCTTCTCCTGGAGCTGGCGGATGTCGAGGGTGACCTCCACCGGACCGGCGGCCAGGTCGGCGGCGAGCTTCTCGCCGTCCTCCTTGGTGATGCCGCCCGTGGGGATCTTGCCCTGGTCGGCCCCGCCGAGCGTGCCGTTCAGCGCGCCTTCGGTGTTGTTGTAGATGACCGCGCCGACGGCGCCCGCGGCGGCGGCGTTGGCCTGCTTGGCGGCGAAGGTGCAGCCGCCGCGCTTGATGAGCGCGATCTTGCCGCTGAAGGTGTCGGTGGCGAAGTCCGTCGGCTCGCAGCCGTTCGACCCGTCCTCGTCGACCGGTGCGGCGACCAGGGCGGCGGTGGTGCCGCCGGCCGGGGTGGACTTGGTGTACGTCATGGCCTTGATGGTGACGTCGCGCGGCGCGGGCGAGACGACGGACAGCGCCTCGGCCTGCGTCTCCGTGTACCAGAAGTCGAACTCCTGGTACGAGACGTCGTATCCGGCCTTCTTGAGCTGCTGGTAGACGTACGCGGCCGAGGCGTCGTACCCGAGTGTGCCGGCGGCGCGGTTGCCGACGCTGTCGGCTATCTGCTGGAACTTCCGCAGATGCTTGTGCGCGCTGTCGGCGGACGAGGCGTCCACGAGGCGCTTGGCCAGCTTCGCCGCCTGCTTTTCGGCCTTCTTCCCCGGGTCGTGCTTTCCGGCGGCGGCGGGGGACGCGGATGCCAGCAGAAGCGGGGTCGCGAGTGCGGCTGCGGCCAGGGTGGCCACGGCTCTGCGGTGGGATGACTTCACAGAGATCCTTCCCGTGCGGACAGGGTTGCAGCGAAGCTAGCGATCAACTCGGTCTCTGTGAACAGATGAGTCACAAGTCACGTCATTCTTCGTACGATTCGCTGTGCTTGTGGACAGCTGGCTGAGAACTTGCGCTCGGTTGGGAATAGTTGGGCTGGTTGGGTCGATAGGGGCCGTTTGGCGGCTTGGTGTGCCGGGGGGTGGTTGGCTTGGACGTGTCGTGTCAATCGGACTGTTTCGTGTCCTTGGCGGGCTTTGCGGCTTTGGCGTCCTTGGCCGCTTTGGCAGCGCGCTTGGCCTCCTGCTTGTACGCGCGCACCCTGGCCAGGGACTCCGGGCCGGTGATGTCCGCCGCGGACCGGTACGAACCGGCCTCGCCGTACGGGCCGGCGGCCTCCCGCCAGCCCTCGGGCCGTACGCCGTACTGCTTGCCCAGCAGCGCCAGGAAGATCTGGGCCTTCTGCTTGCCGAACCCGGGCAGCGCCTGGAGTCGGGCCAGCAGCTCCCGCCCGGTGGCGGCCCCCGTCCAGACTGCCGCCGCGTCGCCGTCGTACTCCTCCACCAGGTACTGGCACAGCTGCTGGATACGTCCGGCCATCGACCCCGGGTAGCGGTGCACGGCCGGCTTCGCGGACAGCAGCCCCGCGAACGCCTCCGGGTCGTGGGCGGCGATGGCGTGCGCGTCCAGGTCGTCGGCGTCCAGCCGCCGGGCGATCGTGTACGGACCGGAGAACGCCCACTCCATGGGCACCTGCTGATCCAGCAGCATGCCGACGAGCGCGGCGAGAGGACTGCGGGAGAGAAGCGCGTCGGCTTCCGGCTGCTGGGCGAGACGGACGGAAGGAGCGGGGGAGGAGGGTTCGGGAGTGGAGGCGGTGGGGGTGTTCATGGAGAGATGATCGTGTGTCACCGGGCGCCCCGCACGGCGGGGTCATCCGTCCGGCTGTACGGCCCCGTGAAGCGGCGTGCCCGGGTCCGGCCGCACGGACCGGGCGCGGTCCGCCGCACTCAGCGGCGGGCGAACCGGGCCAGTGCGGCGCGGATGTGAGTGTGCGTCGTGTCCGTGCCGAGGTGGCCGCCGTCGTCGACGACGATCAGTTCCGCGTCCGGCCAGACCCGGCTGAGTTCCCACGCGGTGGTGAGCGGGCCGCCCATGTCGATCCGTCCGTGGATCAGCACGCCCGGGATGCCGGCCAGCCGGTTCGCGTCCCGCAGGAGGGCGCCCTCCTCCAGCCAGGCACCGTGCGCGAAGTAGTGGGCGCAGATCCGGACCATGGCGAGCCGTGCGGCGTCCGGCCGGTCCCCGTACGGGGTACCGGCGCCCTCCAGGGAGACGACCGCGTCCTCCCACGCGCACCAGTCGGCCGTGGCCTTCTCCCGCACGGCGGGGTCGGGGTCGCCGGTGAGCCGGGCGTAGGCGGCGACCAGCTCGGCGGCGGTACGGGCGTCCGTGCCGGACCCGGCGCGGAACCGGTCCCAGGCCTCCGGGAAGAACCTGCCCGCGCCCTCGTACAGCCAGGCGATCTCGGAGCGCCGGGTCGTCGTCACGGCGGGGATCACGATCTCCGAGACCCGCTCCGGGTGCCGCTGCGCGTACGCGAGGATCAGTGTGGATCCCCAGGAGCCGCCGTACAGCAGCCAGCGGTCCACGCCGAGGCGGACGCGCAGGCGCTCCATGTCCGCGACGAGATGGGGGGTGGTGTTGGCCCGGAGGTCGGTGGCGGGGTCGGAGGCGTGCGGGGTGCTGCGCCCGCAGCCGCGCTGGTCGAACAGGACGACCCGGTAGCGGTCAAGGTCGAAGTGCCGGGTGGCGCCGACGCCGGCGCCCGAGCCGGGGCCGCCGTGGACGACGAGTGCGGGCTTGCCACCCGGGTTGCCGTGGGCCTGCCAGTGGACGAGCTGGCCGTCCCCGACGTCGAGCATGCCCTGGTCGTACGGTCGGCTGTCCGGATCCATCTGCGCCTTCCCCTCCCCCGGCGGGCCGCGCGCCGCCCCGCCCCGATGTCACCCTAGTGCGCTTCGGCGCGGTCGCCTCGGGGGCGGGAGGACCGTGCGAGGGTTCGGCGGGCGTGAGCAGGGGTGGTCAGCGAGGTGCGCTGCGGCCCACCACGGTGCCCGCGCGGTCGATGCAGACGACGTCGACCGCGACGGGGGCACCGCGCAGCACGGCCAGTGCCTCGTCGCGGGCGGTCTCGGCCACCAGGTCGCCCAGAGGGACGCCCTGGGCGGCGCACAGCTGGAGCGCGGCGAGACCCGTGTTCGCGGTGGCCACCCGGGCGGCCAGGTTCTCGTCCGCGCCAGCCGCGCGGGCCAGCTCCGCCAGGAACGGCTTGTCCACCTGGGAGCGCGCCGAGTGCAGGTCCAGATGACCGGCGGCCAGCTTGGACAGCTTCGCGAAGCCCCCGCAGATGGTGAGCCGGTCCACCGGGTGGCGGCGGATGTACTTGAGGACGGCGCCCGCGAAGTCGCCCATGTCCAGGAGGGCGTCCTCGGGGAGGTCGTAGAGGGAGGTGACGGTCTTCTCGGACGTCGACCCCGTGCAGCCCGCCAC
Source organism: Streptomyces sp. MUM 203J (assembly GCF_022414595.1). Taxonomy (GTDB): domain Bacteria; phylum Actinomycetota; class Actinomycetes; order Streptomycetales; family Streptomycetaceae; genus Streptomyces. The sequence goes on along the minus strand of NZ_JADWYO010000044.1, from coordinate 34,054 downwards.
ATGGGTGCGGCCCGCCGCCCTGGCCACATCCACGCCCCGGCGGATCGAGTCGATCCACGCCGAGCAGGAATAGGGGACGACGACGCCCGTCGTGCCCAGGATCGACAGACCGCCGAGGATGCCCAGCCGGGGGTTCCACGTGGAGCGGGCGATCTCCTCGCCGTGGTCGACGGAGACGGTGACCTCGACATCGCCCGTGCCGCCGTGCTCCGCGGCGACCCGTGCCACATGGTCGCTGATCAGGCGACGGGGCACGGGATTGATGGCCGGCTCGCCCACGGGCAGCGGGAGGCCCGGGCGGGTGACCGTGCCCACGCCCGGCCCCGCGCGGAACACAACACCGGAGCCCGCGGGCAGGATCCGTACCGTGGAACGGACCAGGGCGCCGTGGGTGACATCCGGGTCGTCGCCCGCGTCTTTGACCACGCCCGCCATCGCCTGCTCCGGCCCGTCGAGCCGCTCCGCCGCCAGGGCGAAGGACGGGGTCTGGCCCTTGGGCAGGGTGATCGTCACCGGGTCCGGGAACTCGCCGGTGAGCAGCGCCGTGTACGCGGCGGTGGCCGCCGCCGTCGCGCACGCGCCGGTCGTCCAGCCGGGGCGGAGGCCGGTGTGCTTGAGTTGGGCGCTGCGCCCACCGCTCGTACTCGTGGACTTCATGGACGGTTTCCGATGCACGTGTTGATCCTTGGCGGCACGACCGAGGGCCGTCGGCTGGCCGAGACCCTGTACGCCGACGGTGTCCGGGTCACCAGCTCGCTCGCCGGGCGGGTGGCCAGCCCGAGGCTCCCCCCGGGCGAGGTCCGCGTGGGCGGGTTCGGCGGAGTCGACGGCATGGCCGACTGGCTGCGCGAGCACCAGGTGGACGCGGTCATCGACGCCACTCACCCCTTCGCCGGGACGATCAGTTTCCACGCGGCGACGGCCGCCGCCACATCCCATGTTCCCCTGCTCTCCCTGCGGCGCCCCGGGTGGTCCCCCGTCGAGGGAGACGCATGGCATGAGGCGGGCTCCCTGGAGGAGGCCGCGAGAGCTGTGCCGAGACTGGGGCGGCGGGCCTTCCTGACCACGGGGCGTATGGGGCTCGCTGCCTTCGCGGGGGTCGCGGACGTCTGGTTCCTGGTCCGGTCCGTGGACGCGCCGGAGCCGCCCTGCCCGCCCCGGATGGAGGTGCTGCTGGACCGGGGGCCCTTCACGCTCGACGGGGAGCGGGAGGTGCTGCGGGCGTACGGGATCGATGTGCTGGTCACCAAGGACAGCGGTGGCGCGGCCACGGCGCCGAAGCTGACCGCCGCCCGTGAGGCGGGTCTGCCGGTCGTGATTGTCCGCCGCCCGCCCGCACCGGAGGGGGTGCGGGTCGCGGCGACGGTGGGGGAGGCCGTGGCATGGGTGACCGGCGGCGGGACACCCCCGAGTTGACAAGGTCCGCGTGACGCGGGGCGCCCGCGGGCTGCGGCGGCCTACCGTGTGGCCATGTCTGAGGGTCCGGACCTGCCGTCCTTCGACCTCGCCGCCTGTCGCGGCCGGATCGGTCCCTCCGGCGAACCCCGCCCCGACGCCGAGACCCTGCGGGCCGTGCATCTCGCGCACGCCCTGGCCATATCGTTCGAGAACCTCGACCCCCTGCTGGGCGTCGCGCCCGGCCTCGGCCGCGAGGAGCTGTCGGCCAAGCTGCTGGGCTGGCGGCGCGGCGGCTACTGCTACGAGCACGACACGCTGTTCGACTGGGCCCTGGAGGCGGCCATCGGGTACCCCGTGACGCGGCCGGCGGCCCGGGTCGTGCCGGGCGCGGAGCGGTTCACGTCCCGGCCGCGCACCCAGATGGATCTCCTGGTCCACGTGCCGGGGGAGGCGGGTGCGGCCGGCACGGACACGCCGTACCTGGTGGACGTGGGCTTCGGGGCCGTCACCACCGTCCTGGAACCTCTGCCGCTGGTCGCGAACCGGGAGCCGGAGGCCGCCGGGCGGCGCCACCCGCTCGTGCGCGCGCCGCACGACGGCCCTCCGGAGCTGTGGGTGCCGGAGACGTACCTGGTGGGGAAGGGGGAGTGGCAGGCGCAGTACGCCTTCACCGTCGAGCCCTTCGGGCACCAGGACTTCGAGGTCGTCAACTGGTTCATCGCGACCAGTCCCCGCTCCCTGTTCTCCCGCCGCCTCTACGCCCAGCGCACCGCCGCCGACCATCACCTGGTGCTCGACGACCGGCGGCTGAGCGTGACGAACGCCGACGGCACGGCGACCGAGCGGGAACTCGTCGACGATGCGGAGGCCCGACGTGTCCTGTCGGAGGACTTCGGCATCACGGCGCCGGACGGGATGGCGCTGCTGCTGCGTCCTCCGGGTGACGGCCCCGGGGCCCTTGGCCGGACCGGCAGCTCAGCCGCCGGCGCCGGAACGGACATCGTGCGGCGGGCCCGGGTGCGGCGTCAGCCGCCGGACTGAGGGGACCCCGCCCCGGGCGCGGCGCCCTCCTCCGTCTCCGGGTACCGCCGTGGCGTCCATGCCACCGTGCCGCCGTCCCCGCGCCGTACCGCCTGGGTCTGGGACGAGCCGATCAGGAGCAGGGTGCGCATGTCGACCTCGGACGGGTCCAGTGCGGACAGGGTGACCACCCGCACGGACTCCTCCGCGCCGCCCACGTCCCGCGCCACGACCACCGGGGTGTCCGCGGCGCGAAGCTCCAGGAGCAGCTCGCGCGCCTGGGCGACCTGCCAGGTGCGACTGCGGGAGCCCGGGTTGTACAGGGCCAGCACCAGGTCCGCGGCGGCTGCGGCACGCAGCCGTTCCGCGATGACCTCCCAGGGCTTGAGCCGGTCCGACAGGGAGATCGTGGCGTAGTCGTGGCCCAGCGGAGCCCCCGCCTTCGCCGCCGCCGCGTTCGCCGCGGTCACGCCCGGCAGGACACGGACCGGGACGTCGGCGTACGGCTCCTGCGACGCGGCCTCCAGGACCGCCGTCGCCATGGCGAACACGCCGGGGTCACCGCCCGACACCACCGCCACACGCCGTCCGCGCCGCGCCAGATCCAGGGCGAATTCGGCGCGCTCCGCCTCCACCTTGTTGTCAGAGCCGTGCCGCCGCTGTCCCGGTCGCTCCGGCACCCGGTCCAGGTACGTCGTGTAGCCCACCAGGTCCGTGGCGGACGCGAGCGCACCACGTGTCTCGGGTGTCAGCCAGGCAGGGCCCGCCGGGCCGGTGCCGACCACGGCGACCTCGCCGTACGAGGGGGCAGCCGGGCCGGTGTCGACGCGCGACGGCAGCACCGCCACCGAGAAGTACGGCACCGAGTCCGGGTCCACCTCCGCGAGCGGCGCCGTGCGCTGCCCCTCCATCGTGGCCCGCTCGACATAGTGCGCGTCCGCCAGCCGGTCCGTACGGCTCAGGGCGCGTCGCACCTGCGGAAACGTCCGCCCGAGCTTCATCACCACCGCCGAGTCCGCCGCCGCCAGGCGGGCGGTCAGCTCCTCCTCCGGAAGGGTGCCCGGGATGATCGTCAGCGTCTCCTCGGCCTCGACCAGCGGTTTGCCGATACTCGCCGCCGCCGCGCTGACGGAGGTCACCCCGGGGACGACCTCTGTCTCGTAGCGGTGCGCCAGCCGCTTGTGCATGTGCTGGTACGAGCCGTAGAAGAGCGGGTCGCCCTCGGCCAGCACGGCAACCGTCCGCCCCGCGTCCAGGTGCGCGGCCAGCAGGGCCGACGCCTCCTCGTAGAAGTCGTCCAGTGCGCCCCGGTAGCCGCCCGGATGGTCCGTGGTCTCCACGGTGAGCGGGTACATCAGCCGCTCTTCGATCTGGTCCTCGCGGATGTGCTTCGCCGCGATGGAACGCGCGATCGAACGCCCGTGGCGTGCGCAGTGGTACGCAACCACATCGGCCGCCGCGATGGCCTCGACGGCCCGGAGCGTCATCAGGGACGGGTCGCCCGGCCCGAGTCCCACCCCGAACAGCTTCCCCGAGGGACCGCCGCCGTGCGACGGCGCGTGGGGCGTGGTCGGTGTTTCACGTGAAACCTGCGCGCTCATTCCGCCTCGCTCGCGATCGCGTTGACCGCAGCGGCCGTCATGGCACTGCCGCCGCGACGGCCCCGTACGACGATGTGGTCCAGGTCCGAGGCCGCCAGCGCCTCCTTTGACTCGGCCGCCCCGATGAAGCCCACCGGGATACCGAGCACGGCGGCGGGGCGCGGAGCGCCCTTGGCGAGCATCTGCAGCAGGTGGAACAGAGCGGTGGGTGCGTTGCCGATGGCCACGACCGAGCCCTCCAGCCGGTCCCGCCACAGCTCCAGTGCCGCCGCGCTGCGGGTGGTGCCCAGCTCGGCGGCCAGCCCGGGGACGGACGGGTGGGAGAGCGTGCAGATCACCTCGTTGTCGGCGGGAAGCCGCTTGCGGGTGACCCCGCTCGCCACCATCTGCGCGTCGCACAGGACCGGGGCGCCGGAGCGCAGGGCGGCGCGGGCGCGGGACACCACCTGCGGGGTGTAGGCGAGGTCGCGGACCAGGTCGACCATGCCGCAGGCGTGGATCATGCGCACGGCGACCTGGCTGACGTCGGCGGGCAGGCCCGCGAGATCCGCCTCGGTGCGGATCGTGGCAAAGGACTGGCGGTAGATCTCCGCGCCGTCCTTCTCATAGTCGAACACTGTGCTCTCGCTCATCTCTGTGCGTCGTCTCGGACGGTGATGACGTGGAAGTCGTAGGCGCCGTCGCCGGTGGCCAGGGCGTCGACCCAGTCGCCCCGGGGGTGGCCGCAGCGGCGCTCGCAGCCCGACCAGTGCACCGGCAGCCCGTGCTCCGTCGGGCGGGCGTCCGCGCGTACGTCGGCCAGGGACTTGGCGCAGCCGGGCCTGCCCGTACACGCGGTGACCGCCAGCCAGGGCGAGCCGGTACGGGTGAGGTAACCCGCCTCGTCCAGCGCGGCAAGCCGTTCCCGGGCCGCGGCCCGGCCGGAGAGTCCCGTCACGACGAAGCCGCGCCACGGGGTGACCCGTACCTCGCCGTCCGGGCCCGGCGCCAGGGCGCGGAACTGGTCGCTGGTGACACGGCCGAGGGGCGCGACCACCGAGACGGCCCGCCCGTCCCCGATCACGCCCGGTCCGGGTGCCACCCCGCCGGACGGCTCCGGGGCGTCGGACGTGTCGGCAGGCTCCGCCGGAACGCCCGCACGCTCCAGGTACCCCGCCACATCCACCACCCGCCCCTCCGGGAGTTCGGCCACCCGCCAGGCACCCGTGCCCGCTTCCCGCACCGCCGCCAGGAACGCTTCGGCCGCCGCCAGCGCGGCACGCGGGGCGTCGGCCGCCCGCACACGCAGCGCCCGGCCCCCGATGCGTACCAGAGCGCGCCCTTCGGGCTCTGCGAGCAACGTCACATCGCCGCCCAGCCCTGCCACATCCCTGCGCCCGTCGTCGACCACGAACAGGAAACGCCCGGACAGCGCCGTCGTCCACGCCTCCGCGCACAGCAGCGCGTCCAGCTCGCGGGCCCACGCCTGCGCGTCCCCGTGCGCCTGTCCGTCCAGGCCCGCGAGCGGCGACACCACCATGTTCCGTACGCGCTCGTGCGCCGCCGAGGGCAGCAGCCCGGCGAGGGACAGGGCCTCCGCCAGTTCCGCCCCGCAGCCGTCGCCCAAGCCCCGCAGATCGAGATTGCCGCGCGAGGTCACACCGAGCCGCCCGTCGCCCAGCCGGTCGGCGGCATCGGCCAGCACGGCCAGCTGAGCGGACGTCAGAACGCCCGTGGGCAGCCGTAGCCGGGCCAGCCCGCCGTCGTCGGCGCGGTGCAGCCGCAGCGCGCCCGGACAGGCGTCACCCCGCTCCCGAACAGGGGTGTCCTGTATATGACTTTCGCCCCCGTTCCGGGGCTTTGAGGAGTTGGGCGGCATGGCGGCGAGCATACGCGCAGCCTCTACTATGCAGACGGCACAGGGTCCCAGGACCCTAGGGAGGAAGCCCGGTGTGATTCCGGCGCGGTCCCGCCACTGTGAACCGGACCTGTGAGCGGGTGAGCCAGCCCTGTGAACGGACCCGGTGAGCCAGGAACTCCCGCCATCCCACGACCACCCGGGGCGAGGACACCCCGAGGAAGGCCCGGCACGCTGTGATCCTGCTGCTCTCGCACTCCGACACCGACCTGCTGAGCGCCCGCGCGGCCGGAGGCCCCGTCGCGTACCGGTACGCCAACCCCTCCCGGCTGCCCCTGGAGGACCTGCCCGGTCTGCTCGACGGCACCGAACTCGTCGTCGTCCGCCTTCTCGGCGGGGTACGCGCCTGGGAGGAGGGCATCGAGCAGCTCCGCGCCCAGGACCGGCCCGTTGTCGTCCTCACCGGCGAACAGGCCCCGGACGCCCAGCTGATGGAGACGTCCACCGTGCCGATCGGCGTCGCCACCGAGGCACACGCCTACCTCGCGCACGGCGGCGCCGCCAACCTGGAGCAGCTCGCCCGCTTCCTGTCCGACACGGTCCTGCTGACCGGCCACGGGTTCGAACCCCCGGCGCCCGCGCCGACCTGGGGCCCGCTGGAACGCGAGGCCCGCCGGACCGAGGGCCCCACCGTCGCCGTGCTCTACTACCGCGCCCACCACATGAGCGGCAACACCGGCTTCGTGTCGGTCCTCTGCGACGCCGTCGAGGATGCCGGTGCCCAGGCCCTGCCCCTGTACGTGGCGTCCCTGCGGGCTCCCGAACCGGAGCTGCTGGAGCAGCTGCGCGGCGCGGACGCGGTCGTCACGACCGTGCTCGCGGCGGGCGGCACCAAGCCCGCCGAGGCTCAGGCGGGCGGGGACGAGGAGGCCTGGGACGCGGGGGCGCTCGCACAGCTCGACGTGCCGGTCCTCCAGGCGCTGTGCCTGACCGGGCCGCGCGCGGACTGGGAGGAGAACGACGAGGGCCTGTCCCCGCTGGACGCCGCCAGCCAGGTCGCGGTGCCCGAGTTCGACGGCCGCCTCATCACCGTCCCGTTCTCCTTCAAGGAGATCGACGAGGACGGGCTCCCGTCCTATGTGGCCGACGCCGAGCGTGCCGCCCGGGTCGCCGGGATCGCGGTCCGGCACGCCCGCCTCCGGCACATCCCGAACGCCGAGAAGCGGCTGGCGCTGGTCCTCTCCGCCTACCCGACGAAGCACTCCCGGATCGGCAACGCGGTCGGCCTGGACACCCCCGCGTCGGCGGTGGAACTGCTGCGCCGGCTGCGCGCCGAGGGCTACGACTTCGGCCCGGCCGAGGACATCCCCGGGCTGGTGTCCGGCGACGGTGACGAACTGATCTACGCGCTCATCGAGGCCGGCGGCCACGACCAGGACTGGCTGACGGAGGAGCAGCTCGCCAGCAACCCGGTCCGGATCCCCGCCGCCGACTACAGGCGCTGGTTCGCGACCCTGCCGGAGGAGCTGCGGGCACAGGTGGAGCGGCACTGGGGCCCGCCGCCCGGCGAGATGTTCCTCGACCGGTCCCGTACCGCCGAAGGCGACCCAGACGGCGATATCGTGCTGGCCGCCCTGCGGCGCGGGAACCTGCTGGTCCTCATCCAGCCGCCGCGCGGCTTCGGGGAGAACCCGATCGCGATCTACCACGACCCGGACCTGCCGCCGTCGCACCACTACCTGGCGGCGTACCGCTGGATCGCCGCCCGCGAGGAGGACGGCGGCTTCGGCGCGGACGCGATGATCCACCTGGGCAAGCACGGCAACCTGGAGTGGCTGCCCGGCAAGAACGCCGGTCTGTCGGCGGCCTGCGCCCCCGACGCCGCCCTGGGCGACCTGCCGCTGGTCTACCCGTTCCTGGTCAACGACCCCGGCGAGGGCACGCAGGCCAAGCGCCGTGTCCACGCCACGCTGATCGACCACCTCGTGCCGCCCATGGCCCGGGCCGACTCCTACGGCGACATCGCCCGCCTCGAACAGCTCCTCGACGAGTACGCGCAGATCTCGTCCATGGACCCGTCGAAGCTCCCGGCGATCCGGGCCCAGATCTGGACCCTCATCCAGGCCGCGAAGCTCGACCATGACCTGGGCATGGCTGAGCGTCCGGACGACGACGGCTTCGACGACTTCCTGCTGCACGTCGACGGCTGGCTGTGCGAGGTCAAGGACGCCCAGATCCGGGACGGTCTGCACGTGCTCGGCACGGCCCCGGCGGGCCCCGCGCGCGTGAACCTGGTCCTGTCGATCCTGCGCGCCCGGCAGATCTGGGGCGGCACGGCAGCCCTGCCGGGGCTGCGGGAGGCGCTGGGCCTGGACGAGTCGGCGGCGACCCGCACGACCGCCGACGAGGCGGAGATGAAGGCGCGGGCCCTGGTGGAGGCCATGGAGGCGGCCGACTGGGACCCGGCGGCGGTCGCGTCGGTGGCCGAGGGCCACGGCGACGGCGTGTCGGCGGTGCTGGACTTCGCCGCCCGACAGGTGGTGCCGCGCCTGGCGGCGACGACGGCGGAGCTGGAGCACGCTGTTCACGCCCTGAACGGCGGCTTCGTGCCGGCCGGGCCGTCCGGCTCCCCGCTGCGCGGTCTGGTGAACGTCCTGCCGACGGGCCGCAACTTCTACTCGGTCGACCCCAAGGCCGTGCCGTCCCGGCTGGCCTGGGAGACGGGCACGGCGCTGGCCGACTCGCTTCTGGAGCGATACCGCACGGACAACGGCGAGTGGCCCACGTCCGTCGGTCTGTCCCTGTGGGGCACCAGCGCGATGCGCACCAGCGGCGACGACGTCGCGGAGGCGCTGGCCCTCATGGGTGTCCGCCCGGTGTGGGACGACGCGTCGCGGCGGGTCACCGGCCTGGAGCCGGTCCCGCTGGAGGAACTGGGCCGCCCGCGCATCGATGTGACGCTGCGCATCTCGGGGTTCTTCCGGGACGCGTTCCCGCACACGGTCGCGCTGCTGGACGACGCGGTCCGGCTGGCCGCCTCGCTGGACGAGCCGTCGGAGCACAACCACGTACGGGCGCACACCCAGGCGGACCTGGCGGCACACGGTGACGAACGCCGCGCGACCACCCGCATCTTCGGTTCGCGACCGGGGACGTACGGCGCGGGGCTGCTCCAGCTGATCGACTCCCGCGACTGGCGCACCGACGCCGACCTGGCCGAGGTGTACACGGTGTGGGGCGGCTACGCGTACGGGCGCGGTCTGGACGGCTGCCCCGCGCGTGAGGAGATGGAAACCGCGTACAAGCGGATCGCGGTGGCGGCGAAGAACACGGACACGCGCGAGCACGACATCGCGGACTCCGACGACTACTTCCAGTACCACGGCGGCATGGTCGCGACGGTGCGGGCGCTGCGTGGTACGGCACCGGAGGCGTACATCGGTGACTCGACCCGCCCCGAGACGGTGCGGACCAGGACCCTCGTCGAGGAGACGTCCCGGGTCTTCCGCGCGCGTGTGGTGAACCCGCGCTGGATCGAGGCGATGCGGCGCCACGGCTACAAGGGCGCGTTCGAGCTGGCGGCCACGGTCGACTACCTCTTCGGGTACGACGCGACGACGGGCGTCGTGGCGGACTGGATGTACGACAAGCTGACCGAGACGTACGTCCTGGACCAGGAGAACCGCGCGTTCCTCCAGGAGGCCAACCCGTGGGCGCTGCACGGCATCGCGGAGAGGCTGCTGGAGGCCGAGTCCCGTGGCATGTGGGAGAAGCCGGATCCGGCGGTGCTGGAGGAGCTGAAGCGGGTCTTCCTGGAGACGGAAGGCGACCTGGAGGGTAGCGACTCGGAATGAAGCTGGCGGTGGGCGGCGAGGACCGGGTTCTGGCGGACCTGCTGGACGAGGCACTGACGGCGTTCAACGCGAAGGCGACAGGTGCGGACAACGGCCGGGAGCTGTCGGTCCGCGTCACGGCCGGGAGCGTCGACACGGAGAGTCACGGATCGGTCGGGGGCGAGGAGGTGCTCCTCGGCGGCCTGACGGGCTGGACGTGGGGTGATGCCTGCGAAATCCACATGCTGTGGATACGCGAGGACCTGCGGGCCTCCGGCCTCGGCACCCGCCTCGTGCGGGCGGCCGAGGAGGAGGCCCGGCGGCGCGGCTGCCGCCACCTGCAGGTGTCCTCGTACACCTTCCAGGCCCCGGACTTCTACAAGAGGCTCGGCTTCGTCGAAACGGGCCGGACGCCGGGGGTGCCGGGCGGGCACGAGGACGTCCACCTGTACAAACGGCTGGACTGAGCCGGTGGGGCCGGCGCTGAGCCGGCAGCGCCGGCTCAGCGCCGTCCGTCGCCGTCCGTCGCGTACAGCACCTTCTCGGCGGCGTCCAGGGCGGCCTCCCACGGATAGCCGTCCTCCGCGCGGCCGCCGTGCAGCAGGGTCACCCCGGCGCCCCGCAGGGTCTCCACCGACCGCTCGAACTGCGGGTGACGTATGTGGGCGGGGTCCAGGCAGTCCATCGCGACCAGCGGGACTCCCCGCCCGATGCCCAGGGCGGCCACGTCGACGACGTAGGTGCTGGTGAGCCCGAGCGCCCACTCGTTCAGGGTGTTGAAGGTCGCCGGGGCGAACAGGACGACGTCCGCGGACGGCCACAGGTCCGGCTCGCCCGGCAACGGATCGGTGTGCCGCACCGGATGACCCGTGAGCACGGCGAGCCCGTCCAGGTTGGGTTCCAGCCAGCGGGCGGCCGTCGGTGTCAGCCCGAGGCACACGTCCCAGCCGCGTGCCTGCGCGTCCTCGATCACCCGGGCGACATCGAACACCGGAGCGGCGGCGGCGCAGAACAGGTAGAGGGTCCTCGTCATGCGACCATCTGATCACATTGATCATGCCAACTGTGGATAACCCGGGGCCGGTTCACGCAATGCCGTGCCACGCTCTCTCCATGACGCAGAGTGACGACGGAAAGCGATACGTCTTCCTCGGCCAGGACGGTGCGGGAACAGGGCATGAGCGGGCGCACGTCATCGTGGCCGGCCCCCGCGGGCATGATCCGCCCGGCCCGGGCCGAGGGGCGGGCCGGGAACAGGGGCATCTGCTGTGTCCGGCCCCCGCCCGAACAGGAGGGTGCCTCACCCCCCCCGTCCGCGCGGGGGCCGGACGGGGCGGGAAAGCGGGTGTCCGGGCCGGGTGGCGGGACAGCCCCGCGGCGGGAGGCGGCGTCGTCGCTCCTCCTTCCGCGGCTCCGCCGACCGGCACACGTCCCCGGGCCCCGCTCGTGCTCGGCAGGACCCGGTCGCCGGAAGCGGACAGGGCGCGAGAGCCCCGTTGGTGACCCGGGAGGGCCGGAGGCGCTGGTGTGAGGGAGGCCCGGCCGGGCCTCACCGCAGATGCATCAGCACGGTCAAGGCGGGATCGTCGTGCGGCTCCGGCGGCCGGGACTGCTTGGGCGGTCCGGCCGACAGGCCGACCGTGCGTCCCAGCCCCAGGACGCGCAGGCCGGTCGGGACGCGTGGTGTGTCGCCGAGCTCGTCGAGGTCGCGGAGTTCGCGGAAGTCGGTCGAGGTGGTGTTCATGTCTCCCCCGGAGGCGGTCGTCATGGTGACAAGACGACCGTAGAACCTCAAGTTAACTTGAGTGCAACGTGATTAAGGCGAGGAGGCGCTTGAGGCGACGGAAACGACGGAGACCATGGGGCTCATGGCGGGAACGGTGCACGCTTGGCCCGGCTCCGGATGACGAGGGGGCGGGTCTGGCGGAGACTGCGGGCATGAGTGACGTGGACACGGGTGTCATCGCCGTCACCGGGGCCGGCGGGCGCGTCGGGCGGCTGGTCGCGGCACGGCTCTCCGACAGGGGCGTGGCGCCGAGGCTGCTGGCGCGGAACCCGGCCCGGCTGCCCGATCTGCCCGGCACGGTGAAGGCACCGGCCGCGGAGTACGGCGACCGCGCGGGCATGAGGGCGGCGCTTGACGGGGCGGACGCGTTGCTCCTCGTGTCGGCGCACGAGTCACCGGCACGGGTGGCGGAGCACCGGGCGGCGGTGGACGCGGCGGTGGCGGCCGGGGTGGGGCGGATCGTGTACCTGTCGTTCCAGGGGGCGGGGCCGGACGCCACGTTCACGCTGGCCCGCGACCACTGGCACACGGAGCAGTACATCCGCGCGCAGGACGGGCTCGGGTTCACCTTCCTGCGGGACGGCTGGTACCTGGCCGGGATCCCCGCCATGACCGGATCCGACGGGATCCTGCGCGGACCCGCGGGCAACGGGCGGGTGGCGGCCGTCGCCCACGAGGACGTCGCGGACGTGGCCGCGGCGGTGCTGCTCGCGCCCGGGGAGCATGACGGGGCCACATATGACGTGACAGGAGGTGAGGCGTTCACTCTGGCGGAGGCGGCGGAGGAGCTGTCCCGGGCCACGGGGCGTACGATCCGCTATCTCCCCGAGACCCGCGACGAGGCCTACGCGTCGCGTGCCGGTTCCGGGGCGCCCGACTGGCAGGTCGAGGCGTGGGTCACCTCGTACGAAGCCATCGGCCGCGGCGAGTTGGGTGCGGTCTCGGACACCGTGCCGCGCCTCACAGGGCACACGCCCATGACACTGCGGGACTTTCTGGCCGAACATCCGCGCAGCTGCGCCCACTTGACCGGCTGAGGAGCACGGGTGCCGACGAGGCGGCGCGCCCGGCCGAAGGCCTGGGGCGCCGCGGGCTGCGGGGCTGGGACGCACGGCCTCCGACGAGGAGGGTGCCCGGCCGGCGGAGGTGAGACGGCCGGCCGGGCGGGGCGCGCGGCGCCGGGATTCAGTCCTCCCCCAGCACGATGTTCCACTCCTGGCCTGGGTCTTCAGGCTCCCGGTCCGTGCGAGCCGGGCGACAGGTCCGGACGCGGCCCTGGATCTCACGTGCCAGGGAGATGGGCTGAGAAGCTGTCTGATCACTGGGGTGGCCACCCGAGGTGGTCGCGGTGTGTGTGGTCATGGCTACCGAGTAACCCGGGTCGGGAGGACCAAACGGAAAATCGGGTGCATCGCGTACGGGCCTTCCGTACGGTCGCCCTCCGTGGACCCACTCAGCGAGAAACAGGTACGCGGCGCGTTCGTGAACTGCTCCAAGGGCGAGGCGGCCAGGATGAAGCTCCCGGTCGGCTTCGGGGAACTGCGCTGGGAGGAGCTGGACTTCCTGGGCTGGCGTGACCCGGGTGCCCCGCTGAGAGCGCATCTCGTCGTACCGGCCGGGGAATCCGGCGGCAAGCCGGTCGGGATCACCCTGCGGGTGCCGGAGCGGTCACGTACGAGCGCGGTGCAGTCCAGCCTGTGCCGGATCTGCCTGACGAGTCACGCGTCGTCCGGGGTCACCCTGTTCTCCGCGCCGCGCGCCGGGGCGGCGGGCAGGGACGGCAACACCGTGGGCCTCTACATCTGCTCGGACCTGGCGTGCCCCCTTTACGTGCGGGGGAAGCGCCAGCCGTCCATGCGGACCGCGCGGTACGAGGAGTCCCTGTCACTCGAGGACCGGATCGACCGGATGCGGCTCAACCTCCTCGCGTTCGTCGCGAACGTACGGCTACCTTCGGCCACATGACGGCTGAGGGGGAGCTGGAGGGGGAACGGCCGACGCCGAGACCGGCGGGGCCGCGGGGGAGAGCGGGGGCGGACGGAGCGGGGGCCTTACCCGAGAGAGAGGGCACCGAGGGGGACGCTCCGGCGGGGCCCCGCTCCGAGGAGGACGGTTCGGCGTCGCCGGGTCCGGCGGGCGTCGGTTCGGTGAGGTCCCCTCCGGCTGGTGCTTCACCGGCTGGTCCTGAGCCGGTGAGTCCTGGTGCGGTCGGTCTTCCTCCGGCGGGTCCCGGCGCGGTGCGTCCGGGTCCGGCGGAGGCCGGTCCGGGCGGTCCCGGTCCGGTGAGGTGCGCGCTGGAGGCGTCCGTGCCCGGGGGCTCCGGCACGGCGGGGCCGTCTCCGGCGGGTCCCGGCCCGACGTGTCCCGGCCCTTCAGGTCGCGGGCTGGTGGGGGACGGTTCGCGGGGCACCTTCCGGGCGGGCCCGGCCTCGATGCCCGCCGCGCCCCGCCAGGACCCCGCTGAAGCCGGGAACGGCCGGGCGAGCGAGGGTCCGGCCGTTTCCGGCGCCTCCCGCCTGCGGCGCGGGCGGGCCGTGCGGGCGGCGGTGCCCGCACGTGCGCCTGCTGCACGTGCCGTGGGAGCGGTGCCCGGCCAGCGGGGCCGGGGCCCGGGTGGGGAAGGGGCCCGGCAGGGTGAAGACACAGGCTGCGGCCGGGTCACGGGGGCGCGGGGCGTCCGGTGGGCGTGGGGGCGGGCGGGACGGATCGTCCGCCGGCCGTTCCGGGACGGGGCGGATCCACGGCGGGTGGTGCGGCGCCGGCCGGACCTGACCGGGCTGTGCGTCGCGACCGTCTTCTTCTGGCTGTCGCTGACGCCCTCCCTCGTGCCCCGCCCGTGGATCCTGCAGGGGGTCATCGGCGGGATCACCGCCGCCATCGGGTACGCCGTCGGCGGCACCCTCAGCGGGCTGGCCCGGGTCACCACCCGGGGCCTCGCCCATGCCGCCGTCCAGGCCGTCCTCGCATCCCGCCCGGCCCTGTGGCGCCGCTCGGCCCTGGGAGGCGGCCGCGCCCCCGGGCCCCGCCTGTCCCCGGCGGTCGGCTCCACCACCCGGCCCGGTCCCGCCGCGGGGCCCCGGGCACTGCCCGCGCCCCGCCCCGCTCCGGGCCCGGCGCACCGCCCGGCCCCGGGCCCCGCCTCAAGGGGCGCCGAACCCCGGCCCCCTCTCGCCGTGCGGGACCGGGTGAGAGTGTGGGGGTGGTGGGCGTACGGGACGGGGGCTCCGGTGCTGTCCGCGTGGTTGCTGTCCGAGAGCGCCGACATGCAGCGGCGGCTCCGGCGGATGCAGGAGCTGCCGCCCGGGCTCACCTGGCACACACTGATGATCGCGTTGATCGCCGTGGCCCTGTGCGCTCTCCTCGTCCTGGCGGGCCGCTCCGTACGCCTCGGGGCCCGGCGCCTGATCCGGGCGCTCGACACCTGGCTGCCCCGCCCCGTCGCCGTGGTCGCGGGACTGCTGCTCACCGGCATGGTCATGACGGTCGGCCTGCGCGACGTCGTCTTCGACCGCGGCATCGTGGACGTGGCCGACCGAATCGCGGAGACCACCAACCGCGGCACCAAGGAAGGCGTCGAACGCCCCACGTCCCCGTACGTCTCGGGCGGCCCGGGTTCTCTCGTGCCGTGGGAGCGGCTCGGTTACCAGGGACGCAACTTCACCGGCACGGTCCCCGACCGTCGGGACATCGCCGCCTTCACCGGCCGCCCCGCCGCCGACCCGATACGGGTGTACGTCAGCTCCGAGGTGCCCCGCGCCTTCACCGGCCCCGACGACGAGAACGAGCCGTTCCGGGCTCAGGCCCGCCTGGCCGTCCAGGAGCTGGAGCGCACCGGTGCCTTCGAGCGGGAGGTGCTGGCTGTCGCGGGCACCACGGGCAGCGGCTGGATCGACTCGAACGTCGCGCAGGCGCTGGAGTATCTGCACGGCGGGGACACCGCGATCGTCGCCGTCCAGTACTCGTACCTGCCGTCCTGGGTGTCGTTCCTCGTCGACGAGGAGAAGGCCGGCAAGGCCACCCGCGCCCTCGTCGACGCCGTACGGGAGAGGTGGGAGCGGCTGCCGACCGGAGACCGCCCCAGACTCGTCGTCACCGGCGAGAGCCTCGGCGCCTACGCCGTCGAGCGGGCCTTCGACGGCATCGACGACCTGCTCGCCTCCACCGACGGGGCGCTGCTCATCGGCACTCCCGCCTTCTCGCCCATCGCCCGGGAGCTGCGCGAGGCACGCGACCCGGGCAGCCCGGTCTGGCGCCCCGGGTACGACGGCGGCCGTCACGTCCGGTGGGCACAGTTCCCCGACGAGGACCTGTCCCGCCCGGTCGGCGCCCCCTGGGCCACGCCCCGTGTCGTGTACCTCCAGAACGCCTCCGACCCCATCGTCTGGTGGTCCACCGACCTGCTCTTCTCCCGCCCCGAGTGGATGGAGGCACCGCGTGGCCCGGACGTCACCCCCGAGATCAACTGGTTCCCGTTCGTGGCGTTCTGGCAGACGACCGTCGACATGGCCGTCAGCTACGGCGTCGAGGCCCCGCACGGCCACCGCTACGGGGCCGCCGCGGCGGACGGCTGGGCGGCGGTCGTCCCGCCGGACGGCTGGACCGCCGAGGACACCCGGCGCCTCCATGCCCACCTGGCGGGCAGGAAGACTCCGTACTGACCGGCATCGGGTACATCCTTCGATGCAGGGGGAGTTCGTCCCCCGTCACGATGAACCGCCGCTCCGTCGTCGCGAGGATGAGAGTCATGACGACGACCACGGGGGCCGCGACACCGCAGACGGCCGTGCACCGACGACTGCCGCTGCTCGATGTGCTGCGAGGCACCGCCATCCTCGGCACACTGATGACGAACGTGTGGGTCTTCACCTCCCCCGGAGCCGAGTGGGGCGTCCTGCAGGGCTCCGGCGGAACGCCGGGCTTCGGCTCGGTGCCGGACGGGGCGGAGACCCTCTTCCGGCTGCTCGCGGACGGCAAGTTCCTGTCGTTGCTGACGATCCTGTTCGGCGCGGGTCTCGCCATCCAGCACGCGGCGGCCGAGCGGCGCGGGGAGCCGTGGCCGGGGCGGTACCGGTGGCGGGCGCTGTTCCTGTTCGTGGAGGGGACGGTGCACTTCCTGCTGGTCTTCGCGTGGGACGTGCTCATGGGGTACGCGGTGACCGCGCTGTACGTGGCGTGGCTGCTGTCCCGGTCCGAGCGGGCCCGCCGACGCGCGATGTGGTGGGCGGCGGGGGTGCATGTGACGGTCATGGGACTGCTGTCCGCCGCGCTGGCCCTGGGCGACGGCGACCCGGCGGGCGGCGGCGGTGGGGTCTCCCCGTCCGTTGTCGAACTGTACGCGCACGGCAGCTGGTTCGAGCAGATCGCGTTCCGTGTCGACAACGCGCTCGCCCTGCGCATCGAGCCCGTGCTGACCTTCGCGCTGCTGGTCTTCCTGTTCCTGTTGGGTGTACGGCTCCTGAGGGCGGGCGCGTTCGGGGCGGACGCGGTGGGGCGGCGGCTGCGGGCGCGGATGCTGGCCTGGGGGCTCGGGCTGGGCGTGCCGCTGAGCGTGGTGTGCGTGCTGGCGGGCGACGCCGGGTTCCTGGCGGGGCGGTACGTGGCCGCGCCGCTGGTGGCGGTGGGGTACATGGGGCTGATCGGGGCGGTCGTGGACCGGCTGCTCCCCCAGGGCCCGGACTCCGTTCGGCCGGGGCCGGTGACGGGGGCGGTCATGTCCCTGGGGCGGATGGCGCTGTCCGGGTACGTGGTGCAGAACGTGCTGTGCGTGCTCGTCTCGTACGGGATCGGGCTGGGCCTCGCGGCGCGGCTCGGGGACACCTGGCGGCCGTGGGGCGTGATGGGGCTGTGGGCGGCGGTCTGTGCCGTGCTGCTGGTGGGTGCGAACTGGTGGCTGCGGCGGTTCGAGGCGGGGCCGTTGGAAGGGGTGCAGCGTTCGGTGCTGCGGCGGGTGCTGAGGGGCTGAGGGCCGGCGGGTGCGGTGTCCCTGCCCGTCCCTTCCCCGCTGCGGTGGATCCGCGGTTCCGCCGCACCCGGAGGACCTGCCTCCGGTTCGGGGAGGGGCGGGGCGAAGGCCGGAACCGCCGGCCGCGCCTCAGGGGAGCCTCGCCCCCCTGCGGCGGGTGAACCACAAGGTGGCCGCGGCCAGGCAGGCGGTACCCACGAGCAGGACCGGCAGGGCGGCGCTCGGGCCGCCCTGCCCCACGGCCCCGGCCCCCGCCACCACGGTTCCCCGCCCGGCTCCGGCCTCGGCCACGGGACCCGCGGCGCCTGTCGGAGCCGTGCCGGAGGCGGAGGCGGAGGCACCGTCCGGGGCCCGGCGGGCGGTCACCGCCGACGCCGTGGCCCCCGACGGGGCCGACGCGGAGGCGGACGCCCCCGCCACCCGCACGTCCGCCCGCTTCGGCGGGGTCGGCAGCAGCGACCCCACCGGCTGGACCTTCGCGCCCGCCCCGAAGCCCCAGTCGAGCAGCTCCCGGGCCTCCTCGTACACCGCACGGAACCCGCCCGACTGAGGGTTCAGCACCGTCACCACCAGCGTCCGCCCGCCCCGCCGCGCCGCCGCGATCAGGGTGTGACCGGCCTGGCTGGTGTATCCGTTCTTGACGCCGAGGATCCCGGGATACCTCCGTACCCCGTCCTCACCCGTCACCAGCCGGTTGGTGTTCCGGATCCCGTACGTGCCCCGCCCCGCCGGGAAGTCCGCGTACCGCAGCGCGCAGTAGCGGGCGAAGTCCGGGTTCCGCAGGCCCTCGCGCCCGAAGACCGCCAGGTCGTACGCCGATGACACCTGGCCCGGTGCGTCGTACCCGTCGGGTGACACCACCTTCGTGTCCCGGGCGCCCAGCGACCGTGCCACGGCCTCCATCTGGCGGGCCGTCTTCTCCCAGCCGCCGTTCAGCCCGGCCAGCACCCGCACGGCGTCGTTGCCGGAGTGCAGGAACACCCCCCGCCACAGGTCCGCGACCCGGTAGGTGACCTCCTCCTTCACCCCGACCAGGCTGCTGCCCGCTCCGATGCCCTCCAGCTCCTCCTCCCGCACGGTGTGCCGGGCGTCCTGCGCCAGCCGGGGCAGCACGGTCAGCGCGAACAGCGCCTTGATGGTGGAGGCCGGGGGGAGCCGCCGGTGCGCGTCCCGGGCGGCCAGCACGTCGCCCGTACGGGCGTCCGCGACCAGCCAGGACAGGGCGGACAGCCGGGGCGGGGCCGCCGCCCCGGGGGGCAGCCGCACGTGCGTACCCGGCCGGTTCAGCACCGCGGGGTCCACGCGCGCGGTGGGCCGCGGCGGCATGGGCTCGGCGGGCCGGGGCGCCGTCACCGCGCCCCGTGCCGGGGGCCGCGGCCCGGCCGCCACGGAGGCGGCCGACGACAGCACCAGCAGCGGCAGCAGCAGACAGAGCAGCACCAGGGCGGACACGCCGGCCGCGACCCGTGCCGAAGAGCTGACGATCATTCAGTCACGGTAGGGACCACCACCGGGTTCCGCAGCGCGATGTGCGCCGACCGGCCTACGCGTATGCGCGCGTACGGACGTTCTGTGTGAAGAGTCGACGTGGAAGACGCGTCGGGAGGCCGGGTCTGCTCGTTGTGAAGACGTCAGGGCGGCGCCCGCGCCGGTGTGACCGGGGGTTCCCCGGCTTCCGCACCGGCAGGGCCGGAACGGTGCCGGGCGGCCCGCCGTCTTCCACCGTGACCGCCTGCCGCGCACCATCCATCGCGTACCTGGGAGTACCCCATGACCGAGACCGTCGTCGGCATCGTCGTTGCCTTCGCCCTGGTCGGCTACCTCGCCCTCGCCCTCGCGTATCCGGAGCGCTTCTGACCCCGTGGAGGACCTGTCGCACACGCACCGCCCCCGTCGTCCGTGCGAGGGGCGGCCGGGTGACGCGGCACGGGGGTCTCCGCGGTGGCCCCGCCGGGGGCCGCCGTCACGCGCCGAGCTCGTGCCCGGTGCCGCCCGGTCCCCGGCCGGGCGCCCCCGGCCCAGCGCACCGCCCCGCGCCCGGGCGGCCCCCTCCCCTGCCTCCCCGCCTCGCTAGGCTCGCCCCCATGACCACGGCCGCCCGTCCCTCCCCACCCCCGGCCCCCTCGCCCTTCCCCTCCCTCCGGGCCGAATGGCCCGTGCTGGCAGCGGTCGCGGTCGGCGGGGGGCTGGGGGCGGTCGGACGGTACGGGCTGGCGGTGGTGTGGCCCGCCGAGCCAGGGGCCTTTCCCTGGGTGACACTGGTGACGAACGCGCTGGGCTGCGCGGTGATGGGCGTGTTCATGGTGCTGCTGGACGAGGTGTGGCGCCCGCACCGGCTGGTGCGTCCGTTCTTCGGGACGGGAGTGCTGGGCGGGTTCACCACCTTCTCCACGTACGCGGTGGACGCGCACGGCCTGCTGGAACGCGGGAAGCCGGGGACGGCGGCCGGGTATCTGGTGGGCACCCTGGCCGCGGCGCTGGGTGCGGTCGCGGTGGCGGCGTGGGCGACAGGGCGGCTGCTGGAGCGGAGGGCGGCGCGATGACGATCAGGCTCACGGGGCGGGCCATGCGGCTGACGGTCTTCACGGGCGAGTCGGACCAGTGGCACCACAGGCCCCTCTACACGGAGATCGTGCACCGCGCGCACCAGGCGGGCCTGGCGGGCGCGAGCGTGTTCCGGGGCATCGAGGGATTCGGCGCCTCGTCCCTGATCCACACGTCCCGGCTGCTGTCCCTGAGCGAGGACCTGCCCGTGGCGGTGGTGATCGTGGACGACGAGCCCCGCGTCCGCGCGTTCCTCCCGCAGCTGGACGAACTGGTGGGGGAGGGCCTGGTGACCCTCGAACCCTGCGAGGTCATCCGCTATGCGGGCCGGGGGTCCGCCGAGTGACCTGGCTCCTGGTCCTGGCGGGCGGAGCCCTGGGCGCTCCGCTCCGCTACCTCACGGACCGTGCGGTCCAGTCCCGCCACGACACGGTCTTCCCCTGGGGCACCCTGACGGCCAACCTCCTCGGGTCCCTGCTGCTGGGCGCGCTGACCGGCGCGGCGGTCTCCTCGGAGACGTACGCGCTCCTCGGCACGGGCCTGTGCGGTGCCCTCACCACGTACTCGACCTTCTCGTACGAGACCCTCCGCCTGGCCCGCACCGGCTCCCTCGCCTACGCGGCGGCGAACGTGACGGCGACGGTCGCGGTCACGCTGGCGGCGGCGTTCCTCGGTGTGGCAGTGGGCCAGGTCCTGACCTGACGCGTCCTCAAGGACTCCCTTGACCTCAAGTCGGGTCGAGGTGTGAGGCTCTTGCCTGGCAGAACGGTTCGCCCGGGACCGTACGCAGGCAGGAGGACTGGCATGAGCACCGACAACGGCTTCTACTCCATCATCGACTACACCGTGGACGGCCCCGAGACACAGGCCGAGCTCGTCAGCGCCTTCGCGGAGATCCAGGAGCGCTGGGTGAGTTTCTACCCCGGCTACCGCTCGTCCCGGTTCCATGTCAGCACGGACGGCGCCCGCGTCTTCAACATCGTGCACTGGGAGAGCGAGGCCGACTACCGCAACTTCGTCGAGTCGTCCGACACGGAGGGCCGGATGTCCGCCATCGGAAAGGCGCTGGAAGGGCTCTCGGGCAGGGCCGAACTCCGGATGGCCGAGGTCCCGACCTACAAGGTCGTGCGCGAAGTCGGCCCACGCGCCCGGTAGCGGATCCGACGACCCCGCCGCCGCGGGTGGCGCTCCCGGCCCACGACCCGTACCGGGCGGTGCGCAGGGCCCGGCCAGTGCGGCCCGTGTCCCTCGCCCCGGACTGCGAGCCCCGCCTCCCGGCGGCTATCCGGACACGTTCCTTGTCGGGCTGTCCGGCCGGTCGTGATCCGAGTGCCGTCGCAGGAGCACGACACAGTCGGAGACCCGGCTCATGTCGCCCGTCGCTTCGGCCGCCCGCATCTCCCCCTCCAGCCGGGCGCACTCGGCACACCGTCCGGGGTCGCCGCCCTTGCTCGCACTGAGCCAGCGCGTCGCCTCGACCTCCAGCGCCTCCGCGTACGTCAACGGCGTGACCCCGCCCGGGTCGCTCTCCCACTCCTGGCCGCCCCCGACGGGCCGCAGCATGGCGTACGGCCCGACCACGCCCATGAAGACCCCCACCCGCCCTTCCCCGTCTCGCGCGAGCGTGCCGCTCCGGGGCAGCTTCCCCGTGTGGGGCGCGAGTTGGATCAAACGAACCTCTGCCTCGGCGTCAACCGCCCGCCGCACACCGTCCGTCATGGCTGCCTCCTTCAGAGATGCCTCTTGCCCTGACCGGCTGTGACATTCAGTTAACGGACTGCTCAGACGGCGAATGTGCACAAGAGGTGCACAACGTCGACGGCGCGGGTAGGCGACTCCTGACACGATGGGAGGCCCAGCGGATCGTCGATCGGGGACGCCGGAATGAGTGCGATCATCGAAGTGCCCGGGCCGGGGGCCAACGTTGCCGTGTTGCGTAAGGAGCGGGGCTGGGGGCAGGACCGGCTGGCTGCCGCGGCCGGGATCTCGAAGAGCCTGCTCGGCAAGATCGAGCGCGGTGAACGGGCCCTCACCCAGGGGGTGGCCGCGTCGTTGGCCCGGGCCCTGGGCCTGTCCCTTGAGGCGGTGCTGGGGACCGCACCCGTACAGCGTGAGGCCGAGGCCAGGCTCCGAGCGCTCAACGGGGCTGTCCGGCGCTTCGACCTGCCGCGCGAACCGGAGATGACGGAGGCCGAACTCCGCGCCGCGCTGGACCGGATGGTGGGGCTTCGGGGCAGCGCCGATCTGCGGGGTGTGCTGGACGGTCTGCCCGGGCTCGTGTCCGCCGCGACGAACCACGCCCACGCGGTGGGGACGCCCGAGGCCTGGGCCATGGTGGCGGAGGCGTACTCGACCGTCTATTGGCTGGCGGCCCGGCACCGGTGGATGATCCTCGCCGACCTGGCCGTGACCAAGCAGAAGCTGGCCGCCCAGCAGGCCGACCCGCTCACGCTCGCCATCGCGGCCCGCGACGAGGCGGGCGTTCACCTCAATCACGGTGACTTCGAGGACGGGTTGGCCGTGGTGGAGCGCGGCCTCGTGCAGGTGGAGCAGACCGCCGTCAGCGGTCCCGACCGCGCCTACGCGCTCGGCATCCTGCACCTTCGCGGGCTCACGCTCGCCGGGCGGCTGCGTGACCGGGCGACGGCTGACCAGCACATCGCCAGGGCCTGGCAGTTGTCCTCGGAGTTCGACCGGGACGTGAACAGGCTCGGCATCCACTTCGGGCCGCAGAACACGGCCGTGCACGCCGTGGCGACCTTCGCGGACCTGGGGCGGCACCAGCGGGCCATCGACACCGTGGCGGATCTGGAGAGGCTGAGGAGGCAGCGCGGCCTGGTCCTGCCCGAGACCAGGACCAGCCCCCTCCACATGAACGCGGCCCGCTCAAGGCTCGCCCTGGACGACCGTGACGGAGCGCTGGAAGAGCTGGAGACGGCCTGGTCCATCGCCCCGCAGATGGCCCGCGTTCATCCGACGGCGCAAGAACTGCTCCGCGTGCTCACGTCCCTGCACAAGCGCAGCAACCCCCGGCTCACCAGATTGGCTCGACAGGCGAACGTCCCGTTCTGAGCCGGTAGGTGTCCGGCCATGGTGACGAGGGCGGTCCTTGCCGTGAGAACGGGCCGCACGAACGGATCTGGTCCTGTCCGGCGGAAGTCCTCGTTCTCCCTGGGCGGCGAGGACGAGGCCCAGTTCGAGATCGCGGAGCAGGAGGGGCGCATTCTGCTCCGCGATGCCGACGCCCCGGACGAGACCGTCGTGACGACGCGGGAGAGTCTCCGGGCCTTCCTCCAGGGAATCAGGGCGGGGGAGTTCGATCGCCTTCTGGGGTGAGGCGTCGCGTCACCTCGTCCAGACCGTGCCGCGGGACTCGTACTCCAGCATCGCCTCCACGCGCAGCGCCAGGTCCGCGCCCAGTTCCCGGCGGGTGAGCCAGAGGGCGAGGTCCAGGCCGGAGGTGATGCCGCCCGCGGTGACCAGGGTGCCGTCGTCGACCACGCGGGCCTTCTTCAGGATGCCGCCCTGGGCCTCCAGGTCCGCGAGGGACAGGTGGTGGGTCGTGCAGGGGCGGTCGCGGGTGAGGCCCGCGGCGGAGAGGAGCATGGCGCCGGTGCAGACCGAGGCCAGGGTGAGGGCCGGGTTCTGGCGCGCGGCCTCGGACAGGGCCGCGGGGAGGGCGCCGCGCTCGATCTCCGCGCGGGCGCCCGGGCCGCCGGGGCGCTGGTAGCCGCCGCCGGGGACGACCAGGATGTCCGCCTCGTGCGGGGCCCAGCCGTCCCGGACCCCGACTTCCGTGCCGTGCGCGCAGCGCAGGACGCCGGGAGCGTCCAGGGTGACGTACCGGACCTGCACCGGGCGGGCTGCCAGGCGGGCCGCCAGGGCGAAGACCTCGTACGGGGCCGTGTGGTCCAGTTCCTCCACTCCCTCGAACATCACCAGGTGGATGCGCAGGGGGGTGTTGTCCGGAGGGTGCATCAGAAGCTCCTCGGTGCGGTGCGGAGGTGCGCCACCAGGTCCGCCGGCGCCTTGGCGGGGGAGCCCGCGTCGTACGGGGGCTCCGGGTCGTACTCGGTCATCAGCTGCACCGTCTGTGCGTGTCGGTCGCCGGCGACGCGGCCCGCCAGGGCGAGGCCCATGTCGATGCCGGCCGAGACGCCCGCGGCCGTGACGTACTTGCCGTCGAAGACGACCCGCTCGCCGGTCGGTTCGGCGCCGAAGTCCCGCAGGCGGTCCAGGGCCAGCCAGTGGGAGGTCGCCCGGCGGCCCTTCAGCAGCCCGGCGGCGCCCAGGATGAGGGAGCCGGTGCACACCGATGCCGTCCAGGTGGTGTGCGCGTCGGCCGACCGGAGCCAGGCGAGGGCCGTCTCGTCGGTGAGGTCCGGTTCGCCGCTGCCGACCGTGACCAGGATGTCGGGCCTCGGGACCTCGCCGAAGGACCTGTGGGCGATCAGGGTGAGGTTCCGGTTGTCGTCCTGTACCGGGCCCGGCTGCCGTGCCACGAGGACGACCTCCGCGCCCGGGAGCCCGCTGAGCATCTGGTACGGGCCGATCGCGTCGAGCGCCGTGAACTTGTCGTACAGGTGGATGGCTATCTGCATGGGACGCTTCCTTTCAGGGGTGCCGGACCGGCGGGGCCGGCCGGAATCTGCGGCGGTACTCCGCCGGGGCCGTGCCCAGGGTCTTGACGAACGCGCGGCGCATCGCCTCCGGCGTGCCGTAGCCGCAGGAGCGGGAGACCGCCTCGACGCTGTCGGTGGTGTCCTCCAGTAGGCGGCGGGCGTGCTCCAGCCGCACGCGCTCCACGTACCGGCCCGGCGGCACGCCCGTCTCCGCGTGGAAGGCGCGGGCGAAGTGCCGGGGCGACAGGCTGGCGCGTTCCGCCAGGGCGGGCACCGACAGGTCGGCCTCCGGGTGGTCGCTGATCCACTGCTGAACGTCCCGCAGCGGCTCCCGCCGCGCCGTCTGCGCCGCCAACTGGGCGCTGAACTGTGCCTGGTTGCCGGGCCGCCGCAGGAACACCACCAGGTGCCGGGCCAGCGCGAGCGCCGGGTCCCGGCCCAGGTCCTCCTCCACCAGGGCCAGCGCCAGGTCGATGCCCGCTGTGACCCCGGCCGAGGTGGCGAGGTGACCGTCCCGTACGAAGATGGAGTCCGGGTCCACCTCCACATCCGGGTGATCCCGCGCCAGCCGGTCGCAGTGGGCCCAGTGCGTGGTGACCCGCCGCCCGCGCAGCAGTCCCGCGTCGGCCAGCAGCAGCGCCCCCGTGCACACCGACATCAGCCGGTCGGCGCGCGGGGCGTGCTCCCGCAGCCACGCCACCAGCTCCCGCCGGTCGCCCCGGGTGCCGTGCCCGCCAGGGACGAGCAGGGTGTGCGGGGTGGGCGTGTCCTCGTCGAGCGCCAGGTCCGGGACGAGCGTCAGGCCGCTGGACGTCCGCACGGGCCGCCCGCCCAGAGACGCCGTCCGGACACGGTAGGGCGTCCTGGCGTCCGGTCCGCCGTCGTGTTCCGCCCCGGCGAACACCTCGGCCGGACCGCTCACGTCCAGGCTCTGCACGTCGTCGAACAGGACGACCAGCACCTCCCGGACGGCGGGGAGCGGTGGTGTCGATGCGGAGGTCATGGCGTTCATCCTCAAGCGGCTCCCGCATGGCCGCAATGACGAAAGGCCCACCTTTCCTGCCATGCCGGGCGTCCGGCAGGGCGTCAGGAACGATGTGTCCGGGGGAGGTTGGCACTTACGATGACGGGGCTGCGCACTGCTCCTCCGCCCGGCCGGGGCTCGACCGGAGTGCGGCCGGAGACAACACTCACAGAGAAAGTCACGCCTGCGAGGGCAACCCTCCCTCTCTGTCCTGTTTGCCGGGTGGCGGACGCTGTCGTTCCGACGCATGTGCCACCGGGGCCGCCCGAAGTCGCTACCGCGTACTGAACGCGTTCAATACGATCGGGACCACTGCTTTCGGTGATGATGTCCCGCGTCGCCGGCCAGCCGCGTGAGTGCCTGTCCGCTCCGCGGTGGCCGATGCCGACGCCGACGCCGTCCCGCGAGCGGTCCACAACCGTTCCGCCTGTTTTTCGTCCACTCCAGAAGAGGGACCACGTGAAGATTCGCCGTTCGATCGCCACGGCCGTCGCGCTCGCCGTCACCGCGCCCGTCACCCTGCTCGCGGCCTCCCCCGCGTTCGCGGAGACCGGTACCACCACCACCGCCGCCGTCACCGAGGCGCAGAACACGGACGCGGCCTCCGGCGTCGACCTGGAGAAGCTGGAGAAGGCCGTCGCCGACGCGCAGGCCGCCTACGACGCGGCCGTCGCCGCCGAGACCGAGGCCGAGAAGACCGTCGAAGCCACCCTCTCCGACACCGCGCCGCTCGCGGTCGCCTACACCGAGGCCAAGGCCGCCGCCGATCGGGCCGCCGCGGACAAGGCCGCCGCCGACCAGGCCGTGACCGACGCGAAGACCGCGCTCGACAACATGCCCGACGACCTCTCGGACGACGAGCGGGTGGCGCTGGCCAAGGCGCTGGCCGACGCGGAGAAGGCAGCTGAGGCCGCCGCCACGGCGAAGACCACCGCCGACACCGCCGCCGCCGAGGCGCTGAAGGCCCGGGACGACCAGCGGGTGGAGGCCGGCCGGAAGCACTACACGGCCCAGGAGGCCGCCAAGGCCGCCAAGGCGGACCTGGACGCCGCGAAGAAGGCCCTGGAGGACGCCGAGAAGGACACCGGCACCCCCGAGCCCGAGCCGGACCCGAAGCCCGAGCCGAAGCCCGAGCCGAAGCCGGGCGACGACCAGGGTGACGACGAGTGCGACGCCAAGTCGAAGGTCGGGGTCGCCGTCTCCGGGCTGCCCGGCAAGGTCGCCGCCGGTTCCTCGGTGAACTTCACCCTGAGGATCACCAACCACAGCGACCGCACCCTGGACTACGTCCAGCCCTACGCCGCCGCCTTCGCGGTCGACAGCAAGGGCATGAACGACATCAGCCACCTGCTGAAGCTCCAGTGGAGCGACGGCTCCGGCTGGAAGAGCCTCTCGTCCGACGACATGGCCGGTGAGATCACCGATCTGAAGGCCGGTTCCGGGGCGGACGTCAGGCTGCGCCTCAGCGTGGACGCCAAGGCCCCCGCCGGGCTGGGCTTCGCGTTCGCCGCGGGCAGCTATGTCAACGAGGACGGCACCTGCGGCTGGACTCCGGAGGCCAACCGGTACGACTTCGACATCGTCGCCGCGGGCGCCAAGACCGGCAACGAGCCCGCGAAGCCGGGCAAGCCCATGCCGATGCCGCAGGGCGGCACCTCCACCGCTCCGGTGAAGGCCGCGAACACGGCCGCCACCACCGGTGAGCTGGCCGCGACCGGTTCGTCCGACGCGATGCCGCAGATCGCCCTGGCGGGTGCCGCGGCGGTGGCGCTGGGCGCGGGTGCGGTGTTCGTCGTCCGCCGCCGCAAGGCCGGTGCCGACGCCTGATCCACGGGCCGTCGGGTCCGGGAGGCCGTGCCCTCCCGGGCCATCCCCCGAGCCTTGTCGGCGCGGACCGCCGAACGCCGGGCGGGCTGAGCTGTCAGCCCGCCCGGCGTTCGGCTCACGGCAGGAGCATGTACCCCAGCGCCGTCGCCGCCCCCAGCCCCGCCCCCGCCACGGTCTGTCCCACCGTGTGGTAGCCCAGCGCCACCCGGGACCAGCAGACCGCCGCCGTCATCCCGTAGGCCAGGAGCCACCACGGGCTGTGGACGCACGCCATCAGCGTGACCACCGACGACGCCACCGCCGAGTCGACCGAGATCTTCCACACCGTGTTGACGGCCAGCAGCCCCACCGTCATCACCCACAGGACGAGCATCGCCACCAGGATCCCGCTCGGCGCTCCGCCCAGCCGCATCAGCAGCGCGCCCGTGCCGACCGAGCCGAGGATCACGAAGAAGATCGGCGCCCGCTTCGTCCGGTCCACCACATGCCGGTCGCCCCATCGCCCCCGGCCCCGCTCCCACTCGATGTAGCCCGCCGGGACGATCCCCGCGCACAGCGCGCCCAGCAGCCCCCACAGCAGGCCCGCCCCGTGCCCCCCGGCGGCGGCCAGCCCGATCGCGGCCATACCGGCGACCAGGACATTACGGGGCTGGAGGAGGTCCGTGACCCGGCGGGCGACCGCCTCGACGCGGTGCGTTCCTCGGACCGCCGCCGTCACAGCACGGCCTCCCGCGCTGACCGCTCCAGGAGCTCCTGCCCCGCCGCCGCCGGCACCGTCCGGTACGCTGCGGCCACCCGTACGAGCCAGGCCACCTCGCCGTCCTGGTCCGCTGTCGCGTCCCTGGTGGCGAACGCCGCCGGAGGCCCCGGCCGTGCGCCGCCCTCCTTCGCCGCCAGGGCGCCCCGGATCCAGTACGCGTCGGCCTCCGGGCCCGCCGCACCCGCGGCCTCCCGTGCCTCGGCCAGCAGCGCGTCCGGCACGTAGTGGCGCAGCTTCTCCACCGCGTCCGCGATGTCCGCAGCCCACCGGTCGACCCGCAGGTCCGCCGGGGTGCCGAGCCGGGTCAGCTCCCGCGCCAGCGACGCGGGCGGCGCGAACGGCTGGTCCGGGAAAGCCGTCATCAGCTCCCGCCACAGCGGGTGCAGCGCCATCTGCGCCCGCCACAGCCTGGCCCGCCGCCAGCCCTTGCTGAACGCGGGGACCGACGCCCCGACCGCGAAGAAACCGAACAGGACGAGCTGCGCGGCCTCCGTCGCCTTGTCGAAGCCCTGTGCGAACCCTTCCGAGGGGGTTGCCGCCACGCTGATCCACAGGAACAGCGTCCGGCTCACCGTGTAGCCGACGCCTATGAGCATCGCGAACGTCATCATCCCGAGCCCGATCCGCAGATGCCGCAGCCGCGCGTCCGCCGTCGCCAGCGCCCACTGGTACGCGCACACCGCCGAGGCCGCGCCGAGATAGAGGTAGAACACGGTCATGTAGAGGGTCGCGCCCCACTGGCCCGCGTGGTCCGACACGAACCGGTCCGACGGGACCGAGCGGTCGACCACCGTGAAGAACAGCACCGTCAGCAGCACCAGCGTCGCCACGGACGCCTTTGCCGCCACCCGCTGCACCAGCCGCGCGAACCGCACATGGCGCGGCACCGCCCCGTCCTCCGGGTAGGCGCCGTAGATCGCCACGATGTAGCCGAGGATCGCCAGAATCGCGACGGTGGCCGTGTAGTGCTTGATCAGGACGGCCAGGTCCACGACCGGGCTGTTGTTGAGGCCGGTCCGTACGGCGGCGGTCTTCGTCCACAGCGCGGCGGCGAAGCCCGCGTAGCAGCCCCACAGGGCCCGCCGTCTGCGGTCCTCCTCGTCACCCCACAGGGCGGCGGGCATCCGCCAGATCGCGACGGCGGTCATCAGGCCGGCGATGGCATAGCCGGCCAGGTCCAGGGCGGTCACAGGAAGCCTTTCGAAGGGGGGTGCGTCGACGGGTGCGTCAACGGCGGCGGAACCAGGGGCGGCGGCGGTGCGCCACCGGCCGGGACAGCGAGTTGGCCAGCCGCCCCACCAGGTCGTCACCGGTCACGTCCCGGGCCAGCCGCGGGATGAGGGACGCGCCGAACTCCGCGACCCGCTCGTCGTGGGTGTCGTACTGGGCGCGCGCCTGGACCGTCGTACCGGACGCCATGACCCGTTCGATCAGTGAGGTGTCGAAGACCGGCAGCAGCCGCCGCAACTGCTCCGCGTCCAGGCCTGTGCCGTGGTCGAACCACTCGTGGCACAGCTCGTGCAGGATGACGTGCTGCGTCTGGTACGGGGTGGGGCGCCGCCGGTACAGGACGAAGCTGGTGTCCCCGGCCTTCAGCCGCAGCCCGCACGCCGCGTCGACCCGGGCCAGCCGGTCGGGCAGTTCCCGGAGCACGATCCTGCGGCCCCGTGCGGCCTCCATGTTGGCGACCAGCGCCGGAATGGTGAAAGGGGCGGGGATCGGCAGGTCGGCCAGCCCGTCCTCGCACTCCCTCCGCAGTGCCCGCATCGAGGTCTGGTCGGGTATGTCGGACATCAGCAGCGGCTCAGCATCTCTCGGACCCCTGGGGGCCTGCATCCTCCCGTTGCTCCCCACCAGTGTCCTGGAGCAGGGACAGCGCGAACTCCAGCAGCTCCGGCGGCAGCCCGGCGTCCCCGGCGCCGCGGGCCGCGACCCCGGTGATCTCCCCGGTACGGCGCTGCGCGAGGAACCTCAGCCCGGAGACGACGTCGTCGACGACCTCCGACTCCTCCTTGAAGAACCGCCAGTCCACCCCGAACCCCAGGCCGAGCGCCTTGAGGATCTCCTCCGACGGGTGGGTGACCTTTCCCGCCAGGATGTTCGAGAAGTAGCTGTGGGAGAGGGACCCGCCGCGTTCTCTCACCAGCTCGGCGAAGGTCCGTCCCGAGACCTTCTCGCCGGGGAAGGTCTTCTCCACCATGTACGCGACCTTCTGCTGCAGCGTGTGCAGCTCGGGCGCCGCGTGCTCCGCGCCGTCGTCCATCACGGTCCCCACGTCCGCACCTCCCCACGTTCCCCACGTCCCACGGTAGAGCGGGCTTGCATAAACAATCCACGGCACTGTTAACTCGAAAAAACACGGACGGGGGACCACGAGGGGAGTCCCTTGTCCGTGTCTGCGCATGTGTTTCGCCCGGGTCAAAGGCGTAGCCCTTCGCGACGGGGGATACGCGAAGGGCTACAACCGCAAGCTACCACGGGCCGTACAGCCCGGCGCCGCGAGGTGGCCGAAAACGTATGCGTGCCGGAAAGGGCACAATCGAATGCAGAAGCGGGAAGGAAGAGGGCGGGGGCGAGCAGGACCAACACAGTGGGGGCCGGCGGAGAAGAGGCGGAACGTGCCATGGCAGCGTCGCGATCCCACAGCCACTCCCGGTATGTGGCCGACCGGGGGCTGACGACCCGCATGGTGACGACCATGTTCCTGATCGGCCTGCTCTATGTGGTCTTCGTCGGCGTGCTGCTGGCTCTGATGCGCGGGGCCTGGCCGATCATCCTGATCGTCGCAGGTGGGCTGTTCATCGCCCAGTTCTGGTTCAGCGACCGGATCGCCGCGTACAGCATGGGCGCCCGCGAGGTCACCCGCGAGCAGGCACCCGAGCTGCACGGCGCCGTCGACCGTGTCTGCGCGCTCGCGGACATGCCGAAGCCCCGCGTCGCCATCGCGCGGAACGACCTGCCGAACGCCTTCGCCACCGGCCGCAGCAAGGACACGGCTCTCGTCTGCGTGACGACCGGGCTCCTGCGCAGGCTGGAGCCCGAGGAGCTGGAGGGCGTCCTGGCACACGAGCTGTCGCATGTGGCGCACCGCGATGTGATGGTCATGACCATCGCAGCCTTCCTCGGGGTGCTGGCCGGTGTCATGGCGCGGGTCGCCCTGTGGGGCGGTTTCGGCCGGGCCGGTCACACCCGGGACAGCGGCGCGGCCATCGCGGTCCTGCTGATCCCGGTGATCAGCGCCGCCGTGTACGCGATCAGCTTCCTGCTGACCCGGCTGCTGTCCCGCTACCGCGAGCTGTCCGCCGACCGGGCCGCCGCACTGCTCACCGGCCGTCCCTCCGCGCTGGCCTCCGCGCTCACCAAGGTCACCGGCGAGATGGGCCGCATCCCGACCAGGGACCTGCGTCAGGCGGAGCCGTACAACGCCTTCTGGTTCGCGCCGGCGTTCTCCTCGAAGGAGAGCATGGCGCGGCTGCTGTCCTCGCACCCGCCGCTGGAGCAGCGGCTGGAGCAGCTGACCCGGATCTCGGCCCAGCTCGGCCGCTGAGACCGGGACGGCTCCGAGCAGAGGGGTGACCCGATGGGCTTCCTGGACGCATTGCTGGGCCGGAGCAAGCCGGTGCGGCCCGACCTGGACCAGCTGTTCGCGGTGCCGGGCGCGGCGCTGACGCTGGAGGCGGGTGCGGGCTTCACCCCGACGGGGCTCGGTTCGGTGTGCTTCGCCGGGGTCGAGGGCGGGGCGTTCGACCGGCTGCGGGACGAGGTGCGCGAGCTGCTCGACGCCGACGCGGGGCGGGCCGGGGGCGGCGACCCGGTCGCCTACTCCCGGGACACCTACGGCTACACCTGGCTCCTGGTACGCCACCCGGCGGGCGAGGTGGTGTCGCTGGTCAACGACCTGCATGCGGTGAACACCCTGCTTCAGGAAGCGGGCTTCGGCCCGCACCTGCTGTGCTCGCTGATCGGTTTCCGGCACCCCCGGGACGGCCGGGAGCTGGCGCTGGTCTACCTCTACAAGCGGGGCACCTTCTACCCCTTCGCGCCGCTCCCGTCGGGCGGCGAGCGCCGCGACAACGCCCTGGAGATCCAGGCCCGCGCACTGCTGGGCGACGACCTGCGGATCGAGGCGGACCTCGCCCGCTGGTTCCCGGTGTGGGGCGCTCCAGGGCTTGCGGCCGACTCCTGAGAGGCCTGGTCGCGGTGCGTGCGGGCCTGCTCGCGGTGCGCGTCCCGGTGCGCGAGCGGCGCCAAGAGGCCGTCAAGGTTTCGGCCGGGCCGTTTGCCCGCGGCCCGGCCCCTGCTGTGCTGACCTGGAGCCGGTCGCGCTGCCGGTCAGAGCCATGGATACAGTGGCGAACCATGGTGAAACGGGGAAACCCGGATCACTCGGACGGGGTGTGAACGGGAAGGCCGGGAAGGGTACGTGGCAGGACGCTTGGCCCGGCTGTGGCGCACCCTGGTCACCCGGCACCCGGCCCGTACCGTCGTCATGGCCTTCGCCGCCGTCACCCTGGCCGGTGCGGCTCTGCTGGCCCTGCCGCTCGCCTCCGAGCAGGGACACGCGACCGGGTTCGTCACCGCCCTGTTCACCGCGACCTCCGCCGTGTGTGTGACCGGGCTGGTGGTGGTCGACACCGGGACGTACTGGAGCGGGTTCGGCGAGGGCGTCATCCTGGCGCTGATCCAGGTCGGCGGCTTCGGGATCATGACCCTGGCCTCGCTGCTGGCCCTGCTGGTCAGCGGCAGGCTGCGGCTGCGGATGCAGCTGACGGCCGCAGCCGAGACCAGGAGCCTCGGGATCGGGGACGTACGGCGGGTGCTGCTCGGCGTCGCGGGCACCACCGCCGCCGTCGAGCTGGCCGTCGCCGCCTGGCTCGCGCTGCGGTTCCGCTACGGGTACGGCGAGCCGATCGGGAACGCGCTGTACCACGGGGTGTTCCACTCCGTCTCCGCGTTCAACAACGCCGGGTTCGGGCTGCGCGCCGACAGCCTCACGCGGTACGCGACCGACCCGCTGGTCACGCTCCCCGTCGCCGCCGCCGTCATCCTGGGCGGCATCGGGTTTCCCGTGCTGCTCGAAGTGCTGCGGCACCACCAGAGGCGCCGGACCACGGGGCGGCGTGGCTGGTCCCTGCACATCAAGCTCACGCTGGTCGCCACGGCCGCGCTGCTGGTGACCGGAACCGTGCTGACCTGCCTGCTGGAGTGGAGCAACCCCGGCACGCTCGGGCCGCTGCACTGGGGCGGGAAGCTGCTGAACGGGTTCTTCCACTCAGCGATGAGCCGGACCGCCGGCTTCAACGCCGTCGACATCGGGGCCATGAAGCCCGCCACGCTCCTCGTGACCTGCACGCTCATGTTCGTCGGCGGAGGCAGTGCGGGCACCGCGGGCGGCATCAAAGTCACCACCTTCGCCGTTCTCGCCGCCGCGATCGTGGCCGAGGCGCGGGGGGAACCGAATTCCATGGTGATGGGCCGCCGCCTCGCCCCGCACGTCCTGCGGCAGGCCCTGACGGTCGCCCTGCTCGGGGTGGGCTTCGTCATGGCGGCAACGCTCGCGCTGCTCGCGGTGGTGAGGGCGCCGTTCGAGTTCGTGCTGTTCGAGGCGGTGTCCGCGTTCGGCACGGTCGGGCTGTCCGCCGGGATCACGGGGGACCTGCCGGTGTCCGGTGAGTTGATCGTGATTCTGCTGATGTTTGTGGGTCGGCTGGGGCCGGTCACACTGGTATCGGCGCTGGCTCTGCGCGAGCGGACCCGCCGTTACGAGCTACCCGAGGAGCGACCTGTCATTGGGTAACTATCTGCACTCGCTGCGCCGTCGTCGGCGCAAGACCCTGGCG
>NZ_JADWYO010000043.1 GCF_022414595.1 Streptomyces sp. MUM 203J | reverse complement strand
GAGCCACGACTGGCAAGACCCCATCAGCCACATCCGGCCCTCCCGGGCCGCCTAACAACTTACGGAGCTCTCCATGACGAAGCCGGACAGCGGACCGCGCCCCAGCGGGGAGACCGGTCCGTCGGACACCGACATCGCCGTGAACCAGCTGGTGGACAACGCGCTGAAGGCGCTCACCGACTTCGAGTCCCTCACCCAGGAGCAGGTCGACCACGTCGTGGCCAAGGCCTCCGTCGCCGCGCTGGAACAGCACACCGCACTGGCCGGGCTCGCCGTCGAGGAGACCGGCCGCGGCGTCTTCGAGGACAAGGCCGCCAAGAACATGTTCGCCTGCGAACACGTCACCCACAGCATGTCCCACGCCCGGACCGTCGGGGTGATCGCCCGCGACGACATCGAGGGCGTCATCGAGATCGCGGAGCCCGTCGGCGTGCTGTGCGCGATCACCCCCGTCACCAACCCGACCGCGACCACCGTCTTCAAAGCACTCCTCGCCCTGAAGACGCGCAACCCCGTGGTGTTCGCCTTCCACCCGTCCGCCCAGCAGTGCAGCGCCGAAGCGGCACGGATCGTGCGGGACGCGGCCGTCGCCGCGGGCGCGCCCGAGCACTGCGTCCAGTGGATCGGGGCGCCCTCGGCCGAGGCCACCGGACTGCTGATGCGCCACCCCGGAGTGGCCATGATCCTCGCGACCGGCGGAAACGCCATGGTCAAGGCCGCCTACTCGGCGGGCAAGCCCGCCGTGGGCGTCGGCGCCGGCAACGTACCGGCCTATGTGCACCGCAGCGCCGACCTGCGCCGGGCGGTCAACGACCTGGTGCTGTCGAAGTCCTTCGACAACGGCATGATCTGTGCGTCCGAGCAGGCGGTCATCCTCGACGACGAGATCTACGACGAGGCACTGGAGGAGTTCCGCACCCTGCACGCGTACGTGGCGACGGCGGACGAGAAGCGGAAGCTGGAGAACTACCTCTTCCCACCCGACCCGGGGGGCCGCCGGGGCCGCGTCAACCCGCGGGCCGTCGGGCAGAGCCCG
Organism: Streptomyces sp. MUM 203J; assembly: GCF_022414595.1. Classification (GTDB taxonomy): domain Bacteria; phylum Actinomycetota; class Actinomycetes; order Streptomycetales; family Streptomycetaceae; genus Streptomyces. The sequence goes on along the minus strand of NZ_JADWYO010000043.1, from coordinate 50,551 downwards.
GCCTGGATCGCGGAGCAGGCGGGCTTCGCGGTCCCGGGCGACACCTCCCTCATCCTGGCCGAGGCCGCCCGGGTCGGCCGCGAGGAGCCGCTGACCCGCGAGAAGCTCTGCCCCGTCCTCGCCGTGCTCCGCGCCGGCAGCGAGGAGGCGGGATTCGACCTGGCGGCCGACATGGTGGCCTTCCACGGGCAGGGCCACAGCGCGGTGATCCACACGGGCGACCCGGACCTCGCGGAGCGTTACGGGCGGCGTATGAAGACCGTGCGGATCATCGTCAACTCCCCCTCCTCACAAGGGGCGATCGGCGGCATCTACAACCACCTGCTGCCGTCCCTGACCCTGGGGTGCGGTTCGTGGGGCAGCACGTCGGTCTCCGACAACGTCTCAGCGGCCCAGCTTCTCAACATCAAACGTGTCACCACCCGCCAGAACAACCTCCAGTGGTTCAAGGTGCCCCCGAAGATCTACTTCGAACCGCAGTCCATCCGCTACCTCGCCTCCATGCCGGGCGTCTCGCGGGTCACCGTCGTCACGGACGCCACCATGACCCGCCTCGGCTACGTGGACCGGGTGAGCAGGGTCCTGCGGCAGCGGCGGGAGCCGGTGACCGTCCAGGTCATCGACGACGTCCAGCCGGAGCCCAGCATCGAGTCCGTGCGGCGCGGCGCCGCCCTGATGCGCGACTTCCGCCCCGACACGATCATCGCCCTGGGCGGCGGGTCCCCGATGGACGCGGCGAAGGTCATGTGGCTGCTCTACGAGAGGCCGGACGTCGACTTCTCCGACATGCGCCAGAAGTTCTCCGACATCCGCAAGCGCGCGTTCCGCTTCCCCGTTCCCGGTGAGCGGGCCCGCCTCGTCTGCGTCCCCACCACCTCCGGCACCGGAGCCGAGGTCACCCCGTTCGCCGTCATCTCCGATCCCGCGACCGGCAAGAAGTACCCCCTGGCCGACTACGCCCTCACCCCGAGTGTGGCCATCGTGGATCCGGTCCTCACGGACGAACTGCCCGCGTCCCTCGCCGCCGACAGCGGCTTCGACGCGCTGACCCATGCCACCGAGGCGTACGTGTCGGTGTACGCCAACGACTTCACCGACGGGCTCGCCCTGCACGCCGTCAAGCTGGTCTTCGAGAACCTGGAGGCCTCCGTCGCCGGCGACCCGGCCGCGCGGCGCCGGGCCCGGGAGAAGATGCACAACGCCGGAACGATCGCGGGAATGGCCTTCGGCAACGCGTTCCTGGGCATCGTCCACGCCATGTCCCACACCCTCGGCGCCACCTTCCACATCGCCCACGGCCGCACCAACGCGATCCTGCTGCCGCACGTGATCCGCTACAACGGCACCGTCCCCGGCAAGCTCACCGGCTGGCCCAAGTACGAGAGCTACCGGGCGCCCGAACGCTTCCAGGACATCGCCCGCGCCCTCGGTCTGCCCGCCGCGACCCCCGCCGAAGGAGTGGCGTCCTACGCCGACGCGGTCGAGCGGCTCCGCGACGCCGTCGGCATCGAGCCGTCCTTCCGCGCGCTCGGGGTCGAGGAGACGGCGTTCGTCACCGCGCTTCCGCGCCAGGCGCTGAACGCGTACGAGGACCAGTGCGCCCCCGCCAACCCGCGCATGCCCATGCTCGACGACATGGAGGAGATCATGCGCACCGCCTACTACGGCACGGCGGAGGCGTAGGAGCGGCGACCGGGCGGGTCCGGGGCCGGACACCGCCCGCCCGGTCACCTCACGCACGGCCCGGTCCCCACCCCCGCCCACTCCTGCCCGCACTCCCTCCCGAGGAAGCCCATGCCCTTTCACGTCGCGTCCGAGACGGGCCGGTTGAAGCAGGTCATCCTGCACCGGCCCGGCCTGGAGCTGAAACGCCTGACCCCGAGCAACAAGGACGCACTGCTCTTCGACGACGTGCTGTGGGTCAAACGGGCCAGGGACGAGCACGACGCGTTCGCCGACACCCTGCGCGACCGCGGCGTCCAGGTCCACCTCTTCGCCGACCTGCTCACCGAGACCCTGGAGCGGCCCGCGGCGAGGACGCTGGTCCTCGACAGGGTCTGCGACGAGCGCGAGTTCGGCCCGCTGGCGACGGACCGTGTCCGCGCGTTCCTCGACTCCCTGGAGCCGTCCGAGCTCGCCGCGGGCCTCGTAGGCGGAATGACCAGGCGTGAGCTGCTCTCCCGGACGGGTACCGTACCCAGCGTCCGTCTGCACACCATGGACCCCGACGACTTCGTCCTGCATCCGCTGCCGAACCACCTCTTCACCCGGGACACCTCGTGCTGGGTGTACGACGGGGTCAGCGTCAACCCCATGAAGAAATGGGCGCGCCGCCGCGAGACCGTGCACTTCGAGGCGGTCTACGGGCACCACCCCCTCTTCGAGAAGGGGGAGTTCCCGCGGTGGTCGGGCGGGCAGGCCGACCACCCCGCGACCATCGAGGGCGGGGACGTCCTGGTCATCGGCAACGGGGCCGTGCTCGTCGGCATGAGCGAACGGACCACACCCCAGGCGGTGGAGAGGCTCGCCCTGCGCATGTTCGCCGCGGGCTCCGCCTGCCGGGTCGTCGCGCTGGACATGCCCAAGAGCCGCAACTTCATGCACCTGGACACGGTCATGACCATGGTGAGCGGCGACACCTTCACCCGCTACGCCGGCCTCGGGCCGCTCCCCGCCTCCACCATCGAGCCCGGCCCCGGCGGACAGGGACTGACGATCACCGATCATGAGCCCGAACAGACGGACGAGGTCATCGCGGACGCCCTCGGCCTCGGCTCCGTACGCGTGCTCACCCCCTGTCAGGACATCCGCTCCGCCGAGCGCGAGCAGTGGGACGACGGCTGCAACGTGCTGGCCGTCGAACCAGGCGTCGTCGTCGCATACGAACGCAACGTCACCACCAACACGCACCTCCGCAAGAGCGGCATCGAGGTCATCACCATCCGCGGCAGCGAACTCGGGCGGGGCCGCGGCGGGCCCCGCTGCATGACCTGCCCCATCGAACGCGAAGCCGTCTGACCACCGCCCGACCCCCGAGGAGCACACCGTGCCCGGCATTCTCAGCCACCGCCCCTTCCTCAAGGAACTCGACCTCACTCCGGCCGAGTTCCACCACCTCCTCGACCTCGCCGCCGAACTCAAGGCCGCCCGCAGGGCGGGCACCGGTCGGCCTCGGCTCTCCGGCAAGAACATCGCGGTCATCTTCGAGAAGACCTCGACCCGTACGCGCTGCGCCTTCGAGGTCGCCGCCCACCAGGAGGGCGCCCACGTCACCTACCTGGACCCCGCCGGTTCACAGCTCGGCCACAAGGAGTCCGTCAAGGACACCGCCCGGGTCCTGGGCCGCTACTACGACGGCATCGAATACCGGGGCAGCGACCAGGAACTGGTCGAGGAACTCGCCCGCCACGCCGGCGTGCCGGTGTGGAACGGCCTGACCGACCAGTGGCACCCCACCCAGTCGCTCGCGGACGTGCTCACCATGTGGGAGCACACCGACAAGCCGCTCAGCCAGGTGTCGTTCGCGTACCTGGGCGATGCCAGGAACAACGTCGCCAACTCCCTGCTCGTCACCGCCGCGATGCTCGGCATGGACGTACGGATGGCCGGGCCCCGCAGTCTGCACAGTGCCCCGGACACGGTGGCGGAGGCCCGCCGCGCCGCCTCCTCCTCGGGAGCCCGCATCACCCTCACCGACGACCTGACCGAAGGTGTCGCCGGGGCCGACTTCGTCTACACCGACGTCTGGCTGTCCATGGGTGAACCCGCCGAACTCTGGGACGAGCGGATCGCGCTCCTGAAGCCGTACCAGGTGACCATGGACGTCCTGCGCGCCACCGGGAACCCCCGCGTCAAGTTCATGCACTGCCTGCCGGCGTTCCACGACAGCGACACCACCGTCGGCGCGCGGATCGCCGCCCGCACCGGCATGACCGCCATGGAGGTCACCGACGAGGTGTTCGAGTCGTCCCGCTCCATCGTGTTCGACCAGGCGGAGAACCGGCTCCACACCATCAGGGCGATCCTCGTCGCCACCCTCGCCGACTGACCCTCCCGCACACCCCGTCCCCCTCGCACGTTGGAGAACACCCCATGCGTGTCGTCGTCGCTCTGGGCGGCAACGCCCTGCTCCGGCGCAAGGAACGTCCGGACGCCTCGGTCCAGCTCGCCAATCTCCGTACGGCCGTCGCCGCCCTGGCCCCCCTGGCTCACCACCACGAGCTCGTCATCACCCACGGGAACGGCCCTCAGGTCGGTGTACTGGCCCTGGAGAGCGCGGCCGACCACGCACTGAGCAGGCCGTATCCCTTCGACGTCCTCGGAGCCGAGACACAGGGCATGATCGGGTACTGGCTGCTGCAGTCCCTCCAGAACGCCCTGCCCGGCCGGCAGATCTGCGCCCTGCTCAACCAGACCCTGGTCGCCGCCGACGACCCCGCCTTCGACGACCCGCAGAAGTTCGTCGGGCCCGTCCACGAACGGGCGGAAGCCGAGCGGCTGGCCGCCGCGCACGGCTGGACGGTCCGCCGGGACGGCCCTCACTGGCGGCGTGTCGTGCCCTCGCCCCGCCCGCTGTGCGTCGTGGAGACGCGGCTGATACGCCTGCTGCTGGACTCCGGCGCCGTGGCCGTGTGCGCAGGAGGCGGGGGAGTGCCCGTCGTCCGCGATGCGCAGGGGCGGCTCAGCGGCGTGGAAGCCGTCGTGGACAAGGACCTCACCGCGGCCCTGCTCGCCGAGGCGCTGGACGCCGACGCGCTCCTCCTGCTCACCGACGTGACCCACGTCGAACGCGGCCACGGCACCCCCGAAGCGGCACCCATCGGCCTCACCACGGCCGCCCGCCTCCGGTCCCAGCGGTTCGCTGCCGGATCGATGGGCCCCAAGGTCGACGCGGCGTGCCGGTTCGTGGAACGGACCGGCGGACTCGCGGCCATCGGCGCCCTCGGCGACGCACAGGCCCTCCTCGACGGCGCCACCGGCACCGTCGTCACCCCCGGCGGCCGCCTCCCGGGACGCCGCCCGCACGTCCGTCGGGAGACGAGATGACGATCAGCGAGAACACGTCCCCCGCGGCCGGCCCCACCGGAACCGGCCCGGACGCGCAACGCCGTCCCGGCGGACGGCGGCACCGCGGCTTTCCGTCCGCGTTCACGGTGCTGATCGCCGTCACCCTCGCCGTGTGGGCACTCACCTTCGTGATACCCGCCGGCCGTTACGACACCCGGGACGGCAGCCCGGTCCCGGGCACCTACCACCCCGTGGAGGCCCCGTCAGGTTTCTGGGACCGGCTGAAGGACCTGTTCCTCGCACCGGTCAACGGGCTGTACGGCGTCACCGACCCGGGCAGCGGCCTCACCGCGCCCGGCGCCGACGGGAGCTTCGCGGGCGCGGCCGGAGTGTTCCTCTTCATCCTGATGGTCGGCGCCTTCGTCACCGTGACGCTGCGCACCGGAGCCCTCGGCCTCGGCGTGGCCCGCCTCGCCCATCGCCTGCGGCACCACCGCACGCTTCTGCTCGTGGTCCTGCTGACGGTCTTCTCCCTCGGCGGCACCACCTACGGCATGGCCGAGGAGACCCTGGGCTTCTACGCGCTGACCGTCCCGCTCATGCTCAAACTCGGGTACGACCGGATGGTGGCCGTCGCCGTCGTCATGGTGGGCGCCGGAGTCGGCACCCTCGCCTCCACCGTCAACCCGTTCGCCACCGGCGTGGCCTCCGACAGCGCGGGCATCGGTACCGGCGACGGCATCCTGCTCCGGCTCGCGATGTGGGCGGTTCTCACCACCCTCACCGCCGCCTATGTCGTCCGGTACGCCAGGCGCGTCCACGCCGACCCGTCCCGGTCCCTGGTGCCCGCCACCGACGGGGACCGGTCGCCCGCGGACGCCGACACGGGGGCGGGCACGGGCCGGGACGGCGAGCCGGCCGCGGTGCTCTCCGCCCGGCTGAGGACCGTCCTGGGCCTCTTCGCGAGCACCTTCCTCTTCATGATCTTCGCGGTGGTGCCGTGGTCCGATCTGGGCGTCACCTTCCTGCCCACACTCGGCTGGTACTTCCCCGAACTCGCGGCGCTGTTCCTCGTCGCCGCCGTCGTCGTCGGCCTCGTCGGCGGACTGGGAGAGAAGGGCACGGCGAGTGCCGTCACCGCCGGGGCAGGCGATTTCGCCGGAGCGGCGCTGATCGTGATGCTGGCACGCGGGGTCACGGTCCTCATGAACAACGCGGCGGTCACCGACACCGTCCTGGACGTCCTGCACCGCGCCGTGTCCGGAACCTCGTCCGGACTCTTCGCGATCCTGATGTTCCTGGTCAACATCCCGCTCGCGTTCCTCGTGCCCTCGTCCTCCGGTCACGCCGCCCTGGCCATGCCGATCCTGGCCCCCCTCGCCGACTTCGCCGGGGTCGGCCGGGACGTGGTCGTCACCGCCTACCAGTCCGCCTCAGGCTGGGTGAACCTGATCACCCCCACGTCCGCCGTCGTCATGGGCGGACTCGCGCTCGCCGAGGTGCGCTACGACCGCTATCTGCGCTTCGTCGCCCCCCTGATGGCCATGCTGCTCCTCGCGGTCGGCGGCCTGCTGCTGGCCGGAGCGGCGGTGGACTGACCGGCCGGGGCGGCTCCCCCGGCGGCACGGCGTGAACTCGTCCCTCGAACCGGCCGATCCGGCGCCCGGGCGCGACAACGCGGGCCGGTGTGGCGCAGGATCGCCACCGAGCGCACGAGAGATCCGGATCCGCACCTGAAAGGACGGCACCCCATGTCCTCATCCGAGACGGCCGCCCCCCGCCCCGCCGACCTCCTCGCCGCCATGCCCTTCGCGGCGCGGCTGGGCATCGAGCTGCACGAGGCCACGCCCGAGCGGGCCGTGGGCAGCCTGGCCTGGTCGCCCGAGGCGTGCACCGTCGGCGGCGTCCTGCACGGCGGGGCGCTGATGACGCTGGCCGACTCGGTCGGCGCCGTGTGTGCCTTCCTCAACCTCCCTGCCGGGGCCGGGACGTCGACGGTCGAGTCCAAGACCAACTTCCTGCGTGCCGCCTCCGGCCGCGTCCACGCCACGGCCCGTCCGCTGCATGCCGGCGGAACCCTCGTCGTGGTCCAGACGGACCTGCGGGACGACCGGGACCGGCTCGTCGGCCAGACCACCCAGACCCAGATCGTGCTCGCGGCCGAGAAGAGCGAGCAGGGTGAGGAGGGCCGACGAGCGTCCGGCGGCCCCGTGGTCCGGGCCTGATCCGCCGGACCCGGGTCAGCGGTCCGGACGCGTGTCAGCGGGATGTCAGGCCCCCTTGTAGACCCTGGGAAGCGGCCGCGGTGAGCGGCCCGACGCACCTGGCCGACCACACAGGCAACACCTACACCAAGGACCTGTACTGCGAGAACAGTCCCGGCAAACTGTACGGACGCCCCTCGTACACGGCCCCGGTGACCGGGCTGCTCCACACCACGACCAGCTGGTTCACCTGCTGGACCATGGGGGAACCCCACCCGGGCGGCAACAACGTCTGGTACTACACCCAGGGCGACGAGACGGTCCAGCTGCCGTCGATCGAGGCACGGGGCGCCATCCCGGCCAACCACGTGTGGACGGACGAGGACCCGTTCCCGGGCCTGCCCCGCTGCCCCTGGGGCTGACCCGGTCCCGGCGGCAACGGGACCGGCGCCCGGGGGAGAGGGCGAGCAGGCGGACGCCCCTGACACCGCGACCGGCTCTCGGGGCACGGGCGCGCCGCGACAGGAAGCGGCCCGCACGGTGACCGCCTCGGGCGCGGCGGGCGTTCCGTCACCCGGTCCGCGGGCGTGAGTCTGCCGCCAGGGCGCGGGACCGGCGCGGCCTGCGCGGGGACCGCTGCCTGCCGCGCGACAGGCTGACCAGCCGGTCGGCGACGGCACATGGACGCACACCCTCGGGCGATCAGCCGAGGACCCGGCGGATCGGCGTCGTCAGGTCACCCGTCACGACCAGGGCGTAGTCCTGGGGGCCCTTCAGCAGGCTGCGGGCGAAGACCTGGAGCAGGTATCTGCCGGGCGCCGGGTCCGGGATCCGAACGGCCTCCACGTTGTTGGTGCTGTCCGTGCGCAGCAGCCGGTTCGGCAGGCCGCCGTTCCCCGCGAGCTTCGTGCCGTCCGGGGTCTCCATCAGCAGACTCAGGTCGTTCTGCAGGGACCGGCCGGGCAGATCCGTGTACGCCAGGCACACCCGCAGCGGTGTGCCCGCGGCCGCCTCCACGGAGAACAGCACCCGCTCCCCGGTCCGCTGGAACTGCCGTTCCGGTGTCTCCCACGTGTCCACGAACTCCAGGGACAGCTCCGGCCGCCCCGGGTGCGGCAGACTCGACGGCAGGTGCACCGCCCCGAACCCCTGGTGGAAGTGGGGGTCCCTGGCCGCCGAGTCCGCCGCGGTGAGCGTCCTGGCCCCGTTGATCAGGGTCGCCTTGAGCAGCGCCGCACTGGGCCGGGTCCGCCGTTCCCGTACGTAGAACTCCCGCACCAGCGCCGCACAGCCCGCGACCAGCGGCGTCGCCATGCTGGTGCCGCCCATGAAGGCGTACCGGCTGTTCGGATGCAGCCCCCAGAAACTGTGCTCCGGCGCGGTCGACGCCCGCGTCGACAGGATGTCCGTGCCTGGCGCCACCACGTCGGGCTTCACCCGCCAGTCGTCGCACGGGCCCCGGCTGCTGAACGCGGCCAGCGCCTCGGGGTCCCCGCACACCGGCTCGTCCGCGATCGGACTGTCCGGGAAAGGCACCCCCGAGTGCCACTGCCCCCAGGTCAGTCCGGCGGTCGGCCCGTCCGTGCGGCTCGTCCGGGCCGCGCCGACGGTCAGCGCGTTCTTGCTCGACGCCGGGGAACCCAGCGACAGCCAGTCGACGAACCCTCTGTCCGAGTGCAGCCTCACCGCCGCCGTGCCGTTGTTGCCCGCGGCGATGACGACCAGCATGTCGGGCCTGCTCCGCACGAACGCGTCCACGTCGTCGGAGTTCGCCGTGTACGCGGCCTCGGTCGGCGCACCCCAGCTGTTGTTGTGGATCCGCGCCCCGGCCTGGTAGGCGGGCTCGAACAGGTCCTCCAGGGACAGCGGCAGACCGCCGAGCCCGCCGCCTGCGTCCATCACCGACTGGAAGTACAGCCGCGCCTCGGGCGCCACCCCCCGGACCGCGCCCTGGGACGCGGAGCCGTCACCCAGCACGGAGCCCGCCACATGTGTGCCGTGCCCGTGCCGGTCGGAGGGGTCGCCGGGGCGGCCCAGGGCGACCGTGTCGACGATCCGGCCGGCGAAGTCCGGGTGCGTGGCGTCCAGTCCGGTGTCCGCCACGGCCACGATCTGGTCCCGGCCGGTGAACGGCAGCCCGGCACCGGAACCGCCCGGCGACGCCACGCCCAGCAGGACCCGTGCGACGTCGTTGAACAACTGCGGCGGCACGTACTCGGTCATCCCCATCACACCGGGCAGCTGCGGGATCGCCGTCTCCAGCCGGGAACCGGCGGCGAGCCGCACCCGGAGCCGACGCCCGCCCTCCGCCTCGACGGTCAGTGCGTCCCGCTCCTCCGCGTGCCGGTCCAGCCACTCCCGGACCCCGGGCCGCGCCGCCGCGTCGTCCAGCACCAGGTCCCAGGTCCGGGTGACCGGGGCTCCCGGAACCGCCTCCTCCGCGCCCGCGAGCCGGACCGGCGCCGCCAGCTCGGGGCCGTACCGCTCCACGGACCGCACGAACGGCAGATTGAGCACGTCCTCCGCCTGCTCCGGCGTGGCCGTCGCCAGATACGCGTGCGTGGGGACGGCACGGTGCAGCACCATGCCCCGGGCGGTGATCTCCAGACGGTGCTCCTCCAGCAGCGGCTGACCCAGCCGCAGCACCCACTGCGCGGGCGCGTCCGGCTCCCTGGGCAGCGGCTCGCCCCGCACGCCCTCCGCGATGCCGACCGCCGCCCCCTCCGGGACCAGGCCCCGGTCCGCGCGGGCGACGGCGGGGGTCTCGACCGGGGCGTCCGCGTCGAGCCGGTCGACCGTCAGCCCGGCGGCGGCCAGCCGGGGCAGCTCGCTCTCGTCGATGTCACCGACGACGAAACTGCCGGTGGCCGAGACGTTGCTGAGCATCCGCAGCGCCTCGGCGGCTTCCCCCTCATGCATGAAGTAGGCGATCACACGCATGGGTCCTGGCCCTTTCCGGAGCACCGCGGGTGGTGACCACGCCCGCACTGCAAAAGTAACGCCGACCGGCTCCGGCTGCCCTCCGTCAGCGGCCCGCGGTCCGCAGCATCTGCCCCTCCGCGAGCGCCCGGTACGTGGGAGAGCCGGCCAGCAGGCTCTCGTGCCGCCCTGTCGCGGTGACCCTGCCCTCCTCCAGGACGATGATCCGGTCCGCGTGCTGCACGGTCGACAGCCGATGCGCGATCACCAGGACCGCGCACTCTCCGGAGACGTCCCGCAGCACCCCGGCCAGCGCGGCCTCGTTGACCGCGTCCAGGTGGGACGTCGGCTCGTCGAGCAGCAGCAGCGCCGGTCCGGCGAGCAGGGCGCGGGCCAGCGCCACCCGCTGGCGCTCACCCCCCGACAGGGTCCCCCCGCGCTCGCCCACCTCCCCGTCCAGGCCGCCCGGCAGCCGTCGTACGACTCCGTCGAGCCGGGCCAGCCGGACGGCCCGCGCGATCTCGGCCTCCGTGGCGTGCGGCGCGGCGTACACCAGGTTGTCCCGCAGGGTGCCGTGGAAGACCTGCGGGCTCTGGTCCACGAGGGCGATCCGCGCGCGGCACGCGGCGAGGCCGAGCCCGGCCGCGGGCCGCCCGTCGAACAGCAGCGTCCCGGCGTCGGGCTCGTAGAAGCGGGCGATCAGCGAGAACAGAGTGGTCTTTCCCGCCCCCGATGGCCCCACCAGCGCGATCTGCCCGCGCCGCGGCACCGTGAAGGACACCCCGCGCAGGGCGGGTTGTCCGGACGTGTAGCCGAAGTGCACCTCGCGCAGCGCCAGCACGGGCGCACCCCCCGGCCCGGGGACCGGGGCCGGACACGGCTCCGGCCGCTCCGCCGGGAGGCACAGGGCCTGCCGCACCCGCTCATGGGCGCCCACCCCCCGCTGGATCAGCCCGACCGCGTGGAACACCGAGGACAGCGGCAGCACCAGATAGGAGGCGTACAGCAGGAACGCGACCAGGTCACCCAGCGACTGCCCACTGCCGCCCACCCGGAGCCCGCCGATCACCAGCACGAGCAGGAGCGAGCCCTGCACGGCCAGCTCCACGGCCGGGCCCATCACGGCCGACAGCCGGGCGATGCGCACCCCCGCCCCGTAGGCGCCGTCGACCCGCTCCCCGATGCGCGCGGCCTCGCGGTCCTCGGCCCTGTGCACCCGCACCAGAGGGATCGCACCGAGTGCCCGCTCCAGCTCGGCGGCCACCGCCCCGACGGATCCCTGCATCCGCACCGAAGCCGCCCGGATCCCCCGCATGGGCACCGCCACCACGCCGGCCGCCGCGAGCACGGTCACCGCGACGACGGCCAGCAGCAGCGGATCGAGCCACGCCATGAGCGCGAGCGCCCCCGCCGCCACCAGGGTCCCGGTCGCCAGGTCGACGAGCGCCTGGGACACCACCTCCCGCAGCAGCGTCGTGTCCGAGGTCACCCGGGAGACCAGATCGCCACCGCGGTGCCGGTGGTACTCCCGCATCTCCAGTCGCAGGAACCGCTGCACCAGTCCGTGGCGCAGCTCCCGGACCACCCCCTCACCCGTACGTTCCAGCAGGAACCTGCCGAACGCGCCCGTGACCGCCTCCGCGGCGAACAGCACGCCGAGCCCCAGCAGCATCAGCCAGAACGCCCCCCGCTCACCTTCCGGCCGGCCGCCCAGATCGACGACCTCCCCGGCGAGCAGCGGCTGGGCGAGTCCCAGCGCGGAAGCCACGAGCGTGAGCACCGTGGCGAGGACGATCGACGGGCGATGCCCGGCGGTGAGCCGGTACAGGGCGGCGACCGAGCCCCGCGTGGTGAGGTGCTCCGGGCCCGCCGCCGCTCTGTCCGCCCGGGGCACCCCTTCGTCGGACCGCGTCACCGGCCGGTCGGCCGGCGTCGGGGTCCCACGGTGATCAGCCGGGTGAAGTAGCCGTCCGGCATGCCCTCGCCCACCGGGCGGCCCTCCGCCTCGATCCACGCGTGCGCGGCGAACGGCGGCACCGTCCGCACCCCCGTGCACCAGGTCGGCCAGGTCCCGCGCAGCCGGCACAGCAGCGCGGCCCCCAGCGACCGGGGCAGACAGCCCTGTGGCCCCGCGCAGCGCAGGCTCACCGCGCACAGCGCGTCCCGTGCGTCCAGCGCCCCCTCCGCGGTGGCGGGTGCGGCACCCCGGCGCGCCCAGCCCAGCACCGCGCGGATCCGGCGCGGCGGCAGCAGCGACAGCAGCAGCGCCGGGCCCAGCACCAGCCGGGCCGCCAGACGGCGGGCGAAGGGCACTCCCTGCGGGCGCTCAAGGGCGCTGGGCGTGGTCATTCGGCCAGTCCGGAGGCCCGCAGCTGCCGGACGAGCACGTCGACGTCCCGCCGCGCGGCCTCGGCGTCGATGTCGAACTCGGCCACCAGCGCCGCACTCGCCGCGACCTCGTCGCCGCCCCTCAGCAGGACGTCCACCACCAGGGTCGCGGTGGGGTTCAGCTCCCAGTAGTCACCGCCGCGCTCGTCCAGCAGGACGGTGCCGTGGTCGGTCCTCGCCGTGGACACATCGGCGGCGAAACGCAGCGCCATGAGCGGCTCCCTCTCTTCTCAGATCTCGGAAGTGGAATCAGCGGCGGCCGGAGGCCGTCCGTTCGAGCGCGCGCAGCCACACCTCGGCGGCGATCGTCGAGTACAGGACCGCGTCCCGGAGCTCCGGTGTGGCGGGCCGCCGCGCGAGGCTGCGCAGCACCCGGCCGTCCACCAGCCCGAGCTGCTCCAGCCGCGAGTCCTCCCACAGCGCCGCCAGGTCGGCGCGGTGCTCCCGGAGCCCGTCGGCGGCGTCCATCGCGGCCGTGGCCTTGTTGCTGCGGCGCAGACACGCCTCCGGCACGATCCCCCGCATCGCGGAGGTCAGCAGCGGCTTGTACGCCCACGGAGTGACCCGCTCCTCCGGGCGCACCGCGAAGCACTCCTCCAGCACCCGGTCGTCGAGGAACGGATGGCCCATCGGCAGCCCGGCACGGGCCGCCATGTGGTCCCACTGGCGGATGATCCGGGCGCAGGAGCGCAGCTGCTCCAGGTCCCCGTGCAGCCCCCGGTCCGGGTGCAGAGGCCGGCACCCCTCGGCGGCGGCCTCCCGCAGTGCCAGCCGTGCAAGCCGCTCCGCCTCCGGGGTCACCCAGCCGAACAGCCGGGGAGGCATGCCCCAGCCGAGCCCGGCGCCGACCGTCCCGGGCAGCGGACCGCGCAGCCGCCCCGCCGAGTCCCGCAGCCACGTCCGGTACGGCCGGCAGTCGGCCAGTGCGCGCAGCACCCCGCCCAGCGGCCACTGCCACAGGGCCCGGAAGCCCCGCAACTGCCGCAGCGCGAACAGCGGCCGGGTCCGCGCCAGCCGGTGGTAGTACGCCTCCGAGCACCAGGCAACATGGTCACCGCCGATGCCCGTCAGATGGATCCTGCTGCCCCGCTCCGCCATGTCGGGCAGATGCCGGAGCACCCGGGAGCGGTCCATGACGCCGATGGTCGGCTCGTCCAGCACGTCGTCGATGCCGAGCAGGTCCGTGTAGACCAGCGGCGAGGCGTCGGCGTCCCACACCACGTGTTCGACGTCCGGCAGCCAGGCCGCCGCGTGCCGGGCCCACTGGAGGTCGGTGTCGGCGGGGTCGCGGCCCGGCCAGGTGCTGGCCACCACCCGGGCGGGCGACCGGTCGGCGAGGAAGCACACGGAGGTCGAGTCCAGGCCACCGGACAGGTCGCAGCTGACGACCCCGCCGGACCGGGTGCGCACCTCGACGGCCCGGACCAGCGCCTCGCGCACCCGGGGAGCCCCGGCGGCGAGGGTGCGGACCGGCTCCGGGGGCGTCCACCAGCGGGAGTGGCGCGCGGTGCGCCCGTCCTGCCCGACGAGCAGCGCCTCGTCCGGGGGAACCGCGGTGATGCCGGGCCAGAGCGGGCGCTCGGACAGCGGGTGGGGCGTGGGCCAGAGGAGCCGTACGGCCACCTCCTTCGGGTCCGGGGGGCCGCCGAGGAGCGGGGCGAGCAGGTCGGCGCGGGTCGCGGCCACCCGCACGCCCCGGACGGCCGCGTGGAAGACCAGCCGGAGCCCGGAGGCGGTGCCCTGCACCCGGAGCCGGCCGTCGAGCGAGGCGACCAGGTGGAAGCTGCCGGGGACGGAACGGACCCAGGTGTCGAGTTCCGCGAGGTCCCGCAGCCGGGCGGCCAGGCGGTCCAGCTCACGGCTGTCGACGGGGGAGGTGCCGATGAGGGCGAGGGACGTGGTGCGGACGCGGGCGGTGACCAGTTCGTGGTCGCTCCAGCGGCCCACCAGCCACGGCCGGCCCGAGGCGTGTTCCAGGACACGCGTACCGGTGCGGTGGAAGGAGCGGGCCACGGCGGCGGCGTCCGCACGGTCGCTGAGGACCGTGAAGGACGCGCCGCCGGGGCCCGTCCCCGCACTCTCGTGCAGTGGGGTCATTTCGCCGTGGCGGGGATCGTCAGTTCTTGCTCAGGATCAGACGGTCGTTGCCGTGGCGGCTCAGCAGCCCGGTCTTCTTCCGGAACGTGCCGAGCCGGGCGAGGGTCGGAGCCTCGTACGCCTTCTTCATCAACCTCTCCTCAGGTCGGTGACTCCTGTCTGCGGACCCGCTCGCTGAACGCCTGCGAACGGCGAGCGGCTCCGTGGACAGGAAGCCGGACAGGGGCGGGGCAGGACAAGAGGACCAGGACTAGTGAGGCAATACGACAAATGCTCTTGGAGGAGGCCGTCGACCGTGTGGCTGCTGAGCCGCTGCCGGAGGCGGCTCGGCGGCGAGTGCCTGTTCGGCGGGCCCGGCGCCTTGCCTGACCAGCCGCTCGGGAGCGCCGATCGTCCGCGCGCGGTGTCGTCGGCGAGCGAGGAACAGCAGCGCCACCCGGCGCACTCGTTACTCACCGTGCGCCTCCCCCGGTCCTCCCTACTGGACGAACGAGCCCCATGCGCCGGACCTGCCCCAAGGCGGAGTGGCCTGACGCAGAGAAGTTCCCTGACCAAGACCGCAGGGCGTGCGGGCGGCTTCCGGTACGCGGCCGGGTGGCTCCGGGCCGGATCTGCCACGGCCCGTCACCGGCCGGAAGGGGGAACGCCCGGGGACGACCCGCGCGACCGGGGGCCGGGACCAGAACGGCCCGGCCCCCGCTGCAGGTTCCCGCCCGGCCGCCGTCAGCCGAGCCGCCGGTACACCTCCCCGGCGACCACGAGGTCCTGCCAGGCCATGCCCACGCTCTTGAACAGGCGGGGACGGTCCACCGGGACCGGAGCCCGGCCCGTGGCCAGGTCGGCCAGGTTCCCGGCGACATGCCCGGGCCCGATGGCCCCCTCGGCCGCGGGGATGATCAGGTCGCCCGCCTCCTCGTACGCCGCCGCGCGCGCCTCCACGAACACCGCCGCCCGCCGCACCAGCGCGGTGTCGGTCTCCCGGGCGTCCGGTTCGTGTGAGCCGACCGCCACGACCGTGGCGTGGTCCGGCACGAGCCCGCCGTCGAACAGCGGCTCGCGGGCGGTGGTGCAGCAGACGATGAGGTCGGCCTCGGCCACCGCTCCGGGCGTGCCGGTACGGGCCTCCAGCCCGAGGTCCGTCCGGGCGTACTCCACCAGCGCCTTGCCGCCCTCCGGGGTCCGTGTGACGACGGTGACGCGGTGCAGGGGCCGTTCGGCGCGCAGCGCCCGCAGGTGTCCGTAGGCCTGCGGCCCCGCGCCGAACAGCACCAGATGCCGGGCGTCGTGCACGGCGAGCAGCCGTACCGCCAGGGCGGACACCGCCGGGGTGCGCAGCGCGGTGAGCGCGGCGCCGTCCAGCTGGGCCAGCGGCATAAGCGTCCGGCCGTCCAGCAGCAGGTAACCGCCGGTGATCCGGGGCAGGCCACGCGCCGGGTTGGCGGGCGCGACACCCGCGACCTTCACCCCCGCGTACCGGCCCCACGCGGCCGGCATGAGCAGCAACTGCCCGGCCGGTACGGGCGTGACGGTGCGGGGCGGCGTCAGCTCCGGGTCGAGCCCGGCCCTCAGCGCCTCCTCCAGGGCGTCCGCGGCGGCCGGGTGTCCCAGGAGCCGATCGACCGTGCCGGCGTCGAGCACCGGGGGCGGGGGCGGGGGCGGGGGCAGGGGCGGGGTCACGGCAGGAATCCTTCCGGCAGGTCGTCGTACGGGTCGAGCACGAACCGGTGCTCACCGGTGCGGTGGGCGGCGCCGCTGATGTCGGTGACCGTGCCCTCGTCCGTACGGGAGACCACCCGGCCCGTGAACACCGTGCCTGCGACCGACTCGTGGTGCAGCAGGTCGCCCGGCGCGAGGCGGCCCTCCTCGTGCAGCAGGGCCAGCCGGGCGGAGGTCCCGGAGCCGCAGGGGGAGCGATCGAACTGACCGTCCGCGAACACGGTGACGTTGCGCTGGGCCAGCCCGCCCGCCTCCGCGCGCAGTTCCTCGTGGAGGATGACGCCGTAGACGCCCGACAGCAGGGGGCGCGCGGGGTGCCGGGTGCCGGGGTGACCGGCCAGCGCGGACCGGATCTCCCGCCCCACGGCGACGAGTCGGGGCAGCGAGGCGCGCTCCACGATCAGTCCCAGCGCGGTGGCGGACACGGAGGCGTAACAGGCCCCGGCGTGCGCCAGATCGACGTCGACGGGGCCGAGCCCGGTGGTGACGCGCACGGCCCTGGCGGTGACCCGGGTGGGTACGTTGCGGAAGGTGACCCCGGTCGTACGGCCGCCCTCGCGGCGCACGGTGGCACCGACCCGCCCGGACGGCACGTCGATCCGGACCTGGACCGTGCCGTCCGCGGGCGCCTTGACGATCCCCTCGTCGACGGCCCATGCCCCGAGTGCCATGGTGCCGTGGCCGCAGGCGGTGGAGTAGCCGTCCTTGTGCCAGAAGAGCACGCCCAGATGGGCGCCGTCGTCGTCGGGCGGGACGACGAACCCGCCGTACATGCCGGAGTGCCCGCGCGGCTCCCGCACCAGCAGGCGGCGGACCTCGTCGAGCGGGCCGCGGCGGGGCGCGGTGGGGGAGCCGCCCACGCCG
The DNA here is from genome assembly GCF_022414595.1 of Streptomyces sp. MUM 203J. Taxonomy (GTDB): domain Bacteria; phylum Actinomycetota; class Actinomycetes; order Streptomycetales; family Streptomycetaceae; genus Streptomyces. Next base: position 33,356 of record NZ_JADWYO010000043.1, on the reverse strand, counting down.
ACGGCGGTGGCGAAGCGTTCCGCGACGGTGTCGCCGGGGGTGGGAACGAGGCCGTCGTGGACGATGCGGAACGGCTCACCGGCCGTGTGGTAGTCGATGGTGCGGACGGCGGTCACGGAGGGGACCTCGCAAGGGAAAGGCGGAGCGGGAGCAGAGGGAATGCGATATGTGACATTGCACCATCCGCCGCGGGTGGTGGCAAGGGCTCCTCCACTCCGGGCCGTCCGGCCTGCGACGGCCGGACCCGGGCGGTCCGTTTGTGCGGGCGGCGGAGTGCCGCAACTCCCGCCATTGACAGCGCAGTTGGTCTAGGCCGATCATGCCGGCCGTGCCGAGATCCCGTACTCGTGGGGGCCGCCTCGTGCGTGCCGCGCTCGCCGCCGCCCTCCTTCCGCTCGCGCTCCTCCCAGGATCCGCCCAGGCCGTCGCCGCGGACTCCGAGGCCGCGACCGTCATCTCCCGGGTGGACACCGACGATCCGGTCGTTTTCCTCACCGTCGACGGCGGATGGGGCACCGGGAACGCCGCCGGAGCCCAGCGGCTTCTGCTCGAACGGCGGGTACCCGCGTCCCTGTTCCTGCTGCCCGGCGCGTACGAGCGGGAGATGGACTACTACCGGACCCTTCTCGCCCACGGGCCGTCCCGGGTCGAGAACCACACGGTCAGCCACCCCGACCTGACGACCCTCGGCGAGGCCGGGCAGCGCGCCGAGATCTGCGGTGCCCGCGACCGCCAGCTGGCGGCCTTCGGGGACAGCCCCCGGCTGCTGCGCCCGGCGGGCGGCCCGACATACAGCTGGCCGTACTGCAACGACGACACGCTCACCGCCGCCCGCGCCTGCGGTGCCGAGGCCGTGGTCACCTGGACCCACGACTTCACCACCTGGGGTGAATGGACGCCCCCCACGCCCCGGCTCCGGGCCGGCGACATCGTCCTGCTGCACATGGGGCCCCAGCTGGAAGCCGATCTGACCCGGGCGCTGGAGGCGGCCGAGGCGGCGGGTCTGGAACCGGCGAACCTGCGGGAGTACGCCCTGCGCTGAGCCGCGAGCCGGTCGGCCGCCGCCCCGGTCCCGGGGCGGCGGCCGACCGCTGGCGGGACGGGTCAGTCCATGCCGCGCCGACGGCTCACGGGCGGCGCCGCAGGCTCAGGCCCAGGCCGCCGACCGCGAAGACGGCGATCGCGCCGGCTCCCGCCAGGGCGAGCGGGAGCGGGGAGGCGGCGGGCTCGGCCGGTGCCGCCGACAGGGCCGGAGGCCGCTCGTCCCCGCCGTGGCCCGCATGGCTGACCGTCGACCGCTCCGCGCCCGCGGCGATCTCCTGCTCCGTCGGGGCGTCCGCGGCGGTGGAGGGCGCCCCGAAGGTGACGTCCGAGCAGCTGTAGAAGGCCTCGGGGCTGTCGTCGCGCTGCCACACCTTGTAGATGATGTGGCGGCCGGTGCGGGCGGGCAGGGCGCCCGAGAAGGAGTAGTACCCGTCCGCCGCCGTGCGCGTCGTGTCGTACGAGGCCACCGGGGTCTCGTCCAGGTCCGCCCACGTCAGTGGCTGCGTCGGCTCGAAGCCCTCCTTCGTGATGTACACGGTCATGGTGCCCGAGTGGGGTGCCGTCACACGCACCTTGAAGTCGAACGGTCCCGGGGCGACGGCCGTGGACGGCCAGTCGGCGCGTGCCCAGTCCAGCGCACGGTACTTCTCCCGGCCGGCCGAACAGAGCTTGCCGTCCGGGATGATCTCGCGGTGCCGTCCGGCGGCGTCGGCGATGTTCACCTCGTTCCAGTCGTAGAGCGGCTGTGTACCGGAGTCGGCCACCAGGTCCTTGCACACCTGGGAAGCGGGCCTCTCGGGTCCTTCGGCGTAGCAGGCGGCCACTCGGCTGACCGGGTTGAAGACGGCGCCGTGTGCGTGTGCGGCGGCCGGGATGAGCGGGACGGCCGCGGCTGCGGCCAGAGCGGCAGCGGTGACCGAGGCGGCACGGCGGGCGGGGGAGGGGCGGCGGGACGGGGGCATGCGCGGCTCTCTCTCGTGCGTGGGGAGTGGGGGTACGGCGGGGGAGGGGTGGCCTGGGGGCAGCCAAGAAACCTGCTGCACAAGGAACTTGACCTCATGTGCGGCGTCCCTCAGAGCCTGGCATTGGTCCATACCAATAGGCAAGGGGTGTGCGCTGTACGGCTCCGGCGCGACCCTGCCTCCGCCGCGCCGGCGCGCCGTTGGCGGGATCGCCCGTTCGTGGGTTCTCTCGGCCGGGGCGCGGGATGCGCGACCCGTCGCGTGGGCGGATCCCGGGGCGGCGGGGGTGCGCGGATGCGCCACTCCGATCGGGCGAAGAGGTCGGGGTGCCCACGCGAATCACTACGGATCGCGGTTCGCTATCACTGTCAGTGTTCGCTCGGGTTTTCGCTGACGTCTCCCCGCACCCCATCCGCTCCCCGGAGAAGACGCAGGCCCGAACCCATCCGTCCCCCACGTCCCAGGCGTTCCGCCGCCCTGATGCCGACCTGCGCCGTCGTCCTGGCCGTCACCGCCACCGGCCTGCTCTCCGCCGTACCGGCCACCGCGCACGGCGGCCACGACCACGGCAGCGCACAGGGCGGCGCCGGACACACCGCAGGTTCCGGCGCCGTACCGGGCGAGGCCGAGGCCATCGGCAGGGAGCACGCCGAGGAGCACGCCCGGCAGCGCCGTGCCGCGCAGGCCCTCGTCGAGGACTACCCGCAGTCCACGCGCACAGCCCGGTTCAAAGCGCTGACCGAGTCCCAGACCAGGCACAACGCCGCCTTTGACCCCGCCGAGTTCGGGGCGTTCAGGGAGTACTTCGGCTCGCCGGACTTCGGCGTCCACGTGGCGATGCTGCCGACCGGCAAGGTGCTGCTGTTCTCCTTCGAGCGCATCGAGTCCAACTACATGCTGTTCCTGCTCAGCGAGGAGGGCACCCCGAGCATCGCGCGGTGGGTCTCCTTCCGGCCGAAGGGATGAGGACGTGACCGGCCAGACCACGACCGACCTGCCGCTGCGCCGCAGCGCCGAGATCCAGGGCGACATCCTCGCCGGCTTCAGGAAGGACCACGTCCAGCTGCTCTTCCTGAAGTTCGAGGACGAGACCCGCGCCCGCGTGTGGCTGAAGCGGCTGCGCCCGAGGATCGCCACGACGCGCCAGGTGGCCTCCTTCAACGCCGAGTTCAGCAGGGCCCGCAGCCACTCCGGCGGCGACGACCCGGTGAAGCTCAACGCCCTCTGGCGGGGCATCGGCTTCACCTACGAGGGCCTGAAGACCCTCACCGGCGGCAAGGAGCCCTTCCCGTCCGTCCCGCGGGGCAGCAGCCAGGAGGCGTTCGTCCAGGGGCCCGCCCACCGGGCCGGAATGCTCGGGGACTCCGGCGACAACTCGCCGGAGAAGTGGCTCTTCGGCAACGGCAGGGGCCAGACCGTCCACGCCGTGCTCACCATCGCCGCCGACCGGCCCCAGGACCTGCGGACGGCCCTCGGCCAGGAGCGGCAGGAAGCAGCCGAGCACAAGATCGTGATCGTCTTCGAGCAGGACGGGGCGACCCTGGAGGGGGAACGCAGGGGCAAAGAACACTTCGGCTTCAAGGACGGCATCAGCGAGCCCGGGGTCATCGGGTTCGACGAGCCCGACCCGGAGAACCCCGAGTGGGTCAGGGGGCACCCCGGTACCCGGCTGATTCCGGCGGGCGAGTTCGTCGTCGGCGAGCCGCGTGTCGGGGACCGCCCGCACGGCCTGCCCGAGTGGGCGCGGGGCGGCTCCTTCCAGGTGATCAGACGACTCGCCCAGGACGTGCCCGGCTGGTGGGCCCAGATCGCCCAGCGGGTGAAGGAGCTGGAGAAGGCGGAGGCGGTGCCTCCCGAGGCTACGACCGAGTGGCTGGCCGCGCGGGTGGTCGGCCGCTGGCGCTCCGGCACCCCGCTGCACAAGTGCCCGCACGCCGACGCGCCGTCCGACGCGGAGGCCGGACGGGACAACCAGATCTCGTACGAGGACGATCCCGAAGGCGAGATCACCCCGTTGTTCTCCCACCTGCGCAAGACCAACCCCCGTGACGGCCTCGTCATCGACGGGAGGCAGGTCCCGGAGAAGGGCGACCTGGATAGCCGCCGGATCATGCGGCGCGGAGTTCCCTACGGGCTGCCGTTCGACCCGGCGGCGGGTGAGGGGAACGGCCCGGACGCCCGGCGCGGCCTGGTCTTCGTCTGCTACCAGAGCGATCTGGTCCGGCAGTTCGAGTTCATCCAGAAGGACTGGGTCAACGACCCGGACTTCCCGCCGCGGAACCCGAAGGTCGGCAACGACCCGGACATCGGCTCCGACACCGTGGTGAACTTCAAGGGCACCCCCGTCTCCTTCGCCCAGTTCGTCCGGACCGAGGGCGCCGTGTACGCCTTCGCGCCCTCCCTGTCCACCCTCGGCCGGCTCGCGGACGGCAGGCTCGAAGAAGAGGAGGGCGGCACCAGAAACCTCCAGCCCCCCTTCACCCTCGGTGGCGGCGGTCATGACTCCGTGGACGCGGGCCGGGCCAGGCTCGTGATGCGGCCCGACGGCAACCTCGTCGTGCTCGATGAGACCGGCTGGCAGCGGTGGGAGTCCGGCACGGCGGGTACGGGAGCGGTGCGCATGACCTTCCAGGAGGACGGCGACATCGTCCTGACCGAGGCGGCCGACCAGCCCGTCTGGAAGTCCCGCACCAGCGGCAACCCGGGCGCGACCCTGTCCGTCCAGGCCGACGGCAACGTGGTCCTGTACGCGTCGGACGGCCGGGTGGTCTGGCACACGGGCACGGCGCACTGACCGGGAGCCGGTCCGGTGGCCCGGCCCGCCGTCCCCCCGCGACGGGCTGACGGCGGGCCGGGCGCGCCCGCGGGAAGCGGGTGTGTCAGGATGCCGCGCATGCACTACGCGCATCGCTATCTCGCCGAAGACGAAGAACTGGTGTACGCCACGCGTCAGCACTGGACGGAGCTCGTCGGTGAGTTCGTGCTGCTCGCGGTCACCTGGACCGTCGCGGGAGCGCTCCTCTGGGCCGTCCCGAGCGGTGAGGACTGGGGCCGTGTCGCTGTGTACGCGGTCCTCGGCCTCGCGCTGGCCGCCTCCCTCTGGCTCTGGCTGATCCCGCTGCTCCAGTGGCGCGGCACGGTCTACGTCCTGACCACCAAGCGGATCTACAAGCGCAGCGGCTTCCTGACGAAGACCGGCCGCAGCATCCCGCTGGTCCGGGTGAACGACGTGTCGTTCCGCGCCACGCTGTGGGAGCGGATCCTCCGGGAGGGCACGCTGACCATCCAGTCCGCGTCGGAGCAGGGCATGCTCACGTTGCGGCACGTGCCGGACCCGGAGGGGTTCAAGGGCCGGATCTACCAGGCGGCCGACGCCGAGCAGGCCCACCAGGGCGGGGTGACCCCACCGGTCCGCTGACCCCCTGGGGGTTCCGCCCCCGGACCGGTGCCACGCCCTGGCGGACCGCCTGCCGCAGGAGTGCGGCAGCACTCCTCCCCAGGCGCCGGAGGGGCTGGGCATCACCCCCTCCGGCGCCCGGCCGGTTCAGGGGCGGGCGGTCAGGTAGCCGCCCATGGACGTGAAGTACTCCGTCGCGGGCAGCTCACGGCCGTCCTCCGTGCGGACGCGTGTGACGGCCAGCCCGTGGTTGCGCCCCGTGCGGGCATCCGCACCGGCGACGATGACGACGCCCTCGCCCTCGCGGTAGAAGATCCGCCCCGGTGTCCCCCCGTAGCGCCCCTGGGACACCACGGCGGAGACGATCTCGAGGCGCTTGCCCCTGTGGTACGTGAACGCCTGCGGGTACGGCGCCGACTGCGCCCGCACCAGCCGCTCCAGGTCCTCCGCCGGCCAGTCCCAGTTCACCCGGATGTCCTCCTCGGCCCGCTTGTGGAAGAACGTGGCCTGGGAGCGGTCCTGCCTGGTGAACTCGGTCTGCCCGGAGGCGATCAGATCGAGCGCGCCGATGGTGACCGGGGCGATGAGGCCGACCGTCTTGTGGAACAGATCGGTCGCCGTGTCCTTCGGCCCGACGGCGACCGCCTGCTGGAGCACGATGTCGCCCGCGTCCAGCTCCTCGTCCATCATGTGCGCGGTGACGCCCACCTCCTGCTCGCCGTTGACGAGGGCCCAGATGATGGGGGAGAACCCGGCGTACTTGGGCAGCAGCGAGTCGTGCACGTTGAGCGTTCCCCGGCGCGGGAGCGTGTAGACGCGCGGCGGGATCCACGTGCGCCAGTTGTTGGCCACGATGATGTCCGGGTCGGCGTCCTTGAGGATCTGGAACAGCTCGTCGTCATCCGGCCGGTTGCGGATGACGACCGGAACGCCGTGCTCCTCGGCCAGCTCCGCGACCGAGTCGCTCCAGATCTTCTCGTACGCGTGCTCGCTCTTGGGGTGCGTCACCACCGTCACCACGTCGTGCTCGGAGTCCAGGAGCGCTTGCAGGGTGCGATGGCCCCAGGTCTGATAACCGAACATGACGACCCGCATGGGGTTCCTCCTCAGAAGAGCGATGGGACGGGGTCAAGTAAAGCAAGCCTTACCTAAGGGTGCAACGCGCCATGTTTCGCGGCTCGTTTGGGGAAGTGATCTACGAATTGTCTGTTTTGTCCGCGTCGACAGCGTGGCCAGATCAGGTTAGCTTTACCTAAGTTCCGCTCGGCCGCCGTTCACCGGTGTGTCCTGGGCTCCCTGTATCCCCACGCCTGAGAGGCCCCGCGCCCGGCAGGCGGCTGTCCCGCACGATGGGAGTGACATGTCTCAGGTTCTTCCTGGCGACGCACCTCTGATCCACGACCTCATTGGCATCGGCTTCGGCCCGTCCAATGTGGCCATGGCCATAGCGCTCAGCGAGCACAACGCACGCGTCGGCAGGCAGGAGGCGGTCACGGCCCACTTCTTCGAGCGCCAGGCGGACTTCGGCTGGCACCGGGGCATGCTCATCGACGACGCCACCATGCAGGTGTCCTTCCTCAAGGACCTGGTGACGCTGCGGAACCCGGCCAGCGAGTACAGCTTCCTGTGCTACCTCCAGGAGCGCGGCCGTCTCGTCGACTTCGTCAACCACAAGAACCTCTTCCCGCTGCGCGTCGAGTTCCACGACTACTTCGAGTGGGCCGCCGCCAAGGTCGACGACATGGTCTCGTACGGCCACGAGGTCGTCGCCGTCGAACCCGTCGTCCGCGACGGCGTCATCGAGTACCTGGACGTCACCGCCCGCTCCGGCACCGAGACCGTCGTCCACCGGGCCCGCAACCTCGTCATAGGCACCGGACTGCGCCCCCTCATGCCCGAGGGCGTCGAGCGCGGAGAGCGCGTCTGGCACAACTCCGAGCTGCTCGGCAAGGTCGGCTCCCTTGAGGGCGCCGATCCCTCCCGCTTCGTCGTCGTCGGCGCCGGGCAGAGCGCCGCCGAGAACGTCGCCTACCTGCACCGCCGTTTCCCCGAGGCCGAGGTCGTCTCCGTCTTCTCCCGCTACGGCTACAGCCCCGCCGACGACAGCAGTTTCGCCAACCGCATCTTCGACCCGACGGCCGTCGACGAGTACTTCGCCGCCCCCGAAGCCGTCAAGCGCAAGCTGATGGACTACCACGGCAACACCAACTACTCCGTGGTGGACATCGACCTGATCGACGACCTGTACCGGCAGGCGTACCAGGAAAAGGTCCTCGGCACCGAGCGGCTGCGCTTCGTGAACGTGTCCCGCGTGACCGGCGTCGAGGAGGGCCCGGACGGCGTCCGCGCCACCGTCACCTCCCTCGTCACCGGCGAGGAGAGCACCCTCGACGCCGACGTGGTCGTCTACGCCACCGGCTACAGCCCCGCCGACCCGCTCGGCCTTCTCGGACCGGTCGCGGACCGCTGCCACCGCGACGAGCACGGCCGTGTCCGCGTCGCCCGCGACTACCGCGTGACCACCGACGACGCGCTGCGCTGCGGCATCTACCTCCAGGGCGGCACCGAGCACACCCACGGCATCACCTCGGCCCTGCTCTCCAACACCGCAATCCGCGTCGGGGAGATCCTGGACTCGATCGTCGACCGCGACCTCAAGGCCGCCGGCGACGAGGCCCGCCCGGTCGGCACCGCCCGCTGACGGCGGGCGCCGCCGCTCGTCCTTCCGTCCTCACCCCCCCCCACTGCCGCGCCCGGCCCGGTAGCGCCGTCATACCGGGCGGGCGGGGCATCGCACAGTGAAACCCCCGCGAAAGGAACATCCGTGTCCACTGGTACACGCCCCGCGCTGACGCGACTCGTCAGAAACGTACCCCGCGTGGCCGTCGCCGCCGCTGCCGCACTCGCCCTGACCGCCTGTGGGGGCGGTGACGACAAGTCCGCCAAGCCCGCCGCCGACAGCACCGCCAAGGCCGGCACCGAGTCCGGCGCCTTCCCGGTGACCGTCGAGCACAAGTACGGTTCCACCACCGTCGACACCGAGCCGAAGAAGATCGTCACCCTCGGCCTCTCCGACCAGGACGCCGTGCTGGCCCTCGGCGTCAAGCCGGTCGGTGCCGTCGACTGGTTCAAGGAGGACCCGTACGGCAAGTGGCCGTGGGCGGAGGAGAAGTGGGGCGGCGCAAAGCCCGAGATCGTCGGTGAGCGCGACGAGTACAACATCGAGAAGATCGCCGCACTGAAGCCGGACCTCGTCATCGCCCAGTACTCGGGCATGAAGAAGGAGCAGTACGACACCCTCTCGAAGTTCACCAAGGTCGTCGCCCAGCCCAAGGACCACCCCGACTACGGTGCCCCCTGGCAGGTCATGACCCAGCAGATCGGCAAGGCACTCGGCAAGGACGCCGAGACCGAGAAGCTGATCGCGGACGTCGACGCACGCTTCAAGGCCGCACGGGACAAGCACCCCGAGTACGCCCGGATGACCATCGCCGTGGCCGACAGCTTCGAGGCCGGCAAGTACTCGGCCTTCACCAAGACCGACCCCAAGGCGATCTTCTTCAACGAGCTGGGCTTCAAGCTCAAGCCCGAGATCGACTCGATGGCCAAGCCCGGCTGGAACGTCGCCGAGCTGAGCGCCGAGAAGCTCAACGTCCTCGATGTCGACCGGCTCGTCTGGGTCACCTCCAGCACCGAGGCCAACGACCGCATCAAGGCCGAGCCGCTGTACAAGAAGCTGAAGGTCAACCAGGAGAAGCGCGACCTGTTCGTGCCCTACCAGGACCCGGACATCGGCGCCGCGTTCTCCTTCAACACGGTCCTGTCGATCCCCTACGCGCTCGACCAGATCGAGCCGCTGCTGGCCGACATCAAGTAGGCCCCGGCCCCTCCTGACCGTGTGTCCCGCCCGTCCGCCCACCGGCCCCGCGGACGGGCGGGACACACGCCGTCCCCCACCTCACGCCGCGACCCCCGCCGTACTCACCGACGCACCACCAGGGAAAGGCCCCACGAACGATGTTTGACGTCGAGTCGGACCACACGTCCGCTTCCGGCATACCCGTCACGGGCGGCCAGTCGGGCGTCTGGCTCGCCCAGCAGATCGAGCCGGACAGCACGGCCTACAACATCGTCTTCGCCCTGGAGCTGCGCGGCACCCTCGACCTCCACCGGCTCACCGCCGCCGTACGGCAGGCCGTGACCGAGGCCGAGTGCCTCCACGTCACCGTCACCTCCGCCGACGGCGGTCCCCGCCAGACCCCTGTGCCCGCAGCCGCCGACGTCACCACCGTCGACCTGCGCTCCGCCGGGGACCCCGAGCGCGCCGCCGCCGACTGGATGGCCGCCGACCGCGAGCGGCCCGTAGACCTCGCCCGCGGCCCGCTCTTCGCCCAGGCCGTACTGCGCCTCGCGGACGACCGCGTTCTCTGGTACCAGCGCTACCACCACATCACCACCGACGGCATGGGCGTCGCCCTCATCACCCGCCGCGCCGGAGAGCTCTACACCGCCGCCGCCGAGGGCCGGCAGCCCGCCGCCGTCGACTGGGCACTGCCCCGGCTCGTCGCCGCCGACCGCGACTACCGCGCCTCCGCACAGCACCAGCAGGACCGCGCCTACTGGCTCGACCGCATGGCCGGCCGCCCCGAGCCGGTCCGCCTCGTCGAGCGCGCCCCCGCGGCCATGACCCGCCGCCTGCGCCGCACCGTCGAGCTGACCGCCGACCACACCGCCCGGCTCGACACCGCCGCGCGGCGCGCGGGAGTGCGTACCTCCCGCCTCCTCGTCGCCGCCGTCGCCGCCTACCTGCACCGTACGAGCGGCGAACAGGACCTCGTGCTCGGCCTGCCCGTCGCCGCCCGCCGGGACGACGTGTCGGCCGCCGTCCCCGGCATGGTGTCGAACATCGTGCCCCTGCGCCTCACCGTCCGCCCCGGCACCACCGGAACCGAACTCCTCGGCCACACACACCGCGAGATCGCCGCCGCCGTCACCCACGGCCGCTACCGGGCCGAGGACCTGGCCCGCGAACTGGGCCTGCCCGACGGCGTGCAGGAACTGGTCGGCCCGACCGTCAACGTGCTGCCCCGCCCCGAGGACATGCGGTTCGCGGACCACACCGCCGAACTGCGCCCGGTCTGGCTGGGCCCGGTCAGCGACCTGGCCGTGAGCTTCGCCGAGGCCGACGGCGGGCGCGGCATCCGCGTGCACCTGGACGCCGACGCCGCAGCCTGCGACGAGGACGTCCTGCGGGACCACGAGCGGCGTTTCCTCACCCTGCTGGACGCGCTGGCCGACGACCCGGACCGGCCGGTCGGCCACCTCGACCTCACCTCCGCTGCGGAACGCGACCGGCTGCTCGGCGAGTTCGGCGTGTCCCCGAGCGAGTCGCCCGAGCTGAGCTGGCCCGACGCCTTCGAGCGGCAGGTGCGCCGCGCCCCCGACGCCGTCGCGCTGGTCTGCGAGGACGACGAGCTGACGTACGAGGAGCTGAACGCCGCCGCCAACCGCCTCGCCCGGATCCTCGTCGCCCGGGGCGTGCGCGCCGAGGACGTCGTCGGTGTCGCCGTGCCGCGCTCGCCCGCACTCGTCGTCTCCCTGCTGGCCGTGATGAAGGCCGGGGCGGCCTACCTGCCCCTGGACGCCGACCACCCGCAGGACCGCATCGCCTACATGCTGCACGACGCCGGAGCCCGTACCGTCGTCACCACCCGCGAGCTGTCGGCCGCGCTGCCCGGCACCCCGGGCGTCGCCCGCCTCCTGCTCGACGAACCGTCCACGGCCGACGCCCTGACCGCGCAGGACCCGTCGGACCCGGGTCTCTCCATCGGCCTGGACCGGGCCGCGTACGTCATCTACACCTCGGGCTCCACCGGCCGCCCCAAGGGCGTCGTCGTCACCCACGACGGAGTCGGCAGCCTCGTCGCCACCGCCACCGAGCGCATCGGCGTCACCGCCGACAGCCGCGTGGTGCAGTTCGCGTCGGTCGGCTTCGACGTCACCGTCTGGGACCTGATCATGTCGCTGTGCGTCGGCGGCCGGACCGTCGTCGTGCCCACCGAGCGCCGTGTCGCCGGGCCCGCCCTCACCGACTACATCGCCCGCCACCGCGCCACCCACATGATCCTGCCGCCGTCCCTCGTCTCGGCACTCCCACAGGACTGCGAACTCCCCGAGGGCGCCGTCCTGATCGTCGGCACCGAGGCCGTGCCGAGCGAACTGATCGCCCGCTGGTCCGACCGCCTCCAGGTCGTCGTCGCCTACGGCCTCACCGAGGCGACCGTCAACTCGACGCTGTGGCTCGCGGACGCCGGGCGGCCCGGACCCGCGCCCATCGGCGTGCCCGACCCCAACACCCGCACCTACGTGCTCGACTCGGCCCTGCGCCCCGTGCCGACCGGAGCCGAGGGCGAGCTGTACGTCTCCGGGCGCGGCCTCGCCCGCGGCTACCTGGGCCGCCCCGGGCTCACCGCCGAGCGGTTCGTCGCGGACCCGTACGCCGACGAGCCCGGCGCCCGCATGTACCGCACCGGCGACCGCGTCCGCTGGAGCGCCGACGGCAACCTGGAGTTCCTCGGCCGCGCCGACGGCCAGATCAAGATCCGCGGACACCGGATCGAACCCGGCGAGATCGAGAGCGCCTTCATGGCCTGCCCGGGCATCGCCCAGGCCGCCGTCCTCGTCCGCGAGGACCATCGCGAGGCCAGGCGGCTCGTGGCCTACCTGGTGCCCGAGACGGGCGTGGACGCCGACGCCGCCGTGGCCGGCGCCCGCACCCGGATCGCGGACACCCTGCCCGACTACATGGCGCCGTCCGCCCTCGTACGCCTCGACGGGCCGCTGCCGCTCACCCCCAACGGCAAGCTCGACGCCCGTGCGCTGCCGGCCCCGCAGTGGACCGCCATGGCCGGCGACGACACGCCCACCACCCCCGCCGAAACAGCGCTCGCCGCACTGTTCGCGGACGTTCTCGGGCTGCCGGCGGTCGGCGTCCACGACAGCTTCTTCGAACTCGGCGGCGACAGCATCGTCGCCATCCAGCTGGTGAACCGCGCCCGCGAGGCCGGGCTCGCGCTCACCCCGCGTGACGTGTTCCGGCACCGGACCGTCGCGGCCCTGGCCCGGGCCGCGGGGGAGGCCCGCCCGGCACCGGCCGCCCCGGCGGTGCGGCTCGACGCCGACGCCCTGCCGGTGTCCCCCCTCCAGGAGGGCTTCTTCTTCCACGCGCGGTTCGACCAGGACGCCGCCGACCTGTACGTCGTGCAGGAACTGCTGGACCTGGCGGACACGGTGGACCCGGAGCGGCTGCGCCAGGCGCTCCAGCGGCTGCTGGAGCGGCACGCCCTCCTGCGGGCCGCGTTCCGCCAGCTCCCCGGCGGGCGGGTGGTGCAGCGGCTGGCCGACCGGGTGGTGCTGCCGTGGCAGGAGGCAGACACGGCGCGGACACCGCTGGAGGAACTGCTGAGGGAGGACCGGGCCCTGGGCTTCGACCTCGCGCAGCCGCCGCTGATGCGGGCCACACTGGTGCGGGACGGGCAGCGCCGGCGGCTGCTGCTGACCCTGCACCACATCATCGCGGACGGCTGGTCGGTGTCCGTGCTGCTGCGCGAACTGAGCGCGGCCTGCCGGGGCGAGGCGCTGCCCGCCCCCGTCCCCCCGGAGCCCTACCTGGCCTGGCTCGCCGGCCGGGACCGGGACGCGGCCCGGGATGCCTGGCGGCAGGCCCTGGCCGGGCTGGACGAGCCCACCCGGCTGCCCGGCGCACTCGTCACGGACGCCGGTGCCGGTACGGCGACCGCACGGCCCGAGCACGTCGACGTCCGGCTGCCCGAGGACCTCAGCGCCGAGGTCGCCGCCTGCGCCCGGGCCCACGGCCTCACCCTCAGCACCGTCGTCCACGGCGCCTGGGCGCTGCTGCTGGGCGGCCTGACCGGCAGCCGGGACCTGGTGTTCGGCACCACGGTGTCCGGCCGCACCACCGAGGTCGACGGCCTGGACGCGGCGGTGGGCCTGTTCATCAACACCGTGCCCGCCCGCGTCACCCTGCACGCCGGGGAGAGCCTGACCGAACTGCTGCGGCGCGTCCAGGACGAGCACGCGGCCCTGCTGGACCACCAGCACCTCGGGCTCGCGGAGATCCAGCGCCTCGCGTCCGGCTCCGGCGGCGAGGAGCTGTTCGAGACCCTCGTGGTGTTCGAGAACCACCCTGGCACCGGCTCAGCCGCCGACGGGGAGTCCCCGGTCACCGGCGTGGAGGTGTACGACGCCGTCCACTATCCGCTCGCCCTGATCGTCGAGCCGCGCGACGGCCACCTGGCGCTCCGGTTCAGGTACGACGCGGCCCGGCTCGACACGTCGGCCGTGGCGGTCCTCGCCGCCCGCTTCGAGGCCCTCCTGCGCACCCTCGCCGACGATCCGGCCCGCCCGGTCGCCCGGGTCGCGCTCCTGTCCGAGCGGGAGCGCGAGCGGCTCGCCGCGCTGAACGACACCGCGCAGCCGCTGCCCGATCCGGACGCCACGCTCGCCTCCCTGTTCGCCGCCCAGGCCGCCCGGACCCCCGACGCGCCCGCCGTGGTGTGCGAGGGCACGACCCTGTCGTACGCGGAACTCGACCGGCGCGCGGAGGCCCTGGCCCGGCGGCTGCGGGCGCGCGGCGCGGGACCGGAGCAGTTCGTCGCGGTCGCGGTGCCCCGCTCGGCAGAGCTGATGGTCGCGCTGCTCGGCGTCCACAAGGCCGGCGCCGCCTACCTGCCGGTCGACCTGGACTACCCGTCCGACCGGGTCGCGTTCATGCTGGCCGACTCCGGCGCCCGCACCGTCGTCACGACGGCCGACGCGGCCGGCCGGCTGCCCGGCCTGCCGGGCCTCGACCACGTGATGGCCGACCACGACGAGGACGTGCCGGACGCGCCCGCCTCCGCCCAGGCCGGGCCCGACCACCCCGCGTACGTGATCTACACGTCCGGCTCCACCGGCCGCCCCAAGGGCGTCGCCGTCACCCACCGGGCCATCGTCAACCGCCTCGCCTGGATGCAGGCCGAGTACGGGCTCGGTCCCGACGACCGGATCCTCCAGAAGACCCCGTCCAGCTTCGACGTGTCGGTGTGGGAGTTCTTCTGGGCCCTCGTCGAGGGCGCGACCGTCGTCCTCGCCCGGCCCGACGGCCACCGCGACCCCGCCTACCTGGCCGGGCTGATCCGCGCCGAGCGCGTCACCACGATGCACTTCGTGCCGTCCATGCTGGCCGCGTTCGTCCAGGTCATGGAGGTCGCCGACCTCCCCGACTGGGCGGCGAGCCTGCGCAGGGTGTTCTGCAGCGGCGAGGCGCTCACCGGCCCGGACGCGCGGCGCTGGACCGAGCTGACCGCCCGCCACGGGCGCGGCCCGGTGCCGCTGCACAACCTGTACGGCCCCACGGAGGCCGCCGTCGACGTCACGTACTTCCCCTACGAGGGCGGCGACGGGCTCGCCGTACCGATCGGCCGCCCGGTGTGGAACACCCGCCTGTACGTGCTGGACTCCTTCCTGCGTCCCGTCCCCGACGGCGTGCCCGGCGAGCTGTACCTCGCGGGTGTCCAGCTGGCACGCGGCTACCACGACCGGCACGCCCTGACCGCCGAGCGGTTCGTGGCCGACCCGTACGGCGAGCCCGGCACCCGCATGTACCGCACCGGCGACCTGGTGCGCCGCCGCACCGACGGCGCGGTCGAGTACCTCGGCCGCACCGACCGCCAGGTGAAGATCCGCGGCAACCGGATCGAACTGGGCGAGATCGAGGCCGCGCTCGCCGCGCTTCCGGGTGTCGCCCGCGCCGCCGTCATCGTGCGGGACGGCGCACTCCTCGGATACGCGGTCCCGTCCGCCGGACCGCTGGACCAGGACGCCCTGCGCGAGGCGCTTGCCGACGTGCTGCCCGCGGCCGTGGTGCCGAGCGCGGTCCTGCCGCTCGACGCCCTGCCCCTGTCGCCCAGCGGCAAGCTCGACCAGAACGCCCTGCCGTCGCCCTCCGTCGCCCCGAGGACGGGTGGCCGGGCGCCCCGCGGCGAGCGGGAGCAGGCCCTGTGCGAGATCTTCACCACCGTCCTCGGCCTGCCGGGGATCGGCGCGGACGACGACTTCTTCGTGCTCGGCGGCGACAGCCTCACGTCGATCGCCGTCGCCACCCAGGCCCGTGAGAGAGGACTGACCATCAGCCCGCGTGACGTGTTCGAGCACCGGACGCCCGCCGCGCTCGCCGCGGCGGCCGCCGAGACGGCTCCCGAACCCGCCGCCGAGGCCCCCGCCGACGGCGTGACCGTGTCCGCCGCCGACGCGGGCCAGGCCGCCGCCGCGCTCCAGGAGATGCTCGCCCGGCAACAGCGGTCCGGCGCCGCCGTCGACCCCGCCCTCCAGGCCCTGCTGGCCCAGCTGACCGCCGCCTCGCCCGCCCCGGAGCCCCCGGCGGAACCCCCGCTGGGCGGACCGGAGCTGACGGAGGAGGAGACCGCCCGCGTGGAGGCCGCCGCCGGGCTGCCCGTCGCGGACATCTGGCCGCTGTCCCCGCTCCAGGAGGGCATGTACTTCCACGCCACCTACGACGCGGGTGACGCCCTCGACGTCTACCTCTCCCAGGAGACCCTGGACTTCGACCGCCGCCTCGACGCGGACCGGCTGCGCGCCGCCTGCCGTGCGCTGCTGGAGCGGAACACCAGCCTGCGTGCCGGGTTCACCAGCGACGGACTGCCCCAGCCCGTGCAGTTCATCGCGGACGGCGCCGGGATCCCGCTCGTCGAGACCGACCTGTCCGGCCTGTCCGCCGACGAACAGCGCACCTGCGTGGACGAGCTGCTGGCGGCCGACCGGCGGCAGCGCTTCGACCTCTCCGCGCCGCCGCTGTGCCGCCTCCAGCTCATCCGGCTCGCCGACGGCCGGGACCGGCTCGTCGTCACCCACCATCTGATCCTGTGGGACGGCTGGTCCGCGTGGCTGTTCCTGGAGGAGCTGTTCACCCTGTACGAGCGGGCCGGCGACACCACCGGACTGCCCGCCCCCGGCTCTTACCGCGACTACCTCGCCTGGCTGGACGGCCAGGACACCGAACGGGCCACCGCCGCCTGGCGCGAGGCGCTCGCCGGGATCGACGAGCCCACCCTGGTCGCCCCGGCCGGCCGCGACGCGGGCCCGGTGATCCCCGTCGACCACGACACCGTCCTCACCAGGGAGACCAGCGACCGGCTGCGCACCCTCGCCCGGCGGCACGGGCTCACCCTGAACACGGTCCTCAACGCGGCCTGGGGCATGGTCCTCTCCGCCATGACCGGCCGCGCCGACGTCACCTTCGGCACAGCGGTCGCCGGACGGCCCGCCGACGTGCCGAACGTCGCCGGCATCATCGGCATGTTCCTCAACACCGTCCCCGCCCGGGTCTCCCTCGCCCCGGACGAGCCGCTGCTCGCCCTGCTGCGCCGGATGCAGTCCGAGCGCGCCGCCGTCATGCCGTACGAGTACGTGGGCCTCGGCACCCTCCAGCAGGAGACCGGCCACCGCCGCCTCTTCGACACGCTGTTCGTGCTCCGCTCGGCCGACGGCGAGGACCGGGCCGCCGCGCTGCGGCAGCGGCACGGCATCACCGATGTGTCGAACGTGGACGGCACCCACTTCCCGCTCACCCTGATCGTCACACCCGAGACCCGGCTCCGGGTCACGCTGGCGGCCCGGCCCGACCTGTTCGACGCGGACGCGGCCATCACGATCCTCGCCCGGTTCGCACAGGTGCTGGAACGGATCGCCGCCGCCCTGGCGGCGCCGGACGGCGCCTCCGCCACGTGGGCGGGTGTGGATCTGCTGCTGCCCGCCGAGCGGCGGTCCCTGGAGGCCGGCTGGGCGGGCAGCCGCGAGCCGGTGCCGAACGAGACGATCGCCGACATGCTCGCCACGCAGGTCGCCCGCACCCCGGACGCCGTGGCGCTCGTGTTCGGTGACCGAGCCCTCACCTACGCGGAACTCGACGCGCACATCAACCGGCTCGCCCGGCTGCTGCTGGCCCGCGGCGCGGGCCCGGAGAAGGTCGTCGCACTGGCGCTGCCGCGCTCCATCGACATGGTGGCCGCGCTGTTCGCCGTACTGCGGACCGGCGCCGCGTACCTGCCGATGGACCTGGACCACCCGGCCGACCGGCTGCGGATGATGGCCGAGGACACGGGCCCGCTGTGCCTGGTGTCCACCACCGCCGTGGCCCCGGCTCTGCGCGGAGCCGGGGGCCCGGCGGCGCCCGAACTCCTCCTGGACGACGCGACCGTGGCCGCCGAGCTGGCCGCACTGTCCGGCGAGGCCGTCACGGACGCCGAACGGCCCGCGTTCGCGCACGGGACCGCGGACCGGCTGGAGCATCCCGCGTACGTCATCTACACCTCCGGCTCCACCGGCCGTCCCAAGGGCGTCGTCACCCCCTACCGGGGCCTGACGAACATGCAGCTCAACCACCAGAAGGAGATCTTCGACCCGGCCATCGCCTCGGCGGGCGGACGGCGGCTGCGCATCGCGCACACCGTTTCCTTCGCCTTCGACATGTCGTGGGAGGAGCTGCTCTGGCTGGTCGAGGGCCACGAGGTGCACGTCTGCGACGAGGAGCTGCGCCGTGACGCCGAAGCCCTGGTCGCCTACTGCGACAGGCACCGTGTCGACGTCGTGAACGTCACCCCGACCTACGCCCAGCTCCTCATCGAGGAGGGCCTGCTCGATCAGGACGAGGCAGCGGGGAAGCACCGCCCGGCCCTGGTCCTGCTCGGCGGCGAGGCCGTCTCCGACACCGTGTGGACCCGGCTGCGCGACACCGAGGGCACCTACGGCTACAACCTGTACGGGCCGACCGAGTACACCATCAACACCCTCGGCGGCTCGACCGCCGACAGCGCCTCCCCGACCGTCGGCCTGCCCATCCGCAACACCCGCGCCTACGTGCTGGACGCGATGCTGCGCCCGGTCCCGCCCGGCTGCCCCGGCGAGCTGTACATCGCCGGGACCGGCCTGGCCCGCGGCTACCACGACCGGCCGGGCCTGACCGCCGAACGGTTCGTCGCGGACCCCTTCGGGGAGCCCGGGGAGCGCATGTACCGCACCGGCGACCTCGTACGGCAGCGGCCCGACGGCCTGCTGGACTTCCTCGGCCGCACCGACGACCAGGTCAAGATCCGCGGCTACCGCGTCGAGCTGGGCGAGATCGCCACGGCCCTCTCCTCCCACGACGCGGTCGCGCACGCCGCCGTCGTCGTGAACGAGGCGACCGGGACGAAGCGGCTGGTCGGCTACTTCGTACCCGACGCGGACCAGGCCGTGGGCGACGAACTGCTCCAGGCGCTGCGCGACCACCTGAAGACGGGCCTGCCCGACTACATGGTGCCGTCGGCGCTCGTCGCGGTGGACACCCTGCCACTGACCGTGAACGGCAAGCTGGACGTACGGGCCCTGCCCGCCCCCGCCCTCCTCAGCAGTCCAGGGGGCACCGGCCGCGCCCCGCGCACGCCGCAGGAGGAGACGCTCTGCGCCCTGTTCGCGGAGGTGCTGGGCCTGCCCGGGGGCGGCGTCGGCATCGACAGCGACTTCTTCGAGCTGGGCGGCCACTCCCTGCTGGCCACCCGCCTCGTCAGCCGCGCCCGCACCGCCCTCGACGCCGAACTCGCCATCCGGGACCTGTTCGAGGCGCCGACCGTCGCGGAACTCGTCGAGCGCGTGGCCCGCTCCGGCGGCGCCGCCCGCCCGGCTCTCACCGCCGCGGAGCGGCCCGCCGAACTGCCGCTGTCCCACGCCCAGCAGCGGCTGTGGGTCGTCCAGCAGATGGAGGACACCTCCGCCGCGTACAACTTCCCGCTGGTCATGCGGCTGCGCGGCGCCCTCGATGTCGACGCGTGGAGCAGGGCCCTGGCCGATGTGACGGTCCGTCATGAGGCGCTGCGCACCGTGTTCACGGAGCGGGACGGCGAGGTCTGCCAGCGGGTGCTGCCCGCCGACGGGGCGCGGCCCGAGGTGACGTACCTCCGCGCCGACGAGGGCGAGATACCGGGCATCGTCGACGCGGCGGTCAGCCGGCCCTTCGACCTCTCCGCCGAACTGCCGCTGCGCGCGACCGTCGTGGAGCTGGCGCCGGAGGACCATGTCGTCGTCCTGCTGCTGCACCACATCACGACCGACGAGTGGTCCGACCGTCCGTTCCTGCGGGACCTGGCCACCGCTTACGAGGCCCGTGCCGCGGGCGCGGCGCCCGGCTGGGAGCCGCTGGCCGTCCAGTACGCCGACTACGCGCTGTGGCAGCAGCGGCTGCTCGGTGACCCCGCGGACAAGGAGAGCCTGGCCGCCCGCCAGCTGGAGTACTGGCGGACGGCCCTGGACGGCGCCCCGGAGGAACTGGAACTGCCCACGGACCGGCCGCGTCCGGCGCGGCCGTCCTTCTCCGGCGCCGAACTGGACATCCCGTTCGACCCCGAAGTGCACGAGGGCCTGAAGCGGCTCGCCCGGGAGACCGGCGCCAGCATGTTCATGGTGGTGCACGCCGCCGTCGCCGCCCTGCTGCACCGCCTCGGCGCCGGGACGGACATCCCGCTCGGCTCGCCCATCGCCGGGCGCGGCGACGAGGCGTTGGACGATCTGGTCGGCTTCTTCGTCAACACTCTGGTGCTGCGCACCGACCTGAGCGGAGACCCGAGCTTCACCGACCTGCTCGCCCGGGTCCGGGAGACCGACCTGGCCGCGTTCTCGCACGCGGACGTACCGTTCGAGGCGGTCGTGGAGAAGGTCAACCCGACCCGCTCACTGTCCCGGAACCCGCTGTTCCAGGTCATGGTCGGCTACCACGCCCGCACCGGCGACGGGTTCGAACTGCCTTCTCTGCGAGCCGAGTACGTGCCGTTCCGGATCGGCTCGGCCAAGTTCGACCTGGTGTTCAGCTTCACCGAGCACACCTCCGCCGACGGCGCCGGGGGATCCCTCGTCTGCCGCCTGGAGTTCGCCACCGAGCTGTTCGACCAGGAGACCGCGGAGCGGCTCGGCGAGCGGCTGCGGGCGCTGGCCGCGGCGGTCGTCGCCGCTCCCGGGCGGCCGGTGTCGGAGGTGCCGGTGCTCGCCGCCGACGAGCGGGAGCTGGTCCTGGAGGACTTCAACGCCACCGCGCGTGAGGTGGACGAGGCCACGTTCCCGGCCCTGTTCGCGCGACGGCTGGCCGAGCGGCCCGACGCGGTCGCGGTCGTCGAGCAGTCCGGCTCGGTGACGTACGCGCAGCTCGACGCCCGAGCCAACCGGCTCGCCCGGCTGCTGGCCGCTCGGGGCGTGAGGGCCGAGAGCGTGGTCGGCGTCGCCGTGCCCCGCTCGGCGGACATGGTGGCCACGGTGCTGGCCGCGCTCAAGCTGGGCGCGGCGTTCCTGCCGCTGGACCTGGTCCACCCGGGGGACCGGCTCACGTACATGATCGAGGACTCGGGCGCGGCGCTGGTCGTCGGCACCGAGCCCGTCTCCGGGAAGATCCCGGCGCTGCCGGGCGTCCCGGTCGTCCTGCTCGACGAGCCGCCGGTGGCCGCCGAGCTGGCCGCCCTGCCAGCGACGGCCCCCGGGAACGGCACGGTCCTCCTGGACCAGGCCGCCTATGTGATCTACACCTCCGGCTCGACGGGCAGGCCCAAGGGGGTCGTCGTCCCGCACGAGGGCATCTCCAGCCTGGTCGCCACCGCGGTCGACCGGATGGGCCTCGAACACGACAGCCGTGTCCTGCAGTTCGCCTCGATCGGCTTCGACGTCTTCGTCTTCGAACTGGCCATGGCGCTGTGCCACGGCGGACGGCTCGTCCTCATCACCGAAGAGGCCCGGGTCGCCGGACCGGCGCTGACCGACTTCCTCGCGGATCAGCGGATCACCCACATGATCCTCCCGCCGTCCCTGGTGTCGGCGCTGCCGCCCGGCTGCACCCTGCCCGAGGGCTCGACCGTCCTCGTCGGCACGGAGACCGTGCCGCCGGACCTGTTCGGGCGTTTCGGCACCACCGCGCACCTCATCTGCGCGTACGGCCTGACGGAGGCGACCGTCAACTCCACTCTGTGGGCCGCACGCGAGCACGGCGGCCGGCCCTCCGGCCGGGTGCCGATCGGCCGCCCGGACCCCAACACCCGCGCCTACGTGCTCGACGAGCACCTGCGGCCGGTGCCGCCCGGTGTGGCGGGCGAGCTGTACGTCTCCGGACGTGGTCTCGCCCGCGGCTACCTCGGCAGGCCGGGGCTCACGTCGGAGCGGTTCGTGGCCGACCCGTACGGCCCGCCCGGCAGCCGCATGTACCGGACCGGCGACCGCGCCCGCTGGCGCGCCGACGGGAACCTGGACTTCCTCGGCCGGGTCGACACCCAGGTGAAGGTGCGGGGCTTCCGCATCGAACTGGGCGAGATCGAGGCGGCACTGGTGTCGCACCCGTCGGTGGCCCAGGCCACCGTGCTGCCCGACCGGGACGGCGACATCGTGCGCCTGGTCGCCTACACGGTGCCCGAGGCGGGCGGGCTGGACACCCGGGAGGTGCGCGCACACGTGGCGGGCGCCCTGCCCGAGTACATGGTCCCCGCGCTGGTCGTGCCGCTGGACGGCCCGCTGCCGCTGACACCCAACGGCAAACTTGACCGCAAGGCGCTGCCCGCGCCCGACTGGTCCGCGATGACCGGCGACGCGGCCCCGGCGACCGGCACCCAGGCGAGGCTGGCGGACCTGTTCTGCGAGATCCTCAGGCTGGACCGGGTCGGCGTCCACGACAACTTCTTCGCGCTGGGCGGCCACTCCATGGCGTCGATGCGGCTCCTGGGCCGGATCCGCGCCGAGTTCGGGGTGGAGCTGAGCATCCGTGACGTGTTCGACGCACTGACCGTGGCCGGGCTCGCGGGCAAGCTGGAGGGTGCGGGGCGGGCCCGCCCCGCACTGCGCGCCGGCGAGCGGGAGCCGGGCCTGCCGGTGGCGGCGCCGGTCCAGCGCCGGCAGTGGGACGGCTACCGGCGCGCGCCGCGCTTCGACCACGCTCTGGTGCTGCGCGCGACGGCCGGCGGTGTGGACGCCGAGGCCCTGTCGGCCGCGCTGGCCGATGTGGTGAACCGCCATGAGCCGCTGCGTACGGCGTTCGCGGAGCGGGACGGCCGGGTATGGCACCAGGCCGTGGAGGGTCCGGCCCTCACCGTGCAGCGGTGCGCGGACCTGGACGCCCGGCTGGCCGAGCTGGCCGGACAGACGCCCGACCTGGAGCGGGAGGCCCCGCTGCGGGCCCACCTGCTGACGGCGCCGGACGGGACGCAGGCGATGCTGCTGGCCATGCACTACCTGGCGGTCGACGAGTGGTCGGTGGTCCCGCTGTTCCGGGACCTGACGGCGGCGTACGCGGCCCGGGTCTCCGGCACGGCACCCGCCTGGGAGCCGCTGCCCGTCACGTACACCGACTACGCGGGCTGGGCCCGCCGGGTCCTGGGCGACCTGGACGATCCGGAGAGCCGGGGCGGGAAGCAGCTCGCGTACTGGAGGCGGGCGCTGAAGGGTGCGCCGCCGGTGCCCTCGCTGCCGACGGACGGCGGCGCACGGCCCGGCGTCGGGCATGTGGGCTTCGTCCTGGACGAGAAGCTCCACGCCGCGGTCGACGACCTGGCCCGGGCGACCGGCACCAGCATGTTCATGGTGCTGCACTCCGCGCTGGCGGCGGTGCTCACCGCCCGGGGCGCGGGAACCGATCTTCCGATCGGTACGATGGTCGCCGGCCGCGCCGACGACCAGCTGGCCGACCTGGTGGGCTGCTTCTTCAACACCGTGGTGCTGCGCACCGACACGGCGGGCGACCCGACGTTCGCGGAACTGCTGGCACGGGTCCGGGAGACGACACTGAGCGCCCTGGACCGCCAGGAGGTCCCGTTCGAGGAGGTGGTGAAGGCCGCCGGGCTCGCCCCCGAGGGCCCGCAGGTCATGGTCGTCCACCATGAACAGGCGGACCTGGAACAGCTTGAGGGCGGCATCGGCTCCCTGGAGGCCGTACCGACGGGCGCCGTCCGTGCCCGGCTGACCCTCAGCTTCTACGAGCCGCGCGGCGACGGCCCCGTCCACTGCGGGCTGATCCACGCGACGGACCTGCTGAGCGAGGCCGGGGCCAGGCGACTGGCCGACGAAATTCTGAGGCTGCTGCACACCGTGGCGGCCGAACCCGAACTGCGGCTGACCGCGATTTCCACAAGGAGTGACACCGAATGAGCACGAACCCGTTCGAGGACCCGCAGGGGACGTTCCTGGTCCTGGTCAACGACGAGAACCAGCACTCGCTCTGGCCGTCCTTCGCGGAGGTTCCCGCCGGGTGGCGCACGGCCTTCGGCCCGGAGCCGCGGGAGGCCTGCCTGGAGTACGTCGAGTCCCACTGGACCGACCTCCGGCCGGCCAGCCTGACAGCCGCGCAGTCCTGACACCCGCGCCCCGCACGCCGCCGCCCGTGGAGATCATTCTCCACGGGCGACGGCGTGTGTGCGTGTACGGGTCAGTAGTGGTAGCGGGCCTTGAGGATCTTGACTTCCTTCTCGTCCACCCGGTAGACGAGCCGGTGCTCGTCGTCGATGCGGCGCGACCAGTAGCCGGACAGGCCGTCCTTCAGGGGCTCGGGCTTGCCGATGCCGGTGAAGGGGGTGCGCTGGATCTCGCCGATCATCCGGGCGATCCTGCGGGCGACCTTGCGGTCCGAGGCCATCCAGAACAGGAAGTCCTCCCAGCCCGCCGGGTCGAAGTGGACGCTCCTCACTCGTCACCCACCATGGCTTGCAGCTCCTCCATCGTCCTGGTGACCGTGGGCGCCCCGGCGCGGTCACGGGCGACGGCCTCCATCAGGCGACGTGCGTTCTCGGGGGAGCGCAGCAGATAGACGGTCTCCTGCCAGGAGTCGTAGTCCTCGGCGGACATCAGGACGGCGTCACCGCTCTTGGAGCTGATGCGCACCGGTACGTGGTCGTCGTTGACGCGCTTGATCAGCGGGAAGAGGTCCTTGCGGGCCTCGCTGGCGCTTATGGTCATGAGCGGCACCTCTTTCCGAGTCGTACGGAAAAACGGTACCAGTGTCGTACGAATTTCGGGTACCAGTGGAGAGGGCTGCTCCGTGGCCGGGCAGGACAAGGCCCCCGCCGGGTTCGGGGCGGGGGCCTTGGAGGCGGGGCGCAGCCCCGTGGGTGGGCTACGCCGGCACAGCCGGTTCGCGGCGGCTGGCCGACCACGCGGACCACAGTTCCGCGTACCGCCCGCCCGCGGCGACCAGTCCGTCATGCGTCCCGGTCTCCACCACACGGCCCCGGTCCAGCACGACCACACGGTCCGCCGTGGCGGCCTGGGGAAGGCGGTGCGCCACCATCAGGCCCGTGCGTCCTTCCAGGGCGCGCAGTGCGGCGGTCTCCAGGACCCGCGCCCCCGCACTGCCCGCGTCCGCCGTCGCCTCGTCCAGGATCGCGACAGGCGGATCGGTCAGCACCAGCCGCGCCAGCGCCAGATGCTGCGCCTGGGTCACCGTCAGCCGGTGACCGCCCTCGCCCACGACCGTCGCCGTCCCCTCGGGCAGCGCGTCCACCCACTCCAGCGCCCCGACGCGGTCCAGCGCCGCGCGCAGTTCCTCGTCGGTCGCCTCGGGGCGGGCCAGCCGCAGGTCCTCGGCCAGCGGGCCGGCGAACACATGGACCTCCTGGCTGATCAGGGTCACCGCCCGGCGGACGCCTGAGGGGCCCAGCTCCCTCGCGTCCACCCCGCCCAGGGAGATCGAGCCGCGCGACGGCTCGTGCACGCCCGCGATCAGCTTCGCCAGCGTGGTCTTGCCCGCGCCGCTCGCACCGACCAGCGCGACCCGTTCCCCCGCCCGTACCTCCAGGTCGACTCCGCGCAGCACCGGATGGCCGTCCACGTACGCGTGACCCAGGCCCGACACCTTCACGGATCCGTCCGCCGGCACCGTCCGCCGCTCCGGCTCCCGCTCCGAGGGCAGCCCCGACACGCCCACCAGCCGCGCCAGGCTCGCCCCGGCCGACTGGGCGTCGTCGATCAGGAACAGCGCGGCGTTGATCGGGTTGAACAGCCCGTGGAAGTACAGCGCCGCCGCGGTCGCCGTGCCGATGCTCACCGCCCCGGCGTCGACCAGCAGGAAGCCGGTCACGAGGATCGAGGCCATGCCGATGAACTCGGCCACGTTCAGACGGGAGAAGAAGCCCGACACCAGCCGCATTCCGCGCGCCGCCAGGTCCACGGCCTCGCCCGACCGCCGCTCGAGCTGCTCCGCGTGACGCCCGCCCAGGCGGAACGCCCGCACCGTACGCACCCCGCCGACACTGTCGAGGAGCTGGTGCTGGAGCGCGCCGGTCGCCACCCGGTGCGCCGCGTAGACCGTCGCGGCGCGCGGGATGTACCAGCGCACGGTCAGCACGTGCACCGGCACCGCGACCAGCACGGCTGCCAGGAACCGCCAGTCGAGGACCGCGAGGCCCGCCAGGGTCAGGACGATGGTGAGGAACGCGCTGGTGAACTCGGGCAGCGCCTGCCGCACCGCCTTCGCGATGAGCGTCACATCGCCCGTCACCCGGGACGTCAGGTCGCCCGATCCGGCCTTCTCGACCCGCTCCAGGGGCAGCCGCAGCGCCCGCGCGATGAACCGCTCCCGCAGGTCCGCGAGGACGGTCTCGCCGAGCCGTGCCACCAGGGACTTGCCGATCGCCGTCGCGACGCCCCGGGCCACGGCCACCGTGAGCAGCAGCACCATCGGCACGGTCAGCGCCGCCGCGCCCTTCCGCCCCACCACCAGGTCGACGACATGTCCCAGCAGCGGGGCCGTCAGCAGCCCGATGCCGGTGCCGACGACCAGCACGCTCACCGCGCCCGCCGTCAGCATCCGGTGACGGCGCAGCAGGCCCCGTACGACCGAGAAGGTCTCGGCACCGGTGGCCGTGGGCAGCAGCTCACGCTCGGCCGCGGCGGCTCCGCTCGGTTCGCTCATCGGGGTCAGTCCCTCTTCGTCCTTCGCCTGCGCGGCTGCGTCTGTGCGGTCGTACGGATCCGTCATGCCAGCACCGCCGAACGGTACGTCTCGTGGGCGGCGACCAGGTCCGGATGGCTGCCCTCAGCCGTCACCGCGCCGTCCTCCAGCATCAGCACCCGGTCCGCGCCGGCGAGCAGCGCGGGGCTGGTGGTGACGAGGAGCGTCGTGCGGCCCCGCCGCAGCTCCCGCAGGCGTGCGGAGATTCGGGCCTCGGTGACCGTGTCCACGGCGGTCGTCGGGTCGTGCACGACCAGCACCGGCGGATCGGCCGCCAGTGCCCGGGCGAGGGCCACGCGCTGGCGCTGGCCGCCGGACAGGGACCGGCCGCGCTCGGTGAGGACGGTGTCCACGCCCTGCGGGAGAGCGTGCGCGACATCGTCCGCCGCCGAGGCCGCCAGCGCGGGCGCGATGTCCACGGAGTCCCCGGAACCGTGTGCTCCGGCCCGGACGTTGTCCCGCAGACTGCTCTCGAACAGGTCGGCGTCATGGTGGGCGACCAGGATCGCGCGCCGCACGTCACCGGGGTCGAGGTCTCGCAGCCGTACTCCGTCCAGCTCGACGGTCCCCTCGGCGGGGTCGAGTTCGCGGCCCAGACACAGCAGAAGGTCGTTCGCCGCGGCCGGGTCCCTGGCGACCACTCCGACCAGGCTGCCGGGCGCGATGTCCAGGTCCACGCCGCGCAGCGCGCCCTGCGCGACCCCGCGCAGCCGCAGCCGCCCGGCCACCGGCTCGGGCAGCGCGGCTGCCCCCGCCGTGACGGAGGGCGGGGAGGCCAGCACCTCCGCGATCCGGTCGGCGGAGGCACGGCCCTGCGCGAACTCCCCGTTCACATACGTGAGGAGCTGGAACGGGCCGAGCAGATACTGGGCCAGGCCCACCGCCGCCACCAGGTCGCCCACGCTGATCGAGCCGCGCATCGCCAGATGGGCGCCGACCAGGCCGATGACGGCGATGAAGATGCCGGTCAGGGCGAGGATGGCCCCGTCGTGCCAGGCCCGGCTGCCGGCCGCCCGCAGCGCGGCGGCCAGCGAGGTGCGGCTGGTGCCCCGGTAGCGGGCGACCGCCGCGGGTTCGGCGCCGATTCCCTTCAGGACGCGCAGCCCGGACACCAGGTCGGCGGCGACTCCCGAGGCGTGCGCAGCATGCTCCTGCTCGGCCTCGCTGCGCCGTTCCAGCGGGCGGCTGATCCGGTGACCGATCCACAGCAGCGGCGGCACACCGAGCAGCACGAGCAGGCCGAGCGGCACCGAGATGCGGAGCAGCGCGACGGCACTGATGGCCAGTCCGGCGACCGCCGACATCGCGTAGGGCAGCGCGGAGGCGACCGAGCCCACCCGGCGGGCGTCCCCGGTCGCGACGGCGGTCAGCGCACCGGGCAGCCGCCCCGCGTCGGCGCCGCCGCGCGGGTCGAGCACCCGGGCACCCAGGTCGAGCCGGACACGGTGAGCGGCCCGCTCGCCGGCCCCCTCGGTGAGCCGCGCCGAGTTCCGGTAGCAGGTGGACAGGATCAGGAACAGCACGGCCAGGACGAGCAGCCAGCGCAGCAGGGCCCCGGACGAACCGGTCGCCACCGCCTCGTCGATGACGAGTCCGATGACGACCGGGACGAGGGCTTCGCACCCCTGGTGGGCCATGCCGAGGAGCGATGCTCCGGCGATCCGGCGGCTTTGGTCACCGATCGCTCTCCGGAGGACGCCGCCCCCCGTCACTCCGCCATCGGGCATGCGGTGCCTCCACAAGAACAGGGTTGGTAGTTAGGTAAGCCTACCTTAATCAAAATGCACGCCAAGGGTTCGCGGGGGTCCCGCGTTGACCTGCTCGCGGATGTACGGTTAGCCTCACCTAAGTTGTATCTCGCGCCGTAGGTGAACCGCCGCCAGGGGGAGTTGTCGTTGTCGGTCGAAGCCCAGGCGGCCCCCGCCGCACCAACGGCACGCCCGGCCGCTGTGGCCTGGCGCGGCCTCGGCCTGCTGGTCCCGCTCGCCGCGCTCGTCCTCGTGTCGCTCACCAGCATCTGGATCGGCACCAGGGGCATCCCGTTCACCCAGACCTGGGACCTCCTCTGGCACCCCGACGCGTCCGAGAATTCCACCGTCATCCACGACTACCGCGTCCCCCGCACGCTCCTCGGCCTCCTGGTCGGGCTGGCCCTCGGCCTGTCCGGCGCCCTGATGCAGGCCCTGACCCGCAACCCGCTGGCGGACCCCGGCATGCTCGGCGTCAACCTCGGCGCCTCCGCCGGAGTGGTGGTCGCCATCTCCTTCCTCGGCATCGCGACTCCCCTCGGCTACGTCTGGTTCGCGCTCGTCGGCGCCGCCGCCGCGTCCGTGGGCGTGTTCCTGCTCGGCTCCTCCGGCCGGAAACTCGCCACCCCCGAACGGCTCGTCGTCGCGGGCGCCGCCGTGACCGCCGTGCTGTACGCCTTCAACTGGGCTGTCCTGCTGATGGACCCCGAGGCGTTCGACGCGTTCCGCTTCTGGACGGTCGGCTCCCTCGCGGGCCGCTACTACGACATCGTGCTCATGGCCCTGCCGTTCATCGCCACGGGCCTCCTCATCGCCCTGCTCCTCGCCCCGTCCCTGAACGCCCTCGCCATGGGCGACCAGGTGGGGCGCGCCCTGGGTGTGAACGTCGGCCGGACCCGCGCCGCCGGAGCCCTCGCCGTGATGCTGCTGTGCGGCGCGGCCACCGCCGCCGCCGGACCGATCGGCTTCGTCGGCCTCGCCGTGCCGCATGTCGCCCGGTTCGTCGTCGGATCCGACCAGCGCTGGGTGTTCGCGTACTCGATGCTGCTCGCACCGGTCCTGCTCATCGGCTCGGACGTGCTGGGCCGCGTGCTCGGCGCGCCCGGCGAGGTGCAGGTCGGGATCGTCACCGCGTTCCTCGGCGCCCCCCTGTTCATCGCGCTGTGCCGCCGCCGAAAGCTGGTCATGCTGTGACTGCCGTACGGGAGGAGAACGCCTCCGTCTCCGAGAAGCACGGCCCGGTCCCGCCACGCGTCGTCAGCGGCCGGGTCCTGCGCACCCGCTCGGGCGCCGTCTCGCTGCGCGTCCAGGGCCGGGCCGTCGTCATCACCGCCGCCCTGGCCGCCGTTCTCGTCGCCGTCATGGGCGTCACCCTGGCCACCGGCGACATCGACCTGTCCGCCGGTGAGGTCCTCCAGGCCCTCACCGGCAGCGGGTCGCCGATCGCGGACTTCGTCGTCAACACCCTGCGCATGCCGCGCCTGGTGACCGCGCTCTGCGTCGGCGCGGCACTCGCCGTGAGCGGTGCCATCCTGCAGAGCCTCACCGGCAACCCGCTGGGCAGCCCCGACATCATCGGCTTCACCAACGGCTCCGCCGTGGGCGCCCTGGTCGTCATCATCCTGCTGCACGGCAGCATGACCCAGATCGCGCTCGGCGCCCTCGTCGGCGGCCTCGCCACCGCCCTCGCCGTCCACCTCCTCATGATCGGCCGGGGCCTCCAGGGCTTCCGTCTGGTCGTCATCGGCATCGGCGTCAGCGCGCTGCTCCTCGCCGTCAACTCGTACCTGATCACCAGGGCCACCTTCCAGGAGGCCCTGGAGGCGCAGGCCTGGCTGATCGGCAGCCTCGGCAACCGGCTGTGGCTGCACGCCGCCGCCATCGGCACCGCCGTCGCCGTGCTGCTGCCGCTCGCGTTCCTCCTGTCCCGGCGCCTGTCGATGGTCGAGATGGGCGACACCACGGCCATGGCGCTCGGCGTCGACGTGTCCCGCACCCGCACGGCCCTGCTCGTCATCAGCGTCGCCCTGGCCGCCTTCGCCACCGCCGTCACCGGCCCCATCTGGTTCGTCGCCCTGGCCGCGCCCCAGGTCGCCCGCACCCTCACCCGTTCCGCCGGACCCGCGCTGCTGCCGTCAGCCCTGACGGGCGCGCTCATGCTCGCGCTGAGCGACCTCGCCGTGCAGCGTCTCTTCGCCCCCGCGCTGCTCCCGGTCGGCACGGCGACCGGCTGCGTCGGCGGGCTGTACCTCATCTGGCTGCTGATCTCCGAGTCGCGAAAGAGCCGCGCATGACTGGAACGCCCACCCCCGAATCCCGGCTGCGCGCCGAGAGCCTGACGCTGTCGTACGACCAGCGGAGCGTCGCGCAGGACCTCAGCGTCGCCATCCCCGACCACTCCTTCACGGTGATCATCGGGCCGAACGCCTGCGGCAAGTCCACGCTCCTCAAGGCCCTGGCGCGGATGCTGAAACCGCAAGCCGGACAGGTCTACCTGGACGGCGCCGCCATCTCCTCGTACCGCTCCCGCGAGGTCGCCCGCCGCCTCGGACTCCTCCCGCAGTCCTCCACCGCGCCCGGCGGCATCACCGTCGGGGACCTCGTGGCCCGTGGCCGCTACCCGCACCAGCGGCTGCTCAGGCAGTGGTCCGCCGAGGACGAGACCGCCGTGGCCGACGCCATGCGGCAGACGGGTGTCCTCGAACTCGCGGACCGTCCCGTCGACGACCTCTCCGGCGGGCAGCGGCAGCGCGTCTGGCTGTCCATGGTGCTGGCCCAGCAGACCTCTGTCCTGCTGCTCGACGAGCCCACGACCTACCTCGACATCGCCCACCAGGTCGAGGTGCTCGACCTGTGCGCCCGGCTGCACTCGGAGCAGGGTCACACGGTCGTCGCGGTCCTCCACGACCTCAACCAGGCCTGCCGGTACGCCACTCACCTGATCGTGATGCGCCCCGGCGGCGTCGTCGCGGCGCAGGGCGCCCCGGCGGGCGTCATGACGGCGGAGCTGGTCGAGGACGTGTTCGGCCTGCCCTGCCGGATCATCCCGGACCCGGAGACGGGCACCCCCCTGATGGTCCCGGCCGCGCCCAGGCGGTACGCCGCAGCGGAGTCCCCCGCCCCGTCCCTCGCCGA
The DNA here is from genome assembly GCF_022414595.1 of Streptomyces sp. MUM 203J. Taxonomy (GTDB): domain Bacteria; phylum Actinomycetota; class Actinomycetes; order Streptomycetales; family Streptomycetaceae; genus Streptomyces. The sequence continues at coordinate 2,051 of NZ_JADWYO010000043.1, read as the reverse complement.
GGCCGGGGGCTCCGCTCCCAGATCCCCCGTCCGGGCCTGAACGGGTCCCGCCCCCGAGCAGCGGGCGGGGCCGGCGTGTGCTCCCGGCGCTCCGCCTCGGGCTCCGGAGCGCCCGGCGGCGCCCGTCCCCGAACCCCGGACGGGCCGGGGCTTCCGCTCCTCCCGTACCGGGAGGGGCGCGGGGACCGGTGGGGGCGGCACCCCGAACGGGCAAGGGCGGGACGGGAAGAAGACACCACCGACGGACGGACGCCCATGCTCTGCACCAGGCTCACCAACGCCCGCATCCTCACGATGGACCCGCGCCACCCGGTGGCCCACGACCTCGGCATCTGGCACGGCCGGATCGTCGGGCTCGACGACACCGTCACAGGCCTCCCCGCCCGCGAGGTCGTCGACCTCCAAGGCGCCACCGTGCTCCCTGGTTTCATCGACAGTCACGTCCACCTCGCCTGGGCCGGGCTCAAGGCGGGCAGCCCCAGTGTCGCGCCCTGCGAGAACGCCGACGACGTCCTCGCGGTCGTCGACGAGGCCACCTCCCGCAAGGCCCCCGGCAGTTGGGTGGACCTCGGCGGATACGACCAGCGGGCACTGGGACGCCATCTCACCGCCGCAGAGCTGGACCGGGTCGGCCGCGGCCGCAAGGTGTTCCTGATGCACGACTCGGGGCACGCCTGCGTCGTCAACAGCGCGGTCCTGGACCTGCTACCGGCCGAGGTGCCGCACGAGGACGGCGTCCTGGTGGAGAGCGCCATGAGCGCCGTCCGGAGGCTCCGGCTGCCCTACTCGCAGGAGGAGCTGGCCGACGCCATCGAGCACGCGGGCCGCGTCTGCCTGGCCGAGGGCGTGACCGCCTGCGCGGAGGCAGGAGTCGGCGGCGGTCTGCTGGGCCACAGCCCCGTCGAGCTGGGCGCCTACCAGCTACTGCGGGACCGGGGCCGCCTGCCGCTGCGGGTCCAGCTCATGGCCGCCGCCGACACCCTGCGCCCACGCGACGCGCACCACGCGGACGGGATCCCGCGGGCGCTGGACCTCGGGCTGCGGACCGGGTTCGGGGACGACTGGCTGTCCGTCGGCGCGCTGAAGGTCTACACCGACGGCGGCATGATGGCCCGCACGGCCGCGCTGACCTCTCCGTACGAGGGTACGAGCCACACCGGGCAGCTCCAGGACGACCCGGGGCGGCTCACCGAACTGATCGTGGACGGCCACCTCGCCGGATGGCAGCTCGCCGTCCACGCCATCGGGGACCGCGCCGCCGACCTCGCCCTCGACGCCCTGGAGCGGGCCCAGCGGCTGAGGTCCCGCCCGGACGCCCGTCACCGGATCGAACACGCCGGGCTCATCCGGCCCGACCAGCTGCCGCGCTTCGCCCGACTCGGCGTCAGCGCCGTCGTCCAGCCCGCGTTCCTGCACTCCTTCGGCGACGACTACGCGGCGGTCATGGGCCCCGAGCGGGCGCCCTGGATGTACCGGGGCCGGGGGTTCCTCGACCACGGCGTCCCCCTGGTCGGCAGCTCCGACCGGCCGGTGACCGACGGAGCTCCGCTGCGGGCCGTCCAGTTCATGGTCGAACGGGCCTCCTCCTCGGGCCGGCCGATCGGGCCCGACGAGGCCGTCACCGTCGACGAGGCGCTGTACGCGTACACCGTCGCCGGAGCCGCCGCCTGCCGCTGGGACGACAGCGCGGGCTCCCTCGCCCCCGGGAAGCGCGCCGACCTCGTCGTCCTGGGCGACGACCCGCGCCGCGTCGACACCTCCCGGATCGCGGACATCGAGGTCGTCACCACGTTCGTGGACGGCCGTGACACGAAGGAAGGCCGGAAGCTGTGAGCGGCTCCCCGACGGCGGCGGACACACCGGACGGGCCGGGGTCCCCGCGGCGGCCGGCACTCACCCCGGCCCGCCGGGGCGTCCGGCACAGCGCCGACGGAACGTCGGTCCGCGACCGGGAACCCGGCCGCGCCACGCCGGTGGGCGGCACGGAGCCGCGCGAGGTGCCGCGCCGGACGCGCGACGCCGGTGCCGGAGTACGCCCACAGTCCGGGGCG
>NZ_JADWYO010000042.1 GCF_022414595.1 Streptomyces sp. MUM 203J | reverse complement strand
CGCGGACACACCGCGCTGAAGGGCCAACCACCTGCCAGCCGCGTTCCCAACCTCACAGGGCAATACATCTAGAGCAGGGCCGGGCGCATCGACATCAGGAGGTGCCGGTGCGTGGAGTCCGTGGTCAGGAGGGCGCGTTGGCCCGGGCCCTGGAGGTGGAGGCGGACCGTGGGGGCTGTGAAGGTGGTCAGCGCGTCCAGGAGGTACGCCGGGTTGAAGCCCACCGTCAGGGACTCGGCGCCCTCCAGGGTGGACGGGACGTGCTGGGAGGCCAGGTCATTCTCGTATCCGGCCTGGAGGCGGACCGTGCCGCCGGTGAAGGCGAGCTCCACCGGGCTGTCCCGTTCCGCGACCACCGCCACGCGCTTGACCGCCTCCGTGAGGGCCGCCCGGTCGACGGTCGCCGTCGCATGGGTGCCGTCCAGGGCGAAGAGCTTGTCGGGGCGGGGGAGGCGGCCCTCCAGGAGGCGGGTCGTGGTGTGGCGGGCGGCGGACGAGAGGCCGAGCGTGTGGCTGTCCAGGGCGAGGCTCACCTCTCCTGGGCGGGTGGACAGGGCGCGGGAGATCTCCGTGAGGTGGCGGGACGGGACCAGGGCCTCCGTGGGGGTGTCCGCGGGCGCCTGCGGCTGCCAGGGGATCGTGCGGAGCGCGTACCGGTAGCGGTCCGTGGCCGCGAGGGTCATCGTCTCGCCTGTCAGGGTGAGGTGAATGCCGGTCAGGGCCGGGAGCGTGTCGTCCCGGCCCGCCGCCGGGGACACCTGTCCCACCGCCGCCGCGAAGGTCTCCGCGTCCACCCGCCCCCGCGCCTCCGGCAGCGCGGGCGGCGCCGGGTACTCCTCCGGCGGCAGCAGCGACAGGCCGAACCGAGCCCCGCCGCCGTTCAGCGTCAGTCGCGCCGCGTCCTCGACCGCGCAGTCCACCGGGCCGTCCGGCAGCACCTTGCACACGTCCAGCAGCCTGCGGCCCATCACCAGGGCCCGGCCGGGCCGCCGGGTCCGCGCCTCCGCCTCGGCGCAGGCGGAGGCCTCGTAGTCCTGGCCCGAGAGCCGCAGCCTGTCTCCCTCGGCCTCCAGCAGCAGACCGCCGAGGAGGGGGACCGGGGACCTCGCGGGCAGTGCCCGCGCCGCCCATGTCACGGCTTCCAGCAATTCCCGGCGTTCGATGCGGAGTTCCATGGGCCGGACGGTAGCCCCCGGCACTGACAGTGCCCCGCCGGGCGGCTACCAGCCGTGCCAGCCCTCAGGCCAGTCGTACCACTGGGCGAAGGTGGGGATGCGGCCGTCGGGACCGCGCAGCGGCACGATGTCGTCGCTGGTGACGCGGCGGTCGAACCACATCGTGTCCCGGTACGGGCCCGTGACCACGTACAGGGTGCGGAAGTTGTGGCCGTGCTCCACCAGGTGGACCGCGCCCGCCGTCTTGTGGTCCTCCAGCTCGCCGCACTCGTCGTCCCACGCCTGCCAGGCCACCTGGAAGGCGGCCGGGTCCGGGAAGTCCGACTCCTCCGGTTCGCGGTCGGTGAGCGCCTCGTCCTGCGCGCGGTACGAGTCCGGATGTGGGAACGGAGTGGCGAGCAGGGCCAGGTTCGTGTCCGTGTCGCCCTGCCAGCACCAGCCTGCGGGGCCGTGGTGGAGCGGCTTCATGGTGCCGCCCCCGCGCCGGCCATGGCCGCCCGCACTGACGTGGAGGAGGTGCTCGCGGTAGGCCGACGGGAAGGTGACACCCAGCGCGGCCTCCGCCGCCTGGAGTTCGCGCGGGGACAGGGGCGGGCGGGGGCCTGGAGCTGAGGCGTTCACATGTCGATCGTATGTACGGAATGAACGCGCAGGGTGGGGAGTTGGGATCTTCGACCGACCGAAGTCGATGATCGTCCTGCAAATGGGGAGTGTGCGGCATGACTGCTGCTGCGGAGCGGACCTTTCTCTTCGTCCTGGGGAGCACGCGTACGGACGGCAACACCGAACAGCTCGCACGGCGGGCGGCCGAGCAGTTGCCCGAGGGGTCGAGGCGGGAGTGGGTGCGGCTCACCGATTTGCCGCTGCCCGACTTCGAGGACCTGCGGCACACGGGTGACGGCCGCTTCCCCGAGCCCGCGGGCAACGCGCGGCGGCTGCTGGACGCCACCCTGGGTGCGACGGACGTCGTGATCGCCTCGCCGCTGTACTGGTACAGCCTCTCCACCCCCGCGAAGCTGTACCTCGACCACTGGTCGGCGTGGCTGGAGGCGCCCGAGCTCGCGTTCAAGGACCGCATGGGCGGCAAGACCCTGTGGGGTGTCACGGCGCTGGCCGAGGAGGACCGGACCGTGGCCGACCCGCTGGCCGGTGCGCTGCGCCACACCGCCGCGTACATGGACATGCGGTGGGGCGGGCTGCTGCTCGGCAACGGCAGCGCGCCCGGCCAGGTCCAGTCGGACCACCAGGCGCTGGCCGAGGCGAAGAGCTTCTTCGCCTGACGCGGCGCCCGGCGGGGCCATGCGGGCCGCTATCCGCGGGCCCCGCCTTCGTGGCGGGCGCGCCAGTCCCGTACGACCTCGTCCGCGTCGAACGGCTTCAGGTTCAGCGGCGGGCCCGGCGGTGGGCGGCGCAGGGTCGCGGCGATCTTCTCGTTGATCTCCGCGACGAGGCGGCGGACCTGGGGCTCGGAGGCTGCCCGGGCGATCCGGGCCAGCGTGTCCTCCGCCTCCTTGCGCAGGGCCAGCGCGGGCGGGAGGGAGGACAGGCCCTCGCGGTGCATCTTGTCCTTGATCCACCACAGTTCGTCGTACGGCGCCGAGTCGTCGGGCAGTGGGCGGCCGAAACCCGCGAGGCCCTTGAACTCGCCGCGTTCCGTGGCCTCGCGGATCTGCTTGTCGACCCATGACTCGAAGGTGATACCGGGAGGTTTCCGCTCGGTCATGGATCCAGCGTACGGCTTGCCGCGTGAGGTCCGGCACATCCCCGGTGGGTCGTGATCATCACGGTTTATCGTCGCGACACGTGTCCGTAGGGGAACACAGAGGAACACAGGGAGCGTGTGTGGTGGGGGAGACCGAGCGCCTGAGCGTCGCCGTGCTGGGACCCGGAGGGGTCGGCGGGCTGCTGGCGGGACTGCTGGCGCGGGCCGGGCACCGGGTCGTGTGTCTGGCGGGCGAGGACACCGCGCGTGCCCTGCGTGAGCAGGGGATACGTGTGCGGAGCGGGCAGCACGGGGACTTCCGGGTCGCCGTCGAGGCCGGTACGCGGCTGGAGGAGAGCGTCGACCTGGTGATCGTCGCCGTGAAGGAGACCTCCCTCGCGGAGGCGGTGCGCCGGGTACCGGGGGACGTGCTCGGCGGCGGCAGCCTCGTCGTGCCCCTGCTGAACGGGGTCGAGCACCTGGAGTTCCTGCGGGAGCGGTACGGCTCCCGGCGGGTCGCCGCCGGGGCCATCCGGGTCGAGGCGACCCGGGTCGCACCCGGGGTGATCGAGCACGGCACGGCGTTCACCGATGTCGAACTGGCCGGGCCCGACGCGTTGCGGGGGCGGCTCGAGCGGCTGGCCGGAGTGCTGGACGCGGCCGGGGTGACGGCGCGGGTCACCGGCGACGAGGGCGCCGCGCTCTGGTCCAAGCTCGCGCTGCTGGCGCCGTTCGCGCTGCTGACCACGCGGTACGGGCTCACCATCGGTGAGGTGCGGAGTCTGCGGCGGGACGAGCTGCGGGCCGCGGTGCGCGAGGTCGCGGCCGTCGGTGCCGCTGCGGGGGTGCCCACCGACGTGGAGGCGATCATGGGCCGGTACGAGGCGTTTCCGGCCGCCGCCAAGTCGTCCATGCAGCGGGACGCCGAGGCCGGGCGGCCGCTGGAGCTGGACGCGATCGGCGGGGCCGTGGTGCGGGCGGCCGGGCGGCACGGGGTGGCGGTGCCGGTGGTCGCGGGGCTGGTGGAGGCGCTGCGGTAGCTGTGCCCCGGGGCGTCCCGGCTGTGCCCGATGGCCGCAGCGTGGCGCGCCCCCTTTCCCGGGGCCGGGGGCTGTGCTGCCGGACGGGCCGGGACAAGGCAGGAGCCCCGTTTCCGCATGCGCGGGAACGGGGCTCCTTGGTACTGCTCAAGTCAAGGCGATCGTCGCCCGTCGAACGTCAGAAAGACGTCAGGCGGGGGTGACGTTCTCCGCCTGCGGGCCCTTCGGGCCCTGCGTGACGTCGAAGTTCACGACCTGGTTCTCCTCCAGGGAGCGGAAGCCAGACGCGTTGATCGCGGAGTAGTGGACGAAGACATCCGGGCCGCCGCCGTCCTGGGCGATGAAGCCGAAGCCCTTTTCAGCGTTGAACCACTTGACGGTTCCGGTAGCCATAAAGCCCTCCTTGGGCCAAAGGGTCGCCCTGCTCCAGAACCTGCACACAAGTCTGAAAACTACAAAAGCCTGCGGTCACATGCTCCGCAGGCTCTGTACTGCAAGGGAAACCAAACTGCAACTTGCGTTGAGCCTAGCACGCAGCGTACGGACTGCGGTAGAGGGAAAGATCACCCCTTCAGGACGTCACCCGGATGTTTGAACGGAGGGAGGGGTGAGTAAGGGAACGCGCGGGGGCGGCCACCCTGTGGGACGGGGACATCCCGGCCGGTCTAGCCTCCCAGTGTGGACACAGTGCACAGCTCTCGGCGGACCCGGCCCCGCGTCGGTCACATTCAGTTCCTGAACTGCCTGCCCCTCTACTGGGGGCTCGCCCGTACCGGGACCCTGCTGGATCTCGACCTCAGCAAGGACACGCCCGAGCGGCTCAGCGAGCAGCTCGTCGGCGGGGGGCTCGACATCGGGCCGATCACGCTGGTCGAGTACCTCCGGCACGCCGGTGAGCTGGTCGCCTTCCCCGACCTCGCCGTCGGCTGCGACGGGCCTGTCATGTCCTGCGTGATCGTCTCCCAGCGGCCCCTGGCCGAGCTGGACGGCGCCCGCGTCGCGCTCGGCTCCACCTCCCGCACGTCCGTACGGCTCGCGCGGCTGCTGCTCGCGGAGCGGTACGGAGTCGCACCCGACTACTACACCTGCCCGCCCGACCTGGGGGTGATGATGCAGGAGGCGGACGCGGCGGTGCTCATCGGGGACGCCGCGCTGCGGGCCTCGCTGCACGACGCGCCCCGCCTCGGGCTCCAGGTCCACGACCTGGGCTCGATGTGGAAGGAGTGGACCGGGCTGCCGTTCGTGTTCGCCGTGTGGGCGGTGCGGAGGGACTATCTGGCCGCCGCCCCCGGAGTCGTGCGGGACGTGCACCGGGCGTTTCTGGAGTCCCGGGACGTGTCGCTGGAGGAGGTCGGCAAGGTCGCCGAGCAGGCCGCGCGCTGGGAGACCTTCGACGCGGGCCTGCTGGAGCGCTACTTCACCACCCTCGACTTCCGGTTCGGGGCCGAACAGCTCGCGGGTGTGCGGGAGTTCGCCCGCCGGATCGGGCCCACGACCGGGTTTCCCGCGGATGTGCGGGTCGAGCTGCTCGGAGGCCGGGGGGCCTGAGGGCGCGGCTCACGACGACGGGACCGGGGCCTGCATGTGCTCGCTGATCCACTGGATCGAGCCGTCCTCCATGCCCTTCACATACGTCCTGGCGTTGTGGTCGCCGTCCCGGATGACCTCCAGCCGGGTCTTCACCGGTCCCTTGCCGTACTTCTTCATGAAGGAGCGGAGGTTGCCGAGGCCGGACTCGTTCGTACCGATCTGGAACGCGAGGTAGACGTCCCTGGCCGGACCGGCCGGCTGCTTCGACAGGGCCTCGGCCAGCTTTTCCGGGTTGTTCGCCTGCCTTTCCGCCTCGTGGCCCGACCACAGCGGGGAGTCCGGCACCGTGTCCGGGCCGGACGCGATGACCGCCTTGAACCGGTCCGGGTGCTGGAGAACGGACTTCAGCCCGACGAAGGCGCCCGACGACGACCCCATGAACGCCCAGCCGTCGCGGGACGCGAACGTACGGAAATTCGCCCTGACGAAATCGGGAACGTCCTCTGTCATCCAGGTGCCCATCTTCTGCTGCCCCGGGATGTCGCTGCCGTCGTAGTAGTACTTGTCGTCCGGGTTGAGGACCGGCATCACGACGATGAACGGAAGGCTCTTGCCCTCCCTGGACCACTTGCTGATGCTGCTCTGCAGCTTCAGGTCGGTGCCCATCCAGTAATTCTTCGGATAGCCGTTGCCGCCGGGCAGCGCGATCAGCACCGGGAAGCCGCTGTTCGCGTACTGCGGGTCGAAATACTGCTGCGGCGCCCACACCCACACCTTGCCCGTGAAGCCGGACTTCCTGCCCTTGAGCGTGGCCACGGCGATCTTCGTGCCGTCGTCGACCGTGTTGGCGGCGGTGAACTCCGCCTTGGGGCCGGTGGGCATGAGGGTCCTGGCCCCGCCCGCGGCCTCCCGCGGCCGGGCACCGGCCGCCGCCTTCCCCTCGTCCCCGGCCGGGCCGGCCGACTGGTTCTGCGCGCGCGGGGTGTCGAAGGAGACGGGTTCGCCCGAACAGCCCGTGGCCAGCGCGAGCGAACCGAGAGCGGCGGCGGCCACGAGTGCCTTCAGCGGTCGTTTCATGGGAGTACTCCGGGGCTTGGAGGGAGACCTGGGGCGGGGGCGTGGTCGATTACGGCCAGATAGATGACGGAATGCCCGGTCGGGTTGGCCGCCGGGACGGGGGGAATCGACGGGGGCGCGCTTCTGGCGGCCCTTACGCTGCTGTCGGTATCTGCGGTGGTACGCGCACGGATTCGGGGGAGCAGTGGCCATGCAGCCGTTGGACGCGGACGAACCACGGGCGATCGGCTCCTACCGGCTGCTCGGCAGGCTGGGCGCGGGAGGCATGGGCCGGGTCTACCTCGCCCGCAGCGCGGGCGGGCGGACCGTCGCCGTCAAGGTCGTCCATCCGCACTTCGCGCTCGACGAGGAGTTCCGGGAGCGGTTCCGGCGCGAGGTGGCGTCGGCCCGGCGGGTCGGCGCCGAGTGGACCGCGCCCGTGCTGGACGCCGACCCCGAGGCGCCCGTCCCGTGGGTCGCGACCGGGTACGTGGCCGGGCCCCCGCTGTCCCGGGCCGTCGCCGCGCACGGGCCCCTGCCGGAGCGGTCGGTACGGGTCCTCGGCGCGGGTCTGGCGGAGGCACTGGCCGCCGTGCACGGCCTCGGGCTCGTCCACCGGGACGTCAAGCCGTCCAACGTGCTGCTCGCGCTGGACGGGCCGCGGCTCATCGACTTCGGCATCGCGCGGGCCACGGACGGCACCGCGTCGCTCACCTCCACGGGGGTGTCGGTCGGCTCACCCGGCTACATGTCGCCCGAGCAGATCCTCGGCAAGGCGGGCGGGGCCGGGATCGGCGGGGCGACCGACGTCTTCTCGCTGGGCGCGGTCCTGGCCTTCGCGGCGACCGGCCGGGAACCCTTCTCAGGGGACTCGTCGGCGGCGCTGCTGTACAAGGTCGTCCACGAAGAGCCCGACCTGGCGCCGGAGCTGGCCGGGGAGCTGCGGGAGCTGGTGGCCGCGTGCCTGGCCAAGGACCCGGAGGCCAGGCCCGCCCCCGGGGAACTGGCGCGGGCGCTCGCGCCGGGCGGGGCGGCGGCGTCGGCGGCGGGCGGGTGGCTGCCGCCGGGCGTCGTCGAGGACGTCAGCCGGGCGGTGGTCCGGCTGCTGGACCTGGAGGCGGCGAGTCCGGTTGCGGGGGATGAGCCTGCGGCCTCGCCCGCGCCCGGCCCGGGGCCCGCGTCCGGTCCCGTGCCCTTCAGCAGCCCGGCCGTCGCACCCGGGGCGGAACGGAGCCCGACCGCCTCCGGCGGCTTCGGCCCGCCCGTCGCGCAGCTGCCGACCATGGACGCGGTGCCGCCGCCCCGCGCCCCGGTGTCCGTCTCCGTCTCCGCCGCCAGCGAGCCCGCCGGCCCCAGGGGCGGCCGTCGGGTCAGCTGCACGCTCGCCCTCGCGGTGGCGGGCGCGGTGGCCGCCGCCACGGTGGGCGCGGCCGTGCTCTTCGACCTGCTGCCGGGCAGCGGGGAGCACCGGGACGTGGCGGGGGAGGCGCCCGGCACCACGGCGAGCACCAGCGCCTCCGCCCCGGTGGCGGACGGCACCACCGCATCCGCGGTGCCGCAGGCGTTCGTCGGCACGTGGAAGGGTGCGGTCACGGTCGAGCACCCGGTCCTCGGCGAGTTCTCCGGCGGCACCTTCGAGGTCGTCGTCAAGGACGGGAAGCTCAAGGAGCGCATCGGCACGGTCGACCAGTGGGACCAACTGGGCCGCCACATCTGTCAGGACGTCCTCGCCCTGCGCAGCGCCACCGACGACACCCTCGTGACCGAGAGCTCCCCCGGCGAGAAGAGCGGCGGCCCCTGCACCGGGGGCACCCACACCGTCACCCTGCGCCTCAAGGACGGCAAGCTTCACTACACCTCCGACGACAAGGCGGCGGGCAGCCCCCGCGCCGTCCTGGACCGCCGGGACCAGGACTGAAACGACGAGAACGGCGGTGCTCCCGAGGACCGGCCGCGCGGCCGGCGGTACACCCGTCGTCGGCGCAACGTGACGGGAGGCGGGGCCGCGCGGGAGGCGCCCGCCCCCGCCGCGTCAGCCCGCGCGGGTCCAGCCCGGACCGGTGACCGCCGGGGCGCAGCCGTCCCGGTGGTCCTCGCCGGTGGGCGCTCGTCGCGTGGTGAGCCGGAGAAGGCACCCCACGGTCAGGAGCCGCCGCAGCCCCTGGCGTAGGCTGGGCCGTCCCTGTACAGACCCGCCGAAAGGTACGCACCCGGTGACCGAGAAGGCCGATCTCCAGTCCGTTCTCGACCGCGCCGCCGACGGTGGGCGGATCACGCCCGAGGAAGCGCTCGACCTGTACCGGTCCGCGCCCCTGCACGCGCTCGGCGCCGCCGCCGACGCGGTGCGGCGCCGCCGCTACGCCGGTACCGAGCACATCGCGACGTACATCATCGAGCGCAACATCAACTACACCAACGTGTGCGTCACCGCGTGCCGGTTCTGCGCCTTCTACGCCGCGCCCAAGGACACCGCGAAGGGCTGGACGCGGGACCTGGACGACATCCTGCGGCGCTGCGCCGAGACCGTCGAACTCGGCGGCACGCAGATCATGTTCCAGGGCGGCCACCACCCCGACTACGGCGTGGAGTACTACGAGAAGCACTTCTCCGCCATCAAGAAGGAGTTCCCGCAGCTCGTCATCCACTCCCTCGGCGCCAGCGAGGTCGAGCACATGGCGCGGATCTCGGGGGTCTCCGTCGAGGAGGCGATCACCCGCATCCACGCCGCCGGGCTCGACTCCTTCGCCGGAGCCGGTGCCGAACTGCTGCCCGAGCGGCCCCGCAAGGCCATCGCGCCGCTCAAGGAGTCCGGGGAGCGATGGCTGGAGATCATGGAGATCGCCCACGGGCTGGGTGTCGAGTCCACCTCCACCATGCTCATGGGCACCGGTGAGACCAACGCCGAGCGGATCGAGCACCTCCGCATGATCCGCGACGTGCAGGACCGGACGGGCGGCTTCCGCGCCTTCATCCCGTACACGTACCAGCCCGAGAACAACCACCTGAAGGGCCGCACCCAGGCGACCCTCTTCGAGTACCTGCGCATGATCGCCATCGCGCGGCTGTTCCTCGACAACGTCGCCCACATCCAGGGCTCCTGGCTCACCACGGGCAAGGAGGTCGGCCAGCTCTCCCTGCACTACGGCGCCGACGACCTGGGCTCCGTCATGCTGGAGGAGAACGTCGTCTCGTCCGCCGGGGCCAGGCACCGCTCCAACCGGCTGGAGCTGATCGACCTCATCCGCAAGGCCGGCCGGGTGCCCGCACAGCGCGCCACGACGTACGAGCACCTCGTCGTCCATGACGACCCGGCCGACGACCCGGCCGACGATCGTGTGGTGTCGCACATGTCGTCCACCGCCGTCGAGGGCGGAGGGGTGGCGCGTAGCGCCTCGGACAAGGGCGATGGCGGGCGACAGGGCGGCACCGCGCACCCCGAGCTGAAGCTGCTCGACGCGAACTGACGCGCGCGGATGCTGACCCTTCACCGGCCGCTGCGTGGCGTGCGGCTCACCTCCGGCGAGGACGCCCCGACCGAGGCCGGGTACGCCGTCGTCGTCGGCGGCGGGCGGATCGCGGCCCTCGGGCCGTACGAGGAGCTGCTCCGCTCGTACGTGACGGGAGTCCCCGCCGCGCGAGCCGCCCGGGTCCGGGAGTGGGACGGGGTGCTGACGCCCGGGCGCTGCGAGCCGGATGCCGCCGCCCTGCTGGAGGGCGCGTACTGGCCCGACCCGCGCGAGGCCGAAGAGCTCGGCACCGAGCCGCTGCGCGGTGACGCGCTGGCCGCGCTCTCCATGGGCGACACGCGCTGGGGGGCGAGCGCCCGGCGCGGTGTGCAGCGGCTGCTGGCACGCGGCACGACGGCGCTGACCGGGACGCTCACCCGCCCGGCGGTGCGGGCAGCCGTCGTACGCTCCGGTGTCCGGTACACCGAGCGGGGGGCGCCGCGCCGGGCGCTCGTGCCCTCCGGTGCCGCCGACTTCGCCGTCTTCGCCGAGGACGGCACGTGTGTCGCGACCGTGCTCGGCGGGCGGCTGGTGCACCGGCGGGCCTGACCGCGCGGGGGCGGGCCACGGCCGTGCGCGGTCAGGCCCGGCCGCCCTGCTTGAATGGGGCGCGTGACCCGAGCAAAGCTGGACAAGCAGCCGCACGAAGTCGCCTCGATGTTCGACGACGTCGCGGCGAACTACGACCTCACCAACGACGTGCTCTCCCTCTTCCAGGACCGCCGCTGGCGCAAGGAGACGGCGCGGGCCGTCGACGCCGGGCCGGGGCAGCGGGTGCTGGACCTGGCCGCCGGGACCGGGACGTCCTCGATGGCGTTCGTGGCGAGCGGCGCGTACGTCGTGCCGTGCGACTTCTCCCTCGGGATGCTGACGGAGGGCAAGAAGCGGCACCCGTGGCTGCCGCTCACCGCGGGCGACGCCATGCGACTGCCCTTCCAGGACGGGGTGTTCGACGCCGTCACCATCTCGTTCGGGCTGCGCAACGTCCAGGACACGGACGCGGCGCTGCGCGAGCTGTACCGGGTGACCAAGCCCGGCGGGCGGGTCGTGATCTGCGAGTTCTCGCACGCGACCTGGGGGCCTTTCCGCAAGGTGTACGAGGAGTACCTGATGCGCGCGCTGCCGTCGGTCGCGCGGACCGTCTCCTCCAACCCGGAGGCGTACGTGTATCTCGCGGAGTCCATCCAGAGCTGGCCGGAGCAGCGCGAGCTGGCCGGGATGCTTCAGAAGGCCGGCTGGTCGAAGGTGGCGTGGCGGAACCTGTCGGGCGGGATCGTCGCGCTGCACCGGGGTGTCAAGGAGACCGAGCCGGAAGGTGCTTGAGGCGAAGCGGCGCTGAGCGGAAGGAGTTTGACGCCGCGCGGCCGGTGGGGAGGATGGAGGGCCCGTTCCTCGCGGAACGTTCTTCGTCCCCTACTGCCGGGAGCAGCCCATGGCGTCGCCGCCGCCCCTTCCGCCCTGCCCGCACTGTGGAGCCCGGACACCGGGAGGACCGGCCCACTGCGTGAACTGCGGGCGGCCCGCGGCGATGCAGGGGATGCCTGCGGTGCCTCCGCCGGCCGCACCTCCTGTCATGCCTCCCGCGAGGATGCCCGCCGGGCCGCCTCCGCCGGGGGCCCCGCCCGTGGGCCCGCCCCCGCCGCCCGGGTTCGCGCCCGCCGCCGCGCCCTCCCCCGTGGGGGTGTTCTTCGGGCGGGCGTTCCGGGGCGACTGGGCGTCCGCCGCGAAGGCCGCCGCCTGGCCGGTCGGACTGCTGCTCGCGCTCGCGCTGGCCCTGTCGATCCCCTCGTACGGGCAGGACTCGGACGATGTGTTGGTCGGCTGGAGCGACCGGCTGCGGATCGCGCTCGCGGCGCTGCTCCAGGCCTTCGGCGGGGGCTTCGGGATGAGGGCGGCGGAGAACACGGACCCGTACGGAACCGGGTCGCCCTACGGCTCCGGCTCGTACGGCGGATTCGGCGGCGGCTCCGCGTACGCGCAGGCCGGCGCGGACCTGTCGCTGGTGCCGCTGACGGTGACGCTGCTGTGGATCGGCGCACTGTACCTGGGCGCGCGGGGACTGCGGCGGCGCGGGGCCGGGGTCGACGCGGCGGTGCGGGTCGCGCTGCCGGCGGGCGGTGCGGTGCTGCTGTTCGGGCTGTTCGCTCAGCCCGAGATCGCGGGCGTCGCCGTGGAGACCTCGCCGGTGGTGGCGGCGCTGGTGGCCCTGGTGCTGGCGGTGGCCGTCACGGTGGGCGTGCTCCAGCGCGACGACCTCGCACAGTGGCTGTCGGCCCGCCCGGCCGCGTACACCGCGGTGCGGGCGCTCGGCACGGCGGTGCGGGCGCTGGGCGTCCTCGTCGGGGTGGGTGCGCTGATCGGGTTCATCGGGTACGCGAGTGTGGACGAGGTGGACGGTTCGGCGCTGCTGGTGGCCCTGCCGGTCCTGCCCAACCTGGGCGTCGCGGCACTGGGGCTGTGCTGGGGCGTGCCGCTGGAGTACGACGTCCAGGGGCGGATCGGCCTCCTCGGCTCGGGCCGCGAGACGGGCACGCTGGGGCTGCCGGAGCTGGTCGACCTGTGGGGCGGCTGGGCCGTGACCGGCATGGTCGCGCTGGGTGTCGCGGGTGCGCTGACGCTCGGTGTGTGGGCCGCACGGCGCCACCCGGGCACGGGCGGCCGCATCCTGGCGGGGGCCCTCTTCCTGGGCCTGTTCCTGCTGCTGGCGGGCGTGAGCGGCATCTCCTGGCGGATGGCGGGGGGTGCGGGCTCCGGCGCGCTGTACGGAGTGGTGCGAGGCTTCTTCGAGGTGACGCCCGGCGCGGCGGACGCGCTGTTGTTCGGCCTGCTGTGGGCGGGCGCGGGGATCGCCGTGGGCCCGTACGTGCTGCGGCTCGTCGGCCGGGGCGGCGCGGCGGGGCCGGGCTTCGCGGTTCCCGGTGCTGCGGGGTCTGGCGCCGTTCCGCCGCAGGGTCACCCCCCGCAGCCCGGTGCCTACCCGGGCGGCCAGCCGGGCGTCTACCCGGGCGCCCAGCCGGGTGGCTACCCCGGCGCCCCGGGTGGCTACCCCGGCACCCCGGGTGGCTACCCCGGCGCCCCGACGGGGGGTGCCCCCTACCCGCCGCCGCACCAGATGCCGCCGCAGGGGCCCCCGCCGGGGCAGGGCGCCTGACTCCCGTCCCACCCCGCCCCTTCCCGTGACAGGGGTTCCGCTCCCGACGCGGGAAGGGACGCCCGCCGGGCGGCGGCCATCGGGCAGGGCGGGAACCACGGCTCCGGCTCGCACCGGTGGCTCCGTGCCCTTCCCCCGGGACCGGCACGGGAACTCCTCCCACCCGGGACCGGTACCGGGACCTCCCGACCCGTGCCGGGCGTCAGGCGTGAGGCCGGGGCCGGGTGCCGGTGAGGCCCCGCCCCTGCCGTCCGGGTCCAGCGGGGTTCCCGGGAGGAAGCCGTGCCCGGCGTCGTGGCGGCCGGGGCCGTCCCGCTCGGACGAAGCCGGGGGCCGTCGGAGTCACCCGGTGCCGGGCGCGGGCGTCCTCCTCCGCCGGGACGCGGAGGGTGAACACCCGGCCGGACGCCGTCGGGCGGGGTCCCGCGGAGCGGTCCGGGTACCGCGGGCGGCCCTTCGGGCCGGGGGACGGAGGCAGGGGAACCAGCCACCCATAGACTGCCTCTGTCCAGTGCATTCCGGCACGTGATTTCGAGTCTCGGGAGATCTGTTGTGACCGCCGTGAGCCAGACCCCTTCCGAACGCACCGCTGATGTGATCGTCGTCGGGGCGGGCCCGGCGGGCTCGGCGACCGCGTACCACCTCGCCAAGTCGGGGCTGGACGTGCTGCTGCTGGAGAAGACCGCGTTTCCGCGCGAGAAGGTGTGCGGGGACGGGCTCACGCCCCGCGCCGTGAAGCAGCTCGTCGCGATGGGCGTCGACATCTCCGAGGAGGCGGGCTGGCTCCGCAACAAGGGCCTGCGGATCATCGGCGGCGGGATGCGGCTCCAGCTCGACTGGCCCGACCTGGCCTCGTACCCGGACTACGGACTGGTGCGCAAGCGCGACGACTTCGACGAACAGCTGGCCCGGCAGGCGCAGAAGGCGGGCGCGCGGCTGTACGAGCGGTGCAACGTGGGCGCGCCCGTCGTGGACGACAGGACCGGGCGGATCGTCGGTGTGCACGCCAAGTCGGGCGAGGAGAAGACGGCCGTCACCTTCCACGCGCCGCTCGTCGTGGCCGCCGACGGCAACTCCACCCGGCTGTCGCTGGCCATGGGGCTGCACCGGCGTGAGGACCGGCCCATGGGTGTCGCCGTCCGGACCTACTTCACCACCCCGCGGCACGATGACGACTACCTGGAGTCGTGGCTGGAGCTGTGGGACCGGCGCGGGGCGCAGGACCGGCTCCTGCCGGGGTACGGGTGGATCTTCGGGATGGGGGACGGGACCTCCAACGTGGGGCTCGGGATCCTCAACTCCTCTTCGGCCTTCCGGGAGCTGGACTGGCGTGAGGTGCTGAAGGCCTGGTGCGCCTCGATGCCGGAGGACTGGGGCTTCACGCCCGACAACATGACCACGTCCATCCGGGGTGCCGCGCTGCCGATGGCGTTCAACCGGCAGCCGCACTACACGCGCGGTCTGTTGCTGGTCGGTGACGCCGGCGGGCTGGTCAACCCGTTCAACGGCGAGGGCATCGCGTACGCCATGGAGTCCGGGCAGCTGGCCGCCGACGTCATCGTGCAGGCGCACGCCCGTGCGACCCCGGCGCAGCGTGAACTGGCCCTGCGTGCCTACCCGCGCGTTCTGAAGGACACGTACGGCGGCTACTACACGCTCGGCCGGGCGTTCGTGAAGCTCATCGGCAACCCCAAGGTCATGCGGGTCGCGACCCAGCGCGGCCTGACACACCCGGTGCTGATGAAGTTCACGCTGAAGATGCTCGCCAACCTCACCGACCCGACGGGTGGGGACGCCATGGACCGGATCATCAACGGGCTTTCGAAGGTGGCGCCCAAGGCCTGAGGCCGTCACGGTCATGCCGAAGGGCCGGTGCTCCCTCCCCGAGCGGGGGAGCACCGGCCCTTCACACGACCGCGCAGGTCAGAGGATGCGCACCGCGCCCGACGGGCGGTCCCAGTCGAGGGAGCGCTCGACGACGCCCGTGCTGGGGTTCTGGGCGCCGACGAACTTGCCGCCGCCCACGTAGATCGCCACGTGGTACGAGCCGCTGCGGCTGCCCCAGTAGAGGATGTCGCCCGGCTGGAGGGCGTCCAGGGACACGGCGCGGCCCATGCTGGACTGGGAGCCGGACACGCGGGGCAGGTCGATGCCGGCCTGGCGGTAGGCGGCCTGGACGAGGCCGGAGCAGTCCCAGGCGTTGGGGCCGGTCGCGCCCATCACGTACGCGTCACCGACCTGGGCGCGGGCGAATGCCACGATCGCGGCGGCGGAGCCGGTGGCGGGCGCCGAGGCGGTGCTGGTGCTCGTGGAGCCCGAGGACGCCTTGGTGGAGGTGGGGGCGGAGGCCGACAGGGTGGTGCGCTCGGAGCTGCGGGAGGCGCGGGCCTCGGCCTGGGCGCGCTCCTCGGCCTCGCGGGCCTCCTGCGCCTTGCGCTCGGCCTCCTTGGCCTTGCGCTCGGCCTCGGCCTTGCGGTCAGCCTCCGCCTTGGCCTTCTTGGCGTCCTTGGCCGCCTTCTCGGCCGCCTTGTCCTCCTGCTCCCGCAGTTCCTGGACCAGAGCGTCCTGCTGGGTCGCCTCGGCGGAGGCGGCGACGGCGGTGGAGAGGGCATCGGAGAGGTCCACGCCCGTGAGCGTGGGCATCTCGATGGTCTCGGTCACCGGCTCGGCCTGGGCGGGCGAGGCGGCCACCGCGATGGTGCTGAGGACGCCACCGGCCACTCCGGCGCGCAGCGTCATCTTGGACGTGCTGCGGCGGGGCTTCCGGTGGCTGGGTATGTGAGCGGTGTGGGACATGGGTATTACCGCTACCAGGGGGTTACGGTTCCCATCAAGAAACGTGTGTTGCGCCACAGTTACGCATGGAAGGGTTGAATCCGCTTCCTGAGGGCCTTTATTGACGCCGTAACGGACATTTCAGGCCAGTGGTATCAGGCCTATGATCACGGGTTTTCGGTAAAACGTCCGAATTGCCGTGCACCTACCACTGGTTCAGGCGGTTGGCCAAGCCCTCTTTTCCTGACGGCTCGTCGGGCGTGGCGCAGGTCACAGAACGGCAACTGCCGCGAGCGGGTGCCGATCGTGAACGCGTGCACGCGTCCACCTCCGTCCCGCGGGAACCCTCGCGCGGGTGGGGTGAGTCCCTCTATCACCCGCAGGTGTCCGGAGCGAATTTGCGTGCGCTGGCCAGATCTTGATAGGGCACACCCCCTCTCACCAGCGTTGACCGGCGCTGATGTCACGTATCGTCGCTACTCGGCCACGCATGGTGTGAAGATCACCGTTCATCCGAATTCATGATCGTTCGCCAGGTGGCAGAGATCACAAAGACGTTGACGTACCCCGTGTCGCAGATCACAGATCGACGGGCATAGGATGCGTGGCAGACGGGCTTGTGAACTGCCTCACATGGGGGCGATCTTCCTGGATCGCCGGAAACGCGGAGGCGGCGGTACACGCGGGCCCGGCGCGGTCCAACGGTCAAGGACGACTGGAAGGAGCGAGGAGCGTGAACATCTACACGCCCATCCTCGTGCTCGGCGCCCTCGGCGCGGCGTTTGCGGTCTTCTCCGTGGTCATGGCCACGCTTATCGGCCCCAAGCGCTACAACCGGGCCAAGCTGGAGGCGTACGAGTGCGGCATCGAGCCGACGCCCACGCCGGCCGGAGGCGGCCGCTTTCCCATCAAGTACTACCTGACGGCGATGCTCTTCATCGTCTTCGACATCGAGATCGTCTTCCTCTATCCCTGGGCCGTCACCTTCGACGCGCTGGGGCTCTTCGGGCTCGTCGAGATGGTCCTCTTCGTGGCCACGGTCTTCGTCGCCTACGCGTACGTCTGGCGCCGCGGCGGCCTGGAGTGGGACTGAGGGGCTACCGGGAGCCACTGGGGACAACGAGGAGTTACTGAGGGGCTGAGGGCACACTCATGGGACTCGAAGAGAAGCTGCCGAGCGGTTTTCTGCTGACGACGGTCGAACAGGCCGCGGGATGGGTGCGCAAGGCGTCCGTCTTCCCCGCGACCTTCGGCCTCGCCTGCTGCGCCATCGAGATGATGACCACCGGTGCGGGGCGGTACGACATGGCCCGCTTCGGCATGGAGGTCTTCCGTGGCTCACCGCGCCAGGCCGACCTGATGATCGTGGCGGGCCGGGTGAGCCAGAAGATGGCCCCGGTGCTGCGCCAGGTCTACGACCAGATGCCCAACCCGAAATGGGTGATCTCCATGGGCGTCTGCGCCTCCTCCGGCGGCATGTTCAACAACTACGCCATCGTGCAGGGCGTCGACCACGTCGTCCCCGTCGACATCTATCTGCCCGGCTGCCCGCCGCGCCCCGAGATGCTGCTGGACGCGATCATCAAGCTCCACCAGAAGATCCAGACGTCCAAGCTCGGCGTCAACGCGCAGGAAGCGGCCCGTGAGGCTGAGGAAGCGGCGCTCAAGGCACTCCCGACGATCGAGATGAAGGGGCTGCTCCGGTGACCGACGAGCCCGACAGGACCGACAAGCCCGCGGGGTCCGAGCGCCGCACCGAGCCCGAGCGCTCACGTGAACCCGCCGAGGCCCACGCCCCCAACCCCGAGAAGGACCTGAGCACACAGAACCTTCCCGGCCAGCGCGGCGAGCACGGCGAGGAGATCCGCGTCCAGCGCGGCATGTTCGGCGCCGCCAACGGCGGCGACACCACCGGCTACGGCGGCCTCGTCCGCTCCGTCCGGCTCCCCGGCGCCGCCACCCGCCCGTACGGCGGGCCAGGCGGCGAAGCCGCGTACGGATCCTTCGACGAGGTCGCCGACGAACTCGAAGGCGCCCTGGAGGAGCAGGGGCTGCTCCCGGACAACGCCATCGAGAAGACCGTCGTCGACCGCGGTGAACTCACCTTCCACATCGCCCGCGAGCACCTCGTCCTCGTCGCCCGCACCCTGCGCGACGACCCGGCCCTCCGCTTCGAACTCTGCACCGGCGTCAGCGGGGTGCACTACCCGGGCGACAAGGGCCGCGAGCTGCACGCGGTCTACCACCTGCGCTCACTCACCCACGGGCGGCTCCTGCGCCTCGAGGTCAGCGCCCCGGACAGCGACCCGCACATCCCGTCGCTCGTCGCCGTCTACCCGACCAACGACTGGCACGAGCGCGAGACGTACGACTTCTTCGGCATCGTCTTCGACGGCCACCCGGCCCTCACCCGGATCATGATGCCGGACGACTGGCAGGGCTTCCCGCAGCGCAAGGACTACCCCCTCGGCGGCATCCCCGTCGAGTACAAGGGCGCCCAGATCCCGGCTCCGGACCAGCGGAGGTCCTACTCGTGAGCACCTACCACGCACCCCAGGCCCCGGAGGCCGAGTCGCGGGAAACCACCGAGGGCACGGTCTACACCGTCACCGGCGGGGACTGGGACGAGGTCGCGGAGACCGCGGCCAAGGCCGACGACGAGCGCATCGTCGTCAACATGGGCCCCCAGCACCCGTCCACCCACGGAGTGCTCCGGCTCATCCTGGAGATCGACGGCGAGACCGTCACCGAGGCCCGCGCCGGCATCGGCTACCTGCACACCGGCATCGAGAAGAACCTCGAATACCGGACCTGGACGCAGGGCACCACGTTCGTGACGCGCATGGACTACCTGACGTCGTTCTTCAACGAGACGGCCTACTGCCTCGGCGTGGAGAAGCTGCTCGGCGTCACCGAGCAGGTGCCCGACCGCGCCACGGTCATCCGGGTCATGCTCATGGAGCTGAACCGGCTCTCCTCCCACCTGGTGGCCATCGCCACCGGCGGTATGGAACTCGGCGCCACCACGATCATGATCTACGGCTTCCGGGACCGCGAGATGATCCTGGACCTGTACGAGCTGATCACCGGACTGCGGATGAACCACGCGTTCATCCGCCCCGGCGGCCTCGCCCAGGACCTGCCGCCCGGCGCGGTCGACCGGATCCGCGAGTGCGTCAAGCAGCTGAGGAAGAACCTGCCGGAGTACGACAAACTGGCCACCGGCAACCCGATCTTCAAGGCCCGGATGCAGGACATCGGCTACCTGGATCTCGCGGGCTGTATGGCCCTCGGCGCCACGGGGCCGATCCTGCGGGCCACCGGACTCCCGCACGACCTGCGCAAGTCGGAGCCGTACTGCGGCTACGAGGACTACGAGTTCGACATCCCGACCGCCGAGACCTGCGACTCCTACGGCCGCTTCCTCATCCGTCTGGAGGAGATGCACCAGTCGCTGCGGATCGTGGAGCAGTGCCTGGACCGGCTCCAGCCCGGCCCGGTCATGGTCGCGGACAGGAAGATCGCCTGGCCCGCCCAGCTCGCCCTCGGTCCCGACGGCCTGGGCAACTCCCTCGACCACATCAAGAAGATCATGGGCACCTCCATGGAGGCCCTGATCCACCACTTCAAGCTGGTCACCGAGGGCTTCCGGGTCCCCGCCGGACAGGTGTACGCCGCCGTCGAGTCCCCCAAGGGCGAACTCGGCGTCCATGTCGTGTCCGACGGCGGCACCCGCCCCTACCGGGTCCACTTCCGCGACCCGTCCTTCACCAACCTGCAGACCATGGCGGCGATGTGCGAAGGCGGCATGATCGCCGACGTCATCGTCGCCGTCGCGTCCATCGACCCCGTGATGGGAGGCGTCGACCGGTGACCGACGTGACAGCGACGAGTCTCGGCATGCCCGAACTCCCCGCCCCCGACTACCCCGCGGACGTACGCGCCAGGCTCGACGCGGACGCGAAGGAGATCATCGCCCGCTACCCCGACTCCCGGTCCGCGCTGCTGCCGCTCCTGCACCTGGTCCAGGCGGAGGAAGGACACGTCACCCGCACCGGAATGCGCTGGTGCGCCGAGACGCTCGGCCTGACCACCGCCGAGGTCACCGCCGTCGCCACCTTCTACACCATGTACCGGCGCAGGGCCTCCGGCGACTACCAGGTCGGCGTCTGCACCAACACCCTGTGCGCGGTCATGGGCGGCGACGCCATCTTCGAGGCGCTGAAGGAGCACCTCGGCGTCGGCAACCAGGGGTCCGATATGACTACAGCGGACGGCAAGGTCACCCTCGAACACATCGAGTGCAACGCCGCCTGCGACTTCGCCCCGGTCGTGATGGTCAACTGGGAGTTCTTCGACAACCAGACGCCCGAGACCGCCAAGCGGCTCGTCGACGACCTGCGCGACGGGCGGGCCGTCGAACCCACCCGCGGTGCCCGGCTGTGCACCTTCAAGGAGACCGCCCGCATCCTCGCGGGCTTCCCCGACCCCCGCCCCGACGCGGTCGAGGCCGGCGGCGGCGCGGGCCCCGCCTCCCTCATCGGACTGCGGCTCGCCAGGGGCGAGGCCCTCCCGCCCCGCGTCGTCCACCCGCGCGGCGCGATCCCGCCGGGCCAGAACACGACCGACAAGACACCGACCGACGAGAACACCGAGGGGGAGTGATGACCTTGGCACCCGAAATCGGGGAGACCAGCCCCGAGAAGCTGCTCTCGCCGGTCCTGTCCGCCTTCTGGGACGAACCCCGCTCCTGGACCCTGGACACCTACCTCCGCCACGACGGGTACGCGGGACTGCGCAAGGCCCTCGCCATGTCACCCGACGACGTCATCGCGTACGTCAAGGACTCCGGCCTGCGCGGCCGGGGCGGCGCGGGCTTCCCCACCGGCATGAAATGGCAGTTCATCCCGCAGGGCGACGGCAAGCCCCACTACCTCGTCGTCAACGCCGACGAGTCCGAACCCGGCACCTGCAAGGACATCCCCCTCCTCTACGCCAACCCGCACTCCCTCATCGAGGGCATCGTCATCGCCTGCCACGCGATCCGCTCCTCGCACGCCTTCATCTACCTGCGCGGCGAGGTCGTCCCCGTCCTGCGGCGGCTGCACGAGGCCGTCCGTGAGGCCTACGACGCGGGCTACCTCGGCCGGAACGTCCTCGGCAGCGGCCTCGACCTGGACCTCACCGTGCACGCGGGCGCCGGCGCGTACATCTGCGGCGAGGAGACCGCGCTGCTCGACTCGCTGGAGGGCCGCCGCGGCCAGCCCCGGCTGCGCCCCCCGTTCCCCGCCGTCGCCGGTCTGTACGCCTGCCCCACCGTGGTGAACAACGTCGAGTCCATCGCCTCGGTTCCCGCGATCCTCAACCGGGGCAAGGACTGGTTCCGTTCGATGGGGAGCGAGAAGTCCCCCGGCTTCACGCTGTACTCGCTCAGCGGCCATGTCGCGAGCCCCGGCCAGTACGAGGCACCGCTCGGCATCACCCTGCGCCAGCTGCTCGACATGAGCGGCGGCATGCGGCCCGGCCACCGCCTCAAGTTCTGGACCCCCGGCGGGTCGTCCACCCCGATGTTCACCGACGAGCACCTGGACGTGCCGCTCGACTACGAGGGCGTCGGCGCCGCGGGGTCCATGCTCGGCACCAAGGCCCTGCAGTGCTTCGACGAGACCACCTGCGTCGTCCGCGCCGTGACCCGGTGGACCGAGTTCTACGCCCACGAGTCCTGCGGCAAGTGCACCCCCTGCCGCGAGGGCACCTACTGGCTCGTCCAGTTGCTCCGGGACATCGAGGGCGGGAAGGGCACCCTCGAAGACCTCGACAAGATCGCGGACATCGCGGACAACATCAACGGCAAGTCCTTCTGCGCCCTCGGTGACGGCGCCGCCTCACCGATCTTCTCCTCCCTCGCGTACTTCCGCGGCGAGTACGAGGAACACATCACGGGCAGGGGCTGCCCCTTCGACCCGGCCAAGTCGACCGCCTGGGCGGACAACCACCTGGAGGTGAACGCATGACCGTCACCACGTCCTCCACCGCTGGAGGCGCGGGCCCGGCGGTGCCGCCGGAGGACCTCGTCACACTGACCATCGACGGCATCGAGATCTCCGTCCCCAAGGGGACCCTGGTGATTCGCGCCGCCGAACAGCTCGGCATCGAGATCCCCCGGTTCTGCGACCACCCCCTCCTGGATCCGGCCGGCGCCTGCCGCCAGTGCATCGTCGAGGTCGAGGGCCAGCGCAAGCCCATGGCCTCATGCACGATCACCTGTACGGACGGGATGGTGGTGAGGACTCAACTCACCTCCGAAGTCGCGGAGAAGGCCCAGGTCGGGGTGATGGAGCTGCTGCTCATCAACCACCCCCTGGACTGCCCCGTGTGCGACAAGGGCGGCGAGTGCCCCCTCCAGAACCAGGCCGTCTCCCACGGCCAGGCCGAGTCCCGCTTCGAGGGGAAGAAGCGCACCTACGAGAAGCCCGTCCCGATCTCCGCACAGGTGCTGCTGGACCGGGAACGGTGCGTGCTGTGCGCCCGCTGCACCCGGTTCTCCCAGCAGATCGCCGGCGACCCGATGATCGAACTGGTCGAGCGGGGCGCGCTCCAGCAGGTCGGCATCGGCAACCACGACCCCTTCGACTCGTACTTCTCCGGCAACACCATCCAGATCTGCCCGGTCGGCGCGCTCACCTCGGCGGCCTACCGGTTCCGCTCCCGCCCCTTCGACCTGGTCTCCAGCCCCTCCGTGTGCGAGCACTGCGCCGGGGGCTGCGCCACCCGCACCGACCACCGGCGCGGCAAGGTCATGAGGCGGCTCGCCGCCAACGACCCAGAGGTCAACGAGGAGTGGCTGTGCGACAAGGGACGCTTCGCGTTCCGGTACGCGCAGCAGCGGGACCGGCTCACCACGCCCCTGGTACGCGGCGCCGACGGCGCCCTGGCGCCCGCGTCCTGGCCGGAGGCGCTGGAGGCCGCCGCCCGGGGTCTGGTCCGGGGCCGGACCGGGGTCCTCACCGGCGGGCGGCTGACGGTGGAGGACGCCTACGCGTACGCCAAGTTCGCGCGCGTGGCCCTGGACACCAACGACATCGACTTCCGCGCACGTGTCCACAGCGGTGAGGAGGCCGACTTCCTGACCGCCCGGGTCGCCGGGCACGGCGTGGACCTCGGGGGAGGCGAGGGGGTCACGTACCGGGCGCTGGAGCAGGCACCGGCCGTGCTGCTCGCCGGGATCGAGGCCGAGGAGGAGGCGCCGGGCGTCTTCCTGCGCCTGCGCAAGGCCTGGCGGAAGCGCGGGCAGCGTACATACGGACTGGCGCCGTTCGCGACGCCCGGCCTGACGAAGGCGGGCGGCACCCTGCTCCCGGCCGCGCCCGGCACGGAGGCCGAGTGGCTGGACGCCCTCGCCGCCGGGACGGGACTCGACGAGACCGGGACGGCCGCTGCCGAGGCGCTCCGGGCCCGAGGCGCCGTCGTCGTGGCAGGTGAGCGGCTCGCGGGTGTGCCGGGTGCGCTGACGGCCGCCGTACGGCTCGCGAGCGCGACCGGGGCCCGGCTGGTGTGGATCCCGCGCCGGGCCGGTGAGCGCGGCGCGCTGTGGGCGGGAGCCCTGCCGTCGCTGCTGCCCGGCGGGCGGCCCGCCACGGACCCCCGCGCCCGGGAGGAGACGGCCACCGCCTGGGGCGTACGGGAGCTCCCGCACGGCTACGGGCGGGACACCGGGCAGATGCTGGAGGCCGCCGCGACCGGTGAGCTGGGCGCGCTGCTGGTCGCCGGGGTCGAGGTGGCGGACCTGCCGGACGCGGCACGCGCGCGTGAGGCCCTGGACGCGGCGTTCGTGGTGTCGCTGGAGCTGCGGCCCGGCGAGGTCACCGAACGGGCGGACGTGGTCCTTCCGGTCGCCGCGGTCGTGGAGAAGGCGGGCACGTTCCTCAACTGGGAGGGGCGGGTGCGGATGTTCGAGGCCGCGCTGAAGCCGGACCAGATGACACGGGCGCTGCCGCCGTCCGACGCGCGGGTCCTGTACATGCTGGCCGATGCGATGGACGTGCACTTCGGGCTGCCGGACCTCGCGTCCGTACGGCGGGAGATGGACCGGCTGGGAGCCTGGGACGGTGCCCAGGCGGGCGATCCGGCCGAGACGTCCCGGCCGCTGCCGCGTGCCGGTGAGGGCGAGGCCGTGCTGGCGGGGCACCGGATGCTGCTGGACCGGGGGCGACTCCAGGAGGGCGACGAGGCCCTGGCGGGCACCCGGCACCCGGCGGTCGCCCGGCTGTCGGCGGCCACGGCGGACGAGAGCGGCGTCAAGAACGGCGACCTGCTGGAGGTCGCCGGGCCCGCGGGGGCCGTACGGCTGCCGCTCCAGGTGACGGACGGGATGCCGGACCGGGTGGTGTGGCTGCCGCTGGACTCGACCGGGGGCGGGGTCCTCTCCGACACCGGGACGGTGCCCGGGCGGCTGGTCCGGATCGGGCCCGCGGCGGCCGGTTCAACGGAGCCGTCCGCCGGCTCCCCCGACTCACCCGACTCCTCGCACTCAACGGAGGTACGCGCGTGATCCCGGCGAGTGTGATCCCGGCGAGTGCGGACCCGGTCCTCCTCGCGGCCGAGGACCTTTCGATGTTCGGCCGCGACCCCTGGTGGCTCGTGCTGGTCAAGGCGGTGTTCTGCTTCGCCTTCCTCATGGTCACGGTGCTGATCTCCATCGTGATGGAGCGCAAGGTCGTCGGCTGGATGCAGCGGCGCATCGGCCCCAACCGGCACGGCCCCTGGGGCATGCTCCAGTCCCTCGCCGACGGCGTGAAGCTCATGCTGAAGGAAGACGTGATCGTCAAGCGCGCGGACAAGGTGATCTACGTCCTCGCGCCGGTCCTGGCCGCGATCCCCGCGTTCATGGCCGTCGCCGTCATCCCCTTCGGCCCGGCGGGCGACGAGGTCTCCGTCTTCGGCGTCCGCACCACCATGCAGCTCACCGACCTGCCGGTCGCGATGCTGTACGTCCTGGCGATCGGCTCGCTCGGTGTGTACGGCTTCGTCCTCGGCGGCTGGTCGTCGGGCTCCACGTACCCGCTGCTCGGCGGCATCCGGTCGGCGGCCCAGGTCATCTCGTACGAGATCGCCATGGGTGTGGCCTTCGCTTCGGTGTTCCTCTACTCGGGGTCGATGTCCACCTCGGCCATCGTCGACGCCCAGCAGGACCGCTGGTTCGCGATCCTGCTGCCGGTGTCGTTCCTGGTCTACATGGTGACGATGATCGGGGAGTCGAGCCGGGCCCCGTTCGACATGCCGGAGTCCGAGGGCGACCTGGTCGGCGGCTTCAACACCGAATACAGCTCGATCAAGTTCGCGATGTTCATGCTGGCCGAGTACATCCACATGGTCACCGTGTCGATGATCGCGGTGACGCTGTTCCTCGGCGGCTGGCGGGCCCCGTACCCGGTGTCGGCGTTCTGGGAGGGCGCCAACCACGGCTGGTGGCCGCTGCTCTGGTTCACCGCCAAGGTCGTGGTCTTCATCTTCGGGTTCGTGTGGCTGCGCGGCACGCTGCCCCGCGTCCGCTACGACCAGCTGATGAAGCTGGGCTGGAAGGTGCTCATCCCGATCGCCGTCACCTGGCTGATGCTCGTCGCGACCGTCCGCGCGCTGCGCAACGAGAACATCGCGTTCCAGCAGATCGTGCTGTACGTCGCCGGGGCGGTGCTCGCGGTGCTGCTGTTGTCCTTCGTCGTCGACATGTTCCGCGACCGGAAGGCCAAGGCCGAGGGCGAGGCCGCCGAGGCGGCACGGACCGGCGAGTTCGACCCGATGGCCGGCGGGTTCCCGGTGCCGCCGCTGCCGGGGCAGACCCTGCCGCCGGTACCGAGGCGCAGGCCGCGCGGGGACCGGGAGCTGATTGTCAGTGGCGGCCCCGACACTGCCAGTGACGGAAAGGAGACGGAGGGTGTCTGAGTTCCAGAACCCGGTGGCCGGCTTCGGCGTGACCTTCAAGGCCATGTTCAAGAAGCGGCTCACCGAGCAGTACCCGGAGCAGCAGAAGACCACGGCGCCCCGTTTCCACGGACGCCACCAGCTGAACCGGCACCCGGACGGGCTGGAGAAGTGCGTCGGCTGCGAGCTGTGCGCCTGGGCCTGCCCGGCCGACGCCATCTATGTGGAGGGCGCCGACAACACCGACGAGGAGCGCTACTCGCCGGGCGAGCGGTACGGCCGCGTGTACCAGATCAACTACGCCCGCTGCATCTTCTGCGGGTTGTGCATCGAGGCCTGCCCCACCCGGGCGCTGACCATGACCAACGAGTTCGAGCTGGCCGACAGCTCCCGGGCGAACCTGATCTTCACCAAGGAGCAGCTCCTCGCCGGACTGGAGGAGGGCATGGTCGACAGCCCGCACGCCATTCACCCGGGCATGACCGAACAGGACTACTACCGGGGCCTGGTGACGGAGGCCGCGCCCGGCACGGTCAGGCAGGCCGCCCACAGCAAGGGCGACCGGCCGCAGCGGGAGGCCCCGTCCGGCTCCGGTGAGAACGAGCCCGCCTCGGAGAAGGTGGTCGACGCATGACCGCGCAGACCCTGGCCGCCGCCTACAGCACCTCGACCGGTGAGGCCGTGCAGTTCTGGCTGCTCGGCACGGTCGCGGTGCTCGGCGCCCTCGGCACCATCCTGATGAAGAAGGCCGTGCACAGCGCGCTCTGCCTGGCCGGCACCATGATCGTCCTGGCGGTCTTCTACCTCGCCAACGGGGCGTACTTCCTCGGCATCGTGCAGATCGTCGTCTACACCGGCGCGATCATGATGCTGTTCCTGTTCGTGGTCATGCTGGTCGGAGTCACCGCCGCCGACTCGCTGAAGGAGACCATCAAGGGTCAGCGCTGGCTGGCCGGGCTGTGCGTCCTCGGCTTCGGCGTCCTGCTGACCGCCGGGATCGGCCGCGCCTCACTGGAGACCTTCAACGGGCTCGGCGCGGCCAACGCGGGCGGCAACGTCGAGGGACTCGCCGCGCTGATCTTCACCCGGTACGTCTTCGCCTTCGAGATCACCGGCGCGCTGCTCATCACCGCGGCCGTCGGCGCGATGGTGCTCACGCACCGGGAGCGCACCGAACGGGCCCGCACCCAGCGCGAACTGGCCGAGCAGCGGGTACGGGAGGGCACGCAGCTGCCGCCGCTCCCGGCGCCCGGCGTGTACGCCCGGCACAACGCGGTGGACATCGCCGGTCTGCTGCCGGACGGCACCCCGTCCGAGCTGACCGTCAACCGAACGCTGCGCGCGCGGGGCCAGGTCCGCGATGTGTCGACCCAGGCGCTGAACGAACTGAAGGCGCTGGAGCAGCGGTCCCAGGAGCGGCTCGGCCGCGGCCGAGCCGCCGAGCGTGGCCCGGAGCGCGCCGACGGCGCTTCGCGTGAGCGGGATGGAGAGGGGGCGGCCAAGTGAATCCCGTCAACTACATCTATCTCGCCGCACTGTTGTTCACCATCGGCGCCGCCGGGGTGCTGATCAGGCGGAACGCGATCATCGTGTTCATGAGCGTCGAGCTGATGCTCAACGCCTGCAACCTCACCCTGGTCGCGTTCTCCCGGCTGCACGGCAATCTGGACGGCCAGATCATCGCGTTCTTCACGATGGTCGTGGCCGCCGCGGAGGTCGTTGTCGGGCTGGCGATCATCGTGTCGCTGTTCCGTATCCGCCATTCGGCCTCGGTCGACGACGCCAGCCTGATGAAGCTGTAAGGGGTCGCTGAATCGTGGAGAACCTGATCGCGCTGCTCGTCGCGGCGCCTCTGCTCGGAGCAGCCGTGCTGCTCTGCGGCGGCCGGAGGCTGGACCGGGCCGGGCACTGGCTCGGCACCCTGCTCGCGGCCGTCTCCTTCGTCCTCGGCGTGGTGCTCTTCGCCGACATGCTCGGCAGGGCCGGGGACGACCGGACCCTGTACCAGCGGCTGTTCAGCTGGATTCCGGTGGAGGGCTTCCAGGCCGACATCGCCTTCCAGCTCGACCAGCTGTCGATGACGTTCGTGCTGCTCATCACCGGGGTCGGCACGCTCATCCACGTGTACTCGGTCGGGTACATGGAGCACGACGAGCGGCGCCGCCGCTTCTTCGGCTATCTGAACCTGTTCCTCGCGGCGATGCTGCTGCTGGTGCTGGCCGACAACTACCTGCTGCTGTACTTCGGCTGGGAGGGCGTGGGCCTCGCCTCGTACCTCCTCATCGGCTTCTGGCAGCACAAGCCGAGCGCGGCCACCGCCGCGAAGAAGGCCTTCCTGGTCAACCGGGTCGGTGACATCGGTCTGTCCATCGCGATCATGCTGATGTTCGCCACCTTCGGCACCTTCGCCTTCGGCCCGGTCTTCGGCGCCGTCGGGGAGACCTCCGAGGGCATGCTGACGGCGATGGGGCTGATGCTGCTCCTCGCCGCGTGCGGCAAGTCCGCGCAGGTGCCGCTGCAGTCCTGGCTCGGGGACGCCATGGAGGGTCCCACGCCGGTGTCGGCGCTCATCCACGCCGCCACCATGGTGACCGCGGGCGTCTACCTGATCACCCGTTCCGCCGCGATCTTCAACGCGGCGCCCACCGCGCAGCTCGCGGTCGTGGTGGTCGGCGCGGTCACGCTCCTCTTCGGTGCGATCGTCGGTTGCGCCAAGGACGACATCAAGAAGGCCCTGGCCGGTTCGACGATGTCGCAGATCGGCTACATGATCCTCGCCGCCGGTCTCGGGCCCATCGGATACGCCTTCGCGATCATGCACCTGGTGACCCACGGCTTCTTCAAGGCCGGGCTGTTCCTCGGTGCCGGATCGGTCATGCACGGCATGAACGACGAGGTCGACATGCGCAAGTACGGCGGCCTGCGGAAGTACATGCCCATCACGTTCGTCACGTTCGGGCTCGGCTACCTCGCCATCATCGGCTTCCCCGGGCTGTCCGGCTTCTGGTCCAAGGACAAGATCATCGAAGCCGCCTTCGCCAAGGGCGGCACCGAAGGCTGGATCCTCGGCGGCGTCGCCCTGCTGGGCGCCGGCATCACCGCGTACTACATGACCCGCGTGATGCTGCTGACCTTCTTCGGGGAGAAGCGCTGGCAGCCCGCCCCCGACCCGGACACCGCGCCCGGTGTGGAGCCCGGCGTCGAGGTGCAGCCCGGCGCGATGCCGCATCCGCACGAGTCGCCCAGGTCCATGACCGTCCCGATGATCCTGCTGGCCTTCGGCTCGGTCTTCGCGGGCGGACTGTTCTCGTACGGCGACGCCTTCGTGAACTGGCTGACGCCGGTGACCGACTTCGAGCACGGGCACCCGCCGGTCGGCGCCGCCGCCATCACCTCGGCCACCGTCGCCGTCCTGCTCGTCGGCGTCGCCGTCGCCTACGCCCAGTACGGGCGCAAGCCGGTGCCGGTGACCGCGCCGCGCGGCTCGCTGCTCACCCGGGCCGCCCGCCGTGACCTGCTCCAGGACGACTTCAACCACGTGGTCCTGGTCCGCGGCGGTGAGCACCTCACCCGCTCGCTCGTGTACGTCGACCACACCCTGGTCGACGGGGTCGTCAACGGCACGGCCGCGTCGATGGGCGGTCTCTCCGGCCGGATGCGCAAGCTGCAGAACGGCTTCGCCCGCTCCTACGCGGTCTCGATGTTCGGAGGTGCTGCGGTGCTGATCGCCGCGACCCTGCTGATGAGGGCGGTGTGACCGCGATGTCCTTCCCCCTGCTCACCCTGACGGCGGCCCTTCCGGCGGTCGGCGCGGTCGTCACGGCCGCGGTCCCCGCGGCCCGGCGCGCCGCCGCCAAGTGGATCGCCCTGCTGTTCTCCCTCGCCACGCTCGCGCTCGCCGCGACCGTGTTCGTCCGCTTCGACCCGGACGGCGCCCGCTACCAGCTCACCGAGTCGCACGCCTGGATCGCCGACTTCGGGGTGCGCTACGAGCTGGGCGTCGACGGCATCGGGGCGGCCCTGGTCGCCCTCACCGCGCTGCTCGTCCCGTTCGTCATCCTCGCCGGATGGCACGACGCGGACCCCCTGGAGACGCAGTCCAAGAGGTGGCGGCCGACGCAGGGATTCTTCGCCCTGATCCTGATGGTCGAGGCGATGGTGGTGCTCTCCTTCGAGGCCACCGACGTCTTCCTCTTCTACATCCTCTTCGAGGCCATGCTCATCCCGATGTACTTCCTCATCGGAGGATTCGGGGACCGGGCCCACACGGGCAGCGACGAGCACGCCGCCGCCCAGCGGTCGTACGCGGCCGTGAAGTTCCTGCTCTACAACCTGGTCGGCGGGCTCGTCATGCTGGCCGCCGTCATCGGCCTGTACGTGGTGACCGCCGGGCAGCTGGATGCGGGCGGCACCTTCTCGCTCACCCAGATCGTCGAGGCGCGGGCGAGCGGCGAGCTGACGATGGCCACCAACACCGAACGGCTGCTGTTCCTGGGATTCTTCTTCGCGTTCGCGGTGAAGGCCCCGCTGTGGCCGCTGCACACCTGGCTGCCCAACGCGATGGGCGAGTCCACGGCCCCGGTGGCGGTGCTCATCACGGCCGTCGTCGACAAGGTCGGCACGTTCGCGATGCTCCGCTTCTGCCTCGGGCTGTTCCCGGAGGCCTCGAAGTGGGCCACGCCGGTGATCATCGCACTGGCGCTGGTCAGCATCGTGTACGGGGCTCTGCTGGCGGTCGGCCAGCGGGACATCAAGCGGCTGATCGCGTACGCCTCGATCTCCCACTTCGGGTTCATCATCCTCGGCATCTTCGCGATGACCAGCCAGGGCCAGAGCGGCGCCACGCTCTACATGGTCAACCACGGCATCTCCACGGCCGCGCTGATGCTGGTCGCCGGGTTCCTGATCTCGCGGCGCGGCTCGCGGCTCATCGCGGACTACGGCGGGGTGCAGAAGGTCGCCCCGGTGCTGGCCGGGACGTTCCTGGTGGGCGGTCTGGCGACGCTGTCGCTGCCCGGACTGGCGCCGTTCGTCAGCGAGTTCCTGGTGCTGGTCGGCACCTACACCCGCTATCCCGTGGCGGGCATCGTGGCCACCACCGGCATCGTGCTGGCCGCGCTCTACACGCTGGTCCTGTACCAGCGGACCATGACGGGCCCGGTGAAGGACGAGGTCCGGGCCATGCCCGACCTGCGGGTCCGGGAACTGGTGGTGGTCGCTCCGCTGGTGGCGCTGCTGCTGTTCCTCGGCGTCTACCCGAAGCCCGTGACGGACGTCGTCAACCCGGCGGTACGGCACACCATGTCCGACGTACAGCAGACGGACCCCCGTCCTGAGGTGGAGGCGGCGAAGTGAGCACCACGGACTTCCAGGCCATGGACTTCCACAGCCTGTGGACGACGGCCGCCGGGCCGGTGTCCCAGCCGCTCGACGCCATCACGGCGCCGAAGATCGAGTACGCCCAGCTGGCGCCGATCCTCATCGTGGTCGGCGCCGCCGTCCTCGGCATCCTCGTCGAGGCGGTCGTGCCGCGCCGGGCCCGCTACCACAGTCAGCTCTTCCTGAGCGTGGTGGCGCTCGGTGCTGCCTTCGCGTCAGTTGTCGCGCTCGCGGTCACCGGGCACGGCACCACGAAGGCGGGGATCTCCGCGATGGGCGCCATCGCCGTCGACGGGCCGGCACTGTTCCTCCAGGGGACGATCCTGCTGGCCTCGCTCGTCTCGGTGTTCACCTTCGCGGAGCGGCGGCTCGACCCGGCGCGGCACGGCCACCCGGTCGACTCCTTCGCCGCCGAGGGGGCCGCCGTGCCGGGCAGCGACCACGAGCAGGCCGCCGTGAAGGCCGGGTTCACCACCACCGAGGTGTTCCCGCTGGTGCTGTTCGCCATCACCGGCATGCTGGTCTTCCCGGCCGCCAACGACCTGCTGACGCTGTTCGTCGGCCTGGAGGTGCTGTCGCTTCCGCTGTACCTGCTGTGCGCGCTGGCCCGCCGCAAGCGGCTCATGTCGCAGGAGGCCGCGGTCAAGTACTTCCTGCTGGGCGCCTTCGCCTCCGCGTTCCTGCTGTTCGGCATCGCCCTGCTGTACGGCTACGCGGGCTCCGTGTCGTACGCGCGCATCGCGGACGTGGTGGACGGCGCGGTCGGCACGGTCGACCCGGCGCTGGCCGCCACCATGGGCAGCGACGTGCTGCTGCTGATCGGGTTCGCGCTGGTGCTGATGGGCCTGCTGTTCAAGGTGGGCGCGGTGCCGTTCCACATGTGGACCCCGGACGTGTACCAGGGCGCGCCGACTCCGGTGACCGGCTTCATGGCCGCCGCCACGAAGGTCGCCGCGTTCGGCGCGATGCTGCGGCTGCTCTACGTGGTGCTGCCGGGGCTGCGCTGGGACTGGCGGCCCGTCATGTGGGGCGTCGCCATCGTCACCATGCTGGCCGGTGCCGTCGTGGCGATCACCCAGACCGACATCAAGCGGCTGCTGGCCTACTCGTCGATCGCGCACGCCGGGTTCATCCTGGCCGGTGTCATCGCGGCCACCCCGTCGGGCGTCTCGTCCGTGCTGTTCTACCTGGCGGCGTACTCGTTCGTGACGATCGGCGCGTTCGCGGTGGTCACGCTGGTACGGGACGCGGGCGGCGAGGCCACGCACCTGTCCAAGTGGGCCGGGCTCGGGCGGCGTTCGCCCTTGGTCGCGGCGGTGTTCGCGGTGTTCCTGCTGGCCTTCGCGGGCATCCCGCTGACCTCCGGGTTCGCCGGGAAGTTCGCCGTGTTCAAGGCGGCGGCCGAGGGCGGGGCGGGCGCGCTGGTGGTGGTCGGTGTGATCGCCTCCGCGATCGCGGCCTTCTTCTACATCCGGGTCATCGTGCTGATGTTCTTCAGCGAACCGGCCCCGGAGGGCCCGACGGTGGCGGTGCCGTCGGCGCTGACCATGACCGCGATCGGCGTGGGCATCGCGGTGACGCTGGTGCTGGGCGTGGCGCCGCAGTACTTCCTGGAACTGGCCAGCCAGGCAGGTGTGTTCGTGCGGTAGGCGCGCCGCACGGCTTTCCGGCGGGGTGCGGCGAGCGGGCCGCACCCCGCCGATCTGTATGGCCGGCTGGCCCAGACCATGAGGAAGGCGGTGCGGGGCGATGCGACGCGGGCACCCGTGCGGTACGGAACAGGGAGCGCTGCCGATGCACCGGCTGGACGTGCGGGAGCCCCAGGTACTGCCGTTCGCCGTCGGGAGCTTCGACAGCATCGGCCCGCTGTCCCGGGCCGCGTTCCCGCACCGGCACACGTTCTACGAGATCGTGCACGTCACCGCCGGGCGCGGCGTCCATGTCGTGGACCTCGCCCGGTGCGAGCTGCGCCCGCCGCACCTGGGAGTCATCGCCCCGGGCCAGGTGCACCACTGGGAGGGGGTGACGGGGCTGGACGGCTCGGTGGTGCTGTTCACCGAGGACTTCCTGCTGGACCACCCCGGGGACCGGGACCTGCTGCGCCGGCTGAGCGGGCGGCCCTGGCCGACGCTGGCCGGGACCGTGCGGGACGGGGTCGCGGGACTGGTGGAGCAGCTGCACGAGGAGTACCGGGAGGGCGCGGAGGGGTTCGCTTCGGTGCTGGGGGCGCTGCTGCACGTGCTGGTGGTGCGGGCGGCGCGGCTGGGGGCGGAGACGGACGCGGGGCCGCCGGGGCAGGGGCCGCCGGGCCGGGCGGGCCGCGCCGGATGGGTGGCAGAGGAGTTCGCGCGGCTCGTCGGGCGGGGGGATCCCGAGCTGTGGTCGGTGGGCGCCTGCGCCGGGCGGATCGGGGTCACCTCCGGCCATCTCACCGAGTCCGTCAAGGCGGCGACCGGCCGGACTCCGGGTGAGCTGGTTCGTGAGGCCCGCACCCAGGAGGCCAAACGGCTGCTGGCCAAGACCGACCTGACCGTACGGCAGGTGGGCGAGCGGCTCGGGTTCGGTGACCCGGCCTACTTCTGCCGCTTCTTCCGGCGCGAGACCGGACTGAGCCCGGGCGACTTCCGGGGTTATCACCATGACCGCCATGTCATGTCCATCGCCTGGCCCGGAGGCGCTGCGTAGGTTCGAGGGCGTTCCGTTCTCCCTGCCCCCCTCTCCCCACGAGGAGCCCCAGGCATGGACGCTCACGACGCACCCCGTCACCCCAGCCGCAAGACCGTGCTACGTGCCGCCTTCGCAGCCGGGCTCGCCGCGCCCGCCGCGCTCATGGGCGTCCCCGCGCTCGCCGGTACCGCCGCGGCCGACGGCGCCCCGAAGGCCCCGCCGCAGCTCACCCCCGCCTGTGACGACGGCGACGATCCGACGCCGCCGCAGATGGAGGGCCCGTACTTCAAGCCCGGTTCTCCGCGCCGCAGCTCTCTCCTGGAGCCGGGCGGCCAGGGCGTCCGGCTGGAGGTCCGGGGACAGGTGCTCGGGCTCGGCTGCCGCGGCGTCGGGGCCGTGCTGCTCGACTTCTGGCAGGCCGACGCGAACGGGGCGTACGACAACGTCACGTACCGGTACCGCGGCCATCAGTTCACCGATGCCGGGGGAGCGTTCCGGCTCACCACGATCGTGCCGGGCCTGTACCCGGGCCGTACCCGGCACCTGCATGTGAAGGTCCAGGCGCCGGGGCGTCCCGTCCTGACGACCCAGCTGTACTTCCCGGGCGAACCGCGGAACGCGACAGACGCGCTGTTCGACCCGCGGCTGCTGATGGCCGTCCGTGACGCGGACGGCGTCCGGTACGCCGCGTTCGACTTCGTCCTCGACGTCCCGCAGGCTCCGGGCGGTACGTGGGCGGTGGGCACCGAGTACCGGGCCGGTGACCGGGTCACGTACGGCGGGCGCGGCCATGTCTGCCTTCAGGGCCACACGTCCCAGCAGGGCTGGGAGCCGCCGAACGTGCCGGCGCTGTGGCGCGCCGGCTGATCGTTCCGAAAGCCCGTCCCTTCCCGGACCGGGGGCGCCGCCCGCCGTTCGGGAAGGGGGGTGCGCCGCGTAGCGGCGGTCGGGCACCTGGAGGAACACTCGGACCAACCCGGGGCGCGGCCGACTGTGGGGCCGCGAGGCCCGGCGTCCCTTGAGCCGGGGACGCCGGGCCGCTCACCTCACCGCCTGACGCCGGTCGCCTCAGGCGGCGGACACCACTCGCCCCGTGACCTCGCCCAGGCCCACCCGGACCCCGTCGGGGCCCGGCGCCCACGCCGTGAGCGTCACCTCGTCGCCGTCCTCCAGGAACGTCCGCTTCCCGCCGGGCAGTTCCAGCGCGTCCCGCCCGTTCCACGTCAGCTCCAGCAGCGAGCCCCGCTGATGCGTCTCCGGCCCGCTCACCGTTCCGGACCCGTACAGGTCGCCCGTACGCAGCGACGCGCCGTTGACCGTCATGTGCGCGAGCTGCTGCGCCGCCGTCCAGTACATCGTCGCGAACGGCGGTTCGGCCACCACGTCGCCGTTGATCCGTACCGTGATGTGCAGTTCGAACCCGCCGGGCCGCTCCTCGCCCGCGTCGTCCAGGTACGGCAGCAGCGGGAGGTCCCGCGCCGGCGGCGCCACCCGGGCCGCGTCCAGGGCCTCCAGGGGCGTCACCCACGCCGACACCGAGGTGGCGAACGACTTGCCGAGGAACGGGCCCAGCGGCACGTACTCCCAGGCCTGGATGTCCCGCGCCGACCAGTCGTTGAGCAGCGACAGTCCGAAGACGTGGTCGTCGAACCCGCCCAGCGGCACCGGCCGGCCCAGCTCCGAGGGCGTGCCGACGACGAACCCGACCTCCGCCTCGATGTCCAGCTTCACCGAGGGCCCGAAGACGGGCGCCGCGTCCGACGGGGCCTTGCGCTGCCCGGAGGGCCGTACGACGTCCGTTCCGGACACCACGACGGTGCCCGAGCGGCCGTGGTAACCGATCGGCAGGTGCTTCCAGTTGGGTGTCAGCGGCTCGCCGTCCGGGCGGAACATCCGTCCCACGTTGGAAGCGTGGTGCTCGCTCGCGTAGAAGTCGACGTAGTCGGCCACCTCGTACGGAAGGTGCAGCGTGACCGCGCCGGCCCCCTCCAGCGGGTGCAGCAGGGGCTCCACGGCGGCGCGGTGCGCGGGGGAGGTCACCCAGTCGGTGAGCGCCCGGCGCACGTCCCGCCAGGCCGTGCGTCCCGCCGCCATCAGCGGGTTCAGGCTCGGCCGGGCGAGCAGAGCGGCGTACGGGGAGCCCAGGGCGTGGGCTGCGGCGCCCGCGTCCAGTACATGGCCGCCGATCCGGACGCCGACCCGGCGGTGGCCGGGCTCGTCGGCGGTGGAGAACACGCCGTACGGGAGGTTGTGCGGGCCGAAGGGGTCGCCCTCGTCCAGGTCGAGCGGGCTACGCGGCCCCTGTACGGGCTGCTCGGGCTGCTCGGGCATCGGTGCTTGCCTCGCTTTCCACGTGTGTGGGGGACACGTTACGGCCGGGGCAGGTGCTTCTCCCAGGTGTGGTGGAAGAGGACCTCGTCACCTTCCACGGCCCTGTCGACGCAGACCAGCTCGGTCCGGGCGAGCAGCCCGGCGCCGTCGGGGACGATCTCGGAGCGGACGTCGACCGTCGCGTTCCAGGGCGGGTCGAGGTCCGGCCGGTGCAGCCGTACGTGCCACTCGGTGCGCACGCGGGCGGAGGACGGCCCGGAACTGTCGATCTCGTACGTCTCCAGGGCGCGCTCGGTCAGTTCCAGGCCGTCCGGGTACGTCCGGAGGCTGCCGTGCTCGCCTGCGCACGGGTCGGTCTCCATCCGCCAGGCCTCGCGCGCGACGTCCCGTACGACGAGAAGGGGCGGCCGGCCGCCGTCCAGCATGGCGGGCACCGCGACGCCGAGCGGAGGGGCCTGCTCGGGCCCGGGGAAGCCGACCGCGGCGTCATGGGGCGCGGGGGCGCGCACGGGAAGGCGCAGGGAGCTGTCCGCCGGGTCGAGCGTGCAGCCCCGGCCCGCGTCCGGGAGCGGCCAGAGCCGGGGCCAGTACGCGGAGGAGACGGCGAGCCGGACCCGGTGGCCGGGCGGGAAGGCGTGCCCGGCGGCGCCCAGCTCGATCTCGTGCGTCCCAGGGGCGAGGGTGGCGGTGCCGCGGGTGACGAGCGTGGACGTCCCGTCGGGCGCGACGTCGCAGAGCCGGGCGGTGAGCCGCACGGCGGGGACGTCCGCCCGCACCGCGAGCCGGGCGGCCGGCCGCCCGAGGATCTCGACGGGCGGGCCGTCCGCCGGGACGGGCACGTCGAAGCACACCGACCGGGCGTCCTCCGCGCGCTGGTCGGGCGGCAGGTCCGCGTCCCCGCCGGCCGGCACGGGCCGCCCGCCGTCGAGCCCCGTGTGGAGCGGGGAGGACACGGGAACGGGGGCGCCCTCCAGGCGGTACGTGACGGGCGCGACATGCGGGGGCGGCCACGCGTCGTCGCCGCGCCATCCCCGGGTCCAGGACCGCAGCAGGGGCTCGTCCATGGCCCCGTTCCCCGCACCCTTCAGGTGGTGGTCCCACCAGCGCAGCGTCTCCTGCAGGAACCCGATCGCGGGGCCCGGCGGCACGTCCCGGTCCGGGTAGCAGCGCGGCCAGGGCCCGAGGATCCCGCGGACCAGGCCGCGTGGAAGGTGCCCGACCAGGCGCAGAACGGTGTCCCGCTCCGGGTCGTACCAGCCGCCGGCCGCGAGCACGGGAACCCGGACGTCCTCGTACGCGAGTGGCTCGGGCCCGGGCGGCCCGTCGTCCGCGAGCCCCTCCAGCCGCCCGGCCCACATCGCGCGCCAGCCCTCCCCGACGTACCGCGGGTCCGGCGGCCGGGCCACCCGCGCCAGCCGCTCGGCGACGGCGGTGACGGGCGGACCGAAGCCGCCGGATCCGTGCCCGTCCGAGCCGGAGACGGCCACCACGGCGCCGAGCCCCGGCGCGGTCCCCGGGGGCAGGGCGGCGAGCCGCAGGGCGAGGTCCGCGCCCGGGCCCAGCCCCACGGCTCCGACCCGTCCGGTGCACCACTCCTGCCGGGCGAGCCAGGCGACGACGGCCGCCGCGTCCGCGACGTCGCCTTCCGGCCGGGGCCGGCCCCCGCTGTTGCCGTGGCCGCGGACGTCGACCCGTACCGAGGCGTAGCCGCGGTCCGCGTACCAGGGGTGGCGCTGGGCGTCGCGCGGCGCCGTGCCGTCGGTGAGCCGCCCCGGGTCGTACTCCAGCAGCGCGGGGACGGGCTCGTCCGTCCGTGGCCGCCAAACGCGTGCGTAGAGGGACGTGCCGTCGGGGAGCGGGACGAGGACATCGCGCGTGTCGTGTGTGGCGCGCCCCTCGGGCAGAGCGTCGCGCATGGGCGGAACCTCCACTTCCGTACCCTCCCGGAGGCAGGTGATTCCCGGCCAGCCGGGGTGGGCGCGGCGATACCCTCAAATCAGACTATTCCGTGTCAATACACTGATCACGAACATACCGGGGGTGGCGGGAAGGTGCCCACGGCGATCCGAACGGGACCGGATACGCTGACGTGAGTGAATCCAGCGACACATCGACAATCCGTGCGAACGGTGAACGTGTGATCGTCAGCAGACAGGAGACCCCCTCGTGACCGCAGTCGGGCCCTTCGGGCTGAGCGTGCGGGACCAGGCTCTCGAAGCCGATGTCCAGACCGGATTGGCGGCGGTCGAGGCCGGGCTCCTCGATGCCACCAAGAGCGACGTGCCCTTCATCACGGAGGCGGCGCAGCACCTGGTACTGGCGGGCGGCAAACGGTTCCGGCCGCTGCTGGTGATGCTCGCGGCGCAGTTCGGGGACCCGGACGCGCCGGGGATCGTGCCCTCGGCCGTGGTGGTCGAGCTGACGCACCTGGCGACGCTGTACCACGACGACGTCATGGACGAGGCGGTCGTCCGGCGCGGGGTGCCCAGCGCGAACGCCCGCTGGGACAACTCCGTCGCCGTCCTGACGGGTGACTACCTCTTCTCGCGTGCCTCCCACATACTGGCGGATCTCGGACCGGAGGCGGTCCGCGTCCAGGCGGAGGCGTTCGAGCGGCTGGTGACCGGGCAGATCCTGGAGACAGCCGGCCCGCGCGACGGGGACGACCCGGTCGCCCACTACCTGGACGTGATCGCGGGCAAGACCGGCTCGCTGATCGCCGTGTCGGGCCGCTTCGGCGCGATGATGGCAGGCGCCGACGAGCGGTCCGTGGACGTCCTCACGCAGTACGGTGAACGGCTGGGCGTGGCGTTCCAGCTGGCCGACGACGTGCTGGACATCGCCTCGGACTCCCACGAGTCGGGCAAGACGCCCGGCACCGACCTGCGCGAGGGCATCGCCACCCTGCCGGTGCTCCATCTGCGGGCCCGGGCCGAGCAGCACGGGCGGCCCGAGGACCGGGAGCTGGTGGAGCTGCTGGAGGGCGATCTCTCGGACGACGCCCGGCACGCCGAGGTGCTGCGGCGGCTGCGCGCCCACCCGGCGCTGGAGCTGGCCCGCAGGGACACGGTGCGGTACGCGCAGGAGGCGCGGGCGATGCTGGCCCCGCTGCCGGAGGGATACGCCCGGGCGGCGCTGGAGGAGCTGTGCGACCTGGTGGTGCACCGGGCGGGCTGACGTACCCGCGGGCTGACCCGTTCCCGGGGACGTGCCGCATGGGGGAGACCCTGAGAGGGCGTCATCCCTGAGAGGTACGGGGAGTTGATCCCGTGGACTGACGCTTCCGCGGTGTGGCTTTGGTCGAATCGATACCACCACACCACGGAGGTAGCGCAGATGGAAGCGAACGACATCGCCGGTACGGCCACGGCGTCGCCCGTGCGTAGGAAGGCGGCGCGTTACGCGGTCCCGGTCGCGGTGGCGGGAGTGGCGGCGGCGACCATCGGGCTGGTCCCGGCGCTGGCCGCGGCCGGTGACCCCGACCTGCCCGGCATCACGGCACAGGAGCTGATCGAGAAGATCGCCGCGTCGGACACCGAGCGGCTGTCCGGCACGGTCCAGGTCAGCACGGACCTCGGTCTCCCGTCGATCGCCGGGCTCGGGGACCTGATGGGCGACGCCGGGGCGGCGAAGGACGCGGACGCGAAGCTCATGGAGCTGGCGTCCGGCACACACACCCTGCGGGTCGCGGCCGACGGTCCGGACAGGGCGCGGCTGACGGTGCAGGACGGAGAGCAGGAGTACACGGTCGTCCGCAACGGCGGCGAGACCTGGACGTACGACAGCGGCTCCAACGAGGTCCTGCACGCGAAGGACGAGGACTACGAGGCGCCGGAGGGCGGCGCTGACGCGCCCCCGGTCACCCCCGGGGAGCTGGCCGAGCAGGCGCTGGAGCTGGCCGACGACACGTCGACGTCGGTGACCGTCGACGGCACCGCCCGGATCGCCGGCCGGGACGCGTACCAGCTGGTCATCAAGCCGAAGCAGAGCGGCTCGACGATCGGCTCGGTCAAGGTCGCGGTGGACGCGGAGAACGGCGTTCCGCTGAAGTTCACCCTCACCCCGAGCAGCGGCGGCAAGGCAGCGGTGGACGCGGGCTTCACGAAGGTCGACTTCGCGAAGCCGGCGGCGGAGAACTTCACCTTCACCCCGCCGAAGGGCGCGAAGGTGACGGAGGCGGACGAGGAGTTCACCGACGAGGACGTCAAGGACCTGGAGAAGAAGTTCGACGCCGGGAACCTGGAGGACATCAGGTCCGGGGAGGACTTCCCCGGCCCGAACGTCATCGGCGAGGGCTGGACGGCCGTCCTCGAACTGCCGGGCGGCGGCCCGGCCGCCGGGGAGTCCGACGGTGGAATCCCGCCGGAGGCCGAGCAGTTCCTCGGCGCCCTGGGCGACAAGGTGAGCGGCGGGTTCGGCTCGGGCACGGTCTTCAAGACC
Source organism: Streptomyces sp. MUM 203J (assembly GCF_022414595.1). GTDB lineage: Bacteria > Actinomycetota > Actinomycetes > Streptomycetales > Streptomycetaceae > Streptomyces. The sequence continues at coordinate 11,210 of NZ_JADWYO010000042.1, read as the reverse complement.
CGGCTGGTGAACGCCCTGATGACGGACGACGGCAGGGTCTACGTCGGCGCGGTCACCGAGAAGGCACTGATGGACGCGGCGGACAGGGCCGCGAAGTAGGAGCGAGGGGGCCGCGCCCCGTCAGGGCGCGGCCCCACCGGCCCACGCGGGCCCGGGACGCTCAGAAGGTCAGCTTGAAGCTGTTGATGTACCCGGTGTCGTAGCGGGCGGTGTCCTGGACGCGGAGCCGCCAGGTGCCGTTTGCGGTCTCGCCGGACGCGTCGACGGTGTACGTCTCGCGGACGTTGTCCGCGGAGTCGCCGCCGCTGGCGTTCTTGAGCCGGTACGTACGGCCGCTCGGGCCGACCAGGTCGACGACCAGGTCGCCGCGCCAGGTGTGGACGATGTCCACGCCGACCCGGAGGGCGGACGGGGCGTTGCCGGAACGCCCGGATACGGTGATGTCGGAGTGGACGGCGGCGCCGTTGTCCGGGACGGAGACGTCGTCGGTGTTCTCGTAGGTGTCGCCGGTGGGCGGCTCCGTGGTGTCCCCGGAGGACAGCTCCCAGACGGCGTACGCGAGGGCGTCGCTGTTCCGGTCGAGCGCGGTGTCGTTGATGTTGGACGTGGTGTCGCAGGACGAGTGGTAGCAGCGGTCGAAGGACTGCCCGGCCGTGCCGCCCCACTTCCGGGCCTGGGCGGTGGTCTTCGTACGCCCGGCGCCGGTGAAGAGCCCGCCGACGGGGATGCCGACGTTCTTGAACGAGGCGTGGTCGGAGCGCCCGTCTCCTTCGGTTTCGATCTCGGTGGGAACACCGAGCCCGGCGAAGTAGTCCTTGAACGTCTTCTCCAGGGTCGGGTCGTCGTCGTAGACGAAGTACCCGGCGTTGGGCGACCCGACCATGTCGAGGTTGAGGTACCCGGAGACCTTGGCGCGCTCGGCGCCCGACAGGTTGGCGACGTAGTAGCGGGACCCGACCAGTCCGAGTTCCTCGGCGCCCCACCAGGCGAACCGCAGGTGCTTGTCGGGCTTGAGGTCGGCGCGGGCGACGGCCAGCGCGGTTTCGAGCACGGCCGCCGAGCCGGACCCGTTGTCGTTGATCCCGGCGCCGGACGAGACCGAGTCCAGGTGAGCCCCGGCCATCAGCACCTGGTCGGAGTCGCCGCCGGGCCAGTCGGCGATCAGGTTGTAGCCGGTGGAACCGCTGCTGGTGAACTGCTGGATGCGGGTGGTGTACCCGGCGGCGTCCAGCTTGCCCTTCACGTAGTCGAGCGAGGCCCGGTAACCGGACCGGCCGTGGGCGCGGTTGCCGCCGTTGGCGTTGGCGATGGACTGCAGCTGGTTGAGATGCGCCTTGACGTTGGCGAGCGGGATGTCGGGCGCCGCGACGGTGCCCGCGGCGGGTGCCGCACTGACGGCGGGGGCCGTGCTGCCGAGCAGCGAGCCTACGGCGACGACGACGGCCGCGGCGGTGGCGGACCGGCGTCTGGGGGATATGGGGAACGCGAGGATCCTCATGTGGGGGGCTCCGATTCCGTACGGGGATTGGGACGGAACGTGCGAGCGCCCCGCTTCGGCGGTGGAGCGGGGCGTTGGAGCTGTTGTTGGTGCGCGTGCTGAATGTTCAGTGACGTCCTGATGAACCGTCAAGAGTAAAAACCGGACAGCCGTGTTCGGATAGCGAACCGGGGTCCTGCGGCTTCGCCTCGGTCGGCTGAGCGGGCAGGCCGGCGGCCATGCGGACGCCGGGCCGGGAGGGCATGGCCGAACTCGTCCCGGGCGGGGTCCACGGCGCCTTCCGCGGCTGCTGGACCGTCTGATCGCCTTCGCCCCGCATGTGCTGGCGGCGATGACCGGAGGGTTCGCGCTGTGGCAGCAGCTGAAGGGCACCGGGGCGGACGAGGCGGAGCCTGACGCGCGGACCGGCCGGGCGGCGCCCGGGCGGCCGGAGGAGGGGCGTGGCGGTGAGTGCGTCGGTCCGGGGCCCGGGTGTCACGGGCGGTGGTCCCCGGCGCTCAGTGCACGCAGTACTCGTTGCCCTCCGGGTCGGCCATGACGGCCCACGCGCCCCCGGGCCCCTTCACCTGCCGGAGCACCGTCGCGCCCAGGCCCTCCAGCCGCGCGACCTCGGCGTCCCGGTCGCGGTCGGGGGTGGCGTGGATGTCCAGGTGCAGGCGGTTCTTGCCGGTCCCGGGCTCGGGGACGCGCTGGAACAGCAGCCGTCGGCCGTGGCCCGTGCCGGTCTCCGGGTCGTACGGGTCATCCGGGTGCCGGACGGCGGCCAGGTCCCGGAACGCGGGCCCCCGCGAGGTCTGAACGGTCTGGTCGGGCTTCACGTGCCCGTGTGCCAGCAGTCGCTCGACGAGCGCGCTGTTGTCCTCGGCCTCATAGCCCAGCGCCGACGCCCAGAAGGCCGCCTGGGCGTGCGGATCGTTCGCGTCGAGCACAAGCTTCCAGTGGAGTGCGGTCATGTAACTGTTTATATTGGTTACATGACCGAGCCCGCAACAGGTCTGACCCTGAGCACGCCGGAAGGCCGTACCTACCGCTTCGACCCGGGCGCCCTGTGCCTGGAGCTGCTCACCACGGGCGGCCCCGGCCTCCTGGCCCGGTACGAGGTGCTCGACGAGGCGGCCGGGCTGCAAGCCTGGGTGGCCGCCAGCCGCCTCGACCCCGGGCTGCGGCTCACCGTCGGTCAGGCGGGCCTCGCCCCCGTACGGGAACTGCGCGACGCGCTGCACGGGATGGCCGCGGCGCGGGCGCACGCCAGGCCCCTGGACCCCGCCCAGGTGGCGGTGGTGAACGCGGCGGCCGACGCGCCGCCCCTGGCTGTGCGCATGACTCCCGGCGGGCACCGGGAGTGGGCGCCCGGGGCCACCGTCGCCCAGCTCGTCTCGACGGTCGCGCGTGACGCCGTGGACCTGTTCACCGGCCCGTACGCGCATCGCGTCCGCGAGTGCGGCGCCCACGACTGCTACCTGCTGTTCGTCGACACGTCCCGCCCGGGCCGCCGCCGCTGGTGCGCGATGGAGCGGTGCGGCAACCGGCACAAGGTGCGGACCCACCGGGCTCGTACGGACATGAAGGAGGAGGGGGTCTGATGCCCACCGGACTGACCAGGGACGCCGGGTGGCAGATCGGTGTCTCGCGGACCCTGCCGCTCCCCGTCGGCGCCGTATGGGCGTTCGTCGCCGGGCCTGAAGGCACCGCCCTCTGGCTCGGCACCGACCGGCCCCTCCCGGTCGAGCGGGGCGCGTCGTACGAGACGGCCGACGGGGTCCGCGGCGAGATCCGCAGCCATCGGCCCGGCGACCGTGTCCGGCTCACGTACGGCGACACGACCGTCCAGGTCGCCGTCTCCCCGGCCGCCGACCCCGGCAGGGCGGTCCTCCGCTTCCACCAGGAGCACCTCGCGAGCGCCGAGGAGCGTGAGCGGCGCCGCGACCACTGGCGCGCGGTCATGGACCGGGTGGAGGCGGCACTGCTTCCCGGGGGGACCCGTCAGTGACGCTCCGCCGCCGTGGCGGGAACCCGCTCTGACGGAGCCTCACGGCCGGAGGCGGCGGCCTCCGCCGCCAGCCGCAGTGCCTGGGCCCGGGTCCGCCGTGCCGTCCGCAACGCGTCCCAGGTCAGGACGGTCAGCGCCAGCCACACGAGCCCGAAGCCCGCCCACCGCTCCGGCGGCATCGCCTCACGGAAGTACACGACACCCAGCAGGAACTGGAACACCGGCGCCAGGTACTGCAGCAGCCCGAGCGTCGACAGCGGTACCCGGATCGCCGCCGCCCCGAAGCACACCAGCGGCAGGGCCGTGACCAGGCCCGCCGACGCCAGCAGCGCCATGTGCTCCGCCCCGTGCGCGCCGAACGCGAGCGACCCGCTCGACCCCAGCCACAGCAGATAGGCCAGGGCGGGAAGGAACTGGATCGCGGTCTCGGCGGCCAGCGACTCCAGTCCGCCCAGGTCCACCTTCTTCTTCACCAGCCCGTACACCGCGAAGGAGAACGCCAGCACCAGCGAGATCCACGGCGGGCGCCCGTACCCGAAGGCCAGCACCAGCACCGCCGTGAGGCCGATCCCGACCGCCGCCCACTGTGCGGGCCGCAGCCGTTCCTTCAGGAGCAGGACGCCCATGGCGATGGTGACCAGTGGGTTGATGAAGTAGCCGAGCGAGGCCTCGACGACATGGCCCGCGTTCACGGACCAGATGTAGAGGCCCCAGTTGACGGTGATCACGGCCGCCGCGACCGTGATCATGCCGAGCTTGCGGGGCTGCCGCAGCAGCCCGGGTATCCACCCCCAGCGGCGCAGCGCCAGCAGGGCCAGCGCGACGACCGCGAGGGACCAGACCATCCGGTGCGCGAGGATCTCCACCGCGGTCGCCGGTTGCAGCAGGGGCCAGTACAGCGGGACCAGGCCCCACATGCCGTACGCCCCGATCCCGTACAGGAACCCGGCCTTCCGGTCGAGCCTCTGCTGTGCGTCGAGCCCCGTCTGCCTCGCGTCGGGCCCTGTCGCCAGACCGCCCTCGCCGCCGCCCCTGCCCGCCACCCGGCACCTGCCTTTCCCGTCACGCCTGTTCGGACGAAGGTAGCGCCGCACGGGGCGGGATGTCATGCCCGTATCGCCATACGGTCATGACTGGCGAAGGGGTGTCACCGCGCGCGCAGCGCCTCCGTCACGCTCTGCGCCAGCGGCGTCGTCGGGCGGCCGATGAGTCGCGCCAGGTCACCGCCGGTCGCGGCCAGCCGCCCGCGCGCGATGGCGGCGTCGACGTCGACGAGGAGCGCCGCGAACGGCTCCGGCACGCCCGCGCCGGTGAGGATGTCCAGGTGCTTCTCGGCGGGAACCTCGCCGTAAGTGATGGACTCGCCGGTCTGCCGGGCCAGCTCGGCCGCGTACTCCGCGAACGACCATGCGGTGTCGCCGCTCAGCTCGTACGTCTTCCCGAGGTGCCCGTCCCGGGTCAGTACGGCGGCCGCCGCGGCGGCGTAGTCGGCGCGGGCGGCGGAGGCGACCCGGCCCTCTCCCGCGCTGCCGACGACCGTGCCGTGCGCCAGCACCGGTGCCAGGTTCTCGGTGTAGTTCTCCGTGTACCAGCCGTTGCGCAGCAGCGTGTAGGGCAGGCCCGAGGCGAGGATCGCCCGCTCCGTCTCCTGGTGCTCGGCTGCCAGGTCGAAGTCGGCCTCGGGGCCGCCGAGGATGCTCGTGTAGGCGAGCTGGGCGACGCCCGCGGCCTTCGCCGCCGCGATCACGGCCTGGTGCTGCGGCACCCGTCGGCCGACCTCGCTGCCCGAGACCAGCAGCACCCTGTCGCCCGCGGCGAAGGCGTCGGCCAGGGTCTCCGGCCGGCTGTAGTCGGCCACGCGCAGCTCGATCCCGCGCTCCGCGAGGTCCGCGGCCCTGGCCTTGTCGCGGACGACGGCGGCGACGGCCGCGGGCGGAGTGCCGCCGGCCAGCAGGGTGTCGATGACGAGGCGGCCGAGGCGGCCGGTGGCTCCGGTGACGACGATGCTCATGGGTTCTCCAGTGTGTGGGTGATCCGCCGGGACGGGGGTCTGCCGGGACAGGCGTTCGCCCGGACGGGGTTCTGCCGGGTGACACCCACGCTAAGCACAGCGCTAACTATTGGTAAGTACCCACTTTGAAGTAAGGTACTGGTATGTCGGTAAGTGCCACCGCCTCGGTCCGGCCCGATGTCAACGCCACCGGGTGCCCCTCCCGCCTCGTTCTGGAGCACGTCACCAGCCGCTGGGGTGTCCTCGTCCTCGCCGCGCTGCGGGAGCGCACCCACCGCTTCAGCGAGCTGCGCCGCACCATCGGCGGGGTCAGCGAGAAGATGCTGGCCCAGACCCTCCGGACCCTGGAGCGCGACGGCTTCGTCCACCGTGACGCCCACCCCGTGATCCCGCCCCGCGTCGACTACTCGCTCACGGGCCTCGGCCGCGAGGCCGCGGAACAGGTCTGGGCCCTGGCCCGCTGGTCCGAGCGCCGCCTGGACGCGGTGCAGGAGGCGCGCCGCGCATACGACGGGGCCCGGTCCTCCTGAGAGAACCGGGCCCCGCGCACACCGGGAGAACCGTCAGCCGACGACCGTCCACGTGTCGCCGCCCGCCAGCAGCGCCGCCAGGTCGCCCTTGCCGCGCTGTTCGACGGCCATGTCGAGCTGCTCGGCCATCATCGTGTCGTACACGGGCCGCTCGACGCTCCGGAAGACACCGATCGGCGTCTGGTGCAGCGTGTCCGGGTCCGCGAGCCGCGACAGTGCGAAGGCGTTGGTCGGGGACGCGGCGTGCGCGTCGTGCACCAGCACCCGGGCCTCGTTCTCGGGCGTGACGTCGACGACCTTCAGGTCGCCCGTCGCCTGGTCCCGCACGACTCCCTTGGCGCCGCCGACGCCGAAGCGGACCGGCTGCCCGTGCTCCAGCCGGATGACCGCCTGCTCGGCCTGCTCCCTGTCCTTGAGGACCTCGAAGGCGCCGTCGTTGAAGATGTTGCAGTTCTGGTAGATCTCCACCAGCGCGGTGCCCGGGTGGTCGGCGGCCTGCCTCAGCACCTCGGTGAGGTGCTTGCGGTCCGAGTCCACGGTCCGCGCGACGAACGTCGCCTCCGCGCCCAGCGCGAGCGAGACCGGGTTGAAGGGGGCGTCCAGCGAGCCCATCGGCGTCGACTTGGTGACCTTGCCGACCTCGGAGGTCGGGGAGTACTGGCCCTTGGTCAGCCCGTAGATCCGGTTGTTGAACAGAAGGATCTTGAGGTTGACGTTGCGTCGCAGTGCGTGGACGAGGTGGTTGCCGCCGATGGACAGCGCGTCGCCGTCACCGGTGACCACCCACACCGACAGATCGCGGCGCGAGGCGGCCAGGCCGGTCGCGATGGCCGGGGCACGGCCGTGGATGGAGTGCATCCCGTAGGTGTTCATGTAGTACGGGAAGCGGGAGGAGCAGCCGATGCCGGAGACGAAGACGATGTTCTCCTTCGCCAGGCCCAGCTCGGGCATGAAGCCCTGGACGGCGGCGAGGACCGCGTAGTCGCCGCAGCCGGGGCACCAGCGCACCTCCTGGTCGGACTTGAAGTCCTTCATGGACTGCTTGCCCTCGGCCTTGGGCACCAGGGTCAGGGCGTCACCGCGCATCGATGGTCTCCTTCAGGGCCGCTGCCAGCTGCTCCGCCTTGAACGGCATGCCGTTGATCTGGGTGTGGCTGTGTGCGTCGACCAGGTAGCGGGCGCGGATGAGCGTGGCGAGCTGGCCCATGTTCATCTCGGGCACGACGACCTTCTCGTACCGTCCCAGGACCTCGCCGAGATTCGCGGGGAACGGGTTGAGGTGGCGCAGGTGCGCCTGCGCGATCCTCTCGCCCGCGCGGCGCAGCCGGCGCACGGCGGCGGTGATCGGCCCGTACGTGGAGCCCCAGCCCAGGACCAGGGTGCTCGCCCCGTCCTCGTGGTCGACCTGAAGCTCCGGCACCGTGACACCGTCGACCTTGGCCTGCCGGGTGCGGACCATCAGGTCGTGGTTGGCCGGGTCGTAGGAGATGTTGCCCGTGCCGTCCTGCTTCTCGATGCCGCCGATCCGGTGTTCGAGCCCCGGAGTGCCGGGCAGCGCCCACGGGCGGGCCAGAGTCTCCGGGTCGCGCTTGTACGGCCAGAAGACCTCGGTGCCGTCATCGAGGGTGTGGTTCGGGCCGGTCGCGAAGGTGACCGACAGGTCCGGCAGCTCCTCCAGGTCCGGGATGCGCCACGGCTCGGAGCCGTTCGCCAGATAGCCGTCCGACAGGAGGAACACCGGCGTCCGGTGGGTGAGCGCAATCCGTGCCGCCTCCAGGGCCGCGTCGAAGCAGTCCGCGGGGGTCTTCGGTGCCACGATCGGCACCGGGGCCTCGCCGTTCCTGCCGTACATCGCCTGGAGCAGGTCGGCCTGCTCGGTCTTGGTCGGAAGGCCGGTCGACGGCCCTCCGCGCTGGATGTCCACGATCAGCAGCGGCAGCTCCAGGGACACGGCGAGCCCGATCGTCTCGCTCTTGAGCGCCACGCCCGGCCCGGAGGTCGTGGTCACGGCCAGCGAACCGCCGAAGGCCGCGCCCAGGGCGGCACCGATCCCGGCGATCTCGTCCTCCGCCTGGAAGGTCCGCACCCCGAAGTTCTTGTGCCTGCTCAGCTCGTGCAGGATGTCGGAGGCCGGGGTGATCGGATACGAGCCGAGGAACAGCGGCAGGTCCGCCTGGCGGGACGCGGCGATCAGCCCGTAGGACAGGGCCAGGTTGCCGGAGATGTTGCGGTACGTACCGGCCGGGAACGCGGAGGTCGCCGGGGCCACCTCGTAACTGACGGCGAAGTCCTCCGTCGTCTCCCCGAAGTTCCAGCCCGCCCGGAACGCCGCCACGTTCGCTTCGGCGATCTGCGGCTTCTTCGCGAACTTCTGCCGCAGGAACCGCTCGGTGCCCTCGGTCGGCCGGTGGTACATCCAGCTGAGCAGGCCCAGCGCGAACATGTTCTTGCTGCGCTCGGCCTCCTTGCGGGACAGGCCGAACTCCTTCAGCGCCTCGATCGTCAGCGTCGTCAGCGGCACCCGGTGGACGCGGTAGGCGTCCAGCGAGCCGTCCTCCAGCGGATCCGTGGCGTAGCCGACCTTCGCCATCGCCCGCTTGGCGAACTCGTCCGTGTTGACGATGATCTCGCCCCCGCGCGGAACATCACCGACGTTCGCCTTCAGGGCCGCCGGGTTCATCGCGACCAGCACGTTCGGAGCGTCGCCCGGAGTGAGGATGTCGTGGTCCGCGAAGTGCAGCTGGAACGACGACACGCCGGGGAGGGTGCCGGCGGGGGCCCGGATCTCGGCAGGGAAGTTCGGCAGCGTCGACAGGTCGTTGCCGAAGGACGCCGTCTCGGAGGTGAAACGGTCACCTGTGAGCTGCATACCGTCACCCGAGTCGCCCGCGAAACGGATGATCACGCGGTCGAGGTGGCGGATTTTCTTCTTGTCGGAGGCGATGCCGGACGCGGTCTCGGACGTGTCGTCCGGGGGCGCGGGCGCGGCGCGCTGCTCCCCGACGGCGCCGGCTGCCTCCTCGGCCGTCGTCGACTCGCTCTCACCTGTCTGCTCGGCCGGGCTACTGACCTGGCTGGTCACTGAACTGGACCTCCCTTGAGACAAGGGGTCTCTCCGCCGCCGGCGGGAGAAACCTCGGAAGACGGCCGGACGACCGGTCGCCCCAAGGCCCACCCTACGTCGGTAAGGGTCCCCTTCCTTAAGTGACTCATATGCTGGACGTCTGTCTGAGACGGCCCTTTGTCCTGAAACATCATGCTTCTCCACCCCCGTCATCCGGCCGGAACGGCACTCCCGGGACTGCCGGGACCTTCTCCGGCCACCCCGGAGCCGAGTACCCGCTCTTGATCTATTTCACGCGGCGGGCCGGGCCACCCGGTTTCCGGTCGGTGACACGGCTGGTCACGAGCGCTTTCCCAGGGCCTAGACTCCCTCCGGACAGCGGCAGCAGGGAAGAGAGGAATGGGACGTGCCGGAACGCGCGGAACACGCTGTGCTCGCGGCCGACTACTTCCAGAGCTACTCGGTCGTCGGACTCCTCGCCGTCATCGGCGTGCTCTTCGTCGCCGTCGCCTTCGCGGCCGGACGGCTGCTGCGCCCCGTCGTGCCCACGCGGGAGAAGATGCTCACGTACGAGTGCGGCGTCGACCCGGTCGGGGAGGGCTGGGCCCACACCCAGGTCCGCTACTACGTCTACGCGTTCCTGTACGTGATCTTCGCGGTCGACTCGATCTTCCTGTTCCCCTGGGCGACGGTGTTCGCCGTCGCCGGGTACGGCGCGACCACGCTCGTCGAGATGTTCATCTTCCTCGGCTTCCTGGCCGTCGGTCTGCTGTACGCGTACAAGAAGGGCGTCCTGACATGGACGTGACCCCCTCCGCCTCCGGGCCCTCCGCCCCCGGGACCGAACCGGTGCTGCTGCCCGAGCCGAAGAAGCTGGGCGTGCTGTCGCGGCTGGCGCCCGAGCCGATGAAGGTGATCCTCAACTGGGGACGCCGCTACAGCCTGTGGGTCTTCAACTTCGGGCTGGCCTGCTGCGCCATCGAGTTCATCGCCGCGTCGATGGCCCGGCACGACTTCATCCGGCTGGGCGTGATCCCCTTCGCGCCCGGGCCGCGCCAGGCCGACCTGATGGTGGTCTCCGGCACGGTCACCGACAAGATGGCACCCGCGGTGAAGCGGCTGTACGAGCAGATGCCGGAGCCCAAGTACGTCATCTCCTTCGGCGCCTGCTCGAACTGCGGCGGGCCGTACTGGGACTCGTACTCCGTCACCAAGGGCGTCGACCAGATCATCCCCGTCGACGTGTACGTGCCGGGGTGCCCGCCCCGGCCCGAGGCGCTGCTCCAGGGCATCCTGAAGCTCCAGGAGAAGATCGCCCGCGAGTCGCTGCACCAGCGGTACGGGCAGGAGGGCGCCGCACGGCCCTCGCCCGCCGCCCTGCGGAGCGGCCTGGTGACGCCGCCGCCCGCGGCCGCCGCCTCGGAGGAGACCCCGCCCCAGGGAGGCGACCGGGTATGAACACGCACCCCTACGACACCCTCCCCGAAGCGGTCACCGAGATCTTCGGTGCGGAGGCCACCGCCGGGCGCACCTACGACCTGCTGACCGTGGACGTCCCGGCCGGCGCCTGGATCTCCGCGCTCGAGATCGCCCGCGACAAGCTGGGCTGCACCTACTTCGACTGGCTGAGCGCGGTCGACGAGCCGGAGACCGGCTTCCGGGTCTGCGCCCACGTCGTGGCCCTGGAGGGCCGCCGGGTGCGGCGGCTGCTGCTCCGTACGACGGTCCCGCACGCCGCCCCCGCACTCCCCACGGCCGTGGAGGTGTACGCGGGCGCCGCCTGGCACGAGCGCGAGACCCACGAGATGTTCGGCGTGACCTTCGAGGGCCACCCGAACCCCGCGCACCTGTTGCTTCCCGAGACCTTCGAAGGACACCCCCTGCGCAAGGACTTCGTGCTGGCCGCGCGGGTGGCCAAGGCGTGGCCGGGTGCGAAGGAGCCGGGGGAGCCCGAGCACGGCGGGCCCAGGCGGCGCCAGATGCTGCCGCCCGGTGTGCCCGATCCCAACGAGTGGGGCCCCCTCAAGGGCCAGCTTCCGCCCGCCCCCGCCCGCCCGGCCCGGGGCGCCCGTGCGGCGGGCGCCGGTGCGGGTGCGGGTGCGGGTGCGGGTGCGGGG
>NZ_JADWYO010000041.1 GCF_022414595.1 Streptomyces sp. MUM 203J | reverse complement strand
GGCCGGGGCCGGCGGCGCGAAGCACGTCCTCGCCCTGCACGGCGGGGAACCGCACGCCCCGCACGCCGGGTCGGGCGACGAGGCGGCGGCATGCCCGGTGGGGGCGCGTCGCCGCCCCGTCGGGTCACTTCCGGGCGGCGGGCTCCCCGGCGGCGCCGACGGCGGCCTCGGTCGGGGCCTCCTCGAAGTCGACCTTGTTCATGTGCCGGTTCATCGACTTCATCAGTGCCCACACGGCCAAGGCCATGACGGCGAAGACGACGAAGCCCAGGACGCCGGGCGTCACCTTGTTCTCGTCCAGCTCCTCGGCCAGGGGGACGAGCTGGATCAGTGCCTGGTGTGCGCTCATGTCAGGCATTGTCGCGGATGCCCGCGAAGAGGTCGTCCTCGGGGAGGGCGGTGTCGACGAGGGACTTCGCCAGCTCGTACTCCTCCGTCGGCCAGACCTCCCTCTGGATCTCCATCGGCACCCGGAACCACCCGCCGTCCGGGTCGATCTGGGTACGGTGCGCGATCAGGGCCCGGTCCCGGGTCTCGAAGAAGTCGGCGCACGGGACGTGCGTGGTGAGCGTGCGCTCCTTGCGCTCGAACTCGTCCCAGCGCTTGAGCCAGTCCCCGTACGGCGACTCCATGTCCCGGTCCAGGAGAGCCTGGTGCAGGGCCTCGGTGCGGGGCCGGTTGAAGCCCTGGTTGTAGTAGACCTTCAGCGGCTGCCAGACCGGGCCGAACTCGGACTCCGGGTACTTCTCCGGGTCGGTCGCGCCCTCGAAGGCCACCATCGTGATCCTGTGGGTCATGATGTGGTCGGGGTGGGGGTACCCGCCGTTCTCGTCGTACGTGGTGATCACCTGGGGCCGGAACGCGCGGATGGACTTCACGAGGCGGCCGGCCGCCTTGTCCACGTCCTCCAGGGCGAAGCACCCCTGGGGCAGCGGCGGCAGCGGGTCGCCCTCCGGAAGCCCGGAGTCCACGAAGCCCAGCCACTCCTGCCGGACCCCCAGGATCTCCCGCGCCTCGTCCATCTCCTTGCGGCGCACCTCGTGGATGTTCTCCTCGATGTACGCGTCGCCCTGGAGCTTCGGGTTGAGGATGGAGCCCCGCTCGCCGCCCGTGCACGTCACGACGAGCACGTCCACCCCCTCCGACACGTACTTGGCCATCGTGGCCGCACCCTTGCTCGACTCGTCGTCGGGGTGGGCGTGGACTGCCATCAGTCGCAGCTGCTCAGTCAAAGCTGGATCCTCAGTGATTGGTCGCATGGCTCGGCTTCTATAGTGACGGAATCGGCGGGTTGACTATTCCGAATAAGGGCCGAGAGGAACGATCATGAGCGTCGCGGGCGAGAAGCTCCCCGAGGGCCGGTACGGCCGTGCGGCAGGTGAGCGCTCGGACCGCGGCCTGAAGACCGTCGGTGCTGTGCTGGGCGTGGGGCTGGTCGCCATGGTCGGCTGGTTCGGTTACGACTACGTCGGCGGGCAGCGGATCAGTGCCGAGGTGATCAAGTTCGATCTGGCCGCGGACCGGGTGGACGTCCATCTGGAGGTGCGCAAGCACGACGGCGCACGCGGGTACTGCACCGTCCGTGCGCTGGCCGAGAGCGGCGCGGAGGTGGGCCGCAAGGAGTTCCGCTTCGACGAGCCGGAGACCCGGGTGGACCGGGTCGTCAGCGTCCGTACCACGGAGCGGGCCACCGCCGCCGAACTGCTCGGGTGCGAGGCCGACTGAGCCCGGGGCCGGACGCGGGCCCGCGGACCTGTGGTCCAGTGGCCGCCGACGCCTGTCGAGCCGCCCGTTCGGGGGGCTTGACACCCGTGCTGACCTGCGGAGTATCAGATTCCGTGAGATTCCTCCTCCCTCTTTGAGCCCGCAATTGTTAGGCTCGTGGTTTCGCCCTCCCGGGAAGGCTGCATCCTTACTGGTAGGGCGTTTGCTTGTATTCCCAGCACCGACGAGGAGCACCTGTGACCCAGACCAGCGAGAACGTCACCTGGCTCACCCAGGAGGCGTACAACCAGCTCAAGGCCGAGCTGGAGTACCTGTCTGGTCCCGCGCGAACCGAGATCTCTGCCAAGATCGCGGCGGCGCGCGAGGAGGGCGACCTGCGCGAGAACGGCGGGTACCACGCGGCCAAGGAAGAACAGGGCAAGATGGAGCTCCGCGTGCGCCAGCTGACTCAGCTCCTGGAGCACGCGAAGGTGGGCGAGGCTCCGTCGACGGAGGGTGTGGTCGCCCCCGGCATGGTCGTGACGATCGCCTTCGACGGCGACGAGGACGACACACTGACCTTCCTCCTGGCCTCCCGCGAGTACGCCAGCTCGGACATCGACACGTACTCGCCGCAGTCCCCGCTCGGCGGAGGCGTGAACGGCAAGAAGGTGGGCGAGGACGCCGGGTACGAGCTGCCGAACGGCAAGATGGCGTCCGTGAAGATCCTGGACGTGAAGCCGTACCAGGGCTGACACCGTGCCCGGCCTGAGGCCGTGGCAGCGCTGACGCCCCGCCGCGCACGACACGGAGGGCCGGCTCCCGGAAACGGGGGCCGGCCCTTCGGCGTGCAGGCCCTCGGGCCCGCGAAGGGGCGTGCCTACGACGCGGCCGAACGGTACTTCCGCACCGCCAGTGTGCGGAACACCGTGACGATCACCAGCGACCACAGGATCGAGGCCCATACCGGGTGCTGCATCGGCCAGGCGTCGGACTGGGTGACACCGGGGTTGCCGAACAGCTCGCGGGAGGCCTGGACCGTCGTGCTGAACGGGTTCCACTCCGCGACGTGCCGCAGCCAGGGGGTCATCTGGCCGGGGTCCACGAAGGCGTTCGAGACGAAGGTGACCGGGAACAGCCAGATCAGCCCGCCGGAGGTGGCCGCCTCCGGGGTCCGTACGGTCAGGCCGATCAGCGCGCCGATCCACGAGAAGGCATAGCCCAGGAGCAGCAGCAGCGCGTAGGCGCCGAGCGCCTTCAGGACGCCGTTCTCGATCCGCCAGCCGACCAGCAGCGCGACACCGGTGAGCACGACCAGGGTCAGCGTGGTCTGGACGAGGTCCGCGATGGTCCGGCCGGTGAGCACCGCGCCCCGGGCCATGGGCAGCGACCGGAACCGGTCGATGAGCCCCTTGTGCATGTCGTCCGCGATGCCCGCGCCGGCTCCGGCGGTGGCGAAGGTGACCGTCTGGGCGAAGATGCCGGCCATGAGGAAGTTGCGGTAGACGTCTGGGTCGGTGGTCCCGCCGATGTTCATGGAGCCGCCGAACACATAGCTGAACAGCACCACGAACATGATCGGCTGGACCAGGCCGAAGATCACGATCTCCGGGATCCGGAGCATCCGGATCAGGTTCCGGCGGGCCACCACCAGGGAGTCGTTGACCGACTGGACGATCCCGCCGCGCGGCCGGGGCGCCGCGATCCGTTCGGTGTCGGTGACGGCGGTCACTGGACGGTCTCCTTGCTGCTCGAAGCGCTGGTACGGGACGGGGCGGCGGCGGTGCCCCCGCCCTCACCGTTCTCGGGCGGGGACTCGGCGGCGTGGCCGGTGAGGGAGATGAACACGTCGTCGAGGGTGGGGCGGCGCAGCCCGATGTCGTCGATCTCGACGCCCCGGGCGTCGAGTTCCCGGATCACCTCCGCGAGCAGCTTGGCACCGCCGGCGACCGGGACGGTCAGCTTGCGGGTGTGCTCCTCGACGGCGACGGAGCCGCTTCCCTCCTGCCGGAAGCGGGTGAGGACCTCGCGGCCGGTGGCGATCTGGCCGGGGGTGTGGACGACGACCTCGACGCGCTCGCCGCCGGTGCGGGCCTTCAGCTGGTCGGCGGTGCCGCGGGCGATGACCCGGCCGTGGTCGACGACGCAGATCTCGTGCGCGAGGTGGTCGGCCTCCTCCAGGTACTGGGTGGTCAGGAGCAGGGTCGTACCGCCCGCGACCAGTTCCTGGATGACGTCCCACAGCTCCTGGCGGTTGCGGGGGTCGAGGCCGGTGGTGGGCTCGTCCATGAACATCACGGGCGGCGACACGACCAGTGCGGCGGCCAGGTCGAGGCGGCGGCGCATTCCGCCGGAGTAGGTCTTGGCGGGGCGGTCGGCTGCGTCGGAGAGGTGGAAACGCTCCAGCAGCTCGACGGCCCGGGCCTTCGCGGCCTTGCCGGACATCTGATACAGCTGCCCGACCATCTGGAGGTTCTCGCGGCCGGTGAGGTACTCGTCGACGGCGGCGAACTGGCCGGACAGACCGATGGCACGGCGGACCTCGTTGGGCTGCTTGAGCACGTCGAGACCGGCGACGACGGCACGGCCGCTGTCCGGCTTGAGCAGCGTGGTGAGGACGCGCACGGTCGTGGTCTTCCCGGCACCGTTCGGTCCGAGAAGCCCCAGGACGGTGCCTTCGGGGACGTCGAGATCCACGCCGTCCAGTGCTCGTACGTCGCCGAAGGTCTTCACCAGACCTTCGGCATGAATGGCGCCTGGCATATCCGCTCCGTTGTGGGTGACTCTGCGGGGGTCGCGTACGACCTTTTCCAATGAGCTGTGCCTATGAGCTAGGCCACAGGCTATCGCGATATATCGCGATCAACAAGGGACGTGTGCCGCTCCGGACGCGGCACCACGGCGGGCTCAGCTCATGACCGTGTAGCCCGCCTCGTGAAGCGCCGACCCGACCTCCCGGCAGTGGTCCGGCCCCTTGGTCTCCAGGTGCAGTTCCACCTCCACCTCCGTCAGGCCGAGCCGCGGGTCCGTACGGACATGGCTCACGTCCAGGACGTTCGCGTCCACCACCGTCAGCACGCCCAGCAGGTTCGCCAGCGCGCCCGGCCGGTCCGGCAGGCGCAGCCGCAGCGTCAGATACCGCCCGGCCGCCGCCATGCCGTGCCGCAGCACCCGCTGGAGCACCAGGGGGTCGATGTTGCCGCCGGACAGCACGGCCACCACCGGCCCCTCGAACGCCTCGGGCTCGCTGAGCAGCGCGGCGACCGGGCTGGCCCCCGCGGGCTCCACCACCAGCTTGGCCCGCTCCAGGCACAGCAGCAGCGCCGAGGACAGCGCGTCCTCCGACACCGTCCGCACCTCGTCCACCAGATCCCGGACGAGGGAGAACGGCACGTCGCCGGGGCGGCCCACCTTGATCCCGTCGGCCATCGTGGGCCCGCAGTCCACGCCGACCGGATGCCCGGCCGCCAGCGACCTCGGGTAGGCGGCCGCCGCCTCGGCCTGGACGCCGACGATCCGCACATCCGGCCGGAGCGCCTTCACCGCGACGCCGATGCCAGCCGCGAGCCCGCCGCCCCCGATGCCGACGACGAGGGTCCGCAGCTCCGGGCACTGCTCCAGGATCTCCAGGCCGACCGTGCCCTGACCGGCGATGATGTCCGGGTGGTCGAAGGGGTGGATGAACACCGCGCCCGTGCTGCGGGCGTAGTCCTGCGCGGCGGCCAGCGTCTCGTCCACGACATGACCGTGCAGCCGCACCTCGGCGCCGTAGTCGCGCGTCGCGGCGACCTTCGGCAGCGGTGCGCCGACCGGCATGAAGACGGTGGACCGCACGCCCAGCAGCGAGGAGGCCAGGGCGACGCCCTGCGCGTGGTTGCCGGCCGACGCGGCGACCACCCCGGCCGCCCGCTCCTCCGGCCGCAGCCCGGAGATCCGTACGTACGCGCCGCGCAGCTTGAACGACCCGGTCCGCTGGAGGTTCTCGCACTTGAGATGCACCGGTCCGCCGACCAGACCGGACAGATACCGGCTGCCCTCCATCGGCGTCGTCCGCGCGACCCCCGCGAGCATCTTCTGGGCCCCCTTGACGTCGTCCAGCATGACGGCGGGCTGAGCGAGGCGGGGGGTGCGGGAGGTGCGGAAGTTCATGCGGCCAGTCTCGCAGTCCGGGCCCGCGTCCGGCGGCTTCTCCCCCGCCCTGCCCCTTGCCCCGACCGGGACCGCGCCCGGTGGACCCGCGCACGGCGCCGCCGCGTGCCGCCACGGTCACGCCCGGGGCAGCGCTCGCTCTCCGGCTCCCCCACGCCGTCCGGGCAGCCGGCCCCCGGGGGGACGGAAGCCCCGGAACTCGCAGCGGCGCCCCGATCGGGGAACCGGTTCATCTCGATTCCGCAGCGCGGGTACGCCGCGGGGGGTCTGCGCGTACTCTGTCCCCCACCGAAACCGACCGCCGCACGAGAGAGCCCTCCAGCCATGCCCACTTCCCAGGACATGACGTCTGATCTCGACACCGGTCTCCTCGATGCCCTCCAGCACCAGGTGGCCGTCTTCGCACGGCGGGCCGAGCAGACCCGCCTCGCGGGGACCGGCCAGCTCCGCAACTCGATGGACCGCGCCGCCTATCTGCTGCTCAACCGGCTCGACCAGGAAGGCCCGATGGGCGTCAAGGCGCTGGCCGCCGGGATGGGCATCGACTCGTCCACGGTGACCCGGCAGGTGGCGCCGCTCGTCGACACCGGCCTGGTGAAGCGGACCTCGCACCCGGAGGACGGCCGCGCGGTCGTTCTCCAGCTGTCCCCGCGCGGCCAGGCCCGCCTGGAGGAGGTACGGCTCTCGCGGCGCGATCTGATGGCGCGGGTGACGGACGGCTGGTCGGAGGCGGAGCGGGAGGCGTTCTGCGCACTGCTGACCCGCTTCAACTCCGCTCTTTCGAACAAACAGTTGGGCCTGCCGTCGCCGCACGCCGAGCCGGACGTGCCGGCGCCGCGCTCCTGACGCACAAGCCACGGACGTACCCGCGGCGGACGCACGCGCGGCGCCGCCCGGCGGTAAGGACGGCGCCGCACAGGGTGGCCTGAGGGATCAGCCGAGGGCCTGGCGC
Source organism: Streptomyces sp. MUM 203J (assembly GCF_022414595.1). GTDB lineage: Bacteria > Actinomycetota > Actinomycetes > Streptomycetales > Streptomycetaceae > Streptomyces. The sequence continues at coordinate 45,765 of NZ_JADWYO010000041.1, read as the reverse complement.
AGGTCCTCCACCAGGTCGTCGGCGTTCTCGATGCCGACCGAGAGCCGTACGAGGTCGGCGGGCACCTCCAGCGCGGACCCGACGACGCTCGCGTGCGTCATCCGCCCCGGGTGCTCGATCAGCGACTCGACACCGCCCAGCGACTCACCGAGCGTGAACAGCTTGGCGCGGTTGCACACCTCGACCGCCGCCTCCTCGCCGCCTGCGACCCGGAACGACACCATGCCGCCGAAGCCGCGCATCTGCTTGGCCGCGATCTCGTGGCCCGGGTGCTCCGGGAGGCCCGGGTAGAGCACCTGCGTGACCTTCGGGTGCTGGGTCAGCATCTCCGCGACCCGCGCCGCGTTCTCGCCGTGCCGGTCCATCCGTACGGCCAGGGTCTTGATGCCGCGCAGCACGATCCACGAGTCGAAGGGCCCGGCGACCGCGCCCATCGCGTTCTGGTGGTAGGCCAGCTCCTCCCCCAGCGCCTCGTCGGCGGCGACGAGGGCACCGCCGACGACGTCGGAGTGGCCGCCCATGTACTTGGTGAGCGAGTGCACGACGACGTCCGCGCCGAGGGCCAGCGGCTGCTGGAGGTACGGCGAGGCGAAGGTGTTGTCGACGACCAGCTTCACCCCGGCGGTGCGGGCGATGTCCGCGAGCGCGGCGATGTCGCTGATGCCGAGCAGCGGGTTGGACGGCGTCTCGACCCAGATGGCCTTCGTACGGTCCGTGAGCGCGGCCCGCACGGCCGCCGGATCGGAGGTGTCCGCGACGGAGAAGTCGACACCCCAGCGCTGGACGACCTTGGCGAAGAGCCGGAACGTGCCGCCGTACGCGTCGTCCGGGATGACCACGTGGTCGCCGGGCACCAGCAGGGTCCGCAGCAGGCAGTCCTCGGCGGCGAGCCCGGACGCGAAGGCGAGACCGCGGCGCCCGCCCTCCAGCGCGGCGAGGTTCTCCTCCAGCGCGGTACGGGTCGGGTTGGCGCTCCGGCTGTACTCGTAACCGCCGCGCAGGCCGCCCACGCCGTCCTGCTTGTAGGTGGACACCTGGTAGATGGGCGGGACGACCGCGCCGGTCAGCGGGTCGGCGGTGTTGCCCGCGTGGATGGCGCGGGTCTCGAAGTTCTGGTGCGTGTGCGCGTCGCTCATGCTGCGAGGGTAGTCCGCCGCCGGGAAGCGCGGCGGGTCCGGGACAATGAACCTCATGGTGGAGTTTCTCTGGTTCCTGTTCGCCCTGGGTCTGATCTTCGCGGCCCTCGGCCCCTGGCTGTGGCGCCGCCGCGGCGGCAGCGGCGGTATCCGGCTGGCCGAGCCCGGAACGCCCGACGCGGCGGACCCGCTCGCGTACGGCTTCGTACGCCAGGAGCTCCTCGACGTCCGGATGCCGGGCCCGGACCAGGACCTGGTCGACGTCCTGGACGTGGTGCAGCGCACCCGGGACTGGCGGGCCGCGTCGCAGCTGCTGGCGGGCACGCCCAAGGAGGGTGAGCTGCGCTGGCAGCGGGTGCAGGCGTTCGCGGGCGCGGCGTCGCTGGAGCTGGCGCAGCAGCCGGGCGTCGGAGGCGCGTGGCTGCGGGCGTGGCGGGCGGAGGCCCCGAAGGACGCGGGCGGCGCGGCCGTGCACGCGGAGTTCCTGGTGCAGCAGGCGTGGCGGTCGGCGGCGGTCGGCACGGACGAGTTCCGCATCATCCTGGAGGAGGCGCGCAAGGTCTGCGGCGAGGCGGCACTGCTGGCCCCCGGCGACCCGGTCCCGTACATCGTGCAGCTGGCGGTGGCGCGCGGCCTGGGCTACGGCCACGAGGAGTTCGACCAGGTCTGGGCGAAGGTCATCGACCGGGACGCCCGGCACATGGGGGCCCATCTCGCGGCGCTGCACTACTGGTGCGAGAAGTGGCACGGGTCGCGGGAGGAGGCGAACCGGTTCGCGACCGCGGCGGCGGCCCGCGCCCCGCAGGGCTCGCTGCTGGCGGCGCTGCCGCTGTTCGCGGTGTGGGAGCACATGGAGGACCTGACGCTGGTCCAGAGCTTCTACGAGACGCAGGTCGTGTCGACGGCCATGGAGGGCGCGCTGTACGCGGTGAACGCGGCGGCCCCGGACGACCCCATGCTCGCCCATGTCCGCCACCTCCTGCTGCACTTCCTGGTCGGCGCCCACCGCTGGGCGGAGGCGATGGACCAGATCGTCCATGTGGACGGCCACGTCGGGGCGCTGCCCTGGACCCTGCAGGAGGACCCGGCCGCGCAGTACGCGGTCTACCGCGCGCTGGCGGTGGCGGGCTACGAGGCCAACGGCGGCAGCCCGGCGACACTGCCGCGCTGAGTCTCAGCCCGTCCGGCGTCCGAGGACGAGCGCCGTTCAGGCGCGACGGGGGCGCCCCGGGGCAGCGCCCCCGGTTGCGGCAGGGAGCCGCCGGCCCTCACCGGCACGGCGCCGCGCCCCAGGTCAGACGCGGGGTGCGGGGCCGGTCCCGCGAGGGAAACCCGGTTGCCACGGAACCTACCGGTGAGTCATACTCCGCTTCCCCCCACAGCTTTGCCATGTCCATTTTCGGACACCCGTTCCGTTTCCCTGGGGGGACTCTGCCCAATGGGCGCCTCGCTCCGCGCCGCCCGCGCGCTCGTGCTGCTCGCCGGCTTCTACCTGCTCGGCCTCGTCCTGCTCGCCGTCCTCGGCGCCATGGGCTGGGCCGCCCACACCTGGGCGCCCGCCAGCCTGGCGCTGAAGCTCTACATCGTCGCCGCCGTCCTGGCCGTCCCCGTCGTCCGCGGCATGCTCATGCTCCGCACGCCGAAGGACGACAGCCCGCAGGGCGTGCCGGTCACCGAGCAGCAGGAACCCCGCCTCTGGCGAACGGTCCGCGACCTCGCGGACCAGGTCGGCACCCGCGCCCCGGACGAGATCCGCCTCACCGCCGACATGAACGCCGCGGTCAGCGAGGACGCCCGCCTCCTAGGCCTGCTCGGCGGCACCCGCCGCCTCTACCTCGGCCTGCCGCTGATGACCGGCCTGACCGAGGCCCAGCTCCGCTCGGTGCTCGCCCACGAGATGGGCCACTACGGCAACTCCGACACCCGCCTGTCCGCGATCACCGTCCGCGGCCGTGTCCAGGTCGCCCGCACCATCGCGGACTTCGAGGAGCGGGCCGGCAAGAAGGCCGACAAGGAGCGGGCCCAGCAGGAGAAGAAGAACGACAAGCGGATGGCCAAGGGCAAGGAGGCCAAGGAGGTCGACACGACCGGCGCGGGCTTCACGTACCGGATGATGGCCAAGGTCTACCGGGCCTACGGCCACTTCTACCTGCGCGCCACCCTGTCCTCCTCCCGCCGCCAGGAGCTGGCCGCCGACCTGGCCGCCGCGCGCATCGCGGGCCGGGACGCCACGGCCTCGGCACTGCGCGAGATCCCGGCGCTGGCCTCGGCTCACGACTTCTACATGCGGTGCTACGCCACGATCGGCGTCGGCGTGGGACTGCTGCCGCTGCCGGGCGAGGTGCTCGGCGGCTTCCGCCACCTGCTGGCCGGGCGGGAGCACGAGCTGCAGGAGATGCGGCAGGACCTGCCGACGGAACCCACGTCGCCGTACGACTCCCACCCGGCGATCGCGGAACGCGTCGCCCGCCTGGAGTCGCTGCCCGACGACGGGCGGCGCGAGGAGGCGACCGGCCCGGCGCTGGCCCTCCTCGCGGACACGCACACGGCCCTGGTGGCCGTCGAGAACGCCTCGCTCACCCCGGAGGCGCTCGGGCTGCGCCGCGTGGACTGGGCGGAGCTGGTCCACGAGTCGATGGCCGCGACGGCAGCGCGGGAGACCGAGCCGCTGCGCCGCGCCATCGCCGAGGTGACAGGCTCCGAGCCCTCGCTCGTGTCCCTGCTCAACGCGCTGGACATGGGCGTCGGCTGGGAGATCGCGGACCGGCTGCCCAAGTCGGAGGAGGCCGCGGCGGCGACCGGCCGCGCGGCCCGCGAGTTCGCCCGGCCCGTTCTGAGCCGGGGCCTGTCCCGGCTGGCCCTCGTCGAACTGGCGGCCAGGGGCCGGGCCCGCTGGGAGCTGTCCTGGTCGGCCCCGGCGCAGCTGCGCCTGGCGCCCGGGTACGACGAGGAGCTGCCGACCGCGCTGGACGCGGCGGTGGACGACCGCCCGGACACGGCGCCGCTGCGCACACTGCTGGCCGCCTAACCCCGCACATCACCCCCACCAAGAGGCATCCCCGTGAAAATCCTCCTCTGGGTCGTTCTGACCCCCATCGTGCTGCTGGTCCTGGCCGTCGGCATCTACTTCCTGAAGGTGATCATCGGCGGCCTGATCGAGGGCTGGCGCGAAGGCTCGGACTACGACCCCGAGGCCGAGGAGGCCGAGCAGGAGGCGCAGCGGCGGGCCGAGCAGTCCGCCGCGCTGGGGCTGCTGCCGCCGGAGCGGCAGCACACGAAGCTGGCGCTGCCGGACGCGCCCGCGGTCACGGTGGCCATCGCCGCCGCGCGGGCGGGCGACTGGAAGCCCGTGGCGGCCCTGTTCGACGAGACGGCGGCGGCCCGCGACTGGGAGCTGCGCACGCGCCACATCGAGCGGCTGGCCGACGTGGCCGCCGAGGAGGACGCCTGGCTGACGGCCTGGGAGACAGCACGTCCGGACGACCCGGGGGCGGCGCTGCTGCGGGCCCGCAGTTCGGTGTTCCTGGGGTGGAAGGTCCGTGGCTCGCAGCGCGCCAAGCACACATCGCGCGAGCAGTTCGAGGGCTTCCACCGCACCCTCGGCCGCACCCGGCACGAGCACGCGCGGGCGGCCGAGCTGGCCGTGCCGGGTGACCCGTCCCCGTACGTGGGCGAGATCTGGACGGCGATCGGCCTCGGCTACCCGCACGAGGAGATGCACCGTATCTGGAAGGAGATCACGGTCCGGGCCCCGCACCACTACGAGGCACACTTCTCGGCGCTCCAGTACTGGTGCGGCAAGTGGTGCGGCTCGGAGGAGCTGGCGAAGGCGTTCACGGTCAAGGCGGCAACGGAGGCCCCTCCGGGCAGCCTCATGAAGATCTTCCCGCTGATCGCACACTTCGAGCACGACGAGTCGGACTCGACGGACGTGGACCGTACGCCGGAGATGTACGCGGCGGTCGACGCGGCCCTCGCGGACGCGGCTGCCGCCGACCCGGATCACCCGCGTCTGCCGGAGGTCCGGCACCTGCTGGGCTACTTCCTGAACCTCCAGGGCCGCTGGGCGGCGTCGGCGGAGCAGTTCCGCCTGGTGGACGGCTATGTGGGCGCGCTGCCGTGGCGTTACCGGGGCGACCCGGCGGGCGAGTTCTGCCGGGTGCGCGACGAGAGCGTGTCGAGGGCGGCGGAGGAGGCAGCGGGGCGGGAGGACGTCTGACCATGGGGTTCGAGCAGCTCGTCGTCCTTGCCGGGTGCCTGGGCGTGAGTGTGATGGTGTACCGCCGCCTCGCGGGCCCGTCGCCGTCCGGGGCCTCGTGGCGCGGCCCGGCGAAGGCGGCGCGTGAGGCGGAGGCGCTGGGCCTCCTCCCGGCGTCGCGCCAGAAGACCCTGTTCGCGGGCCCGGCACCGGAACTGGAGGCCGCGCTGCAGGCCGCGGCCCGGGGTGACTGGGGGCCCGCGGCCCGGCTGATGGCCGCCACGCGCGAGCGGCGGGACTGGCAGCGCCGTCACCGGTACGCCGTCGAGCTGGGCGAGCTGGCCGGCGAGGGCGACGGGGCGTGGCTGGACGCCTGGGAGGCGGCGGGGCCCGACGACCCGGACGTGGCGGTGGTGCGGGTGGAGGCCACGATCACGCTGGCGTGGCTGCTGCGGGGCACGGCCTGGGCGAAGGACACCACGGACGCGCAGATCGAGGGCTTCCTGCGCGTACTGCCGCAGGCGAGGCCGCAGATCGAGCGGGCCGCGGAGCTGAATCCGCAGGACCCGACGCCGTACATCAGCGAGACGAAGGTCGCCCTCGGCCTCAACTACCCCCACGAGGCGATGCACCGCGTCTGGAAGGACATCACGACCCGGGCCCCGCACCACTACGGGGCGCACCTGGCGGCGCTGCTGTACTGGGCCCGGAAGTGGCACGGCTCGGAGGAACGGGCCGCGTCCTTCGCCCGGGACGCGGCGGCGTCGGCTCCCCCGGGCGCCCTGCTGCGGATGCTGCCCCTGGTCACGTGGTGGGAGCACCACGACGGCTCGGGCGAGAAGGGCTCGTACCGCACCCCGGAGCTGGTCGCGCAGGTCGACGCGGCGCTCGCGGACGTGGCGGCGGCCCGGCCGGACGACCCGGACCTGCCCGGGGCGCGGCACCTGCTGGCGTACTTCCTGACCCGGCAGGGCCGGTACGAGGCGGCGCTGGAACAGTTCCGCCTGGTGGACGGCCATGTGGGCGCCGCCCCGTGGGCCTGCTACGGGGACCCGGCGGGGATGTACTGCCGCTGGCGCGACAAGGCGGTGCGGGGGGCGCGCGGGAGGGGCCGCGGGGCCTGAGGAATCCGCGGGGGTCCTCGTACGTTCTTCCGGAGCGAGGACCCCGCACGCCTGAGGCCCGAGGAGAGCCCCCATGTTCCTGTACCGCCGCACACCGGAGATGCCGACCCCCGAGGAGGCCCTGAAGGGCCGCGCGGAGCCGGGCTTCCCGCTGCAGGAGAGGCACACGGTCCTGGGCACGCCGCTCGCGCCCCCGTACCCGTCCGGCCTGGAGGTCGCGGACTTCGGCCTGGGCTGCTTCTGGGGCGCGGAGCGCACGTTCTGGCAGGCGGACGGCGTCTGGACGACCCTGGTCGGCTACCAGGGCGGCCACACCCCGAACCCCACGTACGACGAGGTGTGCGGCGGCCTGACGGGCCACACGGAGGCGGTCCGCGTGGTGTACGACCCGCGGAAGGTCTCGTACGACTCCCTCCTCAGGCTCTTCTGGGAGTCCCACGACCCGACCCAGGGGTTCAAGCAGGGCAACGACTTGGGCACCCAGTACCGCTCGGCGATCTACACCCACACCCCCGCCCAGGCAGCGGAGGCGGACGCCTCCCGCGAGCGGTACCAGCGCGTCCTGGAGTCCTCCGGCTACGGCACGATCACCACGGAGATCCTCCCGTCGGAGGGCCGCCCCTTCTACTACGCGGAGCCCTACCACCAGCAGTACCTGGACAAGAACCCGGGCGGCTACTGCGGCATCGGCGGCACGGGCGTGTCGTGCCCGGTGGGGGTGGCCCGGGCGGACGGCTGAGCGGCCAGGGACTTCACGCTGCGTGGGCCACGATCTGGGAGATGGCCCACACGGCCCAGGCCAACGGAATGAGCGCCACATAGGCGACCGGCCGCCGGAGCACCGGCGCGCCCGCGTCGAGGTGGGCGAGCCCTGGGGCGGGCGCCGAGGCGGGCAGCTTGCCGAGCTTCCGGTGGACGAACAGGTTCCACACGAGCGTGAACGGCGTGAAAATCACCAGGGAGAGCGGCGACCACCAGCCCAGGCACAGCGTTCTGGTGGTCATCTGCCGGACGACGGCTATGCCGCAGTCCCGGCAGAACGGCCCCTTCAGGTGCTCGAACTTCATCACGACGAGAATCCCCATGTGCGCCCGCACCTTGAGATCCGCGGCGGCCTGCCCACCGCACACCCGGCAGCAGACCGGCTGCTGCCCGTACCCCACGGGCGCGGGCGCGGGGTAACCGCCGGGCGCGGGGTGACCGCCGGGTGCGGGCGGGTAGTTGTACGGGGCACCGGTCGCGGGGGCACCGTAGTTGGCCGGGGGCTGGGGTGTTGCCATGATGAACGCGTTCTCCAAGTCTCCGTCTCCAGTCCGGCGCTTACGTCAGTCAGCCGGACGAGTACGCAGACCGAGACGAACCGGCCGGAGCCCACGGTTCCCATTCCCCTGGACGAGCCCTCCGCCCCTACGTATGGTCTTCGGGCGGCTGTGCGGTGGTCCTTGGGGGAGGACGCCGCCCTTCCCATGAGCCGCATCACTCAACGCCCGTGGGGGGCCGCTCAGCCATGCTCTGCTCCAGATGCGCCACACATGCGACGACCGACCGGTCCGGTCACTGCGCGGAATGCGCGGCTGCACCCACCGGTGGTCCGCCGACCGCCTGGGCTCCGCCCCCACCCGTCAGGCCGGTCCGCTCCGTCGTCGGCCTGTCGTACGCCGTGGTGTCACTCCTCGCCGCCGTCGCCGTCATCGACGTCTTCGCCGTCTACGCGGCGCTGGGCGTCCGTGCCGCGACGGGGACCATGAACGTGGAGGCCGTGGAGGACCACGACCGATACGCACAGGCCCTGGACCAGGCCGAGTGGTTGCTGTACCTCTCCAGCTCCCTCGGCATGATGGGCGTGCTCGCGACCGGCATCGTCTTCATCATCTGGTTCCACCGCACCCGCACCAACGCCGAGGTCTTCGCCCCCGGTACACTCCGCCGAGGCCCCGGCTGGGCGATCGCCTCCTGGTTCATCCCCTTCGCGAACCTCTGGATCCCGCGCTGGATCGCGGGCGACATCTGGACGGCGAGCGAACTCGACCGACGAGTACCGCGAACGGTCCTCAACGCCTGGTGGATCCTGTGGGTCCTCATGCTCCCCGTCTCCCAGATCGCCGGCAGGATGTGGGAACGCGCCGAGGAGGCCGAGGCCATCCGCCAGGCGACCCTGGCCCTGGCGGCCAGCAGCGCACTCGACATCGCGGCAGCCGTCCTGGCCATCCTGTTCGTCCACCGCCTGACGGCCATGCAGGAGACCAAGACCCTGGCGGGCCCCCAGCCGGCACCGGTCATGGCGCCGTCCTTCTGAAGGTCGCGCTCACCGCTTGACGATCAGATCGAGGACCGCGGCAAGGCGGAGCTTGACCGCCTTGCGGTGATGAAGAGACTCCGGCGCCGACTCGGCGTCCGGCCGTACGCCCCGGTCCGCGAGAACGTAGAGCATGCGCAGCGTGCGCAGGCAGTTGGTGAGGTGCGCGGGAACGGGAGTCGTGATCCGGTCGGCTCCGAAGCAGGCGGCGACAGGGTCCAGCCACCCGGTCGCCTCACGTTCGCTCATGTCGGACCGGGTGAGGATACGGGCGATGGCTCGCCCCAGCCGGTCGTCCTCCAGCTGGTCGAGCACGTGAGTGGTGGGCGCCGTGAGCCGCGCGGCGGCGAGGTCCAGCATCCGTACCGGCGCCACCTCGGGGTGACGCCCGAACCGGCCCAGCAGATCGGCGCCGTGCGCGACCGCGTGGAGCCAGCCGAGTTCCCCGTCGTGGCCGCGCAGGTCGTCCTCCGCCGGATACCAGCGCTCGAACGCCTCGACCCAGTCGGCCTTGAAGTCCCCTCCCTCCACGAGCATGTCGAGCACGAGGGGCGCGAACGTACGAGCCTGGACCTCCCGGTCGGAGAACCGGGCGGCCATCTCGTCCCCGAGCGCCAGCCGCCGGGGGGTGTCGATCACCCGTCGGGCTATCCAGGTCGACAGGACGGAGTAGGCCGCTCCGTCCCTGATGAGCGGATCCGGATCCGCCAAGGCCCGGGAGAGGCCCCGCACCAGTTCTTCCATGGGCCGGTCGGCGGGCACGGCGCAGCCGACGGCTTCGATCTTGTTCCAGTCGATCACGGCGCGCAGAATAGACGCACACCCTTCTGCCGCACCGCGAATCAAACGCACCCGGCCACCGGGATGCCCCACAGTCGGGGCCAGGACCGGGGTGTTCGGCAGCCTCAGCGCGACAAGTCAGCTCCCCACCCGGTCCACCCCGCACTCGAACTGCCCATCGACAAGGGCCCCCAGAAACCGCCCGAACGCCACGGGGCTGCACGCGGTGACCGTCCCGGGCACCTTGCTGTCCCGCAGGCGGACAGTGCCGTCGGCTGCGACGGCGAGACAGACACAGTTAGATCCGTCTCCGCTGTACGACGACTTGCGCCACTGGTACACAGGCATAGCCCGCTCCTTAGATCTCCCGCATCAGCTTGTCGATGAAGTCACGTGATTCGGCCGGGTCAAGGGAAATGGCCTCCAGCTCATCGAGTGTGTGCCGGAACTTGGCGAGCTGCGCCTCGGCATCATGGAACTGGCACCCGAAATGGGTGTCGACCTGCACGGTGTCGAGCTTCCGTACGGGTCCATAGACGTAGTCGATGGGCTGTCCGGTGCTGGGGAACGCCCCGCAGCCGAAGGGCATGACGCGGACCGTGACGTTGTCCCGCTCGCTCATGTCGATGATGTGCCGAAGCTGCGCTCGGGCCACCTCGCGACCGCCGCAGTCCACTCGTAGCGCAGCCTCATGGATCAGCGCCGAGTACGGGATGGGGTGACTCCCGTACAGGATCTCTTGTCGCTTGATGCGGTGGGAGATGCGGTGCTCGATCTCGTACGGCAGGAGGGCCGGCGCCACCCCTTTGAAGAGAGCCCTGGCATGCTCGGCGGTCTGGAGCAGAGCCGGGATGTGTATGACGAGGGCCACCTGCAGGCGGGTAGCGTGGTGCTCCAGTTCGGCCAGGTCATTGAGCGCTGCGGGAAGGTAATCGCAGTACTCGTCCCACCAGCCCCGCGTCCGGCCCCCGGTCATGGCGCAGAGCGCATCGATCAGCGCCAGATCGGAGCAGTCGTACGAGCGGGCGAAGGCCCGCACCCGCTCGGCGCTCACCGCGTAGCGGCCAGATTCAATGCTGCTGACGCGAGCCTGATTGATACCGAGCCGCTGCGCAGCGCCCGTTGAAGTGAGACCGGCCTGCTCTCTCAACTTTCGCAACTCAACGCCCAGACGCCGCTGACGCAAGGTGGGGATGGGGGTTTGACGCACGGCTCTCCGTTCTCCGTACAGGTGCACTGCGGGGCGTCACTCACACGAGGGGACTTGCGATAGCTATCCAGCAAAAGCTGATAGCTATATCAACACGCCCGCTACGGTGTGAGCCAAGCCACTCAACTGGCCGACCCGGTAAACCGGAAGCGCACCGCTGCCCCCAGGCACGGCACTGCCACCGCACGGTTCGGCACACAGCCAGTGATCCAACTCCACCTCCCGTCAGGAGACTTCCGTGGACACCGTATCGCCGGACCCGGCCTGGTCGTACCTGCTTCAGCTCCCCCACAACCCCCTCGCCCCACGCGTCGCACGCGTGACCCTCCGCGCGGTACTCGCCGGGCACGGCATGAGCGATCGCGTCGAGGTGGCCGAGCTGCTCGCCAGCGAACTGGTCACCAACGCCTACCGCTACTCCGGCGGCCCCGCGACGATGAGGCTGCGCCGCATGGAGGACGACTGGCTGCGCATCAGCGTGTGGGACACCAACCCGTCGATCCCGGCCCCCTTCGACCGCCCGGCCACTCACCTCCACGCGGTACCCACCCCGACCGCGACCGACGACCTCGGCGGCAGGGGCCTCCTCCTCGTACGCGGCTACGCCGACGACTGGGGCGCCCACCCCCTGGGCGACGACCTCTTCGGCCGCGGCGGCAAACTCCTCTGGTGCGAACTGGCCCCCCAAGACCAGCCGCCCACCATCAACACCACCGAACCGACCCCACTCCGAAGTAGGACCGCATAGCGCACGGACTCCGCCGTATCCGGTTTCACGACCTCCGGCACTCGACCGCCACTCTGCTCCTGGAGCAGGGCGTGGACCTCGTCGTCATCAAGGAACTCCTCGGCCACGCCCATATTGGCGTCACCGCTGGCACACACACGTCCGCCTCCGCCTCCAGCGTCAAGCCATCGACACCTTGGGGGAGGCTCTCGGCACCGGGGATGACAACCCTGACGACCCCACCCGCCGCAGTCGTAGTCTGTTGATGTTGCCGTCACCGTTGCCGTCAAGGCGCCCGAAAGCCCCACCGGCGCCACCGCCAGTGGGGCTTTCGAATTCACACTTCCAGGCTATGTCCGTGGCATCAGAAGAACGTTCTGAGCACTGTGTTCAGAGAGCCACTCCTCAGATTCGTGAAACTCCACAAGTTCGCGAATCGAGACCTGGACATCCGGATCAACGGCCTGAATAGCCTCATTGAAGGCACTCACTGCCATAGGGCCAGCCTGTGTCAGGATTAGCAAGATATTCCCACTCCTATCCCGGGGGATGGAAAGAAGTTCCTTGGCCGCACCAGCCACCCCCTGGCCGAAGTCCGAATGAGGGAAACGACCCAAAGCCGCATGCGCTGCCTGGTAGGCCCCGTAATCCTCCTCAGCCTTCAGGGAAGAAACGATCGCAGCGACACCGGCTGGACCTTCGTCGCCAGTCACCGAATCAGCCAGCTCGACATATCGATTCCACCGACGCTCAGCCGCATCGGGAGGAGTGACCTCGTCATCGTCTTGCACGAGGTCACCACACTCGACGATCTCAAATTTCCAGTCCGACGACACCCGAATCTCACCTCTCCCTGTGCAACATCTAGGGATTCTGCCGATCTGAGGCCCATTTTCGAAGGGCCTTATTCTGACTGAGGCTCATCCACATCTCCGTGATCGCCTCATCATATTTGTTGCTAAACCGGGAGCGAATGTCATCTACGTCCATTTGTATGGCACCTCGGAAATCGCCAGCGTCTATCAGTTCCCTCTGCCTCATGCGCCAAGCCTTCGAGGCGAGAGATGACCCAGTACTGTAAACCGCGCGATGATCGGCGTAATCCATCCGAATCGACGGCCCGCTGTACTTGCTGAGGGGGCTGGACGAATTGGCAGGGACATGGTTGATCTCATTTCCCGCCCCAGCGGGTTGCAGATCACCATACTTTCCACCGTTCGCGCCACCACAATTGTGGACGAGAACCGGCGTAGCCCCCGCCACCACATAGTACGTGTGCTACGCGGCACCCCTCTACCTGCTTCTTCGCAGGTCAGCACGTGATTTGCGTTCCGCTGGTGTCCGTGGTCGTGCGGGGAAATCCGTGGGTGTTGCCGTCGCTACTGCCGTCAACGGCTCGGGGCATACGATTGCGCTGCCGCTGCCTGGTGTCGATGCAGCGGGACTCTACTGCCATGCGCCGGGTTCGGCACGGACGAGAGCGCGGACGGTCTGCTCGTACAACTCGTGGCCGCTCTGGGCGCAGTGTCCGGCGATCCAACGGGTCAGCTCGTCCGAGGTGTGCAGTGTGCCTGACGTGGCGCCGCAGTTGTGCTCTTCGCCGGTGACGCAGACCGCCTCGAATGCTGGCAGCGCCAGGGGGTCGGGGACGGTGGTCACGTAGTACTCGCGGAAGCGGTAGCGCCCCCGAGAGGCGTTGCACACTGGTGCGCCGGCGTTCGGAGAGTCAGGCATCCTCGGCCGCCTCTTCCTGATCCGGGATGCGCTGCCCGCGCGATTCCGCGACCCTGAGCGCGTCCGTCAGGGCTTCGGTCAACCGGCGGGCCAGCCAGCGGTACTCGTTCGCCGACAGGGCTTTCGCGCCGGGTGCCGTGGCGGCGCGGGCATACTCCAACAGTTCCTGGCCCATGCTGAGCTGTACCGTCTCGATGCTGTCGGCGAGGGTGGAGAGGTAGCCCCGGCCGTCGCTGCTCAGGTAGCAGGGCTTCCCCTCCGGGCTGGTCCACGGCAGCAAGCGGGGACCTCCCCCGCCCGACGCGGCGTCGTACAGCTCTCTGCGACGCATACGGTCGGCATCGCTCCTGGGCTGGCTCACTGGGCACCCCCGGCCTGGATCACTGACGGTGGACACACTGACCGTAGGCACTGACTGTCCGTCACCCCAGGTGGTGACCATGGCAGTTCGCGACTCCAGGTTCACGAACTGCCACGCTGCGTGGCAGCTACCCAACGACGCCCAGGTAATCGGCCATTTCGCGCATCTCCGCCGTAAGGGTGCGCTTGCGCTTGCCCAGGATCTCCTGCATGGTCTCGGCGGCCCCGTTCTGGTGCCGCAGCCACTGCGGGGCGGCTTCCCTGGCACGGGTCAACTCGTCCATGGCAGCGGACAGGTCGCCGGTCCGGGTGTAGGCGCGCGCCACGTCGAGGGTGAAGCGGTTCCCGTCGTTGGTGCTGGGCCTGCCCAAGCGCTTCCAGGCCTTGGGCGACAACTCCTCCTGCTCGCCTGCCTTGCGCACCACCGTGCGAGCGTCACCGATGACCAGGGAGTCTTCGAGTGCCTTGACCGCGACGGTGACCGGCCCGAAGACGGACCAGTGCCGAGAGACGTTGCGATGCGCCGTCCCGACCGCGGTTGCCGCGACCCGGGCGGCTTGGCGGTACGCCTTCGCCTCGTCGGGACGGTTGTTCCTCGCGGCTGCTGCGGCGGCCTCCATCGCCAGGCCGCCCCACACCGCGTAGTGGTCCGGCTCAGCCCCGGTGATCTTCGGCTCCACCGCGTCCATGCTCTGGGCGGCGACCTGTTCCGCCTCGTCCAGCCTTCCCTGCCTCACCAGCAGCCAGCACATGCAGCCGACACCGGAGCCTGCCGCAAGCATGTCTCCGGCCTGACGGGCGTCCATGATGGCGCCGCGCACGGCGGCATACGCGATGTCGTACTGCCGTACCTGGGTGAGGTAGGTGCCTGCCAGACGCAGCGCCTCGGCGCGGGCCAGTAGGGCCGCCTGATGACCACGCCCGGCGACACCCCCGCCTCCCGCCGCGTCCGCGCCAACGGCGACGGGACTGTCTACCAGCGCAAGGACAGCCGATGGGAGGCTGCCGGATACGTCCTCGCTCCCGGCAACACCCGCAAGCGCATCCGCGTCTACGGCACCACCCGCAAGGAGGCACTGGCCAAGCTCACCGAGAAGATCGCCGCCAGCAACCGCGGCCTCCCCATCCCCTCCGCACAGGGCAGCCTGGCCGCGTACCTGACCTATTGGCTGGAGAACGTCGCCGTCCACCACCTCCGCGAGAACACCCACACCCGCTACACCGCCTGCGTGAATCGGTACCTCGTCCCCGGCCTGGGCAAGAAGAAGCTCACCAAGCTCACCGCCAAGGACATCCGCACCTGGCTCAACCAGCTCCGCACCACCTGCCAGTGCTGCACCCGCCGCATCGACGCCCGGCGCGACCAGCCCCGCTGCTGCGCAATCGGCCAGTGCTGCTCCAAGCTGCTCTCCCCTCTGACGCTCACCTACATCCACTCCGTGCTCAAGTCCGCCCTGGAGCACGCCGTCCGCGAGGAGGAGATCCCGCGCAACGTCGCCCGCAACGTCCGCACCGGCACCCCACGGCCCCGCCGCTTCGAACCCCTCACCACCGACGAAGCCCGCCAACTCCTCACCGCGGCGTATGGTCACCGGCTGCACGCCCTGTTCGAACTCGCGCTCCACAGCGGACTCCGCAAAGGCGAACTCCTCGGCCTCCGCTGGGATGACCTCGACCTCAACGCGGGCACCGCCGCCATCCGCCGCACACTCCAGCGCACCAGCACGGGCGGACTCATCACGTTGCCAACCAAGACCCGGGCCTCCGAACGCCGCATCGCCCTCCCCACCCGCTGCGTCCACTCACTGAAGCACCATCACGAACAACAGCAGCGCGACCGTCACACGGCAGGCACCGAATGGCAGCACAACGGGCACGTGTTCACCACGCCGCAGGGCAGGCCGATCGACCCAACCAACCTCACCCGCACCTTCACCGCCCTCCTCCACAAGGCCGGCCTCCGCCGCATCCGCTTCCACGACCTCCGCCACTCGACCGCCACCCTGCTCCTGGAACAGGGCGTCGAACTCGTCGTGATCAAGGAACTACTCGGCCACGCCCACATCGGCGTTACCGCCACCGTCTATGCCCACGTCCGACTCCGCCTCCAGCGCGATGCCATCGACACCCTCAGCAATGCGCTCGGCAGCCTGGAGAACGACAAGACGACACACTCCGGCGGCGACGAACCACCGCCCTGCCCGGCCCTCGTCCGCTGACGTTGCCGTCAACTACTGCCGTCACAGCGACCTGAACCCCCGTCGGGACCCATCCGACGGGGGTTCAGGTTTGCGCTAGGAACTTGCAACCGAAGTCACTTACGTTCGCCTGCGCGCGTTGCGAGCGAGTTCAATGTCCTCATCGAGCAAGCTGCCTCTAAACGGGCTGCGGACATCGTCAAGAACCACAACGAGTAGAGATGTGCCGCTCACTGGCAGTTCCTCCCGAGCTAGCCATGACGGAATTTTGAGGTTGTCGATAAAGCCCTCCACTCCATCCCGAGTGGTCACCTTGACCCCCCATGCCGTAGTCGCAGACACGACCACTTCCAGCTCTTCGTCAACCCGCACCATGCCGTCACCCATTCCCGGGCTCCCACACTCTACGTAGCGTGAGCTCGTTGAATCGATCAAGTCGCCCAACTGGGATCACGAACTCGATTCTTGCGGAACCTCCAGGCCCCTTACGGTCATACCGGAATGCGGTGTCCGAGAATTCCTTGAGGAAGTCCTCGTGCATGTCGTAACGAATTGACCCATTCGCATAGGAGCCGCGATTCTGGTATTCCTTCGCCACGCTTTTCTCCCCGAGGTAGACCGAAGCATCGCCATCTTGATGCGATGCCGGGTTGGGGCCACGCTCCAACTCATGCGCCATGTCATCAACCTTCGGCGTCCTATAAATAGAGACACCATTACAGTTGTGAACCAGGACCGGCGTAGCCCCCGCCAGCACATAGTACGTGTGCAGGTCGCTGACGGTCAGGTTGTGGACGGTGGCGTTCTGGGTGGTCCAGCGCTCGACTGCGGTGATCTGGACGTACGTGCCAGCACTGGTCTGGAGCCACTGGCCGCTCTTCAGGTTGGTGGCGTCGATCCATTCGCCTAGTTCAGGCACCCAGAAGGGGTGGCCATCGGTCGCGGTGACTTCGGCGGTCTTTGAGCCGTTCTTGCCGTCGGTGTCGATGGTGACCTTGACCAGGTGCTTGAGGCCTTGGCCCTTGATCTCGGCGGTGACCGTCTCTACCCGGGTTTCGCCGGTCCTCGGGTCGGTGGCGAGGACCTTGTCGCCGGTCTTCACGTTCTCGATCGGCTTGGTGGTGCCGTCGGCCATGAGGACCTTGGTGCTGGGGGTGAAGCTGTTGTCACGGTTGATCGGGCAGGCACCGCCGCCGCTGGGCTCGTCGGCCTTGCCCGCGCCGCTGCCCCCGCTGCTGCCGCCGTTGCTGCGGGAGGAGCCGCCGGAGGAGCCGCCGGGCTTGTCGCCGCCCCTGGAGCCGCCGCCTCTTCCGACGCCACTGCTGGCTGCGGAGGAGGACCTTGGGGCGGCTTTGGCCTGGGCCTGCTTTTGGACGCGGTTGCCGGTCTTCTTTATGGCATTGACCGCTTTGTTGCTTGTCGTCTTGACTTTGTCGGCGGCCTTCTTCTTGGCTGCTTGTGCGGCCTTCTTGGCCTTCTCGATCGCTGCCTTCTTGGCGTCGAGTGCCTTCTGCAGAGCGGCCTTGGCGCGGGAGAGGGTCTCTCTTGCCTTCGCTTGAGCCGCGTACAGGGCCTTGATGGCCTTGGCCGTGCGAAGGGCTGCCATGCCCACGTCGATTAGCTTGAAGAGCTTCAGCGGCGGAATCAAGCTGGTGATGGTGTCAGCGCAGCCCCACAAGCTACCGCCGAAGCAGGCGATGGCGGAGTCGATGGGGATGAACTCGTTCAGGACGTCCCATGCCGTGGCCAGGATCACCGACTTCACCGTGCGGCCCAGGTCCGCTTCGGCGTTGGCCATTTCGGATGCGCTGAGGCCCACACCCGCCAGGGCAGCCGCCCGCTCCGACCCAGTCAGCTTGACCGCCAGCCCCGTCGGGTCCGACAGGGTCACCGGGTTGTTGTGGGCGTACGCGTAGCCGTTCGACTGGAGCGGGTCCGCCAGGTCCAGGATCGGGTCCGCGGAGATGAAGCGGCCGACGACCGGGTCGTACAGGCGGGCGCCCAGGGGCTGGTAGCCGGAGGCGTCGTCTCGGGTCTGGCCCAGGAAGCCCGCGTGGGACTGGGGGTTCATTCCCGAGGTCGCGCCGCTGCGCTCGTTGCCGAACGGGTCCTGCTTGCGGACGCGGACCTGCATCTGGCTGTTGAGCGAGACCTCCGCGTACGGGCTGCCCTGGTGGTCGCCCGCCATGGCGACCAGTTGGGAGGAGCCCGTGTTGTTCGCGTAGCGCAGGACCGCGCCGCCGGGCGCGGCGTACGTCCGCTGGGTGTTGACCAGGACGCCGTTCTTCTGCGTCGTGACCTCGGCCTCGCCCAGGTGGAGCGTCGCCTGCCTGCCCTGGATGGTCAGGAGGCGGGCGCCGTCAGGGCCGTAGATGTGGCGGGTCTGGTTCTGGGCCTCCCACAGCTGGGAGGTGTCGACCATGTTGCAGGAGACCAGGACGATCGGGGTCGAGTTGTTCGACGACGCGTCCTTGCTCGCCAGGCACAGGCCCGACGCGTTGTGCTTCAGCTGGCCCGCCGCCGTGCGCGTCAGCTGCTGCGCGGACGAGCCGTCGCACTTCTGGAGCTGGATCGCCGCGCCCGCCGCACCAGAGACAGGCTGGACGCACCAGTCGTCGTTCGTGCTGGTCAGGGTGCCGACGTTCGCGTCCGTACCGCCCGGCGTGGGCTTGAAGGACCACTTCTGGGCCAGCGTCGAGTTACACGAATACAGCTGGATCGGCTGGCCCTCGGCCACCGTGCCGGCCTTCAGGTCCAGGCACTTGCCCGCGAGACCTACATACGGCGTGCGGCCGTTGCTGCCCTGGCCGGTGATGGTCTCGATCTGGCCGTCGTACGTCCAGGTCAGCTCCTGCTTGTCGCCGTTCTGGACCGACGTGACGGACTTCATGTCGCCCGTCAGCTCGTACAGCCGCTCCGCCTCCGTGGTGATCTGTGCGCCCGCCGGGGTGACGTACTCCTTGCGCACCTTCGTCAGCGTGCGCGGCTGGCTGCCGTCCGCCTTGCCGTACGTGTACGTGGTGGTGGCGTCCTTGGCGGTGTCGCCGGTCAGGTCCTTCTGGACCAGCGACTTGCGGTTACCGAGCAGGTCGTACTCGTACTGCTGCCAGTAGCCCGAATGGTCCGGTCCCGCCGTGACGTTGGCGCTGCCGTCCGCCTTGATCGGGCCCGCGGCGCAGGACGCCTGGTCCCCCGAGGTCCAGGCCTCCGTCAGCTGGCCCAGCGGGTCATGGCGGAAGCACTGGCGCTCCTCGATGCCGGTCGCCCGCTCACGGATCGAGGTGACGTTGCCCGCGTTGTCGTACCAGTACGAGCGGTGCGAGACCAGGTTGTTCGCGACGACCGACTGGTGACCGGTCTGCTCGCGGTAGACCATCTGGTCCTGGAGCGCGCCGCTGGCCTCGTCGTAATTGGCCTGTGTCCACACCCGGTTGGGCTGTGCGCCGAGCGTGGCGCGCTGGATCTGCCCGTACGGGGAGTAGACGACCTCGGAGCCGTACCAGTCCTTGCCGGACAGCGACAGCGGCATGCCCTCGCTGTTGTAGCGGGCCACGAGCTTCTCGGAGCCGAGGCCGCCGACGGCGGGGAGCTGCGCCGACTGGAGCAGGCCCGTGTCGGTGTACTCGTACGAGTAGGTGTACGAGGTCTTCAGGTCCCAGGTGTCCGCGAGGCTCTGCGGCAGGGACAGGGTCGTGGAGACCGGCTGATAGCTGTCGGTGTAGCCGCCGACCGTCATCCGGTACGGCTCGCCGTCCGTGTAGCGGGTGGACGCGGCCGGGAGACCCTTGCCGCCGGGAGCGGTGTCGTACGTGTAGTCGCTCAGCAGCGTGCCGGAGGCGCCGCCGAGGCGCTGCTGCTTCGGGCGGGACAGCTCGTCGTAGCCGGTCCAGACGGTGACGCCGCGCGCGTTGGTGACCGTGACCGGGCGGTCGCGGTGGTCGTACGTGGTGCGGGTCGTGCCGGAGTCGGGGTCGGTGGCCGTCTCCATCCGGCCGCGGCCGTCGTACGTCCACGTCCAGGGGCGGGTCGGGTCGGCGGAGTGGGTGACCTTCTCCAGCTGGCCCTTGCTGTCGTACGTGTACCGCATCGTGATCGGCGCGACGGTGCGGGTCGGGTCGGTGAAGGTGTCGACCCGCATGGTGCGGCCGAGGGCGTCGGTGAACACGCGGTAGGAGGACGCGCCTGCCGGGTTGACGACGGTGGAGTGGTCGGGGCCGTATTCGTAACGGGTGGCCCGGCCGGGGGTCTCCGTGCCGTTCAGGACCGGCATCTCTTCGAGTACGCGGCCGAGGCCGTCGTACGTGTAGCGCGTCGCGTTGGGGACGGCCGTGTCCGCGAGCGGGGTGAACAGCTCGCCACTGGGCTTGCCCTCCGCGAAGTACGCGTTGTTCGTCTGCCAGACCTCGCCGGAGCTGTTGTACAGCGTGTCCGTGATCAGTCGGCCGCCGCCGGTGGCGGTCTCCTGGGACTGCCGCTCGCGGCCGAGTCCGTCGTACAGGGTGACGGCGGTCTCGACACGGTTCTCGTGACCGCGCATGTACGTCGTGACGTACGGAGGCTTGCGGTCCTGGCCCGGATCGTTCTCGGGGATCGTGTACGCGGCCCGGAAGTCGGGCACGGCGGACGACGACGGTGTACGGCCGGGCCCCCATGCCTCGACGAGGCGGCCGAGGGGGTCGAACACGGCCTGGCTGGTGTGGCCGTTGGTGTCCGTCGTCCGGTGGGCGGTGCCGCGACCCGGGTCGAGTTCGCTGCTCTGCTCGTGGCCGAGCGAGTTCCGCTGGACGACCTTGTACGCCTGCCCGGTGGGCGGGTCGTAGGCGATCGTGGAGGACTTCAGGTCCGGGTCGGTGGCCTTGACGACACGGCCTATGGCGTCGAACTCGGTGGTGCCCTCGTTCTGGAAACCGGACTTGTCGGCCTTCAGCGACCAGGACTGGGAGGCCAGGCCACGGGAGGTGCTGGTGAGGGCGGCGCCGTACGCCTGGCCGTCGTAGGCCGTGCGGGTGGCCGAGGTCAGCTTCGTCAGATCGCTGAAGTCGGCGGCGGCGCAGCTGGTGGCGGAAGTCAGGGTCTGTTTGGTCAGACCGATGATGTTCCGGACGTGTTCGTGGAGGTACTCCAGCTTGGTGCAGGACTCGTCGCCGGACTTGCCGGTGTCGCCGCGGAACTCGATCTGGGTGGGCAGGCCGTACGACGCCCCGAAGGCCGTCCGGGTCTCGACGACGCGCTCGGTGCGCTTGTCGTCCCCGAGGGTCGAGGACTTGGTGTACGAGACCTGCCGGGGCTCGGTGACCCGCCAGGCCCTGAGGTCGCTGAGGCCGTCGCCGCGGACGCGCTTGGCCAGCTCCTTGGCCTCGGGGAAGGTGACGGAGCGGGTGATCCAGGCGGTGTCGGCGTCGCTCGCGTTCGCGTAGGTGAGTTCCTCGGCTATCCGGCCGGCGAAGGGATCATTGTCCTTGGCGATCTCGGCGCCGGTGATGTCGTGCACAGGCACGGTGTCGCCCATGCCGCGGAAGTAGCGGGTGACCGCCTTGGTCTTCTTGCTGCCGATGAGCGGGTCGTCGGCGCCGGTGATGACGGTGACCTGCTCGAAGCCCGCGAACCGGGAGTACGTGCGGGTCGACTTCTTGGTGAACTCCTGCTCGGCCAGCTTCCAGGCCGCGTTCTTGTACGTGTACGCGGTCTGGGTGGCGTAGGCACCGTCGACGTTGGGGAGTTCCTCGACGTTCTCGACCACGTACTTGTGGAACCAGTCGATGTCCTCCTTCGACGGGTCCGGGTGCCAGTACGACGGGTAGCAGAGACGCGCGTTGGACTTCAGCGCCGCCGTGTCGCTCTTGCCGGGCAGACCGGTGCCGGTGGCGCACTCGCCGGTGGGCTGCTTGTACGTGACGACGGTCTCGCCGCCGTACTCGCTGATGACGCGGGCGATGCGCAGCCGGGAGAAGCCGGGGCGCGGGTCGCTGCTGCCGCGCATCACGCGGTTGGGCATGTCCTCGGTGTTGGACTCGAACCGCACCGGGTTGAGGGTGACGGTCCTGCCGTCGGTGCCGTGGCCGGTGCGGGTGATCGACTCCAGCCAGAGGGCGGTGTTGGGGCCGGTCTTGAGGACGGGGAAGCTCTGTGTGAGCTGGTAGGTGTCGACAGGGTGGAGCGTGCTGGAGCCCCGGACGCGCTGCGTCAGCGTCGTGATCTTGTCGAGGCGCTTGCGGGTCCAGAAGGAGGGAGCGGCGTTCCAGCACTTCTTGCCGGACTCACACCGCAGGTCGGCCGGGGTGTCGTACCAGATGCGGTACTTGCCCGGGTCCTTGTCGGTGAAGTTGGCCTCGGAGCAGGTGAGGCTTCCTTCGGTGAAGCAACGTTCCTTCACGTCGAAGGCGATACGGGCGAGGGGCGCGGCGGAGAAGAGGGTGTCCTCACGCTGCCCGTAGTCGATGTGGGTGAGGTAGCCGCCGCGGTGGTACGAGACGGGGGCCTTGAAGTTGAAGTTGCGGGCGTAGTAGTTGGTCTCGCGGGCCCACCACAGGGACATGGCGTTGCCCTGGATGTCCTCGACGTAGTCGAGGCCCCAGCGCCAGGCCTGGGTGCAGTGCGAGCCGGGCCAGTCGCCCGCCTTGTAGCAGGGCTCGCCCGCGTGGTTGCCGTACACCGGGACGGTGAGGACCGAGTTGGTGACCGGGTCGCCGGTGGTCCATCCGGGGAGCTTGTGGCGGCCGAAGTAGTACTTGGTGCCGTCGCGGGTGGTGACGACCCAGTACTCGCCGTCGGCGTCGCCGTTGCCGAGGCCGGTGTTCTTGAGGAGCTGGACCTTGGAGCCGTCGCCGTTGGCTGTGGTCCAGGTGTTCTTGGTGTCGTCCCGGACCAGCTCGGTGGTCATGCCGCCGAGCGACAGGGTGGCGTTGTCCGAGCCCCAGCACATGTCTCCGGTGCGGTGGGTGGCGTTGTTGGCGCCCGGCTTCTTGGAGTCCTGGGTGCAGCCCGCGTACGTACGGGTGATCACGCCCGCGTTGTAGTCCCAGCCGTCACCGATCCAGGAGGCCTGGTTGTTGGAGGCGGAGGTGCGGCCGTCCACGGACTGCGAGGAGTACGAGAGGTTCACCTTCGGCATCACGCCGCCGGCGGTCTCCGGGGTCTGCACCTGGTAGCCGTAGGTGAACGCACCGGAGGAGGAGCCCGCGGCCCAGGAGCCGGAGGACAGCAGAGGCGTGGCGGTGTAGTCGCCGGAGGCCGAGGCACCTGTGTCGAGGGCGCCGACGACGCCGGAGCCGGTGGAGGTGGATCCGGCGGTGGCGAGGGCGGTGCGGACGGAGCCGGTCTGGGCGGAGTGGCCTTCGCTGCCGGTGTCGGCCTTGACCTCTGTGCCTGCCTTGGCTTCAGCGTCGGTGTCCGCCTCCACTTCGGCCTTCGCCCCGGCAGCGGCCCGGTCCTTGAGCAGCCAGCCGACGGACACGGTGCCGGAGACGACTCGGCGCTTCTCGGCGCCCTTGGCGGCCGTGGTGCGGGTCGGCGCCTCGGCGGCGGGGACGACCTCCACCTGGCTGGGCACCTTGTCGAAGCCGTCGCCGTCCGGAGCCGCCGCCATGGTCTGCGTGCCGCCTTCGGTGGCGCAGTCGCCACTGTCAGGGGCGTCGTAGACGCAGTCCGGCAGCAGCATGAGGCCGAACCGGTCGGCGGCCTGCGGGCCGTACAGGTCGGCGAAGGCCGTGTAGTCGACGCTCAGGGCGACTTCGGCGCCCGGGTCCACCGTGGCGGGCGGGGTGACCTTCATGACCAGGCCGGGCACGCCCGCGGTCTGGGAGGTCTCGGGGGCGGCGAGGTCGACGGCCCACGTACCGGCGACGGCCTCGGGGTCCCCGCCCTCGGGGACGCCGAGCGCGATGGGCAGGTCGTCGACCGGCTTCGAGGTGCCGGGCTCGGCGCCGGTCAGGTCGACGGCGCCGCTGTCCTGCTGCCAGGGCGTCACGGCCACAGGCTGGTACGGGGTGACCGGCACCTCGTCGGCGGTGGTCAGGCTCGTCTCGGCCGTGTCGTCCGGGGTGATGGGGTCGCTCTGCGGGATGTCCGGCAGTTCGAGCTGCTCACGCGTCATGCCGGGGGCGGGCACCGCCCACGCCTCGGCTGACAGGGTCGTCACCGCCAGGGTCGTGGACAGCAACAGGACGATCCCCGTACGGGCACGACGCCGCCGCAGACGGCCTGACTCAGTCATGGTCAGTCGGCCACGGCCGACCCATGACAGCGGACCTCTAGCAGGCATACGCGTCGACTCCCACCCAGGCGCGAAGCAAAGAGAACGTGATCGAGGTGCGGAAACACCACAAGGCACACGCCTGCTGAGGCGTGTGCGCGGGGTGACTCTGCTTCAGGCGGAGGGAACTCACAAGATCACGGAGAGCGATCAGGGCAGGTGAGGCGTGATCCCTGCCACCTTCCACGTCCACCCAAAGGGAGATGAATGACCGCTGTTCGGATGCCCCTTCAGAACCGGTGCAGATCCATCACTTTCTCCCACCAGAAGGCCACAAACAGTGCTATGCCCGACGTAACTCTTCGCACTTTCTGCACAGATGTAACGAAGCCATAAAACCCTCAGGTCTAGACATCCCTCCCCCACCTCGTGCCATCGTGTGCGCGCTCTCTCTGCCCCCACGGCGTGCCGGACGGGGCTGTTTGTGCTGTCCCATTCCGCCTGGTCCCCACGGGAGTAGACCGCCGTGACCGCGCCGCCTCGCTGGCTCAGCCCCTTTGTGCGCACGCGCACCAGGCTGACCTGCACTCTCGGCCTGCTGCTGGCCGCACTCACCGCCGCCCTGCTGCCGTGGTGGCAGCCCGGCGGCCACGACGCGCAGGCGCGAGGAGGTGATGAGGGAACAGGCAAGGCGACACAGGCCTCGGCCGGCCCCCGTGACGAGGCGACAGCACTGGCCGAAGCCCGCCGCAGCCGCAAGCAGGTCCCCGTCGACACCGCGACCACCGCCACGACCCGCACCTGGGCGCTGCCGAACGGCGGGCTTCGTACGGAGATCAGCGCGCTCCCCCGGCGGGCGAAGAGCGCCAACGGCGAGTGGGCCGACCTCGACACCGAGCTGACGCGGGACGAGAAGGCCCCGCGCGGCCTGGGCATACGCCCGGTCAACGCCCCGGTGCCCGTGCGATTCTCAAGCGGTACCGCCGGTTCCGAGGAGCGGGCCGACCGCTCGTACGCCCGGACCCCGCTCACCAGGTCACCCGTGCCCGCGCCCGGCGACACCGCGCTGGCCGAGCTGGAACTCGACGGGCACACCGTCACGTACACCTGGCCCGGCCCCTTGCCGCAGCCGGTGCTCGACGGGCCCCGCGCCCTGTACCCCGAGGTCATGCCGGGCGTGGACCTGCTGCTCGTCGCCCGTGAGGAGGGCGGCTTCGGGCAGCTGCTGATCGTGAAGACCCGGGAGGCCGCTACGCAGCCGGGCCTCAGGACCCTCACGTACGGGCTGCGTTCGGGCACGGCCGTGTTCCGGCACGACAAGACCACCGGCGGTGTGCGGGTTCTCGACGGTGAGGGCGAGGAGATCGGGTCGATCCCGACCCCGTACGCCTGGGACTCGTCCGGCCGGGACCCCGAGGCCCCGAAGAGCGCGCCCCGGACGTCCGTGGCCCACACGGCCGACGTGCTGAAGCTGTCCGGACTGGGCGGCATCGAGCCGGGCGCGCACCACGCCCCCATGCGGACCAGCGTCGACGGCGACGGCACCGGCAGTGCGCGGCTGCACTTGGACGCCGCCACGACCGGCCTGTTCACCGATGCCGAGACCCGCTTCCCGGTCTTCCTCGACCCGACACTGAACAGCGGGTGGAAGGCCTGGACGGTGGCCTACAAGAAACATGCCAACACCAGCTTCTACAACGGGACCAACTTCAACGACGGCACGTCCGACGCCCGTGTGGGCTACGAGAACGAGACCGGCGGCCTCGCCCGCTCCTTCTGGCGCATGGGCTTCGACTCCGGCATCAAGGGCGCGACGATCACCTCCGCCACGTTCAAGGTGCTCAACAACCACACCTGGTCCTGTGAGCCCCGCTCGTTCAAACTGGCGCTCACCGGCTCCATCTCCTCCGGCACCACCTGGAACAAGCAGCCGGCCTGGAAGACGGAGCAGCAGACGAAGTCCTTCGCCCACGGCCGGTCCGGCTGCGCCGACGAGTACGTCTCGTACAACGTGAAGAACGCCGCGCAGCAGGCCGCCGACGGCGGCTGGTCCAACATCACTCTCGGCATGAGGGCCATCACCGAGACCGACACCTATACCTGGCGCAAGTTCCGCGCAACCTCCGCGACACTGTCGGTCACCTACAACCGGCCTCCGGCCACGCCCAGCAAGCTGACCACGTCGCCCGGCGGCGCCTGCGTCACCGGCCCCGGCGGGGGGCGTGCGATCGCCAAGACCGACATCGTCCTCTCCGCGAACGCCACCGACGCCGACGGCAACCTGAAGGGTCTGCGCTTCCGCTACTGGAAGACGGGTACGTCGAAGCCCGCCGGGACGCTCATCACCAGCGACAGCAGCGGCAAGGCCACGATGAGGATCCCGACCACGGCCCTGGTGGACCAGACCACCTACTCGTGGGAGGTCCAGGCCGAGGACACTTCGGGCAGCAAGTCCTCCTGGACCCCGACAGGCGACCAGCCCTGCCGCTTCACCATCGACGCCTCCGGCCCCCCGGCACCGGACGTCACCAGCGACGTGTTCAGGGAAGCCACGGACGACGGCGCGACCTGGGCGACCGTGAAGTTCGGTGAGACCGGGGCGATCACGTTCGCCGCGACCGACGCCGTCAAGTTCACCTACGCCTTCGGCAGCCTCAACACCAAGGAGATGGCGGCCAGTTCCGGCAAAGCCACGGTGTCCGCGCTGCAGCCGCCGCACTCCGGGCCGCTGACGCTGCACGTGTACGCCTACGACGCCGTCGGCAACAAGAGCCAGCGGACCGACTACACCTTCTACCTCCCGCCGCGCGACACAGCCGACGCCCCCGGTGACACGGGCGGCGACGGGCGCCCCGACCTGGTCCACATCAACGGCTGGGGCAACCTGCGCAGTTACCCCGGCGACGTGGACGGCGAGCTGTACGGCTCTCTCGCCGCCGGGTACACCTCGGACGGCGCGATCAACCCGGCTGGCCACTGGTACAACCCGGACACCGGCAAGGCCGCGCTGATCACCAAGTACGCGGACACCTACCCGGGCGACGGCTCGACCGACCTGTTCGCCCGCACCCCCGACGGCGGGTTCTGGCTCTACCCCGGGGACGGCTACGGCAGCTTCAACGTGGACAAGCGGCTGCGCGTGCTGCTGCCGTCCAACGCGCCGGACCCGGCGACGTGGACGCAGATCAAGGCTGTCGGTGACGTAACCGGCGACAAGCTCCCGGACCTGTTCCTGCGTGCCGGGGGCGGCTACTGGGCGCTGACCGGCTACACAGGCGGCAGCTTCCAGGAGGCGACCCTGATGTGGGGCTCCTCCTGGCAGCGCCGCGACATCGTCAACGTCGCGGACATCGACAAGGACGGCACGGCCGACCTGCTGTGGCGCAACCTGGACAACGGCAACATGTACGTCCGCCACGGCCTGCCCGGCACGGCTGCCGGCAGCGTGGAGCTGGACTCGCTGAAGCTGGCCTCCAACTCCCGTGACGGCGACGTCTCGTACGGGACGGGCTGGACCGAGGCGGCCATCGACGTGGCCCTCGGCGTCCCGGACCTGAACGGGGACGGGGTGCCGGACATCTGGACCCGCTCCGGCACGGACGGCAGGATCAGTGTCTACCACCCGTCCACCACGGACACGAAGGCCGCGGTGAAGGTCGTCATCGGCTCGGACTGGTCGGACGTCAAGGGCTTCGGCTGACGGACGCACGTGGGTGAGGGGCCCGAGCGATCCATCGCTCGGGCCCCTCACCCGTATGCGCGTGCGACGTGCTGTCAGATCGTCGAGGCGTCGATGACGAACCGGTAGCGGACGTCGCTGGCGAGCACCCGTTCGTAGGCCTCGTTGATCTGGTCCGCGCGGATCAGTTCGATCTCCGCGCCCAGGCCGTGCTCCGCGCAGAAGTCGAGCATCTCCTGGGTCTCGGCGATGCCGCCGATCATCGAGCCGGCCAGGGTGCGGCGGCCTGTGATGAGGGAGAAGAGGTTCAGGGAGACCGGCTCCTCCGGGGCGCCCACGTTCACCAGCGCGCCGTCCGTCTTCAGCAGGCTCAGGTAGGCGTCGAAGTCCAGGGGCGCCGAGACCGTCGAGACGATCAGGTCGAAGGTGCCGGCCAGCTTCTCGAAGGTCGCCGGGTCGCTCGTCGCGTGGAACGCTTCGGCACCCAGCGCGCGGCCGTCGGCCTCCTTGCGCAGGGTCTGGCTCAGGACCGTCACCTCCGCGCCCATCGCGTGCGCGATCTTCACGCCCATGTGACCGAGCCCGCCCAGGCCCACGATCGCGACCTTCCTCCCCGGACCCGCGCCCCACCGGGAGAGCGGGGAGTAGAGGGTGATGCCCGCGCACAGGAGCGGGGCCGCCACGTCCAGCGGCAGGGCGTCGGGGACGCGTACCGCGTAGTCCTCGTCGACCACGATGTGCGTCGAGTAGCCGCCGTAGGTGGGATCGCCGTTCCTGTCGAGGGCGTTGTACGTGCCGGTCATGCCGCGTTCGCAGTGCTGCTCCCGGCCCGCCCGGCACTGGTCGCACTCCCGGCAGGAGTCCACGAAGCAGCCGACGCCCACCCGGTCCCCGGGGCGGTACCGCGTCACGGAGGAGCCGGCCTCCGTCACCACGCCGGCGATCTCGTGGCCCGGCACCATCGGATAGATGCCCTCCCCCCAGCCGTCGCGCGCCTGGTGGATGTCCGAGTGGCAGATGCCCGCGTACTTGATCTCGATCAGGATGTCGCGGGCCCCGACCGGGCGGCGCGGGATGGTCGTGCGCTCCAGCGGGGCCTTCGCCGCCGGGGCCGCGTACGCGTGTGCGGAGAGCGTGTTCGTCGTCGTCATGGCCGCAATCCTGGTGCGGACCGGACCACTCACCCAGATCCCTGTCGGGGGTACGCCTGCTGTTCCTATCACTGGCGGGGTCAGGGACAGCGGCCGCGTCGTACGTTTCCGCCGGGATACTGGAGGTATGGATCAGCGTGCCGAACTCACCGAGTTCCTGCGCTCCCGTCGTGCCCGGCTGAAGCCGGGGGACGTGGGGCTGCCCGACCTCGGGCGCTACCGGCGCGTGCCGGGGCTCCGGCGGGAGGAGCTGGCGCTGCTGGCCGGGGTGTCCGTCGCGTACTACACCCGGCTCGAACAGGGCAACGGCCGCAACGTCTCCGTGGAGGTCCTCGACGCCATCGCCCGCGCCCTGCGGCTCACCGACGCCGAGCGCGACCACCTGGTGCACCTGGCCCGCCCGTCCGCGAAGAAGCGGAAGCGCGCCCCGGGGCTCCGCCCCCAGACCGTGCGGCCCGCGGTGCGCCATCTGCTGGACGCCATGGACGGCGTGCCCGCCCTCGTGCTCGGGCAGCGGCTGGACATCCTGGCCTGGAACCGGCTGGCCCGCGCGCTCCTCGGGGACTTCGAGGCGATGGAGCCACAGGAGCGGAACATGGCGCGGCTCGTGTTCCTGGCGCCGGAGTCACGAGGGCTGTACGCGGACTGGGAGGCGAAGGCCACCGAGGTGGTGAGCGTGCTGCGGATGTACGCCGGGTGCTCACCGGACGACCCCCGGCTGGCATCGCTGGTGGGCGACCTGTCGGTGCGCAGCGACGAGTTCCGGCGCATGTGGGCGGCGCACACCGTGCAGGAGAAGGGGCACGGGACGAAGGTGCTGCGGCACCCGGTGGCGGGCGAGATGACGCTCGCGTACGAGACCCTGCGGCTGCCCGACGACCACGACCAGGCGGTCGTCACCTACGCCGCCGAGCCGGGCAGCCCGTCCGCGGAGGCGCTGCGGCTGCTGGCCCACTGGGGGGTCGGTGCGGTGGACGCCGCCGACACCGCTGAGCCCTCGGTCTCCGGCGGAGACTCCCGGCACCGGCGGTGACCTCCGGGGCCCGGCCGTCCTGATCCCGGCCGTCCGGGTCGTGGCCGCACGCACGGACGTCGTGACACACGGCAGCTTCCGGCAGCGAGAACCCGCCATAATCAAACCACACAGTCGGTTTCTTTTGGTCGCACACTGTCGGCATTCCGTGGAGAGTCGGTGCAGACGAAACGGGCTGCTGGGGCAAATATGGGCACCTGCGCGTTCATCATGGCCGACAATCACGCCATTAAGTATCCAAGGGGACGCGTCGACTATCCCTTCCCAGGCTGGCCGACGAGTGGTGGAACGTTCGACAAACCGTCGGTTCGGTCGGTAAATTTTCCGGCATCCAGCCCATCCTGACTGCCCCGTCGCCAGTCTCAGCAGGGGAGCCACAGATGAAACGGCATGCCACCCATCTCCTCGGACCGCACCTGCCCCGCGCCCGGCGCACCGACAGCCCTCCCCTGCGCCCCCCACCGCCGGTCCGGGGCCGCTCCGAGGCGCTGAAGGTGCTGGTCGTGGAGAGCCACGCCCCCTCCGCCGACACCCTGGTGCACAGGCTCCGCCGGCACGGCTACCTGGCGGGCAGTGTGGCCACCGGGGCCGAGGCGCTGCGCTCGTACCGCAGCGCCGACATGCTGCTCCTCGACCTGGACCTCCCGGATCTGGACGGCCTGGAAGTCTGCCGCAGCATCCGCGCGGCGGGCGAGACCCCGCTCATCGCCGTCACGGCCCGGGGCAGCGAACTGGACCGGGTGCTCGGCCTCCAGGCGGGAGCCGACGACTACCTGGTCAAGCCCTACGGCTTCCGGGAGCTGATGGCCCGCATCGAGGCGGTGATGCGCCGGGTGCGGCGCCGTCGGCCGCAGCAGGGCGTGCTCTCGCGAGGCCCCCTCCGGCTCGACCCGGAGAGCTGCGCGGCCAGCCTGGACGGCGTGCCCGTGGAAGTCACGTGCAAGGAGTTCGACCTGCTGCACCTGCTGGCCTCGCACCCCGGTTCCGTGGTGTCCCGCCGACAGCTGATGGCCCAGGTGTGGGACGACCCCAGGTCGCGTCCCGGGCGGACCCTCGACACCCATGTCAGCAGCCTGCGCGGCAAGCTCGGTTCGAGCGGCTGGATCATCACCGTGCGCGGAGTCGGGTTCCGGCTGGGTGATCCGCGGGACCCGCGGTGACGACCACCCCGGCCGCGCCGCCACCGGCCGGGCACCGGCGGGCCCGCCGTCCCCCGCGACGCGCGCTCCACGCGGCCGGTGCGCCCGTCCGCTCCGATCTCCCGACCGCCGTCCTGCCGTCCCGACCATCGTCCAGGAGCCCCGATGAACTCGCCCGACCGTGCCGCCCGGCGCTGCCAGAACGCCCTCAACACCCTCCACTCCCTTGAGTACTTCAGCCCGGACCTCGGCGAGGAACTGGCCGGACGGGGAGCCTGGAGTACGTCCCCGTACGCCCGGTGCCCTACAACGGCGCCACGGTCGTGCCGGAATGGCTGCACGGCACACCCGAGGTCCCGCGGGTCTGCCTGACCCTCGGCACCAGCGGCCGGGAGCTGTTCGCGGAGAACGGCATCTCCATCTCCGACGTGTTCCGGATGGTGGAGGACCTGCCGATCGAACTGGTCGCCACCCTCAACGAGTCCCAGCTGGCCGGCGTCGAAACCGTCCCGGACAACGTCCGCGTCATCGACTACATCCCGCTGAACCTGCTGCTGCCGAGCTGCTCCGGAATCATCCACCTGGGGGGCTCGGGCACCTGGGCGGCCGCTGTCGTCCACGGAGCGCCGCAGCTGATGGTGCCGAAGAACGGCTCCGAGTACGTCGACTTCGCCCACTACACCGAGTCGCGCGGCGCCGGGCTGGTCATCGAGGACGAGAAGCCCACCATCGGGGCTCTCCGCGAGGGCCTCCTGCGCATCCTGCGGGAGCCGTCCTTCCAGGAGGCCACCACCATCCTGCGCCAGGAGATGGCCGAGGTCCCCAGCCCGGCGGAGATCGTCCCGGAGCTGAAGCGGCTGACCCTGCTGCACCGGCCGGGCCGCTGACCCCCGCACCGGGCGGCCGGCCTGCCTGTCCGCACCGGGCGGGGCCGACCCGTCGCGGCCCCGCCCCGTACCACCGCACCACGTCACCGGAGGAGTCACGTCATGACCACCACCCCCCTTCCCGACATCGACCGTGAGGACGCCGGGCTGGCGCTGGTCAGCCCGTTGTACGTGGGGTCGCCGGCCGTACAGCGCCGGGTGGCGGGGGCCCTGCTGGCCGAGTGGGGCGCCGCGCCCCGGCCGGATGGGCTGCTCTCGCAGAACTGCTACCTCAGCACCGACGGGGAGAACGTCTGGACCTACGAGCAGTGGACGGACCCGGCCGCGTACCGGAAGGCCGGGCCCCAGGAGCCGCCGGAGCCGCTGCGGGGGCTCGGTGCGAACGGGGCGGACCTCGAACGCTGCTCCCCCGTCGCGTACCTGCGCTACCGCAGCACCGTCTACGAGCCCGCGTCCGTCCCCACGGCCTTCGTGGCACCGGCCTTCGACACCGACGGCCGGTCACCCCAGCGGGCGATCATCGACGCGCTGCTCGACGGGCCGCTGGCCGAGGCGTCCCCGGGGCTGGTCGCCGCGCACTTCCATTACAGCCTGGACGGCGGCCGGGTCCTCAACTTCGCGGAGTTCACGGACGGGGCGGCGCACGACCTGTTCCTGGACAGCGCGCGGGCCCAGGTCACCACCCGGATCACCAACGACATGCCGGGCGTGCGCGGGATCGGCGGCCGGCGGTACGTGCTGTACGGCAGCGTCGTGACCGTCAACGCGGCCGGATCCTGAGGCCCCGCGTCGGGGGCCCGGGGGCTCCCAGGGTCCGGGGGCTCCCGGGGCGGGCGTTCCGCCCCTGGCGTGACGAACCACAGCCATCCGTCGTGATGAGGGGGGAACCGGTCATGTCCATCCGCTGCACACCCCGCGGGCTCGCGCTCGCCGGGGTCACGTCCCTGCTGTGCGCCGGAGCCCTGTACGGCGCCTCGCCCGCCGCCGCCGTCGACGGGTGCTCGGCCGTCGACGGCGGGTACGCCTGCTGGGACGCTTCCCGGGACACCTTCACCGTGCGGGACACGTCCGCCCGGGACGGAGCCACCGTCCGCGTGGACTACGAGGTGGACCTGGGCGTACCCGACGTCGTGGGCCGGTGCGCGACCACCGGCACGAAGCCGTTCGCGCGGTGCCGCCTGAGCGGGCTGCCGGAGGGCAAGGCCGTCATCTGGCACGTCTCCACCTGGAAGGATGGACGGCTCGTCGAGCAGGGGCCGACGCAGTTCCACACGACGCACACGGGCTGACCCGGATGTGCGAGAGGGGCGGCGGTGCCTTCAAGGCACCGCCGCCCCTCTCGTACCGCGCGGGGAACTACAGGGCCGATCCGGCCTTCCAGTCCGCCCAGTTCATGTTCCAGCCGTTGAGCCCGTTGTCCGGGGCGATCGTCTTGTCCTTGGAGTTCTTGACGACGACCACGTCACCGATCAGCGAGTTGTCGTAGAACCACGCGCCGGGCTGGTTCTTGTCGCCCGCGCCCTTCACATCGGCCAGGCCCACGCAGCCGTGGCTGGTGTTGACGTTGCCGAAGACGGACCGGGCGCCCCAGTAGTTGCCGTGGATGAACGTGCCGGAGGTGGACAGCCTCATGGCGTGCGGCACGTCCTTGATGTCGTACTCGCCCTTGCCGTCGTCGTCGGTGAAGCCGACCGTCGCGCCGTTCATCCGGGTCTCCGTGAACTTCTCGGAGATCACCATCTGGCCGTTGTAGGTCGGCGTGGCCGGGGAGCCCGCGGAGATCGGGATCGTCTTGACCGTCTTGCCGCCCCGCTGGACGGTCATCGTCTTCGCGGCGACGTCGACGGTCGAGACCTGGTTGCGGCCGACCGTGAAGGTGACGGTCTTCTCCTGGACGCCGTAGACGCCGTCGGCGCCCTCGACCCCGTCCAGCTTCAGCTTCAGGGTGACCGTGGAGTTCTCCGCCCAGTACTGGTCGGGGCGGAAGTCCAGCCGCTGGGCGTTGAACCAGTGACCGACGACCTCCTGGCCGCTGGTGGATGACACCTCGATGGCGCTCTGGACGGCCTTCTTGTCGGTGATCGGCTTGTTGAAGTTGATCGACACCGGCATGCCGACGCCGACCGTGGAGCCGTCCTCGGGAGTGAAGTAGCCGATGAAGCTGTTGGTCTCGGAGACCGTCGTGAAGGACGTGTTCTCGTGGGCGGTGCGGCCCTCGCCGTCCTGCGCGGTCACGGCGATCTTGTACGTGGTGGAGCGCTTAAGCCGGCCGGACGGTGTCCAGCTGGTCTTGTCGGCGTTCATCTCACCGGCGACGGCGGTGCCCTCCGCGTCGGTCATGGCGACCTCGGTGAGGGTGCCTTCGCCGACGGTGACCTTGGTGCCGTTGTTGATGCTGACGTTGCTCGCGCCGTCCTTGGGCGAGACCTCTATTCGGGCCTGCGACGTCTTCTGAGCCGCGGCCTCGTCGACCTGTTTCTGGGAGGTGCCCGGACCCTGGCTGCTGCCCGCGTCGCCACCGGCGGCGTCCGCCGCGGTGCCGCCGTCGTTGCAGGCGGTGAGCACCAGCACACCGCCGAGCAGGGCGGACGCGGCCACCAGGCCTCTGCGCCGCTTGCTGTCCGTCTTCACACGCTTCTCCAAGGTCGCGGCTTCCCTGCCAACTCTTCCCCTAACACCTGGAACGCCCGCGCCGGTTCCGGCGGAGGACAGGATGTGGGGAACACCACTGACCGACGCGCCGGCCGGGGCGGTCGGTTCCGGCGGAGCGGAGTGACTCCGGACACGCGCCGCGCGAGGTGCGGCCCGGAGTCGGTCCAGAGTACGGGCAGGGGTGCGGGGAGGGATACGGCGCACGTCACCCCGGCCGGCCGCCGCCTCCCCCGCCTGCCGCTACCTGCCGCCGGGGCCGTCGTCCTCCCGGTCCTCGTCCTCGTCGTCCCCGTCCTCGTCGTCCTCGTCCAGGTCCCACGCCTCCACGTCCGGGTCGTAGTCCGCCTGCTCGCTGCTCCACGATGCCTGGACGAGTTCGACGCCCGGCATGTCACCTAGCAGCTGGAAGGGCTCCACGAGGTACGCGAGGGCTTCCGCTTCGTCGCTCCGGACTGCCGTCCGGGCATGCACGCGCTCCTCCTCGGGCATGAACTCGTCGTCGTCGATCCGTCGCAGTGCGGCGTCGGTCAGCGCGCTGCGGCCGGTCACCTCCAGCACCAGGTCCACCCGAAGCCGCACATACTGTGATGTCTCAGAAGGGCTCATATGACGGAGCGTAGGCTCCCGGCATTCATGACTTTCCCGCGACCCGCTGTGTTCACTAGCATCGGCGCACCCACCAATTCTCGGTTCCGCAAGGGGATCTGAACCTGTGTCCGCCGCGCCTGCCGCCCGCCGCCCTCTGCTGACCGCCACCGCCGCCGGGACCCTGCTCGGCGCCCTGTGGTTCGTCCCCTCCGCCAATGCCACCGGCGACCATCCGGCCGCCGCCGAGCAGGCCCCCGCGCAGGCCGCGCCGGGCGGCCCCGAGCCGGGCGGGGAGGAGCTGCGGCTGGCCGACACCGGCAGCGCGGACACGACCCCGTACCTGATCGGCGGCACGGGTTTCCTGACGGTGGGCGCGGGGCTGGTCGCGTACGCGATACGGCGCGGGGCGCCCGCCACGTACTGACACGCGCCCCGCGTGGGCGTCCCCCTGTTCGGGCGAGGCCGAGAACCCCGGGGGAGCCCGCCGGGCGGCTACCGCAGCGGCCCCGTCACCCGCTCCACCGCCGCCAGCAGCCCGCCCTCCCGGACGAACGTGTCCGCGCCGTCCAGGTCGGGCGCG
Source organism: Streptomyces sp. MUM 203J (assembly GCF_022414595.1). Classification (GTDB taxonomy): domain Bacteria; phylum Actinomycetota; class Actinomycetes; order Streptomycetales; family Streptomycetaceae; genus Streptomyces. The sequence continues at coordinate 10,102 of NZ_JADWYO010000041.1, read as the reverse complement.
AGGAACCGGTCCGGACCCGGGCCCTCGACGCCCGCGGCGCGCAGGGCCTCGATGACCGCGCGGGAGGCGGGCGCCGGGGTGAGCCCGTCACGCAGCTCGATGGCCCGGGTGGCGGCGTACAGCTCGACCGCCAGGACGCGGCTGAGGTTGCCGACGGCGGTGCGCAGCTTGCGTGCGGCCGACCAGCCCATCGAGACGTGGTCCTCCTGCATCGCCGAGGACGGGATCGAGTCGGCCGAGGCCGGGACGGCCAGCCGCTTCAGCTCGCTGACCAGCGCGGCCTGCGTGTACTGGGCGATCATGAGGCCCGAGTCCACGCCGGCGTCGTCGGCCAGGAAGGGCGTCAGGCCGTGGCTGCGGTTCTTGTCGAGGAGCCGGTCCGTGCGGCGCTCCGCGATGGAGCCGAGGTCCGCGACGGCGACGGCGAGGAAGTCCAGCGCGTACGCCACGGGGGCGCCGTGGAAGTTGCCGTTGGACTCCACGCGGCCGTCGGGCAGCACGACCGGGTTGTCGACGGCCGCGGCCAGCTCGCGCTCGGCCACGAGCCGGGCGTGCGCGAGGGTGTCCCGCCCGGCGCCCGCGACCTGCGGGGCGCAGCGGACCGAGTAGGCGTCCTGGACCCGGGGCGCCTCGTCCGCCTGGAAGTGGCCGACGAGTCCGGAGCCGTCCAGCACGGCGAGCATGTTCGCTGCGGCGGCGGCCTGGCCGGGGTGCGGGCGGATGGCGTGCAGTTCGGGGCGCAGCACCTTGTCGGTGCCGAGCAGGGCCTCCAGGGTGAGCGCGGCGGTGATGTCGGCCGACTTGTAGAGCCGCTCCAGGTCCGCGAGGGCCATGACCAGCATGCCGAGCATGCCGTCGGTGCCGTTGAGGAGGGCCAGGCCCTCCTTCTCGCGCAGTTCGACGGGGACGATGCCGTACGCGGCGAGCAGTTCGCCGGCCGGGCGGACCGTCCCGTCGGGGCCCTCGGCGTCGCCTTCGCCCATGAGGGTGAGCGCGCAGTGGGCGAGCGGCGCGAGGTCGCCGGAGCAGCCGAGGGAGCCGTACTCGTGGACGACCGGGGTGATGCCCGCGTTCAGGATGTCGGCCATGGTCTGGGCGACCTCGGGGCGGACCCCGGTGTAGCCGGACGCGACGGTCTTCAGCCGGAGGAACATCAGGGCGCGGACGACCTCGCGCTCGACCCGCGGGCCCATCCCCGCGGCGTGCGAGCGGACGAGGTTGCGCTGGAGCTGGGCGCGCAGCTCCTGGCCGATGTGCCGGGTGGCGAGCGCCCCGAAACCGGTCGACACGCCGTACACCGGCTCCGGTTTGGCGGCGAGCGTGTCCACGATCTCCCGGGCACGGGCGAGCGCCTCACGGGCCTCCTGGGCCAGTTCGACGCGGGCGTTGCCACGGGCGACGGCGATGACGTCGGCGGTGGTGGTCCCGGACGTCCCCACCACGACAGTGTGCATATCCATATTCAGCAGCCTACGGACTGAATCCCAACATGTCACTAGTCGGCGGCAGCCCTGCTCCTTACCGGCCCCGCCCCCGCGGGCGCGGCGGCCCTACGAGGGCGGTGCCGCGTCCCGGAACCGGCGGCGGTCCCGCGCCGCGGCGGGCGGCGCGTCGGCCAGCCGCAGCACCGCCCCGTCCCGTCCCGCGACCACGGGCTCGGCCGACCGCGCCGCCTTGGCCCGGTACTGGGCGGCGTCCGCGAGCCGGAACAGCCGCCGGGCCGACCGCACCGGGCCGATCGGATCCCCGGTGGACGCCACCCCGCAGGCCACCCCCTCGCCCAGATCCAGCCCACCGGCCCGTACGCACAGTTCCTCGGCCACCGCGACCACCTCGTCCGCGCCGGGCCCCACCGACACGAGGCAGAACTCGTCACCCCCGAGCCGTGCCGCCAGCGCGCCCGGCAGCCGGGCCCCGCAGTAGGACAGCAGCGAGCCGAAACGTTCCAGCAGGCGATCCCCGACCGCGTGCCCCTGCGTGTCGTTGACCCGCTTCAGCCCGTTCAGATCGCAGACGACGAGGCTGACGACGGCCCCGTCCCTGAGGAACCGGTCCAGCGCCTCCTCCAGCCGGGCGTCGACGGCCCGGCGGTTGGCGAGCCCGGTCAGCGGGTCCGTGAAGGCCAGCTTCCTGACCTCCTCCAGCCGCTCGGTCTGGGCGATCCCGGCCGCGACGACCGCCGCGAGGACGGTCGCGAAGTCCGCCTCCTCCCGCCCGAAGACGGGCGCGCCGACCGGCCGGGCCACATACAGCTCGCCCCACGCCCGCCCGTGCAGCACGATCGGGGCGACCACGCAGCAGCCGCGGCCCCGCCGCCGCAGTGCGGCCACCCGCTCGTGGCAGTAGCCGCGCCGGGGGCCGCCGGGCCCGGAGGGCTCCCCGTCCGCCGTCTCCACCCAGGCGTGCGGACCCCCGCCGCCCGCCCACCGCTCGTGCAGGAACTCGGTGATCTCGGAGAACTGGTAGACGGGGTAGGTCTCGGAGTCCGGGAACTCCTCCTCCCCCGGCGCCCGCTGCCCGGCGTTCACCAGGACCTTGAGCCTGCCGAGGTCCCGCTGCCAGGTCGAGAGCGCCGCGAACGTCCCCCCGAGCGCCTCGCAGGCTGCCAGCGCGGCGGCCCGCCAGCACTCACGCGCCGTATGCGCCGCCGCCATGGCCTGCGCGAGCGCCACCACGGCCCGCAGTCGGAGATCCTCACCCATTCCTCAAGCTTAGGGAGGTTTTCAACCTTTTCGCCCTAGATCACACGCCGCTTACTCCAGGTGACGCCCCCCGGATTTCGGGCGGGCGTCACCGGCGGAGCGTCACTCCCCCGGCCACCGGGGCGCGCGCTTCTCGTTGAAGGCCGCGACACCCTCCCGGCGGTCGCCGGAGAAGGCCACCGTCCGCCACGCCGCGTCCTCGACCTCGAGCCCGGCCCGTACGTCCATGCCCTGCCCGAGCCGCATCGCCCGCTTGGCCGCACGCAGACCGACCGGCGAGTTGGCGGCGATGCGCGCGGCCAGCTCCAGCGCGGCACCGCGGGCGTCGGCGTCCACCAGCTCGTCCACCAGGCCGAGCCCGGACGCCTCCACGGCGGGCACCCGGCGGGCGGTGAACACCAGCTCGGCGGCGCGCGCGGCGCCGACCCGGCGGGGCAGCAGCTGTGTGCCGCCACCGCCCGGGATGACACCGACGGACACCTCGGGCAGCCCGACCACGGCGGTCGCGTCCGCCACGATCAGGTCGCAGGCCAGCGCCAGCTCGAACCCGCCGCCCAGTGCGAACCCGTGCACGGCGGCGATGCTCGGCATGGGCAGGTCCAGCACGCCCGTGTAGCAGGCCCGCGCGGTCGGCCGCTGGCGGCGCAGCTCGTCGTCCGTGAAGGAGTTGCGCTCCTTCAGGTCGGCGCCGACACAGAACGCCCGGTCGCTGGACGAGGTCAGGACGGTGACCCGGACGGACGGGTCGGCGCCGAGCGCGTCGCAGGCGGCGGCGACGGAGCGGGCCATCTCGGACGACACGGCGTTCATGGCCTTGGGCCGGTCGAGCACCAGCTCGGCCACGTACTCGTGCCGCCGGACGGCGACGAACTCCCCAAAGCGCGCTTCGTTGGTCTCGGATACGTCGGACACGACGGCGGGCCCTCCCGGTTAACGACCGTTATCTGGTGAGGGGCATCCTAGGCCGTGCCGGTCCGGCAGGGCCCTTCGGGCGGCGGGCGGCACGTGAGCAGCAGGAGTGGGGCAGCCCCCGCGCTCGGCTCCCCGGTCAGCCCCCGGCCGGCTCGCGCCTCGTGAGCAGCCACGGCTCGATGTTGCCGAGGCCCCGTACCGGCCGCTGCCACGTCGGGCGCAGCCCGAAGCGGTACTTCGCCGGGGCCGCCGGTGCCTCGCCGCCCTTCTCCGCGCGCGCCGCCTCCTCCGCGAACCGCGCCTCCGACTCCGGCGCCTCCCGTGTCCGGTGCAGTTCCTTCGCGAACGCCCCGTCCACCAGGACCGCGTCCTTCGGCGCTATCGACGTCAGGCGGCTCGCGAGGTTCACCGTCGTGCCGAACACATCGCCCATCCGCGTGGTGACCGTGCCGAAGGCGATGCCGACCCGCAGCGCGGGCATGATCTCGTCGTGCCTCAGGGTCTCGATCAGCCGCAGCGCGATCTCGGCCGCCGTCCCGGCGTCGTCCGCGGCGAACAGCACCTCGTCCCCGAGTGTCTTGATCAGCCGCCCCCCGTGCGCGGCGACGAGATCCGCGCAGGTCGTCTCGAAGGCCTCGACCAGCTCGCCCAGCTCCTCCTCCTCCAGCCGCCGGGTGAGCCGGGTGAAGCCGACCAGGTCCGCGAAGCCGACCGCGAGCCGCCGGTCCACCATCTCGTCGTCGTCCGCCGCCTGCACGACCCGCCCGGTCGCCGCCGCGAGCTGCCGCCGCCACACGTACACCAGGAACTCCTGGAGTTCCGGCAGCAACAGCTCCACCAGCGGATATGTGACCTCGGTGCGGGTCATGCCCGGCTCGGGCGGCTCGGTCAGACCTTCCAGGAACGAATCGATCTGCCACTCCGCGAGCCGCGCCGTGGTCTGTCCGGTGGACCGCGCGACCTGGACGGCCATGGGCTCGCTCAGCAGCCCCGCCTCGACGAGACCGGCGAGGCGCCGCAGGGCCAGGACGTCCGCCTCCGTCAGCGCCTTGGCCTGGCCGATGTCCGCGAAGCCCATGGCCCGCCAGAAACGCGAGGCGAGGTCCATGGAGACTCCGGCGGTGCGGGCCGCCTGGAACGGCGTGTAGCGCCGCTCGGCGCCGAGGATCAGCTGCTCCAGGCGGATGGCGAGCGGGTTGTCGCTCGGCTCGGCCGTGTGGTCGACCTGGTGGTGGGGTGTGGGGTGTGCCGCTCCGTCAGCGTTCGCGTCGTCGACGGTCACCGGCCGCCTCCTGCCCGTTCCGTACGCACTGCTCCGCCGTTCTGTCACCGCCCCGCCGGTGACGTACGTGACGTACCACCCCGGGCGGACCGCCTCAACGATACGTCAGGTGTGCCGTACCTCACGTCCGCGTGTCCCAGCGCGTTCAGCCCGCCGCGCGCAGATGGACGACATCGCCCGCCCCCACGGCCTCCCGGCCGCCGTCGGGCGTGGCCACCACCAGCCGCCCGTCACCGTCGACGGCGACGGCCTCGCCGGTGAGGACGCGGCCGCCGGGCAGCTCGGCCCGTACCGCACGGCCGAGGGTGGCGCACCCGGCGGCGTACGCGTCCTGGAGCCCGGAGGCGGCCGGGTCGCCGTCGGCGGCGGTCCAGCGGCCGTACCACTCCTCCAGGCCGCGCAGGACGGCGCGCAGGAGCGGGTCGCGGTCGGTGCAGACGGCGTCCGCGAGGGCGAGGGACCCGGCGGTGGGGACGGGCAGCTCGTCCTCCCGCAGGGTGACGTTGAGCCCGAGCCCGACGACGACCCCGTTCTCTCCGGCCCGCTCGGCGAGGATGCCCCCGGCCTTGCGCTCTTCCTTGCCCGCCTTGGTCCTGACGTCGACCAGCAGGTCGTTGGGCCACTTCAGGGCGGTGTCGACCCCCGCGGCGCGGGCCAGGGAGGTGGCGGTGGCCACCCCGGTGAGCAGCGGCAGCCAGGCGAGCCGGGTGGCCGGGACGTCCGGCTTGAGCAGGACCGAGACGAAGATGCCCGACCGGGCGGGCGCCGACCAGGCGCGGTCCAGCCGTCCGCGCCCGGCGGTCTGCTCCTCCGCGACGAGGACGGCGCCCTCGGGGAGGCCGGCGGCGCGGGCGGCCAGGTCGGAGTTGGTGGACCCGGTGGCGGCGACCAGGTCGAGGGAGGTCCAGAGCCCGCCGGGGCGCAGGAGGGCGCGGCGCAGGGCGGTGGCGTTGAGCGGGGGCCGGTCCAGGTCGGTCCAGCGGTTGCCCGGGGTGCCGGAGGGTGTGCTTCCGAAACCGTCGGCCGCGCGGTTTCCTGAACCATGTGAGGGCGTCATGCAACCCAGCGTAGGTGTGGCAAACGCCGCACTGCCGACGGCCGGACCCGCCGATACGCTACGGGCCAGTAGCCATCGCACCCCGTGACCACACGTGACCAGGCAGGGAGCCGCATCCCGATGTCCGAGCGTCCAGAGACCGACATCCACACGACCGCGGGCAAGCTCGCGGATCTGCAGCGCCGTATCGACGAGGCGACGCACGCGGGTTCCGCGCGTGCGGTCGAAAAGCAGCATGCCAAGGGCAAGTTGACGGCGCGGGAGCGCATCGATCTGCTTCTCGACGAGGGCTCGTTCGTCGAGCTGGACGAGTTCGCGCGGCACCGCTCCACGAACTTCGGCCTGGAGAACAACCGCCCGTACGGCGACGGCGTGGTGACGGGTTACGGCACGGTCGACGGCCGGCCGGTGGCGGTCTTCTCCCAGGACTTCACGGTCTTCGGCGGCGCCCTGGGCGAGACCTTCGGGCAGAAGATCATCAAGGTGATGGACTTCGCGCTGAAGACCGGCTGCCCGGTCGTCGGCATCAACGACTCGGGCGGCGCACGGATCCAGGAGGGCGTCAGCGCGCTCGGCATGTACGGCGAGATCTTCCGCCGCAACACGCACGCCTCGGGTGTGATCCCGCAGATCTCGCTGGTCGTCGGCCCGTGCGCGGGCGGCGCCGTCTACTCGCCCGCGATCACCGACTTCACGGTGATGGTCGACCAGACCTCGCACATGTTCATCACGGGCCCGGACGTCATCAAGACCGTGACGGGCGAGGACGTCGGCTTCGAGGAGCTGGGCGGCGCGCGCACCCACAACGCCACGTCCGGGGTCGCCCACCACATGTCGGGCGACGAGAAGGACGCGATCGAGTACGTGAAGTCGCTCCTGTCGTACCTGCCGTCCAACAACCTGTCCGAGCCGCCGGCGTATCCGGACGAGGCGGACCTGACGCCGACGGACGAGGACCGGGAGCTGGACACGCTGGTCCCGGACTCCGCGAACCAGCCGTACGACATCCACACCGTCATCGAACACGTCCTGGACGACGGCGAGTTCCTGGAGACGCAGGCGCTGTTCGCGCCGAACATCGTGACGGGCCTGGGCCGGGTGGAGGGCCACCCGGTGGGCATCGTGGCGAACCAGCCGATGCAGTTCGCCGGCTGCCTCGACATCGACGCCTCGGAGAAGGCGGCCCGCTTCGTCCGCACGTGCGACGCCTTCAACATCCCGGTGCTGACGTTCGTCGACGTGCCGGGCTTCCTGCCGGGCGTCGGCCAGGAGCACGAGGGCATCATCCGGCGCGGCGCGAAGCTGATCTACGCGTACGCGGAGGCGACGGTGCCGCTGATCACGGTGATCACGCGCAAGGCCTTCGGCGGCGCGTACGACGTGATGGGCTCCAAGCACCTGGGCGCGGACATCAACCTCGCCTGGCCGACGGCCCAGATCGCGGTCATGGGCGCCCAGGGCGCGGTGAACATCCTGCACCGGCGCACGATCGCGGCGGCGCCGGAGGACGAGCGCGAGGCGCTGCGCGCCCAGCTGATCCAGGAGTACGAGGACACCCTCCTCAACCCCTACACGGCGGCGGAGCGCGGCTACATCGACGGCGTGATCATGCCGTCGGAGACACGGGCGCAGATCGTCAGGGGCCTGCGCCAGCTCCGCACCAAGCGGGAGAACCTTCCCCCCAAGAAGCACGGCAACATCCCCCTGTGACGGCTGTGAGGAGCCCCCGATGATCAAGGTGGTACGGGGCAACCCGACCCCGGAGGAGCTGGCCGCCGCCCTGGCGGTGGTCCGCGCCCGCGCCGCGGCGGCCTCCACGGCGGCGCCCGGCGCGGCGCCCGCGCCCGACTCCTGGTCGGACCCGGCCCGCATCGCCCACGCCCGCGCCCTGCGCCCGGGCCCCCGGGCGTGGACCCGCACGTACTGGCCGACGTGACCCGGGGGGGGCGCGACGCCGCCCCCCCGGTCCGGAACGGCGTGCCGCCGGGCCCGTCACAGCGGGCCCGGCAGCTCCCCGAGCTGCAGCCGCACCCGTTCCCGCAGCAGCAGGTACTCCGCCCAGCGGTACTTCAGCGGGCCCGGGGGCCGCTCCACCACCCGTACCGCGGAAATGTCCTCCCCCCGCCGGAACTGCTCCCGCGTCAGGTCCAGCTCCACCCCGCTCGGCAGCCGGTTCCACCAGTGGTACCCCCGCCGCGCCCCGTCGACGTGTACCTCCCCCACCATCAGCTCGCCGCCGAACACGTCGTGGACGATCAGCGCGGTGATGTCGCAGTGCCCCCACGCGGGATTGTCGGGCCGCCACGTGTCCCGGTCGTCCGGCGACGCGGTGTCCGCGGCCCAGCCGACCCGCAGGGCCCGGTCGAGGTCGAGCAGGTTCCAGGGAGTCATGAGGCCAGCCTCGCACCTGCCACCGACACGGCGTCACACAGCAGTTGAGTACGCGTACTCAGGCGCCACCGCCCCCCGGCCCGCGAGCATCGAGGAATGCTCTGGTCCGACCCCGACGACAAACCCCCCGAGGACATGCGCACCATGCAGGCCATGATCCATCGCGCGGGCCTCATCATGGCCGTGGCAGCGGTGATCTTCATGATCGTGACGGGCCTCGACTTCCGCTGACAGGGGAGCAGAGGCGCGGCGCGACACGGAGCGCCCCCGAGCCCCGCTTTCGTACGATGGCGCCATGAGCCCTCAGCGCCGTCTCGTTCTCGCCTCCGCGTCCCCCGCCCGCCTCGGCCTGCTGCGCCAGGCAGGACTCGACCCCGAGGTCATCGTCAGCGGGTACGACGAGAACAAGATCACCGCCCCCACCCCCGCCGAACTGGCCCTGGCACTCGCGGAGGCCAAGGCCTCCCTGGTGGCCGCCAAGCCGGAGGCCCGGGGTGCGCTGGTCGTGGGCTGTGACTCGGTCCTGGAGCTGGACGGCCAGGCCCTGGGCAAGCCCGCCGACGCGGAGGAGGCCATCGCCCGCTGGAAGTCCATGCGCGGCCGCGTGGGCGTCCTCCAGACGGGCCACTGCGTCCACGACACGGCGGCCAAGCGGTACGCCTCCGGAACCGCGTCCACCCTGGTCCGCTTCGGTGAGCCCACGGACGAGGAGATCGCCGCGTACGTGGCGACCGGCGAGCCCCTGCACGTGGCGGGCGCGTTCACCCTGGACGGCAGGTCGGCACCGTTCATCGAGGGCATCGACGGCGACCCCGGCAACGTCATCGGCCTGTCGCTGCCGCTCTTCCGCCACCTGCTCCGCAAGCTGGGCATCGCGATGACGGACCTGTGGACGTGAGACCCGCGGACGGGTGAGGCGACCGCGTCACACGGTCGCCGCGCCCTCCTCCAGCGGCGCGGACTCCTCCCCGTACGCCATCAGGCTCAGCACCACCAGACCCAGCACCACCATCAGCCACGCGAACGCGAACCAGCCCACCAGACCGACCGCCACCGCGCCCAGCACGCCGTGCGTGATCGCGCAGGAGATCAGCAGAACCCGCGTCCAGCGGCCGGGCCCCCGGCCACGCAGCGCCACCCGCAGCAGCAGCGCCCCGCACACCGCCAGGTACGCGCCGGACAGTGCGCCCATCACCCATGTGCCCGCGACCATCGCGTCCGGGTCCAGCCCCGCGAGGGACATCCGCTGGCTGCCCTGGACCGTCGCCAGCACGGCGTGCAGGAGGACGACGCCTCCCGCCTCCACCAGCAGCAGGGCGGCCGTGGTCAGCACTATCGGTCTGCGGGTCGCCATTCGGTACCCCCTCCAGCACGGAGACGCACCGGAAGGCTACTCATCAGTAAACCTATGGGCAAGGGTCTGGACGCCGCAGCAAAGAATCATTCGCCCATTCGTAGGGACTCCACAAAGAAACGGCACACCCCGCTGACCCTCAGGACAGAGACCTTGGCCACACCTCAGGGTTACTGTGCAGTGGAGAAGCCCTGCGTACCGTGGCAGGACAAGGGGTTTCGGGGCCCGAGTGGGCCCCGTTTCACGCTCTGTGTGGGCAACCTCACGGCTGGGGAACAGTCGAAACGTCGTGTCGGCAGTCCCTAAACTCAGCGTGTTTTGGGAATGGAGGGAGCTCTCGTGCGCAAGGTGCTCATCGCCAACCGTGGCGAAATCGCTGTCCGTGTCGCCCGTGCCTGCCGGGA
>NZ_JADWYO010000040.1 GCF_022414595.1 Streptomyces sp. MUM 203J | reverse complement strand
GCGTGGCGCCGGGACCGGCCCGGGTTCCGTCACGCCCCCGCCGCCGCCATGCCCGACGCCAGCCACGCCGCGTAGCCGCTGCTGCGGGCGGCGGCTTCGGCGTGGGCGGCGCGGGCCTGGGTGAGGACGGCCGGTCCGGTGGCCGCGGCGGGGGCTGCGGGGTGCCAGCCGAGGAGGTGACGCCAGGACAGGGGGGTGCCCGCCAGCGGGCGGGTGACCAGCCCGGCGGTGTCGGGGAACGTGGCGCGGCACAGCCCGACGGCCCGGCCCACCTGGACCAGGTGGACGCAGGAGGCGGTGTCCGTCTCGTACACCCGGGCCGGGGTGAAGCCGACGCGGGCGCAGGCGGCGTGGAAGCAGTCCCCGAAGCAGCCGTCGCCGGGGACGTCGGTCCAGGCGGTGCCGGAGAGGTCCGCGAGGTGGACCTGCTCGCGCCCGGCGAGGGGGTGCCCGGTGGCGAGCATCACGAAGACGGGGTCGGTGGCGATCTCGCGCCAGGTGAGCCCTTCGCTCTCGGGCGGGGCGCTGGCACCGCAGGTGCCGATGAGCGCGTAGTCGAGCCGCCCTTCGACGACCCCGGCCGCGAGCTCCCGCTCGGACCAGGAGGTCTGGGTGGTGACGGGCGCTCCCGGGTGCGCGGCGGCGAGCCGGTCGACCAGGGCGCCCAGGAGGGGGCCGTGCGTCGCACCGAGCCGGAAGCGGCCCCCGTCCGGCCCCGTACCGGCCCCGGTGGCGAACCGTACGGCGTCGCGCTGCAGTTCGGTCACGGCGGGCAGCACCACCCGGGCCCGTTCCAGGACGAGTTCTCCGAGGGGCGTGGCCCGCACTCCGTGCCGCCCCCGTTCGAACAGCGCCCCGCCGAGGACCCGCTCGATCCGCTTGAGCTGGGCACTGAGGGCGGGCTGGGCCAGTCCGAGGGAGGTGGCGGCCTTGGTGAGACTGCCCGCGTCCGCGATCGCGCGCAGTGTCTTGAGGTGCCGGAGCTCCAGGTCCATGAGCCGAGCTTCGCGGGCCTGACCGGCCGGGGCAAGACTTTGGTCCAGACCTGTCGCACGGAACCCGCGAAGGACCCTGGAGCGAACCCGGGGGGCGACCCGCGGAGGATCCGGGAGGGACCTCTGTCGAGCCGCGCCCGATCACGAGATATCTTGATGTCGAGCAATGTTACAGACGTGGAGCGGAGCACCCGGTGACTGACTCGACCATCATCTACACCCACACTGACGAGGCCCCGGCCCTGGCGACGTACTCGTTCCTGCCCGTGGTCCAGGCGTACGCCTCGGCGGCCGGCGTCAGCGTCGAGACCCGCGACATCTCCCTGGCAGGCCGGATCATCGCCTCCTTCCCGGAGTACCTGAAGGAGGAGCAGCGCATCGGCGACGCCCTCGCGGAGCTGGGCGCGCTCGCCAAGACCCCGGGCGCGAACATCATCAAGCTGCCGAACATCTCGGCGTCGATCCCCCAGCTCAAGGCGGCCGTCGCGGAGCTTCAGGAGCAGGGCTACGCGCTGCCCGCCTACCCGGACGACCCGAAGACCGACGAGGAGCGCGAGATCCGCGCCCGCTACGACAAGGTCAAGGGCAGCGCCGTCAACCCGGTCCTGCGTGAGGGCAACTCCGACCGCCGCGCTCCCGCGTCGGTGAAGAACTACGCCAGGACGCACCCGCACCGCATGGGCGCCTGGACCCCCGAGTCCAAGACCAACGTCGCCACCATGAGCGAGAACGACTTCCGCTCCACCGAGAAGTCGGCCGTCATCGCGCAGGACGGCGCGCTGCGCATCGAGCACGTCGCCGCCGACGGCACCACCACGGTGCTCCGCGAGTCGGTGCCGGTGCTCGCCGGCGAGGTCGTCGACGCCTCGGTGATGCGCGCCGCCGCGCTGCGCGAGTTCCTCTCCGCGCAGGTCGCCCGCGCCAAGGCGGAGGGCGTGCTGTTCTCCGTCCACCTGAAGGCCACGATGATGAAGGTCTCCGACCCGATCGTCTTCGGTCACGTCGTCCACGCCTTCTTCCCGAAGACCTTCGCGCAGTACGGCGAGAAGCTGGCCGCCGCGGGCCTGTCCGCGAACGACGGCCTCGGCGCCATCCTGAAGGGCCTGGAGTCCCTGCCCGAGGGCGACGAGATCAAGGCCTCCTTCGACGCCGAGATCGCCGAGGGCCCGGAGCTGGCCATGGTCGACTCGGACCGCGGCATCACCAACCTGCACGTCCCGAGCGACGTCATCGTCGACGCCTCCATGCCCGCGATGATCCGCACCTCCGGCCACATGTGGGGCCCGGACGGCCAGGAGGCCGACACCCTCGCCGTGCTGCCGGACAGCAGCTACGCGGGCGTGTACCAGGCGGTCATCGAGGACTGCCGGGCGCACGGCGCGCTGGACCCGTCGACGATGGGCTCGGTACCGAACGTCGGCCTGATGGCACAGAAGGCCGAGGAGTACGGCTCGCACGACAAGACCTTCGAGATCGCCGCGGCCGGCACGGTCCGCCTGGTCGACCAGGCCGGTGACGTGGTCCTGGAGCAGGAGGTCGCGGCGGGCGACATCTTCCGCAGCTGCCAGACCAAGGACGCGCCGGTCAAGGACTGGGTGAAGCTGGCCGTCACCCGCGCCCGCGCCACCGGCGACCCGGCCGTGTTCTGGCTGGACGAGAACCGCGCCCATGACGCCCGGCTGATCGAGAAGGTCAGGACCTACCTGGCGGAGCACGACACCGAGGGGCTGGACATCCGCGTCCTGCCCCCGGTCGAGGCCACCAAGCTGTCGCTGGAGCGCATCCGGCGCGGCGAGAACACCATCTCCGTCACCGGAAACGTGCTGCGTGACTACCTGACCGACCTGTTCCCGATCCTGGAGCTGGGCACCAGCGCCAAGATGCTGTCGGTCGTCCCGCTGATGGCGGGTGGAGGCCTGTTCGAGACGGGCGCGGGCGGCTCCGCCCCTAAGCACGTCCAGCAGCTGGTCAAGGAGAACTACCTGCGCTGGGACTCGCTGGGCGAGTTCTTCGCGCTGGTGCCGTCGCTGGAGCAGTGCGCCAAGACCACGGGCAACGCCAGGGCGCAGGTCCTCGCGGACACCCTGGACCGCGCCACGGCGACGTTCCTGAACGAGGACAAGTCCCCGACCCGTCGCATCGGCGGCATCGACAACCGCGGCAGCCACTTCTACCTGGCGATGTACTGGGCCCAGGAGCTGGCCGGGCAGACCGCGGACCCGCAGCTCGCGGAGGCGTTCGCGCCGCTGGCGAAGGCGCTGTCCGAGCAGGAGCAGACGATCGTCGACGAGCTGCTCGCCGTCCAGGGCAAGCCGGCCGACATCGGCGGCTACTACCAGCCGGACCCGGCCAAGGCAGCGGCGGCCATGCGCCCGTCGCAGACCTTCAACCAGGCGCTGGCCACGCTCGTCTGAGCGCCTGAACGCCTGAGCGACCGCGGAGGCCGTGCCGGACAGATCCGGCACGGCCTCCGGCGGCTTCAGCCCTTGATCTGCCTGTGCGAGCCCTCGCTCACATGGATCTCGACCTTGCGCGGCTTGGCGCGCTCCGCGATGGGGATCCGCAGGGTGAGCACGCCCGCGTCGTAGTCGGCGTCGATGTGCTCGACGTCGAGGGTGTCGGAGAGCGTCACCTGCCGGGAGAAGACGCCCAGCGGGCGCTCGGACAGCTCCATCTGGACGTCGTCGGCCTTCGGCACCGGCCGCCGTTCGGCCTTCACCGTGAGCATGTTGCGCTCCACGTCCACGTCGATGGCGTCCGGTGACACCCCGGGCATGTCGAAGGCGATCACATAGTGGTCGCCCTCGCGGTACGCGTCCATCGGCATCGCGGTCGGCTGGGACCAGGTGCCGCTCTGGCCGAGGAGCTGCTGGGCGAGCCGGTCGAGGTCACGGAAGGGATCGGTACGCATCAGCATGGGAGGACACCTCCGGTGGGTCTTGCTCGGTGTTCTTGTGCCCGTGTGTCTTGACTGCACCTGCATGCAACTCAAGCAGATGTAAACCGACATATACGGACATACTAATCTTTTCCTGGGTACGTTCTCTTCAGGTGCTCTTCAGGCAGAACAGAGCCGGGCAGAGCTGAGCCGAGCTGAGGAGACGACGATGGCACGGGCAGTAGGTATCGACCTCGGCACGACCAACTCGGTGGTGAGCGTCCTGGAGGGCGGCGAGCCGACCGTCATCACCAACACGGAGGGCGCGAGGACCACCCCGTCCGTGGTCGGCTTCGCCAAGAACGGCGAGGTGCTGGTGGGCGAGGTCGCCAAGCGGCAGGCCGTCACGAACGTCGACCGCACCTGCCGCTCGGTGAAGCGGCACATGGGCGACAGCGCCTGGCACTTCCCGGACAAGGGCGATATCGACGGCAGCCGGTACACGGCCCAGGAGATCTCCGCGCGGGTGCTGCAGAAGCTGAAGCGGGACGCCGAGGGGTATCTGGGCGAGGACGTACGGGACGCGGTGATCACCGTGCCCGCGTACTTCAACGACTCCCAGCGCACCGCGACGAAGGAGGCCGGTGAGATCGCGGGCCTCAACGTCCTGCGGATCATCAACGAGCCGACGGCCGCGGCCCTCGCCTACGGCCTGGACAAGGAGAACGACCAGACGATCCTGGTCTTCGACCTCGGCGGCGGCACCTTCGACGTGTCACTGCTGGAGATCGGTGACGGCGTCGTCGAGGTGAAGGCCACCAACGGCGACACGCACCTGGGCGGGGACGACTGGGACCAGCGCGTGGTCGACCATCTGGCGGCGCGCTTCAAGGCCGCGTACGGGGTGGACCTGAGCACGGACAAGATGGCCACACAGCGGCTCCGCGAGGCGGCGGAGAAGGCCAAGATCGAACTGTCGGCGGCGACCGAGACGTCCATCAACCTCCCGTATCTGAGCGCCTCCCCGGAGGGGCCGCTGCATCTGGACGAGAAGCTGACGCGAGCGCAGTTCGAGCAGCTGACCTCGGACCTGCTGGAGCGCTGCAAGGGACCGTTCCACAGCGCGGTCAAGGACGCGGGGATCAAGGTGTCCGGCATCGACCACGTGATCCTGGTCGGCGGCTCGACGCGGATGCCCGCGGTGACGGAGCTGGTGCGGGAGCTGACCGGCAAGGATCCGCACAAGGGCGTGAACCCGGACGAGGTCGTCGCGATCGGCGCCTCGCTCCAGGCGGGTGTGCTGAAGGGTGAGGTCAAGGACGTCCTGCTCCTCGACGTGACCCCGCTGTCCCTCGGCATCGAGACCAAGGGCGGCATCATGACCAGGCTCATCGAGCGGAACACGACCATCCCGACCAGGCGGTCGGAGACCTTCACGACGGCCGAGGACAACCAGCCGTCGGTGCAGATCCAGGTGTACCAGGGCGAGCGCGAGATCGCCGCGTACAACAAGAAACTCGGGATGTTCGAACTGACCGGCCTGCCGCCGGCCCCGCGCGGGGTTCCGCAGATCGAGGTCGCCTTCGACATCGACGCCAACGGCATCATGCACGTGACCGCGAAGGACCTGGGCACGGGCAGGGAGCAGAAGATGACCGTCACCGGCGGCTCCTCGCTGCCGAAGGACGACATCGACCGCATGGTCCGGGAGGCGGAGCGGCACGCGGAGGAGGACCGGCGCAGGCGGGAGACCGCCGAGACCCGCAACCGGGCGGAGCAGCTCGTCTACCAGACGGAGAAGTTCCTCAAGGACAACGAGGACAAGGTCCCCGGCGAGACCCGGAGCGAGGTCCGGTCGGCGGTCGACGAGCTGAAGGAGAAGCTGAAGGGCGAGGACAGCGCGGCGATCCGCACCGCCACGGAGAAGGCCGCGGCTGTCTCCCAGAAGCTGGGCCAGGCCGTGTACGCCCAGGCCCAGGCCGCCGGCGACACCACCGGCACCGCGTCCGGCCCGGGGAAGGACGCCGGATCGGGCGAGGAGGACGAGGTCGTCGACGCGGAGATCGTCGACGAGGACGAACGGCGACGCGGAGGCGGGGAATGAAGCGCGCCAGGACCCCGTCCGGCCTCACCCGGGTCCCGCCCCGACCGGCCCCGCCCCCGATGCTGCCGCCCGCCGTGACCCCGTCGCCCCACGCGCTCCCCGTGCCCGCGTTCCGGGTGCGGACCGTGGATCCCGCCCCGGCCGTACGAGGGGCCGCGGGCCCGGCGCCCGGGGCATGGGCACTGGCGGCGGTGCTGGCCGAGCGGAACCGGGACCTCCAGCGGCTGAAGGCCGAGTACGACAACTACCGCTCCCGTGTGCACCGGGACCGGCTCGCGGTGCGGGAGGTCGCCGTGGCGAACGTGCTGCTGCGGCTGCTGCCCGTGCTGGACGCGGTGGACGAGGCGGGCCGGCAGGGTGAGCTGACCGGTGGCTTCCTGCGGGTGGCGAAGGCCCTGGAGGCGGAGCTGGCCGGACTGGGGCTGACCCGCTTCGGCGCGCCGGGCGAGGCGTTCGACCCGCGCGTGCACCGGGCCGTGGCGTACCTGGCGTCGGACCGGGTGAGCCATCCCGTGTGCGCGGAGGTGGTACGGCCCGGCCACCGGGTCGGTGACCAGATGCTGCGCCCCGCCGAAGTGACCGTCCTGGGTCCGCCGTCCGGCGGGTGACTCCCCGTGACGGCCCGTGATGCGCGGCCGGGACCCGCGGGAGAGGATGGGGTGACGGCTCGAAGCGGAGGTGGGGCATGCGACCGGTTCCCGCTACCCCCGACGGGCCCGCCGCCGGCGGCGGCGTGTTCGGGCCGTCGGCGCCGGGCGGGCTGCTGGACGTGCTCAAGGTAGCGGCCGTGGTGCTGGACGACCGGGGCCGGATCGTGCTGTGGAGCCCGCAGGCCGAGGAGCTGTTCGGCTACACCGCGCGGGATGCGCTGGGCCGGTACGCGGCGCGGCTGCTGGTGCACGAGGAGCACCTGGCGCAGGTGATCGAGCTGTTCGCCACGGTCATGCGGGAGGGCATGAGCTGGGCCGGGGTGTTCCCGGTGCGGCACAAGGACGGCAGCACCCGGCTGCTGGAGTTCCGCAACATGCGGCTGCGGGGCGAAAGCGGGGACCTGTACGCACTGGGCCTGGCGACCGAGCAGTCCACCCTGCGCCGGGTGGAGCGGGACCTGGCGCTGTCGACGCGGCTGGTCGCGCAGTCGCCCATCGGGCTGGCCGTGCTGGACCCGGAGCTGCGCTTCGTGAGCATCAACCCGGCTCTGACCCGGCTGAGCGGGCACCCGCCGGAAACACTGACGGGCCGTCCGCTGCGGGTGGCCCTGTCGTTCCTGGACGTGTACCTGATCGAGACGGCGGCCCGCCGGGTGCTGCAGTCGGGCGCTGCGCTGGTCGACCAGAACGTGGTGGGCCGCACCTCGACCGACCCGGACCGGGACCACGCCTGGTCGGTGTCGTACTACCGGCTGGAGGCGGGCGACGGCCGGGTCCTCGGCCTGGCCCTCTCGGTCGTCGACGTCACCGACCGGCACCGCGCGGCGACCGAGGCCGCGCACGCACGGCGGCGCCTCGCCATGATCGCCGACGCGTCGGTCCGGGTGGGCACGACGCTCGACGTGACGCGCACCGCCCGTGAGCTGGCCGGGCTCGTGGTGCCGGAGCTGGCCGACGAGGCCTCCGTGGACCTGCTGGACGAGGCTCTCCGCCCGCCGAGTCTGCCCGGTGTGCGGGACGAGCGTCTGTTCCGCTGCCTGGCGGAGATCCCGGTCCTGCCGAAGGACACGGGACGCCCGGAACCCGGCCGGCCCGACAGTACGTACGAGGCGACGGCGGACAGTCCGGTCGGGCGTTGCGTGGACACGAGCGAGCCCTTCCTGCTGCCGCGGGTCGGTGAGGAGGACCTGGCGCGGATCGCGGGCGGCCCCGAGAACGCCGGGCGGCTCGCGCGCGCAGGGTTCCACTCGTACCTCGTCGTGCCGCTCATCGCGCACGGCAGCGTGCTCGGCGTGCTGCGGCTGCGGCGGACCCGCCACCCGGCGCCGTTCGACGAGGACGACCTGGTGCTGGCGCGCGAACTCGCCGGCCGCGCCGCGGTGTCCATCGGGCACGCCCGCTCGTACCAGCGGGAGCACGACACCGCCCTCACCCTCCAGCGTTCACTGCTCCCCCACCGGCCGTCCCCGCGCCCCGGGCTTGAGCTGGCGTACCGGTACCAGCCCGCGGGCGCGGCCGGCGAGGTGGGCGGGGACTGGTTCGACGTCATCCCGCTGGCCGGCGGCAGGACAGCGCTGGTGGTGGGCGACGTGATGGGCAGCGGGGTCGCCGCGGCGGCGACCATGGGGCAGCTGCGCAACACGACCCGGGCGCTCGCGGACCTGGACATGGACCCGGCCGAGCTGCTGCACCACGTGGACCGCAGCACCACGGGACTCGAGCAGGCGACCGCGACCTGCGTGTACGCGGTGTACGACCCGGAGCGGCACGCGTGCCTGATCTCCAACGCGGGCCATCTGCCGCCGGTCCGCGTCCCGGCGGGCGGCGCGCCGGAACTGGTGGAGCTGCCGACCGGGGTGCCGCTCGGGGTGGGCGGTGTCCCGTTCCACACCCTGAACGTCCCGCTGCGGCCGGGCGACCGGCTGGTGCTCTTCACGGACGGGCTGGTGGAGGTGCGCGACGAGTCCATCGACACCCGCCTGGACCAGCTGATGACCCTGCTGGCAGGCGGCGGCGACCACGGTCTGGACCGGACGTGCGACGAGGTGCTGTGGGCGCTGCGGGACGCGGAGGGGCACGACGACGTGGCACTGCTGATCGCACGGGCGGTGGAGCAGACCGAGTAGACCGGATCGGTGCGCATTCCGTCCGTATGGGCCCGGAGAGCGACCGAATCGTTTCTGCGGAGTTCCGGATCACGCGCAGGTGCGGTGTTCCGCCGCTCGGCGGCCCGGCATGGACGCATGCTGTCCTCCCCTGCCCGTGGACTCCCCCTCCGAGGAAGCCCATGAACCTGAACATCCTGCTCGTGGCCAGCGCCTTCAACAGCCTCTGCCAGCGTGTGTACGCGGAGCTCTCCGACGCCGGGCACCGTGTGGGCGCCGTGCTGGCCCGCCCCGGAGGTGAGGACGCGGTACGCGCCGCCGTGCGCGAGAGGCGGCCGGACCTCGTGGTGGCCCCGATGCTGCGGACCGCCCTGCCGGAGGACGTGTGGGCGCGCCACACCTGCCTGGTCGTCCACCCGGGGCCGCCGGGCGACCGGGGCCCCTCGTCGCTGGACTGGGCGATCGACTCGGGGGCGGAACGCTGGGCGGTGACGGTGCTCCGGGCGGAGGCGGGCCTGGACGCGGGGGACATCTGGGCCTCGGTCCCGTTCGACGTGCCTCCGGTCGGCAAGAGCGCCCTGTACCGGGGCGAGTCTGGGGACGCGGCGGTGGCGGCGGTGCTGCTGGCGGTGGAACGGTTCGCGGGTGGAGGTCACAAGCCGCTGTCGCAGAAGGACCCGTCGGTGGACGTGGTGTGGCGGGACGCGTTCCGCCAGGAGCGACGGCGCATCGACTGGGCGTCGGACCCGACCCGGACGGTACTGCGGAAACTGCGCGGCGGGGACTCCCAGCCGGGCGTGCTGGACGAGCTGTGCGGCGTGGAGTTCTTCCTGCACGGGGGGTGCCCGGAGGACGAGCTGCGGGGTCCCGCCCCGGGTACGGGGCGGGGCGCGGTGCCGGGTTCGCTGATCGCCACGCGGGCCGGGGCGGTCTGCCGGGCGACCGTGGACGGCGCGGTGTGGATCCCGGAGCTGCGGGCGCGGCGCGCGTCGGGACTGCCTTCGCCGTTCCGCCGCCCGGCCGCCTCGGTGCTGGCCGACGCGGTGCGGGCCGGACTGGTACCGGAGGACCTGGTGGCGGGCCTCCCGGAGGTCCCGGCGCCGCTGGAGCTGCCCGCGCACCGGCGCACCTGGTCGGACATCCGCTATCGGCAGCGCGGCCCCGCCGGGTTCCTGGAGTTCGGCTTCCCCGGCGGCGCCATGAGCACCGCCCAGTGCCGCCGGCTTCTCACCGCGTACCGCTGGGCGCTGACGCGCCCCACCTCCGTCCTGGTGCTCGGCAGCGGACGGGACTTCTTCTCGAACGGGATCCACCTGGGCGTCATCGAGGCCGCCGTGGGTCCGGCCGAGGAGTCCTGGGCGAACATCAACGCGATGAACGACCTGGTGGAGGCGGTCCTGCGGACCACGGACCGGCTGGTGGTCGCCGCACTCGGCGGCAACGCCGCGGCGGGCGGGGTGATGCTGGCCCTCGCGGCGGACGAGGTGTGGTGCCGCGGCGGGGTGGTGCTGAACCCGCACTACCGCCGGATGGGCCTGTACGGCTCCGAGTACTGGACGTACAGCCTGCCCCGCCGGGTGGGCGCGGAGGCGGCGCGTCGCCTCATGACGGAGGCCGTGCCGGTCAGCGCGGCGGCAGCGGTAGGCATGGGCCTCGCGGACCGCCTCGTACCGGCGTCCCCGCAGGGTTTCGGGCCCGAGGTGCACCGCCTCGCGGCGGAGCTGGCCGGAGCACCGGGGCTGCGGGCCCGTGTCGCGGCCAAGGAGGCGGTACGGCACCGCGACGAGGCGGCCCGCCCCCTCGCGGCGTACCGGAGCGCGGAACTGGCCCGGATGCGCCGCACGTTCTTCGACGCCCGGGCGCCCTACCACGCGCTGCGCTCGGCCTTCGTCCGCAAGGCCGCGGGTGGCCCGGCCGATCCGCTCGCAGGTCCCTGACGGGGCGACGGCTCAGCGGTAGTCGGGGTTGGCGAAGTCGAACCGGCAGCCGGCCTCCCAGGCCGAGCGCTGGTTGCCGTGCGCGGGGATGCCGCCCGCGTCCTTGAGCATCCGGGCCAGATGGAGCAGGTTCCAGGTCATGAAGGTGGTGTTGCGGTTGGTGAAGTCGTTCTCGGGGCCGCCGGAACCGGGGTCGAGGTACGAGGGCCCGGGCCCCGCCTCACCGACCCAGGCGGCGTCGGCCTGCGGCGGTACGACGTACCCGAGGTGCTGGAGGCTGTAGAGCACGTTCATGGCGCAGTGCTTGGCACCGTCCTCGTTGCCGGTGACCAGGCAGCCGCCGGCCCGGCCGTAGTAGGCGTACTGCCCGGCGTCGTTGAGGAGGCCGGAGCAGGCGTACAGCCGCTCGACGACCCGCTTCATGACGGAGCTGTTGTCGCCCAGCCAGACCGGTCCGGCCAGTACCAGGATGTCGGCGTCCATCACTCTCGGGTAGAGCACCGGCCACTCGTCGCTCGCGGCGCCGTGTTCGGTCATGTCCGGGTAGACGCCGGGCGCGAGATCGTGGTCGACGGCCCGGATCTGGTCCACCCGTACCCCCTGTTCCTCCATGATCCTCCGGCTGATGTCGACGAGCCCCTGGGTGTGGCTCCGCTCGGGCGAGGGCTTGAGGGTGCAGTTGACGAACAGGGCGCGCAGATCGTTGTAGCGGGACCGTCCGGGAGGAGTGCTGTCAGAGGACATGGGGGTGCCTTTCTGTGAGCGGGGGCGCCTGCGCGGGCACGGCGATGCGCACATGCTCGCACGCTGCGTAGCGGAATGGTGACGAACTGTGCCCACACGTCGAGCGTGCCGGGCCCCTGCCCGGACACTTCACGCCGGAGCGGCCGTCGGTCCGGCCGGAGGCCCGGCTCAGAGGGCGGCCGTGCGCACGCGGCCGTAGCGGCACGCGGCGGCGGTGGCGGCTCCGGCCGCGCTCACGCTGTCGGCGGCGTCATGCGACGGCCGGGGGAGCGGGGCCCGGAGGACCCCCCGGCCCGCCCCGACCGGCCCGGCCGCGGCCACCGGACCCGCGGACGGCCACGGGGACCACGCAGACGACCGCGCCTCACGGCCCCGGCGGAGACGGCCGAGGCCGTGACCGCGACGAAGAGGCGGGCCGCCGCACGGGACCTGCGGCCATCAGCCCTTCGGCCCTCCAGGACGGCCGGTCACACGGCTCGCGCAACACCGGCGGCGCACGGTTCCGGCCGGAGCCGTACGGCGCGGCGGCGCGCCGGAAGGCGACCAGGGCGCACGACGGGAGTACGCCGAGGGCGCCGTCGCGCGGCGCGGCGCACTCGAACCGCCCTCGGGCACCCCGGAGTCCGGCCGAACGGTCAGGGTGCGGGCCGACGGGCGGCACCGAGGCGCCCGGCCGGATTCTGGACCGTCGGCCGGCCACCCGGCCCGGAGCGGACCGCACATGCGTCCCTGCGGCTCCGCTGCCGGTGGCCGACGCGGGGCCGCCAGGTGCGACGATCACCGGATGACCGACGGCTCCTTCACCCTCCGGCAGTTCACCTGCCCCGGCGATGTCCCTCTTCGGCTCCGGCAAGCGCTCACCGCGTGCTGGGTCGAGGTGACCAACGCGGGCGGCGCGGCGGGCTTCCCCTTCCCGCCCGTCGACGCGGCCGAGGTCGCACCCGCCCTGGACCGCATCGTCGGCCTCCTCTCCCCGGACACCGGCCGACTGCTCACGGCGACCGCCGACGGGGATCTCGTGGGCTGGCTCAGCCTCCGCCGCGACCCCGGGCGGCTGATCGCGCACTGGGGAACCGTGCACCACGTCCAGACCCGGCCCGACGTCCGCGGACGGGGAATCGGGCGTGCCCTGATGGACGAGGCCCGCAGGGCGGCCCGCGACGAGATGGGTCTGGAGCAACTGCACCTCGCCGTCCGGGGCGGGCTCGGCCTGGAGGACTTCTACGATCGGCTCGGCTGGAGGGAGATCGGCCGCCGGCCAGGGGCCCTGCGCCTCGCCCCGGGCGACGACCGCGACGAGATACTCATGCTTCTGTCACCCCTCTGACCGCCACCGCCACGGACGTCACATACGGCTCGTCCAGCTCCCCGCCGGGGAAATGCCGGGTGAGGTGTCCGCGCTCCGCCGCCAGGAAGGCCCCGGCCTCGGGCTCGCCGAGCACGATGAAGGCCGAGTGCGTCGCCAGCTTGGCGAGATGGAAGTCGACGGAGACCCGGCGCGACCAGCGCAGCGTGCGACGCCGCCAGCGAAGTCCGGGCGGGGTCTTCACGTCGGAGATGTAGCGGCCGGGCCCGAACCGGTCCTCGATCCTGGCCTGCTGCCCGGCCACCCACGGTACGGACGGGTCCGGGTCGTTCCACCAGAGCGCGAGCGCGCCTCCGGCACGCAGGGCCCGCATGGCGGACGGAAGGGCTCGCGCGGCGTCGGTCCAGTGCCAGGACTGGGCATAGGTGACGAAGTCGAGCGAGCCCTCGGCCAGCGGCAGCCGGTTGCCGTCCCCGCGCACCAGCGGCACCCCGGGCAGCTCGCGCCGGAACTGTGCGGCCATTCCGGCGCCGGGCTCCACGCCCACCACCCGGGCCCCGCGCTCGCGCAGCGCCCGGGCGGCGATGCCGGACCCGGTGCCCACATCGGCCACCCGGGCCCCGGCCAGCCGCTGCCCGCTGAACTCCTCCACGGTCTCGAAGACCGCCGCGGGGTACGGCGGGCGGTGGACGGCGTACGCACGCGCGGCCCGGCCGAAGGCCAGAGCCCGCTCACGGGCGGGGATCTCGTATGCCATGCCCCGACTGTTCCGCAGACCGCGGGCACGCGACAGGGCGCATACCCGGCCAGCGGTCCGTCATCGGACAGCGCCGGCGGGAACCGCCGGATCGCGCGTCGTCTCCGCAGTGAGGCAGAAGCGCACGCCACCGTGGCGCCATCGAGGCGCCACACGACACCAGAGATGGCGTCACATTCGCTTGCCATGGCGCCAAAATGGTGCCACTATATTCTCCATGGACCTGACCCCCTACGTCGATCACCTTCGCCACGAACTGGCGGTCGCCGCGAACGCCGGCGGGGACGAGGCGCGTGCCCTGGCCGAACGGCTCACCACACCGCTGGAGTCCGCCGTCCGGCTGATGCTCCTCAACGCCCTGTCCGCCGCCTCCGACGAGATCACCCGCGAGCTGGCCCCGGGCTCGGTGGACGTGCGCCTGCGGGGGCTCGACCCCGAGTTCGTCGTGACGACGCCTCCGGGCGCCGAGCACCCCGTCGGCGAGGCACCGATCGCGACGGCGCCCATGGCACCGGCAGTGGCGCCATCGATGGCGCCATCGGGGGACAGCGAGGAAGGGGCAACGGCCCGGATCAACTTCCGGCTGCCCGCCCCCTTGAAGGCCCGGGTCGAGGAGGCGGCCGGGCGCGAGGGACTGTCCGTCAACGCCTGGCTCGTCCGGGCCGTGGCTGGCGCCCTGGAACCCGGCGGAGAACCGGCCCGGCCCGCCGCCCGTGCCCCCCGTTACGGCCAGAGCTACCGGGGCTGGGTCCGCTAGCCGGAGCCCTTCCCCCCCACCTCGCGCATCACCGCCCCACCTGCGGAAACACCCACAGCGTCAAGAGGACGGAACAGCCATGCCTTCTTACGAGACACCCCAGCCCATCAACGCGGTCCTCGAGTTCGAGGTCGGCGACGTCCGGCTCAGCGCGAGCGAGCGTCAGGACACGGTCGTCGAGGTGCTGCCGAGCAACGGCGCCGAAGAGGCCGACGTACGCGCCGCACAGCAGACCGAGATCACTTACGCCAACGGGATCCTCACCCTCAAGGGCCCCAGGAAGCGCTCCCTGTTCGGCAAGACCGGATCGATCGACGTGATCGTCGAACTGCCCGCCGGATCGCACATCCGGGGCATCTCCCCGATGGGCGACTACACCGGCGCGGGACCACTCGGAGAGTGCCTGGTCAAGACCTCGCTCGGTGACATCCGGCTGGACGAGGCCACCGACGTGAACCTGCGGACCGGCCACGGTGATATCCACGTCGGCCACGTGGCGGGCGACGCCGAGATCCAGGGGGCGGGGCGGGTCGGCGTCGGAGCGATCACGGGCGCGGCGACCGTCAAGAACGGGAACGGCGAGACCGTGATCGGTGAGATCACCGGTGACCTGAAGGCGAACGCCTCCAACGGCCACATCACCGTGGGCGTCGCACGCGCCTCGGTCGAGGCCAGGGCCGCCAACGGGGCCATCAGCGTGAAACACGTGGAACGCGGCGTGATCGGCCTCCACGCGGCCGTCGGTGACGTGGAGATCGGCATCCCCGAGTCCACCGCGGCCTGGCTGGACGTCAGTGCCAAGGTCGGCACCGTCCGCAACACGCTCGGCACCGCCGAAGGCCCCGCCACCACCGACCGGACCGTCGAGGTCCACGCCCGTACCGGCGTCGGCGACATCGTCATCCACCGTGCCTGACCTCCACTGAAAGCCTGACGTCCCCGGAAGGGAGAGCCGACCCGTGACCGCGATGCCCACCGCCGCAGCCGTCGCCAAGACCGCGCCCGCCATCTCCGCCCACGGCCTGCACAAGTCGTACGGCGACAAAGCCGTCCTGAACGGCATCGACCTGAGCATCCCCGAGGGCGAGGTCTTCGCCCTCCTCGGACCCAACGGAGCAGGCAAGACCACCACCGTCGAGATCCTCTCGACCCTCGTCGCGCCCGACGCCGGGCAGGCGCGGGTAGGCGGCCACGATCTCGCCGCCCGGCCCGAGGGCGTGCGCTCCGTCATCGGTGTGACCGGCCAGTTCGCCGCCGTCGACAGCCTCCTCACCGCCGAGGAGAACCTGCTCCTGATGGCGGACCTGCGGCACCTGCCCCGGCGCCAGGGCCGTCGGCGAGCGGCCGAACTCCTGGAACGGTTCGAACTCCGCGAGGCCGCCCGCCAAGCGGTGTCCACCTTCTCCGGCGGCATGCGCCGCAAGCTCGACCTGGCGATGACCCTGGTCGGCACCCCGAGGATCATCTTCCTCGACGAGCCGACCACGGGTCTCGACCCCCGCAGCCGCCGCACCATGTGGGAGATCATCCGCGGGCTCGTCGCGGACGACGGCGTCACCGTCTTCCTGACCACGCAGTACCTGGAGGAGGCCGACCGGCTGGCGGACCGCGTCGCCGTCCTGGACCGGGGCAGGCTGGTCGCGGAGGGCACCCCGGAGGAGCTCAAGCGGCTCGTCCCCGGCGGCCACATCCGGCTGCGCTTCGCGGGCTCCGCCGAACTCGACACCGCGGCAGGTCACTTCGGCGCCACCGCGGTCACCGACCCCGAGGAGCTCACGCTTCGCGTTCCCTGCGACGGAGGCATCCCCGCCCTGCGGACCGTGCTCGACGTCCTGGACGGCGCGGCGGTCCACGCCGAGTCCCTGACCGTGCACACCCCCGACCTCGACGACGTCTTCCTGACCCTCACCGGTCACGGCACGTCCGACACCACCACGGAGACGGTCCGATGAGCAGCCTCACGTACGCCGTCAGCGACTCCATGACCATGCTGCGGCGCAACCTCAAGCACGCACTCCGCTATCCCGCGATGACGATCTCCGTCGTCGCCACACCGGTGATGATGCTGCTCCTGTTCAACTACGCGTTCGGCGGCGCACTCGGCGCCGGCATCTCCGGCGCCTCCGGCGGTGACGCCGCCTACATCGACTACGTGGCGCCCGGCATCATCCTGATGGCCGCGACCGCGGGGGCGGTCATGACGGCGGTCGGCGTCTGCGTAGACATGACCGAGGGAATCGTCAACCGGTTCCGTACGATGTCGATCTCCCGCGCCGCGTTCCTGACAGGGCATGTGGTGGGCGGCGTCATCCAGACCCTGGTCGCCGTCGCCCTCGTCGTCTGTGTGGCGCTGGCCATCGGCTTCCGCCCCGACGCCTCCCTCGTCGAGTGGGTCGCCGCGTTCGGCCTGCTGACCCTGCTCGTCCTCGCTCTGACCTGGCTCTCGGCGGGTGTCGGCCTGGTGGCCCGGAACCCGGAGTCCGCGAGCAACATGCCCCTTCCGCTGACTTTCCTGCCCTTCCTGGGCAGCGCCGTCGTCCCGACCGACTCGATGCCCACGGGCCTGCGCTGGTTCGCGGAGTACCAGCCCTTCACCCCCGTCATCGAGACCCTGCGCGGGCTGCTCACTGGCACCGGGATCGGCACCAGCGGATACCTCGCACTCACCTGGTGCCTGGGCCTCGCCCTCGTCGGCTACCTGTGGGCGCTGTCCGCCTTCGGCCGCACCGCCAAGCGATGAACCGCACCGACCTCACGGAGGAGACCATGCAGCACGAACCGTCGACCCGGCCCGATGCCGCCGAGCCCGTCACGCTTCCCACGGCGCGCGCCGCCGGCTGCCCGTTCGACCCGCCCGCCGGGCTCGCGGTGTTACGGGAGGAACGACCGCTGGCCCGGATGGCCTACCCCGACGGGCATGTCGGCTGGCTCGCCACCGGATATTCCACGGTCCGCTCGATTCTGGGCGACCCCCGCTTCAGCTCCCGGTACGAGCTGATGCACCACCCGTTCCCCGGCGGCCCCGAGGGTCCGCTGCCCCCTGCCCCGGTGGGGGACATGACCGGTATGGACGCCCCCGAACACACGCGCTTCCGGCGCCTCCTCATAGGCAGGTTCACCGTCCGCCGGATGCGGCAGCTGTCCGACCGGGTCGCGGAGATCACGGCTGAGCACCTGGACGCGATGGAGCGCCGCGGACCGGGACTCGACCTGGTCGAGGCGTTCGCCCGGCCCGTCCCCGCGCTGATGATCCGCGAACTGCTGGGCGTGCCCTACTCCGACCGGGAGCGCTTCCAGCATCACGCCCACACGATCATGACCATGGACAAGGAGCCCGAGGAGCGGTACGCCGCCCTCGTCGGACTCGAGGAGTACATGGCCGGGCTGGTCGCCGCCAAACGCGCCGCGCCCTCCGACGACGTGCTCGGGGACCTGGCCGAGGACTCCGGCCTCACCGACGAGGAGCTGACCGGACTCGGGGGCTTCCTGCTCGCCGCCGGGCTCGACACCACCGCCAGCATGATCGCCCATGGCACGTTCGCCCTGCTCGTCGACCCGGCCCGGTCCGAAGCCCTGCGCACCGACCCCGCGCTCGCGCCACGCGCCGTCGAAGAGCTGATGCGGTATCTGACCGTCGCCCCCACGACCGTACGGACCGCTCTGACCGACATCGAGCTGGACGGGCGGACGATCGCCGCCGGCGAGAGCGTGACCCTGTCCCTCGAAGCCGCCAACCGGGACCCGGCGAGGTTCCCCGCCCCGGACGTCCTGGACCTGCACCGCAAGGCCTCCGGACACCTGGGCTTCGGACACGGCATCCACCAGTGCCTCGGCCAGCAACTGGCCCGCGTCGAAATGACGGTGGCCCTGCCCGCGCTGTTCAAACGGTTCCCCACGCTGCGCCTGGACGTCCCCGCCGACGAGATACCGCTGCGCACCGACATGAACATCTACGGCGTGCACCGGCTGCCGGTCGCCTGGGACGAGGACTGAGCGGCCGTGGACATCCGCATCGACCGTGACCGCTGCGTGGGCGCCGGCATGTGCGCGCTGACCGCCCCCGCCGTCTTCGAGCAGGAGCAGGAGGAGGGCCTCGTCCTCCTCCTGGACCACCGGCCGCCGCACGACCAGCACACCGCGGCCCGTCTCGCGGCCGGTCTGTGCCCCGCCTCGGCCGTCACCGTCCGGGAGCAGGGTCCCTCCGCCATCGCGTAGGCCGCCGCCGACGGCACGCCTCCTGTGACGTCGGCGGCCTGTCCCGGGGGCTCAGGGAAGTCGGGCGGGCGGCAGCGGCAGGTGCCGGTCGTACGCCGGTCGTGATGGCCGTCGCCCCACACGGGCACGTCCCTCAGCAAGCGCACCGCCCGGGTCGGAACAGGGCAGAGGGCGACCGGTTCGGTGGCTGCGGCGGACGTGTCGGCCGCAGCAGCCACGGACAATGTGGGGTTGGCGTTGTCGGCGGTGGAAGAACCTGCGGGTTTCGGCGGCGAGTTCGTTCTGGTTCCTGGCCCTGCGGGTGCGGGGCAGGCTGGTGTTTGAGGTCGGCGTTGACCAGCTCGTCCGGATTCAGCTCGGGTGAGTACGAGGGCAGGAGGTGCAGCTCGACCTGGTCCTTGTGGTCGGCGGGCCAGTCCCGAACGGTCTTCGATCGGTGGGCCGACGACCAGGTGGACCTTCCGGTCGAAGTGCCCGGCGAGCCGGGTGAGGAAGCGGCACACCACCTGCGCGTCGAGGGTCCCGGTGAAGGCCATGAAGTGCATCCGCCCCTCGGTTCTGAACGGACATACGCGTTCACCGAGAACCGGTTCCCGGTGCGGCGCACGACCGGGGTCCGGCCCTTGGCACCCCAGGTGCGGCCGGTGATCTGGTCCGAGCGGATCCCGACCTGGTCGGCGAAGAGGACCTCGCCGTTCTCCGCCTTCGCCCTGGCCCGGATCGCCGGCCAGGTCTCCTCGCGCCGGATCCGGACCGCCTCCGGATCCTGCTCGACGGCCCGCTTGTCCGGACGCTGGAACGCCAGTCCCCACCGCTTGAGGTACGTGCCCACCCCGGGCCCGGTGAAGCGGCGTACAGCTTGAAAATCAGCCGTCCTATCTGGCCCCGTGTCCACAGCTGGCCGGAAAGCCCCAGTTCACAGGGGGTGTCATCGAGAACGGCCCGCCGGACAGCAGCCTGCTCGGCCTCGGACAGGACCTGATGCTCACCCACGCGGCGGCCTCGCGGCCGGGACAGGAGCGCGTCCCGGCCACCGGCCTGCCACCTCGGCCACCGGTTGTCCACGGCCCGGACCGACACCTTGAACAGAGCCGCGACCTCCGCCCGGTCCCGGCCCTCCACCAGCGCGGACACCGCCAGCAACCGAACAGCCTCCTGCGCGTCCGGCGACCACGTCCGCGCATCCCCCCACCAGATCACTCAACACACCGTCAACGAGTCTGAACCCAAAGCGTTTGGGATCAGGTACACGACTTGTGCACGCCACGTTTCGGATGGAACTCCGAACCATCCCGAAGAGATGGTTAAGATAACGGCGTGATTACAGGCCGGTCGCGCTCGCGTGCGCCGCACTCCCGCTCTTCAGCGGGGCTGCGACGTCTGCTCGCCCTGGCCGCGCTCCTGTTCGGCCTGATGGCCGGGCACGGAGTGGACGTGGACGGGGTCGTGGTTATCGCATCGCCCGCGATGACGAGCGCTTCCCACGGTATCGAGGCAAGCCCCGGCGAGCACGGTCCGGCGCACCCGGTACACGAATGCACGCCAAGGCCGCCAGAGGGAACACCGGCGCCCAGCACGCCGTGTTCCTCGCAACAGCCCGATGCGACTCGCTCCGCCGGGCCTCGTATCCGGACCAACACCAATGTGGTCGAGGCGCGCACAACGCCGTCGACCGCCCCGAGAGCCTCAACAGTCCTTCAGGTCTAGAACGCCCCGCCGCCCACGCTCCTTCCTGCCCCCGCGCGACTGCGCCCCCGGGACGGCGAGCCGAGCGGCGCGTTCTGCCCCCATGCCCCTGATCTCTCGCGGGTACCGCTCTCTCTTGTCACAAAGGGACCGAGACGGTACGGCCCCGCCCGGAGGAACTGTGCCTCGCCATCCCAACACGCCGTTAATCGTCACGGTGATCGGCGCTCTGCTGCTGTCCGTATTCCTCTGCTTCACGCCTGTCGGCGGAGCCGGGCACCACCACTCCGTAGACAGCGGCGCAGTCACCACCACGGCGCTCAGCCTCGATGCCGAGCGCGCGGAAGACCGGCTCCCGCAGCACCGGCACCACAACCACAGCGCCGACTGTACTTCTCCGGGCCTCGCATCCCACACCTACCTCGCGACCCGGCACGTCCCCGATGCCATCACGCTCGCCGCGTCCTTCGGCGACATCCCCACCGCGCCGTCCAGCGAGGCCCGGACCGCGCCCGGCGATCGAGTGCCGATAGCCCGGTCAGGCCGCTCGACGCAGATCCGCGTCTGCCGGTGGCGCATCTAGACCGTTCGGCCCTCGGCCACGCACAACGCGGCCGTCTCCCGAACGAGTACTTGACGCGCACCACCGAAATGAGAGCGGAACATGCACTCCTCGACCACCGACGTCACACCTCCCACCCGCTCCGCCCTGTCCGGGCTGGTCGGCAATACTCCTCTGCTCCGCGTCTCGGAACCGCTCGCTCCGGCGGGCCGCGGCTTCTGGGCCAAGCTGGAGGGCTTCAACCCCGGCGGTATCAAGGACCGCCCGGGTCTCCACATGGTCGAACGGGCCCGCGCCCGTGGCGACCTGCGCCCCGGCGCACGGATCATCGAGTCCACCAGCGGCACGCTCGGACTCGGCCTCGCTCTCGCCGGCATGGTCTACGGACACCCCGTCACCCTGGTCACCGACCCGGGCCTGGAGATGTCCATGACTCGACTGCTGACCGCGTACGGGGCCCAAGTCAACGTGGTCTCCGAGCCGCACCCCACCGGCGGCTGGCAGCAGGCCCGCCGGGACCGGGTCACCCAGCTGCTCGCACAGCACCCCGGATCCTGGTGCCCGGACCAGTACAACAACCCGGACAACACCACCGCGTACACTCCGCTCGCCCTCGAACTCGCCACCGAGCTCGGCCACATCGACGTCCTGGTGTGCAGCGTGGGCACCGGAGGACACTCGGCCGGAGTCTCCCGCGTCCTGCGCCAGCTCTACCCGGACCTGACCCTGGTCGGCGTCGACACCATCGGCTCCACGATCTTCGGCCAGCCGGCCCGCACCCGGCTGATGCGCGGCCTCGGTTCGAGCATCTACCCGCGCAACGTCGCGTACGACCAGTTCAGCGAGGTGCACTGGGTGGCTCCGAGCGAGGCGGTGTGGACCTGCCGTCAGCTCGCCACCTCCCATTACGCGACCGGCGGATGGAGCGTCGGCGCCGTCGCCCTGGTCGCGGGCTGGCTCTCCCGCGCCCTGCCCAAGGAGACCCGGATCGCGGCGATCT
Source organism: Streptomyces sp. MUM 203J (assembly GCF_022414595.1). Lineage (GTDB taxonomy): Bacteria > Actinomycetota > Actinomycetes > Streptomycetales > Streptomycetaceae > Streptomyces. The sequence goes on along the minus strand of NZ_JADWYO010000040.1, from coordinate 35,127 downwards.
TCCCCGACGGACCGCAGCGCTACCTCGGCACCGTGTACGACGACGACTACTGCGCCGCCCACGGCTTGCTCGACGGCCCGCCCATGCCCGAGCCCGACGTCATCGGCCGCCTGGACGAGAAGGAGGTCACCCGCTGGACCCGGTGCACCACCGTCGTCGACCCGCTCACGCTCGCGGATGAGGCCCCGGTCGCCGACACCCCCGTGGGCACCGACCCCTCGGACACCGTGGAGGAGCGGGACTGATGAAGGGCACGTTCTCCCAATTCCGCTCGTACGAACGCAGCGTGCGGCTGCTGATGGTAAACCAGTTCACCATCAACCTCGGCTTCTACATGCTGATGCCCTACCTCGCCGCCCACCTGGCCGGCCCCCTCGGGCTCGCCGGCTGGCTGGTCGGACTCATCCTCGGCGTACGCAACTTCAGCCAGCAGGGCATGTTCTTGGCCGGAGGTACCCTCGCCGACCGGCTCGGCTACAAGCCGATGATCATCGCCGGTCTCGTCCTGCGCACCGTCGGCTTTGCGACCCTGGGCCTGGTTGACTCCGTGCCCGCGCTGATCGCCGCTTCCGCGGCGACCGGCCTGGCCGGCGCGCTGTTCAACCCGGCCACCCGCGCCTACCTCGCAGCCGATTCGGGTGAACGCAGAGTGGAGGCGTTCGCCCTGTTCAACGTCTTCTACCAGGCGGGCATCCTGCTCGGGCCGCTCGTGGGCATGGTGCTCACCGGGGTCGACTTCCGCATCACGTGCCTGGTCGCGGCCGGCACCTTCGCCGTCCTGAGTGTGGTGCAGATCCGCGCCCTCCCGGCGCGCCGGGCCAAGGAGACGAAGGAGAGGGAGGGGCAGAGCGTGCTGGCCGAGTGGCGCGGCATTCTCGCCAACCGCCCGTTCCTGCTCTTTTCCGTGGCCATGATCGGCTCGTACGTCATGTCCTTCCAGGTCTACCTGGCCCTTCCCCTGGAGGTCCGGCGGCTCGGCGGCGAGGGCGCGTTCGGCACGGCAGCCGTGGCCGCCCTGTTCGCCGTGTCCGGGCTCAGCACGATCGTCTTCCAGACGAAGGTGACCGCGTGGTGCAAGGCCCGTATGAAACCCGGGCGGGCCCTCACCTGGGGTCTGCTCACGATGAGTGTGGCGTTCGTGCCCCTGCTCGTCGCCTCGGCAGTTCCCGTACCGGGCGAAGGCATCGGCCTGTGGCTGCTGGCCTCCGTACCGCCGACGCTCGCCGCGCTGCTCCTGGCCGTGGGCACGATGATCGCGTACCCCTTCGAGATGGACACGATCGTCCGGCTCTCGGGCGACCGCCTCGTGGCCACGCACTACGGCCTCTACAACACCGTCTGCGGAGTCGGCATCACGGTGGGGAACCTGCTGACCGGAGCGGCCCTCGACGCCGCCCGGAAGGCCGGTCTGTCCGCGCTCCCCTGGCTGGCGCTCACCGCGCTCGGCCTGGTGTGCAGCGCCGCACTGTACGGGCTGCACCGCACCGGCCGACTGGCCGAGCCTCCCGCCGAGGCCCGCCCGGAGCCTGTGACCGTCTGACCTGACATCCGCGGCACGGGGGCGGGCACCCGCAAAGCGCCCGCCCCCCGTGCCGCCGCGCCCACATTCGGGAGTGAACCTTGACGACCATCCCGTCGTGGAAGGCACGCACCACTGTGCGGCTCCTTCCGTTCCGCGCCGTCCGATACGACTCGGCGCAGGCCGGCCAGCTGTCCGCCGTGCTCAGCCCCCCGTACGACGACATGAGTCCCGCCCACGCCCGTGCACAGTGCGCCCGGCCCCACCACATAGCCCGGCTGCTCTACACGTCCGATCCACAGAACGCCGCCGGCCAGCTGGAACGGTGGCTCGAGCGCGGCGTCCTGCGCCGCGACCCGACACCCTCGCTGTATGTCTACGAGCAACGTGTCGGCCCGCGGCTCCTCCAACGCGGCCTGATCGGCGAGCTCACCGTGGCCGGCCCACACGCCGGCCCCGTCATCCCCCACGAAGACGTGCAGGAGCATGTCGTGCGGCAGCGGACCGCCCACATGTCCGGTCTGCGGGCCCAGTTGGAACCGCTGCTGCTCACCCACCATTCCACCGAGGGCACGGGCCGCAGTCTCGCGGAGTGGGTCGCCGAGCACCCCCGCATCGCCAGCGCCCGTCTGGGGCCCGTCACGCACTATCTCTGGCAGTGCACCGACCGCGCGGACCAGACCCTCCTCACCGCCGACCTCGGCGCAGGCCGGGTCCCGCTCCTCGCCGACGGCCACCACCGCCTCGCAGCCGCCCGCCGACTCGCCCGGTGGCGGGACGGCCTCCTCTGGCAGCGCAGCCTGGCTCTGCTCGTCGACTCGGCGTCCACCCCACTGCGACTGAGAGCCATCCACCGGGTCCTGCCGGGTCTGGACGCGGAGAAGGCGGCGCGAGCGGCATCGGGCGTCGCGCGCGTCCAGCCGCTTCCGGACGGGCCTCGGCTCCCCCGGCCGGACGAGCTAGTGCTCGTCGGAGAAGGCCGCGCCTGGAGCGTGGCGGAACCGCAGGCATCGGCCCTGTCCGAAGCGCTGGCCGGACTGCCGACTGAATGGCGCGGGCAGCCCGCAGCCGTCACGGACCGTCTCCTCATCGCGAGCTGCTGGTCCATACCCGACCTGCCCGGCACGGTCGTTCACATGCACCACGCCGACCGGGCCGTCGCAGCCGTGACCTCCCAGGGCACAGGCACCGCCGTGCTCCTGCCTGCTCCGACCGAGGACGCGATACGAGAGCTCGCCGAGAAGGACGTCCTTCTGCCCCGCAAGTCCACCTCGTTCGGCCCGAAACCCCCCGCCGGACTCGTGACGAGGGTCCTGCCGAGCACGTAGGCACAGCAGCGGGGCACGGCCGATGCCTACCTGCCGTGCCCCGCTCACGCGGATGTTCGCGGTCACGGTGGCGGGGGCCTTCCTGCTCCGTGGCGTCGGGACCGCCGTCCGCGCAGTCCGGGAGTCGCTGCACAAAGGGGCGTTCAGCGGTGGGCTCGAACCGCGGGAGCACCCGGTGTCCCGGTTCCACGTGCGCTGCTACCCGGTCACGATGATCTTCCTTGCATTCGATGGAGCAGTCCGCACCGATCGTCCTCACGGCCTGGGGTCACCAGGTGGGTGTGAGCAGCGCCGCCGACGCGCGGGTCGGCGGCGCCCTCGGCCGCTACGTCCAGGGGCCGCAGACTCCGAAGCCGGGCGCGACGTGCAGCGGTGGCGTCACCTCATGACGGCGCCGCCGCCGTGTGCGGATACTCAGAGGGTCATCCGGTGCCGCTACGACGCCGCTCGTGACCCCCGCCGCGCCCTCGCCTCAGGCTGTCGTCTGTGCAGCTTATGGCGTGTGTCGTCACGCTGTGCCTGACCGGGCCGGCCCGTCCGGCCATGGCGATGCCAAGCACAGCCATGTCGGAGATGCCCGGTCCGATGCATCCCACAGGCATGGGGAACACGCCCGGCGGGATGCACTCAGCCGGGACCGGCACGAGTCCGACCATGTCCGATGCCCACAGACTTCAGCAGCCCTGTCCGATGTCGAGCGTGACCGACTGCGCGCAGCCCTCCGTCTCGCCGTTCGGCGGTGAGCAGACCTCGTGCACCAACGGCTTCGACCGGCCAGCACCCGCGTTCATGCAGCCGGGACCACCACGCTCCGGTGTGCCGCCGCCTCTCGAACCGCCCTCCCCTCCTGAACTGACCCGTCTCTGCGCCAGCCGGACGTGACGGCACCAGGTGGCCCGGGCCGGGTCGTCGTCCTACTTGAGGTAGCCGAGGACCGTCATCATGCCGGATCCGGCGTGGTAGACGTTGTGGCAGTGGATCATCCACAGCCCAGGGTTGTCGGTGTCTAAGTCGACGTCGAGCTTCTTGCCCGGCAGCACGATCGAGGTGTCCTTCCGCGCGCCGCCGTCGGCGAGCGCGTAGGTGTGGCCGTGCAGGTGCATGAGGTGCCACATCGTCGTGCTGTTCACGAAGGACAGCCGGACGCGCTCACCGGAACGGACCGGGGTAGCGCTGTGCGGGGTCGTACGGACGTCGAGTCGATCCGCCCGCTCGTCGCGCAGCGCATCCTGGGCGCAGGGCCCGATCCCGACGCGCGCATGTTCACCGGCACCCGAGGCGGTCGAATGTCCACCGCCGTCCTGCGTGACGCCACCCACCGGGGGGACGTCATCACGAAACTCGGCTACGAACATCTGCGCCGCCGCGACCTCCGCCACACGGGGCTCACCTGGTTCGCCGACGCCGGGATCCAGGTGCACGTCCTGCGCAAGATCGCCAGGCCATGGATCGCTCACCACCACCCAGCGGTATCTGCACCCCGACGTGCACAAGATCACCGCCGCCTGTACGGCCCTCTCGGCACACCTCAGCGTGCTGCGCGCTCCCCGGTCCCTGCCGAGCCCGATCGTGGTCGCCCGTAGACCGGTCAAGGGGAGTCAGTCCCCAAGAACGACCAAGGGGCCGTTTCAGATTGCTCTGAAACGACCTCTGACCTGCGACTTCGAAAAGTCGGGACGACAGGATTTGAACCTGCGACCCCTTGACCCCCAGTCAAGTGCGCTACCAAGCTGCGCCACGTCCCGTTGCCCGTCTGACCTGGGGTTTCCCCCGGCCCGGCGTGCACGAGAACAATACCGCACTCCGGGTGGTGATCACGAACCGCTTCACGGCGAGGTGCCTGGTCCCGGCATCAGGGACCCGGCTTGCGGGTGGCCAGGCGCCAGGAGTCGGTGAGGATGGCACGCAGCTCGTCCTCGTCGTCCAGCGCGGCCAGCCGGACCCTCAGCCAGGCATAGGCCTCGTCGTGGTTCTCGCGGAGGAAGAACTTGTGCGGCTCGGCGGCGATCAGCTCGTCGCGCTCCTCCCGGGGGCACTTCACGCCCATGACCTGGTCGTCGCCCTCCAGGGCGGCGAAGATCCGGCCCTTGGGCCCGGCGCGGAAGGTGGGCATGCCCCAGGACGCCCCTTCCACCGCCCCGGGAAACGAGAGCGCCACTCTGCGTGCATCGTCAGCCGTCGCCATGTCTCCGACCGTACGCCGCCGGGCCCGGGATCCGCCTGGGGACGCCGCCGGATCGCCGGGGTTCACGCCCCGTGCGCTTCCTGCGCCCCGTACGTCCGGTACGCGCCGTGCGCCCCCGGGCCGGGGCCTGCGCCGTCCTGCGTCGGCCACTCGCGGCGGAGGATCTGCTCCACCAGCTCCGCCGCCAGGGACTTGATCGTCTCCAGCCCGGCCCTGCCCCAGGGGCGCGGCTCGGTGTCGACGACGCAGACGGTGCCGAGGGCGGCCCCCGTACCTTCGAGCAGCGGTGCGCCCAGGTAGGAACGGATGCCGATCTCGTCGACGACCGGGTTTCCGGCGAACCGGGGGAAGTCGCAGACGTCCTCCAGGACCAGCGCCTTGCGGCGGACGACCACATGCGGGCAGTAGCCGTGGTCGCGGGCCATGTGGCGGCCGACGGGTCCCGAGGGCGTGTGGGTGGTGGAGTGGGTGCCCGTCGGGGTGTGCAGGCCGGCGAAGAACTGCCGCTGCTCGTCGATGAAGTTGACCATCGCGTAGGGCGCCCGGGTCGTCTCCGCGAGTCTGCGGGCGAAGGCGTCGAGCGCGGGGTCCGGGTGTTCGCCCAGCCCCAGTCGGCGCAGCCGTTCCACGCGGTGCGGCGCCTCGTGGTCGACGGGGGTGAGCAGCAGGTGCCCGGTCGGGTGGTACGTCATCGCGGTGCTCCATGGTTCGGCTCCGCGGACGGAGCCGGGTCGGTGGCCAGCAGGTGCTGGACCAGGGTGACCAGGGTCTCGGTGCCCGAGCTGGCGAGCCGGGCGTCGCACAGCACGACCGGCACCTCCCGCGGGAGGCCGATCGCGGCCCGTACCTCCTCGGGGTCGTAGCGGTACGAGCCGTCGAACTCGTTGACGGCGACGACGAACTGGATGCCGCGCCGTTCGAGGAAGTCCACGGCGGAGAAGGAGTCCTGGAGGCGGCGGGTGTCGGCGAGCACGACGGCGCCGAGCGCGCCCTCGGACAGCTCGTCCCACAGGAACCAGAAGCGCTCCTGCCCCGGCGTGCCGAACAGGTACAGGACGTGGCGCCGGTCGAGGCTGATCCGGCCGAAGTCCATGGCCACGGTGGTGGTCCTCTTGTTCTCCACACCGTCCAGGCTGTCGGTGCCCGCGCTCACCTGGGTGAGCAGTTCCTCGGTGCTGAGCGGCTCGATCTCGCTGACCGCGCCCACGAACGTCGTCTTGCCCACACCGAAGCCGCCCGCGACGAGGATCTTGAGGGCCGTGGGGAAGACGTCCCCGGCCTCGTGGGCCCGGCCGTCGCGGAGCCGGGCCGCGCGGGCCGGGTCCTCCCGCGGCCGGTCCGGGCGTTCAGAGCCGTCGTCGTAGGCCATCGAGCACTGCCTCCAGCAGCGAACGGTCGGTGGAGTCGTCGAAGCGGTGCCGGGGCTCCCGCGCGGTCAGGGCGCCGCAGTCCACGAGGTCCGAGAGCAGCACCTTGGTGACCATCGCGGGAAGCCTGAGGTGGGCCGCGACCTCGGCCACGGACGTCGGGCCGCCGCACAGCCCGAGGGCCAGGGTGTACTCGGGCCCGAGGGCGTCGGGCGGCACCCGCCCGGTGGCCATCACCTGGGACAGCAGGTCGAGTGTGGTGGTGGGCCGGGTGCGACCGCCGCTCACCGTGTACGGGCGGATGAGGCGGCCGGCCGCGTCGTCGAGCCAGGGCGCGTCCTGGTGGGCCACGGTCAGCGTCCCGTTCGGCCCGGGCCCGGCACGCCCACGCCGCGCCGGGGCGGGGTGACCAGGTACGGGCGCACGCTCTTGACCAGCATGGTCATCTCGTAGCCGAGGACGGCGGCGTCCGTCTCGCGGCCCGCGACGACGGCGAGGCAGGTCCCGGATCCGGCGGTGGAGACGAACAGCAGGGTCGCGTCCAGTTCGACGACGACCTGGCGGACCTCGCCGCCGTCCCCGAATCTGATGCCCGCGCTGCGGCCGAGCGAGTAGAGGCCGGAGGCGAGAGCGGCCATGTGGTCGGCGCTGTCGGGGTCCATGCCGTGTACGGACTTCACCAGGCCGTCCGAGGACAGCAGCACCGCGCTGCGGGTGTACGGGACACGCTGGACCAGGCCGCTGAGCAGCCAGTCGAGATCCGGGGAGGCGCCGGCCGGCACATCGCTCGTCATGTGCATCTACTCCTTGTGCGCTTCGTCGTGTCGCTGCGGTGCGAGGGGGTAGCCGGTCCCGGGCACGGGCGGTACGGGTGGGGCCTCGGTCGCGGGCATGGACTCCGCGAGGCCGATGCCGCGCTGGAACGCCGCCATGAGTCCCGGGTCGTGCAGGGCGTGGTCGTCGTGCTCCGAGTGCCGCACGGGTTCGCCGCGCAGCTGCGGGACGATGTGCTCCTGTGCGCGTCGCTTGGGCAGCAGGGGGCGCCCGTCCCGCGCGGCGGACGTGGCAGGGGGCGGCTCGGGGGTGGATGCCGACGTGGGCGTGGGTGCCGGTGCGGCGTGCCGGGGCCCAGAGGGCCGTACGCCGCCGGGTCCTGCAGGGGTGTGCGGCGGTTCCGGGAGGGGTGCCGCGAGGGCCGGGGCTGTGCTGTCGGTCGACGGGTCGGCGTCGGCGGGGCGCGGCTGTCCGGACCAGGTCGGGTTGTCGGGGTCGTGGCCGAGCAGGCCCTGCGGGATGACCAGGACGGCCTGCACGCCCCCGTAGATGTTGGACTGGAGGCGTACGACGATGCCGTGCCGCCGGGCGAGGGCTGCGACCACGTACAGCCCGATGCGGCCGTCCTGGAGCAGGTGGGCGACGTTGACCTGGTCGGGGTCGGTGAGCAGGGCGTTCATCTTCTCCTGCTCCCCTGCCGGCATTCCGAGGCCGCGGTCCTCCACCTCGACGGCGAGGCCCGCCGTCACGTACTGGGCACGCAGGACGACGCTGGTGTGCGGGGCGGAGAACAGCGTGGCGTTCTCGACGAGTTCGGCCAGCAGGTGGATGACGTCGGCCACAGCGTGCCCGCGCAGCGTGCCGTCGACCGGGGGGACGAGCTTGATGCGCGGGTACTGCTCGACCTCCGCGATGGCGGAGCGCAGCACCTCGGTCATGGTGACCGGGTGGGACCACTGACGGCGGGAGACGGCGCCGCCGAGCACGGCGAGGTTCTCGGCGTGGCGGCGGACACGGGTCGCCAGGTGGTCGACATGGAAGAGACCCTTGAGCAGGTCCGGGTCCTCGACCTGGTTCTCCAGTTCGTCGAGCAGCTGGATCTCGCGGTGGACGAGGGACTGGAGGCGGCGGGCGAGGTTGACGAAGACCTCGACCTTCTGTTCGTTGCCGACGCTGCTGGAGAGCCGGGAGGCCTGTACTGCGGCCGCGACGGCGATCTCGTGGGTGCGGCCGACCTCGTACTCCAGCAGGTCCAGGGCGTCACCGCCGGGCGGGGGCGGCAGGGTCTGCCGCACGGAGGGCCGTTCGCCCCGGCGGAGCCGGTCGACGGCGGTGCGCAGCTCGTTCTGGTCGCGGGTGGCGGCGCGGCGCAGGGCGTGGCAGCGGTCGAGTACGGAGCGGGCGGCGCGGTCCGCGCCGAGCGCCGCCGCGACGATGGCGGTCACGACGATGGCGGCCGAGCAGGCGAGCGCGATCCACAGGGGCGGGGACGGGGCGATGTCGGCGGACCGGACGGTGAACAGCACGGCGGCGGCCCCGCCGAGCGTGGCCACGACCGTCGGGAGCACGGCGGCCCGCAGCAGCTGTGGCCGAAGGCGGGCCTCCGGGGACGAGGTCACGGGGTGTGCCCGTTCGGGGTGCGGCCTGCCGGGGTCCGGCAGGGGGCCGGCGCCCGGCCGGCCGTGCCGCCCGCCGCTGCCCTCACGGCGGTCGGGTCGCGCTGCGGGTGCGCGAAGTTGAGACATCGACGTCCTTGGTGCGTGGATCCCGGGATCGGTGCGTTGCGGTGTCATACGGGTGATCACCGGACACACACGGTAGTCGCCAAGCGTCCAGCTGCGGCGGGCTGTTCGGGAAGTTGCCCGCCGGGGTCCCGCCCCGGTGTGAGGGTTCGCACGGAAGTACGAAAATCCGATGCCCGAGTGGGCGCGGAATCAGGGCGTCGGGGCGCCGGCCTCCCTGTCGGCCGCGCTCCCGGCCGGCACGTGGGCGTCCTGCCCGCCCACGCCCTGCGGCCAGCCGCCGGAGGGCCGCCGGGCCGCGCCGCGCCACCAGAGGTCCCCCGGCAGCGGGCCGGCCGCGGGTTCGAACGGCTCGCCCGGGCGCGGCAGCGCGATCCGCGCCCCCGTGTCCCCGGCCGCCGCCACCGTGCCCTCCCCTGGCTCGGCCCACGGATGCGGCGCCAGGTTGAAGGTAGCCCAGTGGATCGGCAGCATCACACCCGCGGCGGCCCGTCCGCCCTGGAGGTCCAGATGGGCACGCATACCCTCGGCGGGGGTCATGTGGATGTCCGGCCAGAAGTCCGCGTACGCGCCGATCTGGACCATGGTGGCGTCGAACGGGCCGTGTGCGGTGCCGATGTCCCGGAAGCCGGGGAAGTAGCCGGTGTCGCCGCTGTGGTAGATCCGGTGCTCGGGGCCCGTGACCGCCCAGGACGCCCACAGGGTGTGCTGCTGGTTCCGCAGTCCGCGCCCGCAGAAGTGGCGCGCGGGAGTGGCGGTGAGCCGCAGGTCGCCGAGGGCCGCCGACTCTCCCCAGTCCAGCTCGCGCAGCCGGGAGGGGGCGACGCCCCAGCGCTCCAGGTGGGCACCGACGCCGAGGGGTACCGCGAACAGGGTGCCGGTGCCGGCGAGCGCCTGGATGGTGGGCATGTCGAGGTGGTCGTAGTGATCGTGGGAGATCACCACCGCGTCCACCGGGCCGAGGGAGGACAGGGGCAGCGGCACCGGGTGGAGCCGCCGGGGCCCGGCGAACGGGAACGGCGAACAGCGCTCGCCCCACACCGGATCGAACAGGACCCGCCGCCCGTCGATCTCGGCGAGGACGCTGGAGTGCCCCATCCAGGTGAGCCGCAGGCCCGAGGCCGGGGGGCGGGCGAGGTCGGCGGCCGTGGTCCGGTGGAGCGGGACCGGGATCGCCGGGGCACGGCGGATCCGCTCCTCCTTGCGGAAGTACACCTTGGCGAAGTCCAGGGCCGAGCCCGAGGGTCTGTGCCGCTCGCCGCCGGGATTGCGGAACGACCCGTCCGCGAAGTTCGGTGAGCGGCGGATGCGCTCCAGCCGTTCTGCCGCCGGGTCCGCGCCGAAGGCGGCCGGGCGCAGGGAGCGCAGACGGGCGCGCAGCGCACCGAGAGCGTCGACGCCGGTCACAGCACCTCCAGGTGTCTCGGGTCCTTCCATTATGGGTGGGGCCGCCGACAACGCGTCCTGTTGTCACATCCGGGACGGCTGCCCGGTCGTACCGGGTGAGACCTCACCGGGTCTCAACCCATGACGCAGACCGTCGCAGCCGCGGCGGCAGACCCAAGGAGGCGGCCCCATGGCCCGTGTGTCCCTCACTCCCCCGCGTACTCTTCTCTACCGCGCCGTGGAGTGGTACGCCCGGCGCACGTACGGCAAGATGCTCGACCCGGTGGCCGCGATGGGCCACCACCCGCGTGTCCTGCTCGCCGGGATCCGGTTCGAGCTGGCCGTGGCACGGTGGCGGAGCCTCGACCCGGATCTGAAGGCGCTGGCCGTGATGGGTTCGGCGGCGGCCATCGGGTGCAGCTGGTGCATGGACTTCGGCTACTGGGAGCACACCCGGCACGGCATGGACCCGCGCAAGATCCACGACCTGCCGGTCTGGCGGGACAGCCAGGTCTACACCCCGCTGGAGCGGGATGTGCTCGCATACGCGGAGGCCATGACCGCCACGCCGCCGGACGTGTCCGACGAGCTGGCCGAGCGGCTGCGGACGGCGCTGGGTGAGCGCGCGTTCCTCGAGCTGACCATGATGGTGGCGGTGGAGAACCAGCGCTCCCGGCTGAACTCCGCGCTGGGGCTGACCAGTCAGGGATTCAAGGATCACTGCGAGGTGCGCGTCGGCGGCTGACGGGCGGCGGGCCTTCCCCTCCGCTTCCGGGATACTGTCCGTCCGCGCCACGGCGACCGGTGGCGCGGGTACGGACCGGAAGCGGCGGGGTGGCGGTGTCCAGGACGCGGTGGGGGGCGGCCGAGCGGCGGGAGGCGCTGCTTCGGGCGACGGTGGAGCAGATCGAGGTGCGGGGCGCGGCGGCGGTGCGGATCGCCGATGTGGCGGGTGCGCTGGGGGTGAGCGCGCCGCTGGTGCTGTACCACTTCGCGACCAAGGAGCGTCTGGTGGCCGCTGCGTTCGCGTACGCCGCCGAGTCGGATCTGGCGGAGCTGCGCCGGATCCTGGGGCGGCGGGCCCCGGCGGCCCGGCGGCTGCGGGCGGCGATCCGCTGGTACGCGCCGACGGGCAGCGCGAAGGGCTGGCGGCTGTGGATCGACGGCTGGGCGGCGGCTCTGCGGGAGCCGGCCCTGCGGGAGGTGGCCGCGGGGCTGGACCGGCAGTGGAAGGCGGCGCTGGCCGGGGTGTTCGCGGAGGGAGCGGAGGCCGGGGAGTTCCGGTGCGCGGACCCTGAGGGTGCGGCGTGCCGGCTGACGGCCCTGCTGGACGGGCTGGCGGTGCAGATGACCGTCTACCCGGGAGCGGTGTCCCGGACGACGATGCTGCGCTGGGCGGACGAGGCCCTGTCGCGGGAGCTGAGCCCGGGACCCGTCGTGGGGCCCGCGCCCCTCGCGCCGTAGCGGGCCGTCTCCCCGACCGTCCCTCCCCGGAACCGGGAGTCCGCCCCCTCGGGTCCCCGTTTCGCACCCTGGGGGTACCCCTCCCGAGGGCGAAGGGCTTGGGGCAGCTCGCCCTCGCAAGCCCCCTACGGGCCTGTTTCCCGCCTCACAGCGGCATCAGGTCCGGGCGCTTCGGCGTCACATGGTCACCCGACGATTCCCCCCGCAGGCGGCGGCCGATCCACGGGACCAGGTACTCGCGGGCCCAGTGGATGTCGTCCCGCCGCTCGTCGAGCGTGCCGCGCGGCGGCAGCGGCGGCCAGGGCTGCTCCGGGTCGGCGGGCACCTCCAGGCCCAGGGCCTGGCCGGCCCGCAGCGCGACGCGGGTGTGCCCCTCGGGCGACAGGTGCAGCCGGTCGTCGTCCCAGGCACGGCGGTCCTGGACGCTCCGCAGCGACCACAGGTCCAGCACCGGGCAGCCGTACCGGTCCGCGATGGCCCGGACATGGCCGTTGTACGTGGCGATCTTGCCCCGCAGGTGCTTGAGCACCGGCACGCCCCGGGTGTCGAAGCCGGTCGTCACCAGCACGGTCCCGACCACAGGTGTCAGCTCCAGCACGGCCCGCTCGAAGCGCTCCGCCACATCGTCGGGGTCGGTGCCGGGACGGATGATGTCGTTGCCGCCCGCGCAGAACGTCACCAGGTCGGGGGCGAGTTCCTTCGCTCGCGGGACCTGCTCCTCGACGATCTGGTCCAGCAGCCTGCCGCGTACCGCGAGGTTCGCGTACCGGAAGCCCGCGTCCTCCGGGATCCGGTCGGCGAGCAGGACCGCGAGGCGGTCGGCCCAGCCGACGAACCGCCCGTCCGGGCCGGGGTCCCCCACGCCCTCGGTGAAGCTGTCACCGACCGCCGCGTACGACCCGATCACGTCGTTCTCCCCCCATCGTCGATTCGCCTGCCACAAGTGCACATCGTGCACCTCGGGATGTGACCTACGCGACCGTAAGGAGGGGTTGACGCGGAGTGATCTTTACCACCGCCCTACATCCCCCTTGGGCGGAATACGGCGTTTTGTTCGGGAGGCGTATGCGGAAACGCCGCCGCCCGGCACCTCGCGGGTGCCGGGCGGCGGCGCGCTGTCCCTCATGAGGGCGTATGGGGGTGCGTCAGATCGCGACGCCGTGGCTGCGGAGGTACGCCAGCGGGTCGATGTCCGAGCCGTAGCCCGGGCTGGTGCGGATCTCGAAGTGCAGGTGCGGGCCGGTGGAGTTGCCGGTGGATCCGGACAGGCCGATCTGCTGGCCGCCGCTCACGCCCTGACCGGCCGCGACGGAGAGGGAGGAGAGGTGGGCGTACTGCGAGTAGGTGCCGTCGGTGTGCTTGATGACGACCTCGTTGCCGTATGCGCCGCTCCAGCCGGCGGAGACGACCGTGCCCGGACCGACGGCCTTGACGCTGGTGCCGGCGGCCGCGGCGAAGTCCACGCCCGTGTGGTAACCGGAGGACCACATGGCGCCCGAGGCGCGGTACGGCGTGGTCACACCGGCGGCCACCGGCGCGGTGAACCCGGAGGCGGCGGGGGCCTGGGCGGCCGGGGCCGCGGCCTGGGCGGGGATGGCCGTCTTGGCGGCGGACCGCGAGGCGCGGTCCTCGGACTCGGCCGGCTTGGAGGCCTTCGCCTTGGCCTTCACCTCGGCCTTGTCGGCGACCTTGCCCTTCGCCGGGACCTTCGCCTTGGCCTTCGCCGGAGCCTTCGCGCCGAGTGTGAGCTTCAGGCCGGGGTGGATGAGCGACGGGTCGTCTCCGATGGCCTCGCGGTTGTCCGCGTAGAGCTTCTTCCAGCCGCCCTTGACGTTCTTGTTGTGCGCGATCTTCGCAAGGTAGTCGCCGGGGACGACGGTGTAGGTGCGCGGTGCGGCCTTGGCGGCCTCTACCGCCTGCGCGGCCTCGACGGCCTGCGCCACCTGCACCGCCTGGGCGACCTGCTGCGGCTGAGCGGCGGCCGGGGCCGCCGCGTGCGCGCCGGTCGCGCCGAAGAGCGGGAGCGCGAGTGCGGCGCCGCCGGTGCCGGCGGCGACGAAACCCCGGGTGAGCGCGATGGACTTGGGACGGCGGTGCTTACCCTTCGCGGGCATGGCGAATTCCTCTCCGGCGCCTGCGAGGTGAGCTGTCGGGTTCGGACTGGAGTTGTCCGGCCGCGTGTTGGCGCGACTTCACCCCGAGCCGTCCCGGAATTCCGGTCCGGCGAACTACCTGGGTCCCCCGCTCCTGCCGCACGTGGGTGGGTGCCAAATTCCAGGCGGCGGCAGGATTCGGCGGTCCGCCCGGATGGATCGTGACCGTAAACGAGTGAGGACGCGAGGAACAAGCGAAGGGTTTCAGCCACTCATTCAGGTGCGGGAATTCCTGTGGGAATTCCGGTCACACTCCGTGGATTGCGGATCATGAATTCCCGCGCCACGCAGGGACCTTCACCCCGGCGCTCGGCCACGGTCCGTCACCTTTATGACGCTGCTCACCCTCCCGCCCCATCTCCCTTGTTTTCCGGGCACGTTGGGGCTTAATCCCGTAATACGGACAGAAGCCCCAACTCATGACGGAAGCCTTGATTATCACGAAAATCAACAAGAGCAAACATAATCGATCAGGCGAGGCAACGGATGTGCGAGCCGCACGGACATACATGCCTGGGGCAGCGATGTCGTATCGTCAGATCCGCGACAACGTCGGCGGGCCGCGCCGACGCCAGACGCCCGAGGAGCCGCCGTGACGCAGAAGCTGCCGCACGTCCCGCCGACCACCGAGCCGGAGCTGACCGGTGTGCGCAACTTCCGCGATGTCGGGGGCCTCCCCGCCGTGGACGGCCGACGGGTACGCCACGGCACGCTGTACCGCAGCGGACACCTGGCTCACGCCACCGACGCGGACACGGCCTTCCTCTCCTCGCTCGGGCTTCACACGGTCTTCGACTTCCGCAACGCCGCCGACCAGGCGCTGGAAGGCCAGGACGTGACTCTCCCGGGTGTGCGGAACGTGAACATACCGCTGACCGACCCGGCCGACGGTGCGGAGTTCTGGCAGATGGTCCGCGACGGCGACCTCCGGCAGCTTCGCGATCTGCTCGGGAACGGCCAGGCCGAGGGCCGGATGCTGGAGGCGTACAGGCAGATCATCGTCGAGCGCACCGATGAGCACAGCCGGGTGGTGCACGCCCTCGCGGAGGACAGTGTCCCCGCCCTGATGCACTGCGCGGCAGGCAAGGACCGTGCGGGCCTGTCGATCGCGGTGACGCTGCTCGCGGTGGGTGTCGAGCGCGACGCGATCGAGGAGGACTACCTCAAGTCCAACGACCCCAGCCGCCGCTACAAGGTCTACCGCAGCGACTCCTCCCCGGCGGGGATGTCCCCGGAGGTGATGGAGCTGCTCGGTCCGCTGTTCGACGCGCGCCCCCGTTATCTGGAGACGGCTTACGCGACGATCGAGGCGACCTGGGGGTCGACCGAGCGGTACCTCACCGAGGGGCTGGGGCTGGCCCCGGCGACCCGGGATCGGCTCCGGGAGCGCCTCCTCGAAGGCTGAGCCCCCCGCGCCTCCCCGGGCCCGCGCCCCCGCCCGCTACCGGTTCTGCCCGCCCACCAGGAAGATGAAGTACAGGAAGGCCGCGAACAGGTGGCCCGCCACGAGGTAGGCGAAGAGCCGCAGGATCAGCCCGCGCGGGAAGCCGCCGGTCTCGGATTCGGGGTGGGGGACCTGCTGGTCGGACATGGAAGCCTCCAGGGGCTCGGCTGGGAACGCGCCGCTCCCGGTCAGGGCCGGCGCGTGTGGTCGCCGCCCAGGCACAGGTCGGCGGCGGCGCTCTGCATGAGGGTGTGGACGAACAGCAGCTCCGCCCCGCCCGGGGTGGCCGCGGCGATCCGGTGCGGGGTGAGCGAGCCGAAATGGGCGCTGTCCCCGGGGTCGAGCACATGGACGGCGTCGCCCAGGGCGAGGCGGACGCGTCCCGTGAGGACGTACAGCCACTCCTCACCGGGATGCACCCGCACCCGGTCCGGCTGCCCGGTGTACGGGACGCGCACCCGCAGCGCCTGCATGGCGCGCCCGGCGGCCCCGGCCTGGTGGTAGATCCACCCGTCGGCCTCGACGGCCTCGGGGCGCCCGGCCCGGACGATCGGGTCCCGCTCCGGCGCCACCTCGCCCAGAAGTTCGGACACGGTGACGCCGTACGTCCGGGCGAGCCCGAGCAGCATCGGCAGCGAGGGCTGCCGGTGACCGGTCTCCAGACGGGAGAGGTGAGCCGGGGAGAGCCCGGCACGCTGGGCCGCCGCCTCCAGGGTGAGGCCGCGGCGGCGGCGCAGTGCGCGCAGCTGGGGAGCGACGTCCGGCAGGGCGTCGGCCGCCTCCCCCGGCGGGCCCGGGAAAGGGACCCCTTCGGCGGTGGTCATGCCCCCATTGCGCCAGGAGTTTTCCTCAGGGGCAAATTTCTTGCCCGACAGGCAAAGGGTTTTCCGTCATCGGTTCGCCACCGCCTGTCTGACCAGCGTACGGCCGAAGTCCCAGATCAGTCCGCCCCCGTTGTGCGCCTCGTCCATCAGCTGCGTGAAGGCCGCCACGAAGCGGTCCACGTCCTGTTCGGTGACGACCAGCGGCGGGATCAGCTTGATGACCTCCATCCGGTCGCCGGAGACCTGGGTGAGGATGTGGTGCCGCTGGAGCAGCGGCACCACGATCATCTGCGCGAACAGGCCCCTGCGTGCCGCCTGGAGCATCGCCCATCGACTGCGCAGCCCCAGCGACGACGGCCGGCCGAACTCGATGCCGATCATCAGGCCCCGGCCGCGCACGTCGTGGAGCATCTCGTAGCGGTCGACGAGCGCGGTCAGCCGGGACTTGAGCAGCCCGCCGACCCGGCGGACGTGCGCGACGATCCCCTCGTCCTCGATCACCGCGAGGACGGCGAGACCCGCCGCCATGGCCTGGGCGTTGGAGCCGAAGCTGGCGGAGTGGACGAGAACCCGGTCCATCGACGAATAGACCTTCTTGAAGATCCACTCCTTGCCGAGGGTGGCGCTGGCGGGGACGTAGCCGCCGGACAGAGCCTTCGCCACACACACCAGGTCGGGCTCCACGCCGTCCTCGTGCTGGTACGCGTAGAAGTCGCCGGTGCGGCCCAGTCCGGTCTGCACCTCGTCCGCGATCAGCAGGGCGCCCCGCTTGTGCAGCAGCTCCTGCGCGGCGCGCAGGAAGCCGGGCGGGGCCTCCTGGACCCCCTTGCCCTGCACCGGCTCCACGATGAATGCGGCGACGTCACCGCGCCGCAGCTCCCGGTCCAGTGCGTCCAGGTCGCCCAGGGCCACGGGGGTGTCGGACAGCAGCGGGCCGAAGCCTTCGCGGAAGCCGCGCTCACCGTTGACGGACAGGGAGCCGGTGGTGAGCCCGTGGAAGGCGTGGCCGCAGTAGAGGATCCGGGGCCTCCCGGTGGCGTGCCGGGCGAACTTCAGCGCCGCCTCCACGGCCTCGGTGCCGCTGTTGCCGAAGTACACCCGGTCCAGGTGGGGCGAGTGGGCGAGCAGCCGTTCGGCCAGCAGCCCGGGCAGCGGCGAGCAGTCGAAGCGGGTCAGGTCCGGCAGCCCGGCGTCCAGCACGTCGTGCAGTGCCTTGCGGACGACCGGGTGGTGCCGGCCGAGGCCCATGACGCCGAAGCCGGCCAGCATGTCCAGGTAGTCGTTGCCCTCGGCGTCCTCGAAGTGGGCTCCTTCGCCGCGCTCGTACGTCTTGTCGAAGCCGAGGGTGCGCAGCATGCGCGGCAACTGGTGGTTCAGATACCGGGCGTGCAGGTCGTAGCGGTCACCGGCGCGGTCCGCGAGCAGCTTGCCCAGGTCGAAGTCGCTGTTCATGCCTCGCTCCGCACTCCGCTGCGCGTCTCGTGGCGCCCCGTGGGCTCCGTCTCCTCGCCGGACCGTGCCCCCGCGGGTGCCGCGTCCGGCAGCGCCGCGGCGCCGGGCGGCTCCGCGGGGTGCGGGAGGTTCCCGTCCGGGCGGCGCAGCGCCTCGGCGATCCTCGCCGCGATGCCGACGGGGGTGAGCCCGGCGTCGGCCAGCGTCTCGCCGCGTCCGGCGTGCGGCAGGAAACGCTCCGGCAGGCCGTACGTCCGCAGCGGTACGTCGGTCCCGGCGTCGCGCAGAAGCTGGCCGACGGCCGCGCCGGCGCCTCCGGTGCGGACGTTGTCCTCGACCACCGCGACCAGCCGGTGCCGCGCGGCCGACGGAGCCAGGGCGGGGTCGAGCGGTTTCACCCAGCGCGGGTCGACGACCGTGCAGCCGATGCCCCGCTCCTCCAGCAGCCGCGCCGCCCGCACACCGGTCGCGCCCATGGCGCCGACGGCCACCAGCAGCACGTCGGCCCGCGGGTGGGACTGGTGGAGGACGTCCATGCCGCCGATCCGGCCCACGGCCGGGATGGGCTCACCGACCGTCTCCTTCGGGAAGCGCAGCACGGTCGGGGCGTCGCCGACGTCCACGGCCTCGGCCAGGAGGGCGCGCAGCCGGTCCGCGTCACGCGGTGCGGCGATGCGCAGTCCGGGGACGACCTGGAGGACGGACAGGTCCCACATCCCGTTGTGGGAGGGGCCGTCCGTTCCCGTGGCCCCGGCCCGGTCGAGTACGAACGTCACCCCGCAGCGGTGCAGGGCGACGTCCATCAGCACCTGGTCGAAGGCCCGGTTGAGGAACGTGGCGTAGACGGCCACGACCGGGTGCAGCCCGGCCGTGGCCAGTCCGGCGGCGCACACGGCGGCGTGCTGCTCCGCGATGCCGACGTCCCACACCCGGTCCGGGAACCGCTCCGCGAACCGGGTCAGCCCCGTCGGGTGCAGCATCGCGGCCGTCAGGGCGACCAGATCGGGCCGCCGCTCGCCCAGCTCGGCCAGCGCGTCACCGAAGACGGACGTCCAGGACGGCCCGGCGGCGGGGCTCAGCGGCGCGCAGGTCCGGGGGTCCATGGCGGCCACCGCGTGGAAGCGGTCCGCCTCGTCGTCCAGAGCGGGCTGGTAGCCGCGGCCCTTCTCCGTCAGGCAGTGCACGATGACCGGGCCGCTGAAGCGCTTGGCGCGCTGGAGCGCGGACTCGACGGCGGCCAGGTCGTGGCCGTCGACGGGACCCACGTACTTGAGACCGAGGTCCTCGAAGAGACCCTGGGGCGCGATGAAGTCCTTCAGGCCCTTCTTGGCGCCGTGCAGGGAGCCGTACAGGGGCCTGCCGACCACCGGGGTGCGGCCGAGCACGTCCTTGCCCCAGGAGAGGAAGCGCTCGTAGCCGTCCGTCGTGCGGAGGGTGGCGAGGTGGTCGGCGAGGCCGCCGATCGTGGGCGCGTAGGACCGCTCGTTGTCGTTGACGACGATGACGAGGGGCCGGTCCTTGGCGGCGGCGATGTTGTTGAGCGCCTCCCAGGCCATGCCACCCGTCAGGGCCCCGTCCCCGATGACCGCCACCACGTGGTCGTCCCGGCCGCGCAGCCGGCCGGCCTTGGCGAGGCCGTCGGCCCAGCCCAGGACCGTCGAGGCGTGCGAGTTCTCGATGACGTCGTGCTCGGACTCGGCACGGGCCGGGTAGCCCGAGAGGCCGCCCCTGCCGCGGAGCCCGGAGAAGTCCTGACGGCCGGTGAGCAGCTTGTGCACGTACGACTGGTGACCCGTGTCCCACAGGATCCGGTCCCTCGGCGAGTCGAAGACGCGGTGCAGGGCGATGGTCAGCTCCACCACACCGAGGTTGGGGCCGAGGTGGCCACCGGTCCTGGAGACCGCGTCCACGAGGAACGTCCGGATCTCCCCGGCCAGCCGGTCCAGCTCGGGTCCGGTCAGGTCCCTGAGGTCGCGCGGTTCCCTGATGTTCTCCAGAAGTGTCACGCTCGGGCCCCCTTCACGTCGGAACAACGGTCAGCGATCGGATGGTTCAGGTCATGGGCGTGGGCTGGACACGGCCTCGCGGGCGGCACGCAGGGACTCCCGCAGGGAGCCCATGGTGGCGAGCACGGCGGTCGGCTCGTAGCCGCAGTGAGCCATGCAGTTGGCGCAGCGCGGGTCCTTGCCCCGCCCGTAACTGTCCCAGTCGGTCTCCTCGATGAGCTCCTTGTACGTCGGGACGTAGCCGTCGCTCATGAGGTAGCAGGGGCGCTGCCAGCCGAACAGCGAGTAGTTGGGGATCGCCCACGCGGTGCAGGGGAAGTCGGCTCTGCCTTCCAGGAAGTCGAGGAAGAGCGGGGAATGGTTGAGCCGCCAGCGCCGCCGGTTGCCGTCGGAGAAGGCCTTGCGGAACAGTTCGCGGGTCTGCTCAACGCCGAGGAAGTGTTCCTGGTCGGGGGCCTTTTCGTAGGCGTACGCGGGCGAGATCATCATTTCGTCGACCTTGAGGTCGTCGTTGAGGTAATTCAGCACCTCGATGACGGTCTGCGGGGTGTCGGTGTTGAAGAACGTGGAATTGGTGGTGACGCGGAAACCGCGGCGCTTGGCCTCCTTGACGGCGGCGACGGCCTCGTCGAAGACACCTTCCTTGGCGACGGACTCGTCGTGCCGTTCACGCAGTCCGTCGATGTGCACGGCGAAGGCGAAATAGGGGGAGGGGGTGAACAGCTCGATCTTCTTGCGGAGCAGCAGCGCGTTGGTGCAGAGGAAGACGTACTTCCGGCGGGCGACGAGCTGACGGACGATCTCGTCGATCTGCGGGTGCATCAGCGGTTCGCCGCCGGCGATGGAGACCATGGGCGCGCCCGACTCCAGGACGGCGCCGACGGCCTGCGCGACGGGCATGCGCTGTTTGAGCACTCCGGCCGGGTGCTGGATCTTCCCGCAGCCCTCGCATTTGAGGTTGCAGGCGTACAGCGGTTCCAGCTCGACGATCAGCGGGAACTTGTCACGCCTGCGGAGCCGCTGTCCGAGCAGATAGGTTCCGACCCGGATGGTCTGGCGGAGCGGCATGGCCATCTGGCTCACCTCCTGGGGAGCAGTAACGAACGGTGCCATTCGAGGAACGCGGGGATGACGGCACGAAGAACACGGAAGGCCGATATTCCACCGCGGACCGTGCCGATCCGGACCAGCTCGTGCTCCGGGGCGTCCACGACCACCCGGACGGCGGCAACCGGCCGCGGGCCGGTCGCCAGGGCGGCGTGCAGGGTGGCGGCGGACTCCATGTCCACCGCGAGGGCGCCGGTGGCCCGCAGGTCCGCCCGCTCCTGGCCCCGTACGACGTGGTCACTGCCGAGCAGCGGGCCGGTGTGGACGGTGCGCCCGGGCACGGCGCGGGCGAGCGCGGCGGCCAGGTGAGCGGTGGCCGTGCAGGCGGTGCCGCCGTGCGGGCCACGGGTCTCGTCGGCGACGACCAGGTCGCCGGGGTGCATACCCGGGGCGAGCCCCGCGCAGAACCCGGAGGCGACGACGGAGGCGCCGCACAGCGGTCCGTCGGGGCGCAGGGCACGGGTCACGGCGCGGCGGGCGTTGCCGGGGCCCATCCCGGTGCGCAGCACGGTCACCGCGTCCGCGGGGGCGGCGGTGCCGCTCAGGGCGAGCCGTTCGATACCCAGGGCGCAGGCGACGAGCAGCGGGCCGGGTGCCGGTCCGGATCCCGGTCCGGGGGCTTCCGGCATGTCAGCTCCCCTTGCCGAAGGACGGTTCCCCGTGGACGTACCGGCCCAGCGCGGTGAGCGGGAAGACCTGCCGGTACAGGTGGTAGTTGATGGAGAAGTCCCAGGGGAATCCGGTGCCGGTGAAATGGGGCTCGTCCCAGGAACCGTCCTCGGCCTGGGTGTCGGCCAGCCGGCGCACCCCGCGGGCGACGGCCGCGGAGTCCCGCTCCCCCGCGGCGAGCAGTGCCATCAGCGCCCAGGCCGTCTGGGAGGCGGTGGACGTGCCCCGGGCGATCCATGCCGGGTCGCGGTAGGAGCGCAGATCCTCGCCCCAGCCGCCGTCCTCGTTCTGCACGGACTCCAGCCAGGCGACGGCCCGCCGGACCGCCGGGTGGGCGGGCGGCACTCCCGCGGCGGTGAGGGCGGGGAGTACCGCCCCGGTGCCGTAGACGTGGTTGACACCCCAGCGGCCGAACCAGGCGCCGCCGGGCTCCTGGTTCGCGAGGAGCCAGGCGAGGCCGCGGCGGGTACGGGGGTCGTGGGCGCGCCCCTCGTGGGCGAGCATCTCCACGACGTGGGCGGTGACGTCGGCGGAGGGCGGGTCGACGACCTCGCCGAAGTCGCAGAACGGCAGTTTGTTGGGCAGGGTGCTGGTGTTGTCGGCGTCGAAGGCGCCCCAGCCGCCGTCCCGGGACTGCATTCCGGCGGTCCAGCGGACCGCGCGGGTGAGGGCGGCCTCCATGCGGGCGGAGTCGGGGTGCTCGACCCGGCGCAGGGCGAGGATCACCTCGGCGGTGTCGTCGATGTCGGGGTAGGTGTCGTTGTGGAACTCGAACGCCCAGCCTCCCGGCGGGAGCTGCGGGCGGCGTACGGCCCAGTCGCCGGGCCGGACGATCTGCTCCGCGAGGAGCCAGTCGGCGGCTTTCACCAGCGCCGGATGATCGGCGGGGAGCCCGGCGTCGGCGAGGGCGATGGTGGCCAGGCAGGTGTCCCAGACGGGTGACTGGCAGGCCTCGATCATGCGCGAGCCGTCCTCGTGCCACACGGCGAACCGGTCGAGGGAGGCGAGGCCTTCACGCATGACGGGATGTCCGAGATCGTAGCCGAGCAGGTGGAGGGCGATCAGGGAGTAGACGGCGGGGGGCTGGATGCCGCCCCAGCAGCCGTCGTTCTCCTGGCGCTCGACGATCCAGCGGGCCGCGGCACGCATGGCCGCCCGGCGAAGCGGCCGGATGGCGACACGGCGGTAGGCGTGCAGCGCCTTGTCGAGCCGCTGGAACAGCCCCTCCCAGGAGGCCGCGGGGGCCGCGGGGCGGGGCGGCGCGGGTCGGCGCGGGTCGGTGTGCAGCTCGTCGAGCGCGAACGGGGCGGGCCGGACGGGCCGCCGTGCGGAGACGACGGTCAGCGGGACGATCGTCTGGCGGGCCCACTGGCCGAAGTCGTAGATGTTGAGCGGGAACCAGGGCGGCAGGTAGATCAGTTCGGGTGGCAGCTCGGGCAGGTCGTCCCACTTCCACCAGCCGAACAGGGCGAGCCAGATGCGGGTGAACACCCGGGCCCGGGCCATACCGCCGCGGCTGCGCACCCAGGCGGAGGCACGGGCCATGTGCGGGGCGTCGGGCGGATCCCCGGCGAGCCGCAGCGCGACGTACGCCTCGACGGTGGCGGACAGTTCGCCGGGCCCGCCGTGGAAGGTGGCCCAGGTGCCGTCGTCGCGCTGCTGTGCGCGGATCCAGCGGGCTGCGGCCTCGGTCGTGGGCCCGTCGCGGACGCCGAGGAACTCGCGCAGGAGCAGGTCCTCGGCGTCCATGGTGACGTTGGTCTCCAGGTCGCCCTTCCACCAGCCCTCGTCGTCCTGGCGGTCGAGGAGGTGCGCGGTGGCGCGCTTCAGGGCGCGTCGGGCGGCGTCCTGGAGGTCCGCCGGGGCGGTGCTGGTGCGGTGCGCTTCGTCGGCCGGCGCCGTCCGGGGGCCCAGGGCCCCGGCGCTTCCGTCGGTCGTCGCTGTCATGGCTTCCCCTTCGTGCAGTAGTGGTGCTTCTGCTGCGGGTCTGCCGTCGGCCGGCGCCGGCCCCGAGAGGGCGGCGCCGGCCGGCGACTGCGAACTCATATGCGCGTCGACGTCATCCGGGATGTGGCGGTCGGGAGGGAGGAGGAGACCGGCAGTGGTCTGGGGGCGATGATGGTGATCATCTCTTCCGTACGACGACGAAGTCCGCGAGGGCGACGAGCTGGGCCCGCACCCGGGCGGGCATGTCCACCCGGTCCAGCGCCTCGATGGCGACGGTGTGCTGGCGGCGGGCCTCCTCGGCGGCCCGGTCACGGCCGCCGGCCTCCTCGATGAGGGCGGCTCGGGTGGCGAACTCCTCCTCGGAGAAGGCGTCCAGGTCCTGGGACTTGGCGTCGGCGGCGAGCAGGGTGGCGAGCCGTTCCGAGGCGGGGCCGTCGGCGGCGAGGGCGGCGCAGACCGGCAGGGACTTCTTGCGCTGCCGCAGGTCGCTCCAGGTCTGCTTGCCGGTGGACTCGGGGTCGCCCCAGATGCCCAGCAGGTCGTCGACGGCCTGGAAGGCGAGGCCCAGGTGGTGGCCGTAGGCCTCCAGGGCATCGGCGGTGCGGTCGTCCGCGCCGCCGAGCACGGCGCCGATGGAGGCGGAGCAGGCGAGCAGGGCGCCCGTCTTGTTGCCCTCCATCGTCAGGCACTCGTCGACGGTGACCCTCTCGCGGTGCTCGTAGGAGATGTCCTGGGCCTGGCCGTCGATCAGTCTGCGGGTGGCGGTGGTCAGCCGGCGGGTCGCGCGGCCCGCCTCGACGGTGCCGAGTTCCAGCAGGATCTCGTTGGCGAGGGCGAACAGGGCGTCACCGACGAGGATGGCCTGGGCGGGGCCGTGCAGTTTCCACACCGTGTCGCGGTGGCGGCGCTGCTCGTCGCCGTCCATCAGGTCGTCGTGCAGCAGGGAGAAGTTGTGCACCAGCTCCACCGCGACCGCGCCGGGCACCCCGGTCTCCGCAGGGGCCCCCGCGGCCTCGGCGGACAGCAGGGCGAGGGCGGGACGCACGGCCTTGCCCCCATCGCCGTCCGCGGGCCGCCCGTGGGCGTCGATCCAGCCGAAGTGGTAGGCGGCGACGGTGTCCATGGGCTGCGCGAGCCGGTCGACTGCCGCGCGCAGCACCGGGGTGGACAGCGCGCGCCCACGCTCCAGGAGCGCGGTCACCTCCGCGGTGTCGACGGCGGGGTTCGCCGGGGGCACAGTCGGCACGGTCTCTCCTCTGGTTGCGGTTCTCGGTGTCATGCCGCCTCCTCAAGCGGGTGGACGTGGGGGCGGCCGAGGGCCGAGAGGGCGGCGGACGCCGCGGTGAACCCGCTGCGTACCGCTCCTTCCATGGTGGCGGGCCAGCCGGTGGCGGTCCACGCGCCCGCAAGATACAGGCCGGGCGCACGAGTTCGGGCGCCGGGGCGCAACCGTCCGACGCCGGGCGCGGGCGCGAACGTCGCTGTCCGCTCCCGGGTGACGAAGAAGTCGTGGACGCGGGCGCCCCGGGTGAGCGGGAGCAGCCGCTCCAGCTCAGGCAGGTAGCGCGCGCGGAGTTCGGCCACCGGGGCGTCGATCTCGTCGTGGGCGGCCGACTGGGACAGGGCGAGGTACTGGCCAACGGTGAAGCCGGATGCGGCGGTGCGGTCGAACACCCATTGGACGGGTGAGCCGAGGGCGGCGAAGAAGGGGCGGCTCAGCACGGTCCGGTCGTACAGGACGTGGACGTTGAGGATGGGCGCGGTGCCGATCCTCAGGAGCGCGCCGGGGTCGTCGACGGCGCCGGGCGGCAGCAGGTCGTGGGTCTCGCGCTGGGGCACGGCGAGGACGACGGTGTCGGCTTCGAGGGTGTCGCCGGGGACGGCGACGGTCCAGCGGCCGTCTCCGGTGGGGGTGAGGGAGCGGGCCTTGGTGCGCAGCAGGGTGCGGACGCCTCGGGCGTCGAGGGCGGCGCGGGCCAGGGTGTCGTGGAGGTGGCCGAGGGGGACGCGGGCCCAGCCGATGTCGGCGGCGCCCGGCTCGGACAGCAGGCCGGTCCTGAAGACCATGGCGGCGAGACCGAGCGAGGTGTGGGTGGCGGGCGCGTTGAGCGTGGCGACGCCGACGAGGTCCCAGAGGGCCCGGATCGTTCGGGGGCTCTGGCCGTGGCGGGTGAGCCAGTCCGCGAAGCCGATGTCGTCGAGGGCCGGGTCGGCCGGGTCGAGGGCCTTCAGCGCGAGGGCGGCACGGCCGACGCCCGCCCGCTCGCCGAGGGAGAGGTGGGGGTACGTCGCGAGGCTGGCGGCCAGGTGCAGCGGAACGGGCAGGGCGGCGCGGCGCAGCCGTCCGAGACGCCGCCCGGCGGGGCGGTCGGCGTCCAGCACGGGGACGTCGAGCCGGTCCTGCACGGGAGCGAGGTGGGCGCCGCCGATGCGGTTGAGGAGCCACTGGTAGGCGGTGCAGCAGCGCAGGTGGACGTGCTGGCCGTTGTCGACGGTGAGGCCGCCGCGCTGGAAGGAGAAGGCGAGGCCGCCGAGCCGGGGCCGCCCCTCCAGCAGGGTGACCCGCACGCCTTCGTCCGCGAGGCGGAGCGCGGCGGTGATCCCGCCGAGGCCGCCGCCGACGACGACGGCGGTCGCCGCGCGCGGGCCGCCGGGCACCGCCCGGGCCCCGCACGGGTGCGGCGGCGGGGCGGTGGGATCGCGGTCGGCGGGGTCGGTCACGCGCGCCTCCTGACGGTGTGGCGGGAGACCGTGCGGGTGTCCAGGCCGGACAGGCCGCGCACGGCGACGTACGCCTTCTCGTGGCCCGGCAGGGAGACCCGGCCGCGCAGCACGGCCTCCGGGTCGCGTTCGATGCGGTCGAGCAGACGGCGGTAGATGCCGGCCATCGCGGCGACACAGGCGCCGCTGCGCCGGTCGAGCAGCGGCAGCAGCCGGTAGCCCTCCGCGAACAGGGCGCGGGCACGCCGCACCTCGTGGTGGACGAGCCCGGTGAAGTCTCCGCCCCGGGGCGGAGTGCCGGAGCGGAAGCCGCTGTCGCAGCCGAACTTGGCGAGGTCCTCGGCAGGCAGGTAGGTGCGGCCGTTCTCGGCGTCCTCGCGCAGGTCGCGCAGGATGTTGGTGAGCTGGAGGGCGAGACCGAGCGTGTCGGCGTACTCGGAGGCGCGTGCCGCGTCGCGTGCGCCCGGAGCCGTGCCGAAGACACCGAGGGAGAGGCGGCCGATGGCTCCGGCGACACAGCGGCAGTAGACCTTGAGGTCGTCCCAGGTGTCGTAGGTCTGGCCGCGGACGTCCATGAGGACACCGTCGATGAGCTCGTCGAAACCTTCGAGGGGCAGCGGGAAGCGGCGGGCGGCGTCCGCGAGGGCGACGGCGACCGGGTCGGTGTCGTCCTCGTCGACGGCGCCACGGCGGATCCGGTCGAGCAGGTCGCGGGTGGCGGCGAGGCGGCTCTGTTTGGCGTCGGGGCCGAGGCCGCCGTCACCGATGTCGTCGACCCGCCGGGAGAAGGCGTACAGGGCGGACATCGCCTGACGCTTCTCGGCGGGCAGGAGCCGGATGCCGTACGCGAAGTTGCGAGCCTGCGTCGCGGTGACGGCCTCGCAGTACGTGTAGGCCGCCTGGACCTGGGCGGGCATCGGGTTCGTGGGCTGCACGAGGGAAGCTCACCCCTCTCTACGCGCGGTTCGCAGCACCGCTCCGGCGCGGCGGAGCAGCCGGGGCTTGGTGGGCTTGGGAGGTCCGGGCAGAACGTCGAATCCGGCGGCTGCGATGGCGTCGAGGGCGGCGTGGCCCCCGGCGGTGAACCCGGCGAGAAGCAGCCGGAGCCTTCCGTGGACGCTACCCACGAGGGGGGTCCCTTCATCGAGCAGGCCGCGGGCGCGTTCCGCCTCGTACGCGACCAGGGCGCGCACCGACGCGCCCGCGGTGGGCAGGGCGAGGTCGGTTTCTGTGACGCGGAACCGGTCGAGGTCCTCGGCGGGGAGGTAGACGCGGTCGCGGCGGAGGTCCTCCGCGACGTCCTGGAGGTGCTCGACGATCTGCAGGGCGGTGCAGACGGCGTCGGAGCGGCGGACCCGCTCGGGGGTGCTGGTCCCGGTGATGGCGAGGACGAGCCGTCCGACGGGGTTCGCGGACAGCTCGCAGTACGCGACGAGTTCGCCGTACGTCCGGTAGCGGGTGACGCGCTGGTCCTGCCGGTTGGCCTCGATCAGCGCGAGGAACGGCTCGGGGGCGAGGCCGTGGCGGTGGACGACCGGCCTCAGCCGGCGGAGCAGCGGGTGACCGGGGTCGGCACCGTCGAAGATCCGGCGCAGGTCGGTCTCGAAGGCGTCGAGCAGCGCGGGCGGACCGGCGTCTGGGGCGGCTCCGAGGTGGCGGGCGTCGGCACCGCCGGGGGCCAGGTCGCCGTCTCCGATGTCGTCGACCAGCCGGGCGTATCCGTACACGGCCATGAGGTCGTCGCGCCAGGCCCGGGGCAGGAAGAACGGCGCCACGGGGAAGTTCTCGTGCGCGGCCTTGTCCAGGGTCGCGACGGCGGTACGCGCGGAGGCGTCAGGGCGCACCTGCGGGACACCCGTCACTGCCGACTGCCCGGCGCGGGGACGGCGGGACCCTCGGCGAGCTGGAGTTCTTCCGTCATGGCCGTCACGTCTCCCGTTCTACACTGCCAACCCAATACAACCCATTTCGGACACGCCGCCGCGCCTGTGGAGCTATCGGCACACTTGGCGTGAATCCATTCGGTCCAGCTTACGCCGCACGGTGACGGCGCCTGCCGGACGGCCTCCCCGTGCGGCCTACTTGCCGGTCTCCTTCTCGTAGGCCTTGAGGACCTCGTCCGTGGGACCGTCCATGAGCAGCTCGCCCTTTTCCAGCCAGAGCACCCGGTCGCAGGTGTCGCGGATGGACTTGTTGCTGTGACTGACGAGGAACACCGTTCCGGCCTCCTTGCGGAGTTCACGGATGCGCTGCTCGGAGCGGATCTGGAACTTGCGGTCGCCGGTCGCGAGGGCCTCGTCGATCATGAGGACATCATGCTGCTTCGCGGCGGCGATGGCGAAACGGAGGCGGGCCCCCATGCCGGAGGAGTACGTCCGCATGGGCAGCGTGATGAAGTCGCCCTTCTCGTTGATGCCGGAGAAGTCGACGATGTCCTGGTAGCGGGACTTGACCTCCTCGCGCGACATGCCCATGGCGAGGCCGCCGAGGATGACGTTGCGCTCGCCGGTCAGGTCGCCCATGAGGGCGGCGTTGACACCGAGCAGGGAGGGCTGGCCGTCGGTGTAGACGCGGCCCTTCTCGGTCGGCAGCAGTCCGGCGATGGCGCGCAGCAGCGTCGACTTGCCGGAGCCGTTGGTGCCGATGAGGCCGATGGCCTCGCCCCGGTACGCGGTGAAGGTGACGCCGCGCACGGCGTGGACCTCGCGCATGCCCCGGCTGCGGCCTTTGTCACGGCGCAGAATGCGGCTCAGGGCCGCGGTGGCGCTGCCCCGGCCGCCCCCGCCGCCGTTGACGCGGTACACGACATGGACGTCGTCGGCGATGACGGTGGGGACACGGGGCCCGATGGGGCCGGCCGTCGGCTCGGGAGCGTTCTGGGGGGTCTCGTCAGCCACGGCCGTACCGCTCCTCAGCCTTCCAGAAGAACACGAACCCGACGGCACCGATGCCGGCTGCCCACGCGAGTCCGGCGAGCCAGACGTGTTCGGGGAGGTTGGCGGAGGTGAAACCGTCGATCAGGGCGAAGCGGACCAGGTCCATGTAGATCGCCGGAGGGTTGTAGCTGAGGACGTCCGCGATCCAGGCCGGCTTGTCCTCCAGCATGATCCGGATGGAGAAGATGACTCCGGACGCGTACATCCAGGTGCGCATCACGAACGGCATCAGCTGGGCGAGGTCCGGGGTCTTCGACCCGAGCCTCGCCATGATCATGGCCAGGCCGGTGTTGAAGACGAACTGCAGGGCCAGCGCGGGCAGGATCAGCAGCCAGCTCAGTGAGGGGTAGCTGCCGAACGCGACCACGATCACGAGCAGCACCAGCATCGAGTACAGCAGCTGCTGGAGCTGCTGGAGGGCCAGCGAGATGGGCAGCGCGGCGCGCGGGAAGTGCAGCGCGCGGACCAGCCCGAGGTTGCCGGAGATGGAGCGGACGCCGGACATCACGGAGGTCTGGGTGAAGGTGAAGACGAACACGCCGGTCACGAGGAACGGGATGTAGACGTCCTTGCCCATGCCGCGGTCGGCGCCCAGGATCAGACCGAAGATCAGGAAGTAGACCATCGCGTTCAGCAGCGGCGTCGCGACCTGCCACAGCTGACCCAGCTTGGCCTGGCTGTACTGGGCGGTGACCTTGGCCCGGGAGAACGTGAGGATGAAGTGGCGCCGTCCCCACAGCTGGCGGACGTACTCCGGCAGGGTCGGCCGGGCGCCGCTGACCGTCAGTCCGTACTTGGCGGCCAGCTCGGCCGGGGTCAGCCCGTCGTCCGGGGAGGGCGGGGCGCTGACGGTGACCGCGCGGTCGTGGGTTGTCTCACTCACAGGTCGAAGCTTTCGTGTGCGCGATGCGGGGCGTGGGCGGTGGCGGTGCGGCGTGTCTTCGGATCCGAGCTTGTCAGATCACCGGGGGGCGGCCCAGTTTGGTGAGCCGCCACACAGTACGCCACCTCATCGGGCGCCGTGGCCCGCAGGGGGTAGTCCAGCCCTCCTTGAAGCCCCCGAACCACGCCTTGAGACCCGCGAGCGACGGACGCCGCGCCAGGGTGAGCAGCAGCCACACCCCGAGGTAGAGCGGGACGAGCGGGGCGGGCAGGTTGCGGCGGGCCAGCCACACCCGGTTCCGGGCGATCATGCGGTGGTAGACCGCGTGCCGGGACGGCGGGGTGGTCGGGTGGTGCAGCACCATGTCGGAGCGGTAGTCGATCAGCCAGCCCGCGTCGAGGGCGCGCCAGGCCAGGTCGGTCTCCTCGTGGGCGTAGAAGAACTCGCCGGGCAGCGGCCCGACCTCCTGGAACACCTGCGTACGGACGGCGTTGGCGCCGCCCAGGAAGGTGGTGACGCGGGAGGAGCGCATCGGGTCGGAGGCGCGCAGCCGGGGAACGTGGCGCCGCTGGGTGGCGCCGGTGTCGGGGTCCGCGATGCGGAAGCTGACGATGCCCAGCTCCGGGTCGGCGTCGAAGGCCCGGCGGACCAGCTCGGCGGTGTCCTTGTTCGGCAGCAGGCCGTCGTCGTCGAGGAACAGCAGGACGTCGACGTCCCGGCCGTTCTCCCCGAAGGCCTCTATGCCGACGTTGCGTCCGCCGGGGATGCCGAGGTTCTCGGGCAGGTCGACGGAGCGGACGCCGTCGGGGAGCCCGGTGACGGGGGCGCCGTTGCCGACGACGACCACCTCGACGGGGTCGCCGTCCTGGGCGGCGACGGACTCGACGAGGGCGCGCAGGTCGTCGGGGCGGTTGCCCATGGTGATGACGACGGCGCCCAGCTTGAGCGGCCCGTTGTTCGCGCGCCGGTCACCCGGCGGCTTCTTCTGTGTGGTCAACTCGGGTCACCCCCTCACCGGAGTCGGCTGGAGGCCAGGACGGACACCAGGTGCAGCACGGTCTGCAGGAGCGCGATGCCGGCGAGCACCGCGACGCCGAGGCGGGTGAAGAACAGGTCACCGCGGATCTGGTCGGCGACGGCCAGGACCAGGATGAGCAGCGACGCCTCGATGCCCAGGATCAGCCGGTGGAACTTCAGCGCCGCGGCGGCCTTGCGGGCCAGCGCCATGCCGGAGGAGCGCGGCTCGGACGCCGACTCCTTCACCGGCGGCAGCCCGCCCTGGTGGCGGGCGACGCCGACCAGGTCGGTCTCGGCCTTGATCAGGATGGCGCCGAGCGCGGCGAGCGTGCCGAGGAACGCCCACAGCCAGTCGATGCGGCCGGTGCCCCACAGGTCCGCGGCACGCAGCCCGAGCCCGACGAGCACGGCCGCGTCGCACAGGTACGCGCCGACCCGGTCCAGGTACACGCCGCCGAGGGAGAACTGCTTCTTCCAGCGGGCGACCTCGCCGTCCACGCAGTCGAGCAGCAGGTAGAGCTGGACCATGAGCACGCCGAGCAGCGCCCCGGGAATGCCGGGGACGAGCAGCGCCGGGGCCGCGAGGACACCGGCCAGGGTCATCACGTACGTGAGCTGGTTCGGGGTCACCCGGGTGCCGACCAGGAGCCGGGTCACCCGCAGCGAGACCTCACGCATGTAGAGGCGGCCGCCCCAGTGCTCGCCGCTGCGCCGGTCCTTCACACCCGCGGGGTGGACCACCGGGCGGAGTTCAGCGATGGATGGTCTTGACATAGTCGGCGTACGCGTCCCTGATCTGATCGGTGGACAGGTCGAGGTGTTCCAGGACGGTGAAGCGTCCGGGGCGGGTCTGCGGCGCGTACGCCACGGTCGCGGCGAACTCGTCGGGGGTGAACCCGATCTCGTCCGGCAGCACGGGCAGGCCGTGCCGGCGCAGCACCTCCGCGAAGAGTCCCGCCTCGTCATGGGCGCCGCGCAGATACGTCGCGAACGCGGCACCGAGCCCGCACTGCTCGCCGTGCAGGGCGCGGCGGGTGGGGTGCAGCAGGTCGAAGGCGTGGCTGATCTCGTGGCAGGCCCCGGAGGAGGGGCGGCTGTCGCCGCTGATCGACATGGCGATGCCGCTGAGCACGAGCGCCTCCGCCAGGACGGTGAGGAACTCGTCGTCACCGACGCCGCCGGGGTGGCGCAGCACGGACTCGCCCGCGGTGCGCGCCATGGCGGCCGCGAGGCCGTCGACCTGCTCGCCGGTGACGCGGTGCGACAGGTCCCAGTCCGCCAGCGCGGACAGGTTGGAGATCGCCTCACCGATGCCGGAGCGGACGAAGCGGATGGGCGCGTCCCGGATGATGTCCAGGTCGATGACCATGGCGATGGGGCCCGGGACACCGTAGGAGCCGCGGCCGTTGTCGTTGTCCAGGGTGGAGATCGGGGAGCAGATGCCGTCGTGCGAGAGGTTCGTCGCGACGGCGACCATGGGCAGGCCCACGCGCGCGGCGGCGTACTTCGTCACGTCGATGATCTTGCCGCCGCCGAGGCCGACGACCGCGTCGTAACGCCTGCCGCGGATGGCGTCCGCGAGCTGTACGGCGGAGTCGATGGTGCCGTCGCCGACGGTGTACCAGTCGGCGTCGGGCAGCAGCGGGGCCAGTTTCTCGCGCAGGGCGCGGCCGGAGCCGTTGCTGATCGCCATGGCGAGCCGTCCGGAGGCGGAGACCCGCTGGTCCGCGAGGAGGCCGGCGAGCCGGTCGGTGGCGCCCCGGCTGATGTCGACGACGACCGGCGAGGGGATGAGCCGGGTCAGTACAGGCACGCGATCTCACGGCCCTTCGCGAGGTCGTCGTGGTTGTCGATCTCCACCCAGCGAACGTCTCCGATGGGGGCCACGTCGATCCGGAAGCCGCGGTTCACCAGCTCCTGGTAGCCGTCCTCGTAGTAGAGGTCGGGGTCCCGCTCGAAGGTGGTCCTCAGGGCGTCCGCGAGGTCGGCGGCGGCGGACGGCTCGATGAGGGTGACACCGATGTACTCGCCGGTGGCGGCCGCCGGGTCCATGAGCTTGGTGATGCGGCGCACGCCCTGGCCGTCCGCCGTGATGACCTTCATCTCCTCGTCCGCGAGGGACTTCACAGTGTCGAGGGCGAGAATGATCCGCTGGTCGCCGCCGCGGGCGGCGAGCAGGGTCCGCTCGACGGAGACGGGGTGCACGGTGTCGCCGTTGGCGAGGATGACGCCCTCCTGGAGGACGTCACGGGCGCACCACAGGGAGTAGGCGTTGTTCCACTCCTCGGCCTTGTCGTTGTCGATGAGCGTGAGCTTGACGCCGTACTTCGACTCCAGGGCGGCCCTGCGCTCGTACACGGCCTCCTTGCGGTAGCCGACGACGACGGCGGCCTCGGTGAGGCCGACCTCGGCGAAGTTGCCGAGGGTGAGGTCGAGGACGGTGGTCTCGCCGTCCACGGGCACGAGGGCCTTCGGGAGCGTGTCGGTGTAGGGGCGCAGACGCCGTCCGGCACCGGCTGCCAGTACGAGGCCGATCATGCGGGTTCTCCTTCGTCGTGTACTGCGGGTGCGCCCGAGGACACCCAGAAGCGGATGGACTCCGCGAGGCCCACGAGCGCCACGGCGCCGGCGAGGGCGGTGAGCGCGAGGGTGAAACGGCCGTCGCCGCCACCGCCCGTCGCGAGGAGGGCGGCCAGGACCACCACGAGGAGGGTGCGTCCGTCGTGGCCGCCCAGGGTGCGCACCAGCCAGGCGGGCGGCGCGCCGGTGCCGCCGCGGATGCGGTACACCGTGTCGTAGTGATGGTAGGCGACCGCTGCGACCAGCCCGAACGCCGCGGGAAGGGCACCGGGGGCGCCGGAGCGGGCGGCGAGGATGAGGATCGTGCCGTACTCGGCGGCACGGAAGACGGGCGGGAGGAGCCAGTCGAGAGGGCCCTTGAGGGGGCGGGCGACAGCGCTGCCGGAAGTGAGGACGTAGACCACGGCGCCGTACACCACGGCGTTGCCGTAGGGGGCGAAAGCCGCACCGACGAGCAGCCAGGCGGCTCCGACGGCGGCGATCAGGGTCCTGGTGGCGGCCGGAGGGAAGGCGCCGCGGGCGGGACCCCTGGCGATCAGCTCGGCCAGCGGGCCGGTGTCGGCCAGGTCGGCGAGGGCGCGGGCGGCCCGGTCGGTCCTCTCGGCCTTGCGGGTCAGGGAGCGCAGGACGCGGCCGGCGGTGGTGTAGCAGGCGGCGAAGGCGCAGCCGACGAGCAGGACGACGAAGACGGTGCGGGGGGTGGTGAGCGCGGTCAGGACCGCGATGAGCGCCCAGCGCTCACCGATCGGGAGGACGATCATGCGGCGGACCCACACGGTCCAGCCGATGCTGTCGAGCCTGTCGGAGAGGGCGGAGGTGGGGCTGCCGGTGACGGATCTGCCGACCGCCGTGGCGTCGTGGTTGGCCTCGTTGAAGGCGAAGTCGACGACATGGCGGCAGGTCTGCAGGACCATCGCGCCGAGAGCGAGCGCCCAGACGTCGTCGCCGCCGCGGGCCGCGCCTATCGCGAGGCCCGCGTAGTAGGCGTACTCCTTGGCGCGGTCGAAGGTGGCGTCGAGCCAGGCGCCGAGGGTCGAGTACTGGAGGGAGTACCGGGCGAGCTGGCCGTCCGTGCAGTCCAGGACGAAGGAGAAGAGCAGCAGCAGCCCCGCCGCGACGAAGCCGCCCCGGGTACCTGTGGCCGCGCATCCGGCGGCGACCAGCGCGGTGAGCAGCGAGGCGGTGGTGACCTGGTTGGGGGTGAACCCCCGGCGGGCGCACCAGCGGGCGAGGTACCGGGAGTACGGGCTGATGCAGAACGTGGTGAAGAACCCGTCACGCGACTTCACCGCCGACTTGAGCCGCACGGCCTCGTCGTCGACCGCCTCGACGGCGTCCCTGGTCTCCTTGCGGGCCTGCGGGCCGGCGGGCACGGCGGCGACCAGCGAGCCGAACTGGGGCCGGTACACGGCGGCGCCGTCGGCTTCCAGCCGGGCGGTGAGGAGGTCGGGGAGGGAGGCCCCGTCGAGGAGCGCGGCGCCGACGGCGTTCGCCCCGAGGGGCTCCGGCGCCTGACCGGCGGGCGTGCCGACGGCCTGGAGGGCCTCCGTGGCGGTGCCGTTCGGGCGTTCGGTGCCGCCGGGGGCGGGTCCACCGTCCTGCCGGGCGGAGGCGGGCCCGGTC
>NZ_JADWYO010000039.1 GCF_022414595.1 Streptomyces sp. MUM 203J | reverse complement strand
GCTCGGGTCCCCCGCCCGCCGCCCCGTGGGCCGCCAGCAGGGCGACCAGCCCGCCCGCCGTGCCGGAGCACACCCCGTACTCGGGCTCCGTCCGGGCCGCCGCACCGGCCAGCCGCAGCGCGGGCGACACCCACTCGCCCACCACCGGGTCGCCCAGCAGCCGGGCCGCCTCCGCCAGTGCGTACGCGATGCCCCCGAGCCCCGCGAGCGCCCCCGAGCCCACCGCCGCCAGGTCGCCCGGCCGTTCGTGCAGTGCGTCCAGCAGCGCGGGCACCGGAGCCAGGGCCGTGCGTGCCGCCTCCGCGTAGTGGTCCGCTCCCGTCAGCGCCGCCAACTGGGCCAGGAACAGGGCCGGTCCGGTGTAGCCGCCCGCCAGGTCGGCAGCCATGGGGCCGAGCCGCCAGTACCTGTCGTCCAGCAACTCCAGGCCGATCCAGTTGGTGCGGCCGGCTCCCCGGTACGCCTGGGACACGAGCTGGTCCCCGACGGACCGGGCCGCCGACAGCAGCCGCTCCGGCTCCGGGGCGCAGTCCGCCGTACGGAAGCGCCGGGCGCCCTTCGGCCGGTGCGCGGGCTCGTCGGAGGAGGTCGCCATCGCGGCCCGTACGATCCACTCCTGGTCCTGCCGGTCCACCGTGTCCAGCGCGGCCAGCTTCCGCGCCGCACCGGCCAGCCCGGCCCGGTCCAGACGGGTCTCCATCAGCCGCCCCGCCGCACCCCACAGATACGTGTGGCCCGGCCGGGCGGTGAACAGCGGTACGTCCCCCGCCCACAACTGGGCGATCTCCTCGTCCTCCAGTCCCGGATGCCCGGCCGGTCCGAACCGGTCGGTGCGCAGTGTCTCCAGGATCCGCTGCCGTTCGGCGGCGTCCTTCATCAGCGCGGGGTGCGTCGACTCGTCGAGCAGGGTGCTGTACACCCACGTGGGGCGGGCCACCACGCGTACCTCGTCGTCCGCGAACGCCCGCAAGGGGCCATCCGGGCGGAGCAGTTCCTCACGAGCCCGGACGAGTGCCGTGTACCCGGCGCGGAACCCGGCGCACAGCGCCTCGACGTGGGCGCCCGGATCCACCGGCCTTCCGTCCTCCAGGCGCGGCCGGTTGGCGGACTCCCCGAGCGTCCCGGGCCTGCGCACCAGGCGCATCCGGTCGGTGCCCGCGTCGGCCCAGTCGGCCCGGACCACCGGGGACACCGCCTCGCGGCCCCCGCCGACCGCCGACATGTCCAGCGCCTCCTCGTCGCCCACCAGCAGCTGGGGCAGCAGCCCGACCCGGTGCACCGAGTCGTGCAGGGCCCGCGCCGCCGGGTCGTCGGCCGCCGCGCCCGGCAGCGGCGGATGAAACAGCGTCTCCACGTCGACCAGCACCGGGTCGTCACCGACGGCGATGAGGTTCTCGTGGTGCAGGTCGGTCCCGTCCAGCAGGTGCAGCAGCGCCAGCAGCGCTCCCTGACGGCGGTAGAACGTCTCGATCCCCGCCTCCGACGCGCAGGGCCGCGCCGCCACGAACTCGACCCAGCCGTAGCGTCCCCGGTCGAGCAGTCCGAGGGTCCGCAGACCGACGGTGCCCGGCAGCCGGCCGAACCAGGCGACAAGGTGGTTGAAGTGCCGGTGCACGGCCTGCGGCCGCGGCTTGTACACCAGCCTGGCCCCGCTCGCGAACGTCAGCAGCATCACGCTCCGGCCGCCCCCGTGGCCGTCCCCGGCGCCCGGCTCGACCCCCACCAGGCGCCCCGGATCCCCGTCGGGCTCCCACGGCAACTCCGCCTTCAGCAGCCGGTGGTCGTCCGCCAGCCGCTCCAGCATCTCCGCGACCGCCCCGGCCGCGTCGAGTGCCGCCCGCCCCAGGATCCGTGCCAGCACCGGCCGCCCGGCCAGCAGCGCCGCCAGCCCGCGCCGCGAGCCGGTGTGCCGCAGGAAGTCACGGAACCGGGCACGGGCGTCCGCCCCTTCGAGCCGCCCGGCGCGCCGCGCCTCGTGCAGGTCCAGGACGAGCGTGCGAGCCGCCATCCTGGCCAGTCTGCGGCTCAACTGCCGCTCCATGTCGCAGCGTACGGCCGGGAGGTCCACCAGCGGCCGTACCCGCTCGGGAACGGCCCGCTCCAGGCGGTCCCCCGCTCCGCCCGTGAGCGGGGCCAGCACCCGCTCGAACCCGGTGAGCCCCGGAAGGTCTCGACCGGGAAGCTCCGCTGCCTCCGGCGCGCCCGCCACGGCCTGCTGGACGAAATCGGCCCAGTCCGGAAGGGATCCGGCCACCGGCCCCGGCCCTTCACCGTCCGGTACGGCGACGAGCCCCGGTTCCCACCACCGCGCGGTGAACCATCCCTGCT
Source organism: Streptomyces sp. MUM 203J (assembly GCF_022414595.1). Lineage (GTDB taxonomy): Bacteria > Actinomycetota > Actinomycetes > Streptomycetales > Streptomycetaceae > Streptomyces. The sequence continues at coordinate 55,163 of NZ_JADWYO010000039.1, read as the reverse complement.
CCGCCACCCCGCCGGCACAGCCGGGTCGGGCCCCCGTGGGCGGCTGCGGACGGCCCAGGACGGTTCCCGCCCCGCCACGTGCGCTCTCGGCTGCCATCGCCCCTCCTCCGCCGCTCCCGGACCGGCCGGCCCCCGTCGTGTCCCCATCCTGTGACGGGCGACGCCGCCGGGACATGGGGGAGAACCCCCCATCTTTCCGGGGTCGGGGGCGGGCCCGGCTCAGGCAGGGGGCGGGGGAGCGGGGAAGACCGCGTCCACCTCGGCACGGGTGGGCGGCTCGGCTCCCCGCCGCGTGCAGGTGAGGGCGGCGACGCCTGACGCGGCCCGCAGCGCCCCCCGCAGCTCCTCCGCCCCGATCACGGCCAGCCGCGCCCGCCCGTCGCCGCCGAGCAGTCCGGCCCGGCCGAGCCGGTCGAGCAGCCCGGCGGTGAAGGCGTCCCCGGCGCCCACCGTGTCGACGACGTCGACCGGTGACGCGGCCACCCGCACCTCCCCGGCCGCCGCCGTCATTCCGTACGCGCCCGCCCGGCCGAGCGTGACCACGACCAGACCGGGTCCGGAGGCCAGCCACCGCCGGGCCACGTCCGTGTCCGGTACCCCCGGATACAGCCAGCCGAGGTCCTCGGCGCTGACCTTCACCACGTCCACCATCGCGACCTGCCGCTCGACCCGGGAGACGACCTCGCGCCGCTCCGGCAGCAGCGACGGCCGCACGTTGGGGTCCAGCGACAGCGTCACGGCGCCCCGCGCCCGCTCGGCGGCGAGAAACGCCTCCACGGCGTCCGCGCCCGGCGCCAGCCCGGCGGCGAGGGACCCGGTGTGCACGGCCAGGCAGCCCGGGCCGGGCGGGGGAGGGGTCCGCACGTCCCAGGTGATCCGGAAGTCGTAGTCGGCGCGGCCCTCGCCGTCGACGGTCGCGATGGCCAGGCTGGTCGGCGCGGGCGCCCCGCCGAGCTGCCGCAGCACGACCCCGCTGCCCTCCAGATGCCCGCGCACCAGGTGGCCGAGGGTGTCGTCGCCGAGGTGGGTGGCCAGGACCACCTCCTGTCCCAGCCTGCCGAGCCCTACCGCGACGTTGGCGGGGCTGCCGCCGGGAAGGGCGGTGAAGTCCCGCGGTCTGCCGGCTGTGCCGACCAGGTCGACGAGGGCCTCGCCCACGACAGTGATCACGTCAGCTCGCTCCTTCGCGGTCCGGCCCGCCCGGAGTCCGAGGTGCCGGGTCCGGTCCCGGGCGGGGGAGAATCCCCCCGTCCCCAGCCTCCCGCACATGCCGCCCGATGCGGGCGACGGCGCCCTCCACGCCCTCGTACAGGTGCCCCCGCATCCCCAGCGCCCGCGCCGCCTCGACGTTCACCGCCGCGTCGTCGACGAACAGGCAGTCCTCCGCCCGCACGCCCAGCCTGCCGAGCACCAGGTCGAACGCCCGTCGGTCGGGCTTGTTCACGCCGGTCTCGTGCGAGTAGACGATCACCTCCACCAGCGCGTCGAAGCCGTACGCCGCCGCCTCCCGCTCCCTGGCCCCGACGAAGCTGTTGCTCAGGATGCCGAGGCGGCAGCGCCCTCGCAGCCCCCGTACGTACGCGAGGAGTTCCTCGTTCGGCGTGCCGAGGTACTCCTCCCACAGGTCCTCCATGAAGGCCTCGGTCTGCCGCGCGTCGAGGCCGAGCCGGGCCGCGGCCTGCTCATGGACCTCCCGCTCGCTGACGTCCCCGACGGCGCCCGCCGCCCAGACGTCGTGCATCCGGTCCCGCACGGCGCCGGGCGCGAGCCCCAGCCGTCGCTCCCAGCGGTCCACCCAGCCGGTGTCGGGAGTGAGTTCCAGTGCGCCGCCGATGTCGAGGATGACGCAGGGCGTGGCCGTTCCGGTCGCGGGCATGGTGGTTCCCCTTCACTCGTCCCGGCAGTCTGCCGTGACGTTCGTCTGAGCGGCGTCAGGATGCGGAGCACCGGCACGCGTCCCACACTGGCGGGAGGCGCCGAGAGACCGGAGGGGCAGGACGTGACCAGCGAGAACCGGAACCAGGGCCCCGGCGCACCGGGAGACGCCCCGCCCGCGCGGAAGCGGATCGTCGTGCGGGGCGTGGTGGCTGCCGACCCGCCCTTCCGCGTCGTCGAGATCAACGGGGAGGTGGCCGGGACGGCCCACGACCTGATCGACGTGGTGAAGATCGCCCACCAGTCCGGTATCACCCACCTGGACGTCGACGACCCCGCCTCCGTGCGCTGGGTCGGCGGTGGCAAGTACCACTGGAAGGCGTGACCGCGGCACCGCGGTTCGTCACCCGGACGCCGAGGCGAGCTGCTTCAGACAGCCGGCCAGGCTGCGCGTGAACTCCTCGTGCCGTTCGACGAGATAGAAGTGCCCGCCCGAGAACACCTCAAGGCCGAACGGCCCCTCCGTGCACTCCGCCCAGTGACGTAGTTCCGCCACCGGCACGCGCGGGTCCGAGACGCCGGTGAAGGCGTGCACGGCGCAGTCCAGGAGCGGTCCCGGGGCATGGCGGTACGAACCGACCGCCCGGTAGTCGCTGCGGATCGAGGGCAGCACCATCTCCAGCAGCTCGGGGTCGTCCAGCACACCTGCCGCGGTGCCGCCGAGCGCCAGGACGTCCTCGACCAGCTCCCGGTCCGAGAGCTCGTGCCGCCCGTGGTCCACGCTCCGGTGAGGCGCGGTCCGCGCCGACACGAACAGCGCCGCCGCTCCACGTCCGTCGGACCGGAGCCGCCGCGCGACCTCGTACGCGAGCGTCGCGCCCATGCTGTGGCCGAAGAGCGCGAAGGGCGCCGTCCCGCTCAGCGCCGGGCGCAGGGCCTCGGCGGCGCGGTCGGCCAGCCCGGCCAGGTCCGGGATGTTCGGCTCGCCCCGCCGGTCCTGCCTCCCGGGGTACTGCACCGCCAGCACCTCGGCCCCGGGCGCCAGGTCCCGGGACAGCCGGTGGAAGAACCCGGCCGAACCTCCCGCGTGCGGAAAACACACGAGCCGGACACCGGCGTCGGGAGACGGATGGAACCGCCGTATCCAGGCACCGCCACCGGCATGACTCTCGGACATCGCCACCTCGTTCGGATCTCGTCGCTCGGGCCTCAGGACGATGGCAGGCCGGAAGCGCTCACCGCAACTCGCACCGCAGGTCAGCACCCATGAACCGGACGGCCGGCGTCCGTGACGGCGACGCGGGTACGGGGAAGGCTGGCGGTGGCGGAACCGCGCGGCCACGCTCGCGGACGGCGCCCGTGCACGCGGCGACGAGACGGAGACGTACATGCCCATCCCCGTGATCCTGGACTGCGACCCCGGCCACGACGACGCCTTCAACATCCTCCTGGCCGCCGCCCACCCCGCCGTCCGGCTCCTCGGCATCACCACCGTTGCGGGCAATCAGACGGTGGACAGGACCACCCTGAACGCCCGCCGTGTCTGCACCGTCGCCGGCATCCGCGGTGTGCCCGTCGCCGCCGGGCTGGCCCGGCCGCTGCACGGGCCCGGGATCGCCGCGCCGGACATCCACGGCGAGTCCGGGCTCGACGGGCCCGGGTTCGGTGCGCCGACCGTTCCGGTGGACGGCCGCGACGCCGTCACGTTCCTGAGGGACACGCTGCTCGCCCACCCCGAACCCGTGACGCTCGTACCCACCGGACCGCTCAGCAACATCGCCGCGCTGCTGCTCGCCCACCCGGAGGCGGAGGCCCGGATCGAGCGGATCGTGCTCATGGGCGGCTCCACGGGGCGCGGGAACCGCACACCGGCCGCCGAGTTCAACATCCTCGCGGACCCGGAGGCCGCCGACATCGTCTTCAGCAGCGGTCTGCCCGTCACCATGATCGGTCTCAACGTCAGCCACCGCGCCCTGGCCACCCCCGACGTCGTGGCCCGTATCCGGGCGCTCGGCACACCGCTGGCCCGGTGGTGCGGCGAGCTGCTGACGTACTTCGGCGCCGCCTACCGCGAGGTGTACGGATTCCCCGCGCCGCCCCTGCACGACCCGCTCACCGTCGCCCATCTCGTCGACCCGGACCTGATCACCCTGGTCCACGCTCCCGTGGCCGTCGAACTCACCGGCACCCACACCCGGGGCGCCACCGTCGTCGACCTCGACGGTGTCACGGGCGCCCGCCCCAACGCGTACGTCGGCGTCGACGTGGACGTCCCCGCGTACTGGGACCTCGTCACCGACGCCGTACGCACGCTCGGCGGGTGACGGCAGGCGGCCGGCGCGCCGAGGGCACAGACTGGCGGTGACCCCCTGACCGGGAGCGAGGAGGTGGCGACATGGCGGCGATGCGTGTGGTGCGCCGGCCGGAGCTGCCGGGGGACGCCGTGCTGTGGGAGCCGAGCGAGAGGTGGGTGCGCGGGACCCGGGCGGGGGTGACCGTGGTGGACAGCAGACGGCCGGTCCTCGTATGGGAACCGGACCGGCCCGTGCCGCTGTACGCGTTTCCGCCGGACGACGTCCGGATGGACCTGCTGCGCCCTGCCGAGCGTCCCCCGGCCGGCCGGCACGCCCGGGCGGCGGGCTTCCACGACCTCGTGATGGGCGTCGACACCGTCCCCAACGCCGCCTGGTCCCTCCCGGACGACGACGCGGCGGTCGGCGGGTACCTGGTCTTCGCGTGGTTCGGCCGGAGCGTCCTCGACCACTGGTACGAGGAGGAGACCGAGATCTTCGTCCACCCCCGCGACCCGCACAAGCGTGTCGACGCGCTGCCGAGCAGCCGCCATGTGCGGGTCGAGATCGAGGGCATCACCGCCGCCGAGAGCCGGGCGCCCGTGGTGCTCTTCGAGACGGGCCTGCCCGAGCGGTACTACCTGCCCCGGGACGCCGTACGGTTCGAGCTGCTCGCCCCCACCGGTCACCGCACCCGCTGCCCCTACAAGGGCGTGGCGAGCGACTACTGGTCCTGGACGGGCCCCGGGCGGGTGCCGCCCCATCTGGCCTGGAGCTACCCGGACCCGCTGCCCGCCGTCGAGGTGATCACCGGCATGGTCGCGTTCTGCAACGAGTTCGTCGACCTGACCGTCGACGGGGAGCGGCTGGAGCGCCCGGTCACCCACTTCAGCCGACTGGCGGGCGGAGGCCCGGCGCCCCGTCAAAGCTGAGGAGCCGTCAGGGGATGTGACCCGTCGGACCCGAAGGCCCGTCCCCTGACGGCTCCCGGAGCGTGCCGTGTTACCAGGTCGCGCCCATGAACGAGCCCTCCTTGGCGGCGGCGCCCGCGATGACGGCACCGCCCGCGGACTCCAGGTAGTGCATCTTCGAGGCGCTGTACTCGCCGGCGTGGAAGCTGCCGCCGCCGTCGTCGCTCGCCGCGGCGGGGGCGGCGGCGACGGCCATGGCGGCGGTGACGAGGGCCGCGCAGGCAAGGGCCTTCCTGATCATCTGTTCTCCTCCGAATCCTCGGTACCCGACCGGGCCTGCCGATCGGGCGGTTCCGGAGTCAGGGGTTCCCGCACCCCGGGCGCGTCAGGGGTGTACGGGCCGAACCCCACTCTTTCGTGCGCCGCCCGCCCGTGTGGCCCGCGCCTCCGCGCCCGGTCCGGCACGGATCGCGTCACGCCATCTGGCCCCGTCGGCGGGCCCGCGGGCTGGACCGCCGCGGCATCCGCAGCTCGTCGCCGTCGATCAGGACGGTGCACTCCGGGGTCCCGATGCCCGGCACGGGCTGCCGGATCCGGAGGGTGAACGGGCGGACCGGGTCCCCGGCCAGCTCGCCCTCGACGAGGGTGGTCCGGCTCGCGCGCTCGCGCACATAGCCGATGACCTTGCCGTCGACGAGCAGCTCGGCCCAACCAGCGCGACCGGGCCCGAGGTTCAGGGTGACCGAGTGGTCACCGATGTCGATGTGGAACTGGCGGCTGCCGTGCATGGCGTACCTCCGTGGCTGCCCGTGCCTCCAGCGTAGAGCGGCCGGTGACCGGTGGCACACCGCGGGACTCGGTCCGGTCACCCGGCGGCCGGAGGCCCGGGAGGATGACGGCCGGTGAGGGACGCTAGAGTGCCCGGGCGCGTATGGATGTTCGAGGCGATGGTGTGGTGGAGGCGGAGGTCATGCACACGGAGCTGCGAGAGGCGGCGGCCGAGCTGGGCTTGCTGCTGTGGCGGGAACACACGCTCTACCGTGAGCGGGGCGGTGGTGTCGTCATTCGCGGCGAACACGTCGCCCGCTGGATCAGCCTCGCACCCCGGGGCACCCGCGACGAGATACTCGTCCGTGCCGGGCGCATCCTGGACGGCGGTACGACGGCACCCGCGCGCGCCGAGACGGTGGTGAGCCTGAGCGTGAGCCGCGCCGAACTGGCCGCGGTGTGCCGCCGCCTGCTGGCCGACACCGCGCACGGCTCCGAGCCGCACCGGTCCGGCGCCGCTTCCGGGCCCCGGGCCGGGGCGAAGGGCCGCACCCGGGGCGAGCGGCGGTCCGCGAAGGCGGCGGCCCGGGACGAGCGGCGAGCCGCGCGCGAACGGCGGAAGGCGGTACGCGCCGCACGGTCGCCGCACACGAGCCCGTCGTCCTGGCTGATCCTGATCGCCATCGCGAGCGCGGTGCTGGGCGGCCTGTACGTGTACCTGGTGGCATAGATCCCGGGACGGGAGTCCTGTGCCCCTGGGCGGCCCCGCCCGCCTCGCCGCACGGTTCGTGCCCGCGGGGCCGGGGGCCGGCCCGCCGTCCTGTCCGGGCGCCGGGGGCGGGGCGCGCCCGTCCAGGCCAAAAGCCCCGCCTCAGCCCGGCGGCGCCGCCCGCAGCCGCCCCGCCACCGTGCCGATCGCCTCCGGGCCCACCCGGCAGCAGCCGCCGATCAGCTGTGCTCCCGCACGCCGCCACCGCTCCGCCCGGTCCGCCGTGAACGCCGGCCGCCCGCGCCAGCGCCGTGCCGCCGCGTCCCAGGCCTCGCCGCTGTTCGGGTACACCACCACCGGCTTCCCGGTCACCCGCGCCGCCACCTCGACCGCCGGCCGCGCCTCCTCTGGGGCGCAGCAGTTGACGCCCACCGCGACGATCTCGTCGCCGCCGGCGTCCGCGAGGAGCCCGAACGCCTCCTCCAGCGGCTGCCCCGCACGCGTACGGCCCCCGGCGACCGTGTACGAGAGCCAGGCCGGCACGCCCAGCCCGCGCACCGCCCGCAGCAGGGCCCGTGCCTCGTCCGTGTCCGGCACGGTCTCCAGGGCCAGCACGTCCGGGCGGGCGGCCGCCAGGACCTCCAGGCGCGGGCGGTGGAACGCCTCCAGTTCGGCCACACTCAGGCCGTAACGGCCCCGGTACTCCGAGCCGTCCGCCAGCATGGCCCCGTACGGCCCCGCCGACGCGGCCACCCACAGAGGGCGGGTCACCCCGCGCGCGTGCGCCCGGCGGGCGGCCTCGCGGGCCAGGTCCACGCTCAGCGCGATCAGCTCGGCGGCCCGCTGCCGGCCGATGCCACGCCGGCCGAACCCCTCGAAGGTGGCCTGGTAGCTCGCGGTGGTCGCCACATCGGCCCCCGCCCCGTAGTACGCGAGGTGCGCGGCGACCAGCGCCTCCGGGGCCTCCGCGAGCAGCCGAGCCGACCACAGCGCATCGCCCAGATCGTGGCCCGCGGCCTCCAGTTCGTTGGACAGACCGCCGTCCAGGACGACGACGGAGCCGGGAGCGGCGACGGCCCCGACGAGGGACGGGGGAGGGACGGCAGCGCTCATGAGACCGACGGTAGCGCGGTCGGAGGCCCGGACGGCGGCTCGGCCTCGGCCTCAGGAGCGCGACCCGACCCCCGGCACCGTCCACGCCGGGGCGGTCCCCGTGAGCTGGCAGACCATCAGGTAGAGCGGGATGGGCGGAGTGTACGGGGACGTGCAGTCGGCTCGCCGGATGAGCCGGGGCCGCCGGTCCGGGACGAACGCGTCCGGCGCGTAGCAGGAGGGCAGTGGCCAGCGCAGGTCGGCGTCGGACCCGGCGGGTACGAGCCACCACCACCAGTCGGGGTCCGCGAACACGCAGCCGTTGCCCGGCAGCCTGGCGAACAGCCGTGCCCCGTGCCGCGCGGGCACCCCGACTGCGTCGCACCCCAGCGTGGCGGCCAGGTCTCCCGGCGGCGCCAACTGGACCTCCCCAGTGCCCGAGGTCCCGCCGGCCCCCCGGATCACGGCGATTCCCCTCATGGATCCCCCGACCGAACCGGTCTTCTCCACCCCACCTCCCGACGGCGTCCCCGTCCTCACCCTCCCGGCCCGCCTCGCGGTCCCGGCGGGTTCCGCCACCCCGGTGTGCCCTCGCGTCCCGGTGGCTCCCGCCCTTCCGGGCCGTGCAGGGCCGGCTTCCGGTGCCGTCCCGCCCCCGCCGGTCCCGGGTGTCCCCGCGAGCCCCGTCCGCTCCCCGCGGTCCCGTCCTCGCGCCAGCAGGCTGATCACGGACCTCAGCACGGGCCGGGCCTCAGCACGGCTCCGTCCCGTCGTGTGTCAGTTCCGCCCATACGACGCGGCCCGCGTCGTACCGCGCGTCGTGCGCCCCCCACGCGCTGCACACCGCGTCGACGATCAGCAGGCCCCGGCCGCACTCCTCGGCCGCCACCGGGCGTGGGCGCGGGGTGTCCACCGGGAGGCCCTCGTCGTGCACCGCGAGCCGCAAACGGTCGCCGCGGTCCCGGAGTTCGCACACGACCCGGCTGCTCGCTGTGTGCAGGACCGCGTTGGTGAACAGCTCGGAGACGACGAGTTCGGCCGAGTCCCGCAGCCGCTCCCCGACCTCCCACCGCCGCATCCGGTCACCGATCAGCTCCCGGGCGCGGGCCACCGACTCGGCGCGGGCGGGCAGTTCGAAGGCGAATCGCCGCAGGTCGGCGTCCTGTCCCGGCTCGCCCGCACGGCCGGTCACCGGACCGGCGGCCACGGCGGGAGCGGCGCGCAGCCGGGTCCGCGGCTGCGGGATCGCGCTGTCCGGCCGTGGCGCCATGAGCTGGGGGGTGAGCGCGTTACCAGGTGCCACGACCGATTCCTCACATGGGGGCGCGGCCACAGCCCGCCACGTCGTCCCGGAGCGCAGCGAGCGGCAGCCGCGTGAACAGGTTCACGAACTGGTTCAGCGGAATACTTTCCTCCCGTCACGGACACTTGGCAAGTGGCACTCTGAAAATTGCAGAGTGCTGTGTTCTCTCTGGCGATCACATGGCACACTCGACGCACGCATCCGCACGTGGGAGGTCAGAAGTGAGCGAGCCGCGGTCCGCCCCCACGGTCGGACAGGTCGTCCTCGGCCGACGCCTCCAGGATCTGCGCGAGGGCGCGGGACTCAAGCGTGAGGAGGCCGCCAAGATCCTCCGCGTCGCCCCCGCCACCATCCGCCGGATGGAGACCGCCGAGGTCGCGCTGAAGATCCCGTACGTCCAGCTGCTCCTCCAGGCGTACGGCGTCGCCCCCGACGAGGCGGACGGCTTCGTCCGGCTCGCCGAGGACGCCAACAAGCCCGGCTGGTGGCAGCGGTTCCACGACGTCCTGCCCAGCTGGTTCAGCATGTATGTGAGCCTGGAGGGCGCCGCGAGCCTGATCCGGGCCTACGAGCCGCACTTCGTCCCGGGACTCCTCCAGACCGCGGACTACGCCAGAGCCGTGCTCCGGGCCGGGGCGGTCGGCCAGGTCGGCCCGGACGAGACCGAACGCCATGTGGCCCTGCGCATGGAACGGCAGGCCCTGCTCACCCGCGAGGACCCCCCGCGGTTCTGGGTGATCATGGACGAGACGGTGCTGCGCCGTCGCCCGCCGGGCACCGGCCCCGCCGTCATGCGGGCCCAGACCGACCGGCTGCTGGAGGCCGCCGAGCTGCCGCACGTCACCCTCCAGATCGCGGAGTTCGCGACCGGCCACCACCCCGGCACGTACGGCCCGTTCGTGCTCTTCCGGTTCGCCGTGCCGGAGCTTCCGGACATGGTCTACAGCGAGTACCTGACCGGCGCCGTCTACCTGGACGCGCGGCCCGAGGTGGCCTCCCACCTCGAGGTCATGGACCGCATGGCGGCCCAGGCCGCCACAGCGCAACGTACGAAGGAGATCCTCCGGGCTCTCCGCAAGGAGCTGTGAATGGACCGCATCTACAACGGCATGCCGGCCGCCGACCTCGGCGCCGAGGGGTGGCACAAGCCGTGGAGCGGCGGCAACGGCGGCAACTGCTTCGAGGCCATGAAACTGGCCGACGGCAGGGTCGCCGTGCGGCAGTCCGCCGACCCGGACGGCCCCGCCCTGATCTACACCCCCGACGAGATCGCCGCCTTCATCGAGGGCGCCAAGTCCGGACAGGCCGACTTCCTGCTCACCCCGGCCAGGTGAGCCGGCCGCACCGGAGTGCATGATGGTGCGTCAACCGAACACGTAAGCCCACAGCGTGACGTGCAACCGTGATCCACGACCATGACCACGGCTGTGACCCCGACCCCACACCACGGGAGCGTCAGATGACCGGTACCGACGACGCCGTACGGCCCGCCCCTCTCATCGACACGAGCAAGCCGCACCCTGCCCGGATGTACGACTGGTTCCTCGGCGGCAAGGACAACTACCCGGTCGACGAGGAGATGGCGCGTCAGCTCCTCACCATCGACGCGCGCGGTCGCGACATGGCCCGGGTCAACCGGGCCTTCATGCACCGGGCGATCCGCTGGCTCGGCACCGAGGGCGGCATCCGCCAGTACCTCGACATCGGCACCGGCATCCCCACCGAGCCCAACCTGCACCAGATCGCCCAGCGGACCGAGCCGACGTCGCGGATCGTCTACTGCGACAACGACCCGATCGTGCTGGCCCACGCCGAGGCGCTGCTGCGCTCCACGCCCGAGGGCGTCACCTCGTACATCCAGGCCGACGCCCGCGAACCCGACGCCATCCTGGAACGCGCGGGCGACGTCCTGGACTTCAAGCAGCCGATGGCGCTGTCGCTGCTGGCACTGCTGCACTTCGTGGACGACGAGGACGGCGCCTACGAGCTGGTGGGGCGGCTGGTGGAGCGGCTGGCGCCGGGCAGCTACCTGGTGCTGTCCCATGTGACCGGCGACTTCGACCCGGAGGGCGCGGCCAAGGCACGGGCCGTGTACCAGGGGCGCGGGCTGACGCTCCGGCCGCGCAGCCGCGACGAGTTCGCCCGCTTCTTCGACGCGCTGGACCTCGTCGAGCCGGGGGTGTCGCTGACCGCCGAATGGCATCCGGAGCTGGGCGAGGCCGTCCCCGTCGCCGGAGACGGCCCCATCCCGGGCTACGCGGCTGTCGCGCGCAAGAGGTGACACACCCTCAGGACTGCGCCGGGGGCACCAGTGTGACGAGGAACCTTCCCGCCGTACCGGTGTTCCCGGCCGGGTCGACCGTGCGGTACTCCACGGTATGCGTGCCGTACTCCGGTGTCGCGTCGTCCCAGGGCACCACACGCGCCGTGCCCAGCTTCCCGTACACCAGCCCGTCGATCTCCGTCCCTGACGGGGTGAACAGGAACGGCGCCCCGGCGTCCGTGGGCCAGCCGTAGTAGCTGTACCAGCCGTCGCCGTTCACCCGGAACTCGGTGACGACATGGCCGTCCTGGTCGTCCCGGGCGCTCAGCCGCATCGTGAACGGCCCGTCGTACACGTACTCCACGGGCCGGCCAGGCTCACGCACGGTCCGCAGCGGCTCCGACAGCTCGTACGAGGCGGAGGCCGGCGTCGCGTCGACGGTCCACCGCAGCATGGGTCCGGCCCCGTCCCCGATGCGGGCGGTCAGGGCGTGCGTGCCGGGGGAGAGCCCCAGCGCCGACAGGTCCAGGTCCCGGTCGTTGCCCGGGTTCGCGACCGGCCGCCCGTCCAGCGCCCAGCGGACGGTGAGCGCCCGGTCGTAGGGGTGCGTCGTGTCCGCGTACACCGTCGACCACGCGCCCACCGGCTCCCCGGTCGGCGTGTGCCCGGTGAACGAGGCCGTCACAGGCGGTTCGGGCCGGGTCACCGCCCGCGTGTGGACCGTCCACGACACCGTACGGGTCAGCGCCTCCGTCCCGCGCAGCGCCGGGTCCCGGACGAACGGCGTCGGGTCCGTCACCGTCGTCGTCAGTGTGTGCCGCCCTGCCGGGATGCTGAGCCCCCGCAGGTCGAGCGTCCGCGCTCCCTCCACCGGCAGGGGGCGGCCGTCCAGCCGCCACACCACGTCCAGTTCACCGCCCTGCGGGTGCAGTGTGTCGACCCACACCGTGCGGTCCGTGCCGATCGGTGCCGCGTTCGGGGTGTGCCCCTGCACCAGATCCACCTTTCCCGAGATCGCGCCGACCATCACCTCCCGCCCCACCTGGTCGAACGCGTAGCCGAGCGTCTTCATGATCGAGTGTGCGCTGGGCCGCCAGACGCCCTTCGTGGAGTACAGCCCGCCCTCGTGGCGGCCGATCGCCCCGCCCGACACGCTCTTCTCGCCCAGCCAGCGCCACCACTTGGCGCGCTGTTGCCGCATCTGTTCCTCGGTGAGCGTGGTGTGGTGTGCCGACGAGGGCTCGGCGCCCGTGTACGCCCCGCCGGGCACGCCGCGCCCGTAGTAGTCGTACTCGTCCTGGAGCCCGCCGAGCGAGTGGCCGATCTCGTGGGGGGTGATGAGCGCCGACAGCGCGTTCCCGCCGGAGGCCGTCGCGTAGGCGCCGCCCGCACCCCCGTACGTACCGCTGTTGGCGAGGGCCACGATCTGCCGGTTCCCGGCGGAGGTCCCCGCCACCAGGTCCGCGTACCGCCCCGCGGCCCCGCTGTCCACGCTCAGCAGCCGCTGCACGCTCCGCGCGTCGCAGCCGCCCCAGAACCCCATGTCCAGCGGCGTGTCCCGGCGCGGCGCGTCCAGCGACGGGTCGCAGTCGACACCCGACTCGCGGGACGGTGTCTCCACCGCCCACACGTTGATGTACGAGCGGTACGAGCGGAAGGGCTCGATGCTCCACAGCACCTTGAGGTGTCTGTCGACATCCGTCCGGAACCGGGGCAGCTCCCCGGCGGTGTACCCGTCCCCGAGGAAGATCATGTTGAACCGTTTCGCCGCGGGCCCCGTGATCTCCAGGGGCACCACGGCCGCCGCGGCGTCGGGGGGCGCCGCGGCGGCCGTGCTCTGCCGGGCGGCGGACGCCCCGCCACCCAGCATCCCGCCCCACAGCAGGCAGGCCGCGGCGAGCAGCGCGGCGCCCCTCCTCACCGAACGAAACGGACGGTGCCGTGCTCCGTCAGCAATCATGGGGACGGAGCGTAGGGGTGCTCGAACTCCCCGTAAAGTAGCGGGTATTGGCCGTCAGGCCGACAGGTGCGCCAGCTCCGGGTGTTCGGCGGTGTACGCGGCCAGGAGCCGTCGGGCCACCGCCACCGAGTCCACCAGCGGGTGCAGCGCGAAGGCCTTCACCGCCGCATCGCGTGAACGGCTCTCCGCCGCCGTCAGGACCTCGCGCTCCACCGCCTTGACCGCCGTCACCAGGCCCACCGCGTGGTAGGGGAGCGGGGTCACGGTCACCGGGTGGGCGCCGTTCGCGTCGACCAGGCACGGCACCTCCACCACCGCGTCCGCGTCCAGTTCCCGCAGCGCGGACCGGTTGCGGACGTTCAGGATCAGGGTGGCCCGCTCGTCGCGGGCGATGGCCCGCATGAGCGCCAGCGCCACCTGCTCGTAGCCGCCCGGCTCCAGGTCCGCCTCCGCGCGGCCCGCGCCGTCACCGGCGGCCTCCCGGTTGGCCGCCATGTAGGTGGCCTCCCGGTCGGCCAGCGTCCGGAGCCATGCGTCCAGGGCGGGCACGCCGGGAGCGAGCGCGTCCCGGTAGAACCCGGCCTGCTGCTCCCGCAGATACGCACCGCGCGTCCCGCCCGTCCGCAGGGCGTCCTGGTAGGCCCCTACGGTCTCCCGGCCGAAGTAGTAGTAGTGCAGGTACTCGTTGGGCACGGCGCCCAGCGACCGCAGCCAGTCCGCCCCGAACAGCCTGCCCTCCTCGAACGATCCGAGCCGCTCCGGGTCCGCCAGCAGCTCCGGCAGCAGGTCGCGGCCGCCCGCCTTCAGCCCGCGCAGCCAGCCCAGATGGTTCAGGCCCGCGTAGTCGAACCAGGCTTCCGCCGGGTCCACGCCCAGCACCCGGGCCACCCGCCGCCCCAGCCCGACCGGCGAGTCGCAGATGCCGATCACCCGGTCGCCCAGCACCCGCGACATCGCCTCCGTCACCAGGCCCGCCGGATTGGTGAAGTTGATGACCCAGGCGTCCGGCGCCAGCGCGGCCACCCGCCGGGCGATCTCCACCGCGACCGGCACGGTCCGCAGCCCGTACGCGATGCCTCCCGCGCCGACGGTCTCCTGGCCCAGCACCCCCTCCGCCAGCGCCACCCGCTCGTCCGCCGCCCGGCCGGCGAGCCCGCCGACCCGGATGGCCGAGAAGACGAAGTCGGCTCCGCGCAGCGCCTCGTCGAGGTCCGTGGTCGCCGTCACCGCGGGTGCGTCCGGCACGCCCTCCGCCTGCGCGGCCAGCACCTTCCCGATCGCCGCCAGCCGGTCGGCGTCCACGTCGTGCAGGACCACCCGGGTGACCCGCCCCTCGGCCCGGTCGGCCAGCAGCGCCCGGTACACCAGCGGCACCCGGAAACCGCCGCCGCCAAGAATCGTCAGCCTCATGCCCGTACGCTACTGGGCCCCGCCGGCGCCCGGGCGGCGCCGCCCGGCGGTGAGCGGGGCTGCCACGGTCCGTCCGGTCCGCTGCCGGTGTCCCCGGCGGCGCCGTGGTCCAGTGGATCAGAGGTCACCCCAGGTCGAGTGCGTTCGGCAGTCCCAGGCGGTAGCGGAGGAGGTCGTGGCGGCGGGCGGCCGTCAGTTCGGGCGGGCGGAACAGGGAGTGGACGGCGCAGCGCGGGGCGTCGGAGGCGATGCGGTCCAGGAGGGCGTTGACCGCCTGGCGGGCGGAGGCGTTGGCGCCCTCCATGGTGGCCAGGTCGATGTCGACCGCCACGTAGTCCCCTGCCAGGAAGAGGTTCGGGACGCGGGTCGTCGCCCGGGGGCGGTTGTGCAGGGTGCCCACCGGGTGGATCAGCAGCTCGTCCTCGTTCGTCGGGTGCGGGGTGCCCAGGCCGTCCACGGCCGGGTCCAGGAACCAGGAGTGCAGGGCGCCGTCCTTGAGCGCCGGGTGCCCGGTGTCGTTGAGGGCGGCCTTCAGCTGTGCCCACACCTCCCGCGCCACCTGCTCCCGGGTGCACTGCTTCGCGGTCTTCCCGTACAGGATCCCGGGCCGGTCCCACTCCGAGATGTCCACGGACAGACAGTCCACGGCCACCCCGTCGCCGTAGTCGGCGGGGAAGTCCCGCCCGGACCAGTGGTGTGCCTGCGCGATCGCGGTCAGGGCCCACGGCGAGTCCAGGCAGTTGACATGGCCCCGGACCAGCGGGGGCCGCTCCGTCAGATAGAACTGGATGCCCGTCATCCAGTCCGTGCGGAGCCGGTCGCACCGCGCCAGCTGAGGATCCGCCGCACGCAGCGCGGGCCCCCAGGTCCGCCGGGCGTGCTCCACCGGCAGCGCGCAGACGTAGTGGTCGGCCGTGACGCCGTGCCGTACGCCCTGCGGGTCGTCGACGACGGCCGCGGTGATCCGCCCTTCCCCGTAGGCGAGTTCACGCAGCGTCCAGCCGATCCTGAACTCGACGCCCAGCGAGCGCAGATGGGCTTCCCACGGATCGATCCACGCCTCGTTCGTGGGTGCGTCGAGGATCCGGTCGGGCGGGCCGTCCGCGCCCCGGCCGAGCGCGTTGAACACGAACGCCTCGCCGAGCGTCCCCACCGTGCGGGTGCTGGCCTCCTCCGCCTTGGTGGCGACGATGTTGCGGGTGACGCCGATCGCCAGGATCCGCTGGTAGTCCACCGACATCCGGGCCGCGCGAGTGAACTCCCACCAGGGCACGCGCTCCCACTCGTCGTCGCGCCGCTCCGCGCAGCTCGTCAGGAAGACCAGCGCACGGCCCACGAAGTACGCCGCCTCGTGGAGGGGGAGGTGGACGGCCGTCTCGACGAAGGCCGTCAGCGCGCGGCGCAGCTCGTCGAGCGTGAGCTGCCCGGGCCGGTGGCCGGGCCACGGGACCGGAAGACGGAGGTCCTCGCGCCCGTTGCGGGCGAACATCATCTCGCGGGGCGCCACGAGGTTGTCGAAGACGCCGTTCGGGTTCCCGGGGAACGGGATGCGGCGCATCGTGTCCGGGAGGTTGTGGTAGATGCCCGGGATGAACCGGAAGCCGTGTTCGGCGGGAAGCGGCCCGCGCCCGCCGCGCGCGCTGCCTGGTACGCCCATGCTGCGGGCCTTGCCGCCGAGGGCGCGGCGCTCGAAGACGGTGACGCGGAAGCCCCGTTCGGCCAGCTCGTGCGCGGCCGTCAGACCGGCGACGCCGCCGCCGAGGACGGCCACGGAAGGGGTCTCGGCCCTGGTCGCCTGCGCCGCCTGGGCGGTGCCCGGGGTGAGCCCCGCGGTTCCTGCTGCGGTGACGGCGGCGCCCGCCGCCATGAACGTGCGGCGCGTCGAACCCCTGTGCTCCATGTCCCACCCCTTTACCGGCGGTAACTACCCTGTGTGGCGCAGGAGAATAGAGCGGCGAGGCAGGACTCGGAAGCACCCTGCGGGCAGCTCCGCAGAATGGCCGGTTCCGCGTACCGCGGGGGACTCCGGTCCCGCCGTGCCTGTGCGGGTGAGCAGCGGAGCCGCGAGGTCCGGGTGCCCGGGTGCCCCGCCCCTTCACGCGGCGGAGGCGCGGTTCGGCGCAGCCGGGGAGGGGCGGGGAGGCGGACGGGCCCGGCCGGGCACAATGGCGGCATGTCCCGACGCAAGGCCCGCCCCCCGAGGCGACCGACCGCTCCCGCCGCACCCGCCGTCCCGGGCGACGCGCCCTGCCCGTGCGGACTCCCCGCCCCGTACCGCGCCTGCTGCCACCGCTTCCACACCGGCGAGGCGACCGCCCCGACGGCCGAGTCGCTCATGCGCTCCCGGTACAGCGCCTTCGTCGCGTGTGACGAGCCGTACCTGCTCCGCACCTGGGCGGCGGCCACCCGCCCCCGCACCGTCGAGCTCGACCCGGACACGCGCTGGACCGGCCTGGAGATCCTGGACACCACGGACGGCACCCTGTTCCACACCACCGGTACCGTCACCTTCGCCGCCCACTACACCCACCAGGGCCGCCCCGGCGCGCTCCGCGAGCGCAGCCGCTTCGAGAAGGCCGGCGGCCGGTGGGTGTACGTGGACGGTACGTTCGACTGACCTCAGCGGATCCCGCCGCCGGGCTGCAGCACCAGCCCCGGGTTGTACGCGGCGAGCACCTTGTTCGCCCGGGCCAGCGTCGACAGTGCGTGCTCCCGGTCCGCCTGGTCCTCCGGGCACAACGGCCCCCGGAACCGCCGCACCTCGCGGGCCGCGCACTCCGCGTCCATCTCGGCGTGCAGGACACCCAGCGGCATGCAGGACCCGATCATGGCGGCGACGCTGTCGGGGATCGGGACGGGGATGAGACGCGACACGGTCACGTGAGGTCCTTCTCTGCTGCTGTCCTGCTTGTGGCAGGCGTCCGGCTGCTGGGTGTACCCCTCCATGGTGACGGTTCCCGGGCCCCGGTTTCGCCCCGGGGCCGTATCAGTCCCGCAAGGGTTTCGTCCGCGGGCCGTCCGCGATCACCGTCGCGCGGCGCCAACGCGTCCGCCCCGCAACACGGCTGACACGGCAGGGGCGTGCCTCAGCCGCCCGACAGCACCTCGTCCAGGTCGTACGAGACAGGTTCCTCAAGCTGCCCGTAGCCGCAGCTCTCCGGTGTGCGGTCCGGCCGCCAGCGGCGGAACTGCGCCGTGTGCCGGAACCGGTCGCCCTCCATGTGGTCGTACCCGACCTCGCACACCCGCTCCGGCCGCAGTGCCACCCATGACAGGTCCTTCTTCCCCGACCAGCGGCTCGGCGCCCCCGGCAGCCGCCCCTTCTCGCGTGCTGCCGCGTCCGCCCAGGACGCCCACGGGTGCCCGTCCGGCGGGTCCATCACCAGCGGCTCCAGCTCCGCCACCAGTTCCGCGCGGCGCCGCGCGGTGAACGCCGCGCACACACCCACATGCTGGAGGGCGCCCCGCTCGTCGTACAGCCCCAGCAGCAGCGAGCCGACGACGGGTCCGCTCTTGTGGAGGCGGTAGCCGGCCACCACCACATCGGCGGTCCGCTCATGCTTGATCTTGTACATGACCCGGGCGTCCGGCCGGTAGCGCAGATCCAGCGGCTTGGCGATCACCCCGTCGAGCCCGGCGCCCTCGTACCGCTCGAACCATTCCTGGGCCACCGCCACCTCCCGCGTCGCGGGCGCCAGGTGCACCGGAGGCCGTACGCCCGCCAGAACGCGCTCCAGCTCCGTGCGCCGCTCCGTCAGCGGGGCGTCCATCAGCGACCGGTCACCCAGCGCCGGCAGGTCGAAGGCCACGAACCGCGCCGGGGTCCGCTCGGCCAGCATCCGGACCCGGGAGTCGGCCGGGTGGATCCGCTCGGTCAGCCGGTCGAAGTCGAGCCGGCCGCCGTGGGCGACGACGATCTCGCCGTCGACGACGCAGCGCTCCGGCAGCCGCTCCCGCACCGCCTCCACCAGCTCCGGGAAGTAGCGGGTCAGCGGCTTGCCCGTGCGGCTGCCGATCACCACCTCGGCCCCGTCGCGATGCACGATGGCCCGGAAGCCGTCCCACTTGGCCTCGTACTGCATCCCCGGCGGGATCGTCTTCACACTCCTGGCCAGCATCGGCTTCAACGGCGGCATCACCGGCAGGTCCATGGCACGATTCTGCCCGAGTCACCCGGAGGTCACCCGATATGCGCGCTCTGTCCCGGCCGCATACCGTGGCGCGTATGGCAGATGCGGTGGAGTTGGAGGCGGGCGGCCGGAAGGTGCGCCTCACCAACCCCGACAAGGTCTACTTCCCGGAGCGCGGCTTCACCAAGCTGGACGTCGCCCGCTACTTCCTCGCCGTCGGAGACGGCATCACCCGGGCCCTGCGCGACCGGCCCACCACCCTGGAGCGCTTCCCCGACGGAGTCGCGGGCGAGTCCTTCTTCCAGAAGCGTGCCCCGAAGAACCTCCCCGACTGGATCCCCACCGCCCACATCTCCTTCCCCAGCGGCCGCTCCGCCGACGAGATCCGCCCCACCGAGACCGCCGCCGTCCTGTGGGCAGCCAACCTCGGCACCCTCACCTTCCACCCCTGGCCGGTGCGGGGCGACGCCACCGAACGCCCCGACGAGCTGCGCATCGACCTGGACCCCCAGCCGGGGACCGGCTTCACCGAGGCGGTGCGCACAGCGCACGAGCTGCGCGCCCTGCTCGACGAGTACGGGCTGCGCGGCTGGCCCAAGACCTCCGGCGGGCGCGGGCTGCACGTCTTCGTGCCGATCGAGCCGCGCTGGACGTTCACACAGGTGCGCCGCGCCGCCATCGCCGTGGGGCGGGAGCTGGAGCGGCGGATGCCCGGGCGGGTCACCACCGCCTGGTGGAAGGAGGAGCGCGGCGAGCGGATCTTCGTCGACTACAACCAGACCGCCCGTGACCGGACCGTCGCGTCCGCCTACTCCATCCGCCCCCGGCCGCACGCCCCGGTCTCGGCGCCGCTGCGCTGGCACGAGCTGGACAGCGTCGACCCGCGCGACTTCGACCTGGCGACCATGCCGGTGCGGTACGCGGACGAGGGCGACGTCCACGCGGACATGGAGGAACACGCGTTCGCCCTGGACAGCCTGCTGGAGCTGGCCGAACGGGACGAGCGCGAGCACGGCCTCGGCGACCTGCCGTATCCGCCGGACCACCCGAAGATGCCGGGCGAACCCAAGCGGGTGCAGCCGAGTCGCGCGAAGAAGGACCAGTAACCCCCGGGCGCGGCCCCCGACCGCCGCCGCAGACACACGAAGGAGTGCCGCTCCCATGCTCACCACCCGCTTCGTCACCGGCTCCCCGAACTGGGTCGACCTGGGCACCCCCGACCTCGACGGCGCCCGGTCCTTCTACCGGGGACTCTTCGGCTGGACGTTCCAGGACTCCGGGCCCGACTTCGGCGGTTACGGCATCTTCCAGCGCGGCGGCAGCACCGTCGCAGGCGCCATGACCATCCCGGCGGAACACGGCCGTTCCGCGTGGACGCCGTACTTCCAGACCCCGGACGCCGAGGCCACCGCCACCGCCGTGCAGGAGGGCGGCGGCAGCGTCGGCATGGAGCCCATGGAGGTCAGCGACCTCGGCCGGATGGCCCTGTTCAGCGACCCGACCGGGGCCGGGTTCGGCGTCTGGGAGCCCGGCACGAACAAGGGCCTCGACGCGGTCGGGGAGCCGAACGCGCTCTGCTGGGTGGAGCTCTACACGCCGGACCCGGTGGCCGACCTCTCGTTCTACGACATGGTCTTCGGCACCGAGGCGCATACGGCAGGGGCGCCGGTGACCGGTGCCGGATACACGCTGCTCCAGCCGTCCGGCACCGGCCGCGCCTCGATGGAGGACGCGTTCGGCGGGGTCGTCCCGCTGGGCGACGACCCGTCCGAGGCCGAGAGCGGTCCGTCCTGGGTCCCGTACTTCGAGGTGGCGGACCTGGCCGGGGCGCTCTCCCAGGCCGAACGGCTGGGCGGCGAGGTGCGGCGCGGACCGGGCGACCTGGCAGGGCTCGGGCGGTCGGCCAAGCTCACGGACCCGTACGGGGCGCGGTTCGCGATCCTGGAGCGGGCGGCGCGCACCCCGTGAGCGGGCGGCGCCGCGTCCGGCCGCTCACGGACCCGGTTCCCGGACCCGGGACACGCGCGGGAACTCCTTGCCCGGCCGCCCGGCGCGGGCCCATGCTGGCAGGGCGCGAGCGGCCTTCTCCGCCGCGCCCGGGCCGTTGAACATCTGTTGACCGGTCGTTTATCGGCGTGGGGCAGCGTGTGGGACATGCCGATCAACCCCGCCGCAGACCGCACCATGTCCAGCCTGACGCTCGTCCCCGACTCCGGCGCCGGATCCGAGCTGCCCTGGCAGGAGACCGCCCTGTGCGCCCAGACCGGGCCGGATCTGTTCTTCCCGGAGCCCGGCTCGTCGACCAGGGAGGCGAAGTTCCTCTGCGGGCGCTGCCCCTCCCGCGGCGCCTGCCTGGAATACGCGCTGACGCACGACGAGCGGTTCGGGGTGTGGGGCGGGCTGTCGGAGCAGGAACGGCGCGCGTTGAGGCGGAGCCGCCGCCAGGGCGCCCCGAGGCCCGAGCGGCAGCCCGCCTGACCGCCGCTGCGGATCACCTCAGGCGTGCGGGCGTCAGCTCGCGGCGGCGCGGGCCGCCAGCCGGGCCTTGCGGGCCGCCAGCTTCTCGTCCAACTTCGCCGCCTCGGTGTCCAGGCCGCCCATGAACAGGCCCAGCTCCTCCTGCGCCTTCAGGCCCTCCGGGCCGAGGCCGTCGATGTCCAGGACCCGCAGGAAGCGCAGTACCGGCTGGAGCACGTCGTCGTGGTGGATCCGCAGGTTGTAGATCCCGCCGATGGCGATCTGGGCGGCGGCCCGCTCGAACCCGGGAATGCCGTGGCCGGGCATCCGGAAGTTCACGACGACGTCCCGGACCGCCTGCATGGTCAGGTCGGGCGCGATCTGGAACGCGGCGCCCAGCAGGTTCCGGTAGAAGACCATGTGCAGGTTCTCGTCGGTCGCGATCCGCGCCAGCATCCGGTCGCACACCGGGTCGCCGGACTCGTGCCCGGTGTTTCGGTGCGAGATCCGGGTCGCCAGCTCCTGGAACGCCACATAGGCCACGGAGTGGAGCATCGAGTGCCGGTTGTCGGACTCGAACCCCTCGCTCATGTGGGCCATCCGGAACTGCTCCAGCTTGTCCGGGTCGACGGCCCGGGAGGCCAGCAGGTAGTCCCGCATCACGATGCCGTGCCGCCCCTCCTCGGCGGTCCAGCGGTGCACCCAGGTGCCCCAGGCGCCGTCCCGGCCGAAGAGGGTCGCGATCTCGTGGTGGTAGCTCGGCAGGTTGTCCTCGGTCAGCAGGTTCACCACCAGGGCGATCCGGCCGACGTCCGAGACCTTCGACTGGTCGGGGGCCCAGGCCTCCCCGTCCTCGAAGAGCCCCGGGAAGTTCCGGCCGTCCGACCACGGGACGTACTCGTGCGGCATCCAGTCCTTCGCGACCTTGAGGTGGCGGTTCAGCTCCTTCTCGACCACCTCTTCCAGCGCGTACAGCAGCCGGGCATCGGTCCACTCCGCCGAACTGCCGAGGTGAGGAGAGGTGAGGGTCACGGGGGCTCCTGGGAACGGGTTCACTACCTACGGATTCGTAGGTTACGAAACCGTAGGTTAAGCGCCCCGTAAGGGTGTGGCCAATACCTGCCGTAGCATTGCCCCATTACATTCAGTTATGTGTAGAGGTGTCCGGTCCTCCTTGCATGCCCAGTGTCACCGACGTGTTCTGCGTCACAGCCCATCCAGTGACAGCCTGCGGGTGACGCCGATGGACTCCAGGAACGGCTCGTCGTGGCTCGCCACGACCAGCGCGCCCTCGTACGCCTCCAGCGCCCCCGTCAGGCTTCGCGCGCTCGCCAGGTCCAGGTTGTTCGTCGGCTCGTCCAGCAGCAGCAGCTGCGGCGCGGGCTCGGCCAGCAGCAGCGCCGCCAGCGCGGCCCGGAACCGCTCGCCCCCGGACAGCGTCCCCGCCCGCTGGTCCGCCTTGGCGCCCCGGAACAGGAACCGCGCCAGGCCTGCCCGGATCTGGTTGGGTGTCGCCCGCGGGGCCCGCAGCGCCACGTTCTGCGCCACGGTCAGCTCGTCGTCCAGGACGTCGAGCCGCTGCGGCAGGAAGCGCAGCGGCACCCGGGCCTCGGCCTCACCCGCCAGCGGGGCGAGTTCCCCGGCGACGGTCCGCAGCAGCGTCGACTTGCCGGACCCGTTCGGCCCCACCAGTGCGACCCGCTCCGGCCCGCGTATCTCGAACACACCTTTCAGACGCGTACCGTGGCGGAGCGTCAGTTCGCGCAGCAGCAGGACGTCACGGCCCGGCGGCACGGCGGTGTGCGGCAGCTCGACCCGGATCCCGTCGTCGTCCCGAACCGCCTCCGCCGCCTCGCCCAGCCGCTCCCGCGCCTGCTCCAGCCGCTGCTCCTGCACGGCGCGGTGCCGGCCCGCCGACACCTGGGCGGCGCGCTTGCGCTCGTTGGCGACGATGCGGGGGACCACCTTGTTGGCTGATGCCTTCTGGCCGGTCCTCTTGCGCTTCGACAACTTCTGCTGTGCCTCGGCGAGTTCGCGCCGCTGGCGCCGTACGTCGGCCTCGGCGGCGCGCACCGTCCGCTCGGCGGCCTGCTGCGCCACGGCGAGGGACTCCTCGTACGCGGAGAAGGGACCGCCGTACCAGCTGACCTCGCCGTCGCGCAGCTCCGCGATCCGGTCGACCCGCTCCAGCAGCTCCCGGTCGTGGCTCACCACGACGAGGACGCCCGGCCAGGCGTCGACCGCGGCGTAGAGGCGGCGCCGGGCCCGCAGGTCCAGGTTGTTGGTCGGTTCGTCCAGCAACAGCACTGAGGGCCGGGCCAGCAGCAGCGCGGCGAGCCGCAGCAGCACACACTCGCCGCCCGACATCTCCCCGACCGCACGGTCCAGGCCGATGTGACCCAGAGTCAGTTGGTCGAGCACGGCGAGAGTCCGTTCCTCCACGTCCCAGTCGTCGCCGACGGCCGCGAAGTGCTCCTCGCCGGCGTCGCCCCGTTCGATGGCGAGCAGTGCGGCCCGGGTGCGGGCGATACCGAGTACCTCGTCGACGCGCAGCGCGGTGTCGAGCGTGGCGTCCTGCGGCAGGTATCCGACCTCGCCCGCCGCGCGGACGGACCCGCCGCCCGGGGTGAGCGTCCCGGCCAGCAGTTTCAGCAATGTCGATTTCCCGGACCCGTTGCGCCCGATCAGCCCGGTCCGTCCGGCCCCGACGGACAGGTCGAGCCCGTCGAACGCGACGGTGCCGTCGGGCCAGGTGAAGGAGAGGGCGGTGCAGGTCAGGGCGGGGGCAGCGGTCACAGGGGTCTCCCGGTCGCGTGAGAAGGAGGAAGGAGAAGGGGACAACGGTGAGACACCGGGAGAACGGCGTGGGTGCGGCCCCGGACCTCCGGCCCCTCGTGCGCCCCGGGCGCCGGGACATCAGGCCGTCCCGCGTTCGGGGGTGAGCGCCGTTCCGGGGCGCCCTCTGCTCGAAGCGCTTGGGGAGCGGTACGGGGGACGGGGCGCGAAGGCCCCGGTTCCGGGAGGGAGGGCGATCGGGGAAAGACCCGTCACCGGACATGCTCGGACGTCCAGGCCGCACACGGCGTCAGGCAGGCTCGGCGCAAAGAAGGCGCGCGGCCACGCGGCGTCTCAGGACCTCAGTCGAGCAACGTCCACTCCGATCGGCGGCAACAGGGCGTGGACGACGTTAGAGGTCACGCGCCGCGTCCGGCAACGCATTTACGGATCAGCGCGCATCCCTCAGCAGCCGGGCCAGGTCATGGTCCAGGTCCAGGTACAGATGCTCGAAGCCCACCGGCACCACCTGCAGTGTCCGCTGGGCGAACCGCCACAGCTCCGAGCGGCACACCTGCACCATCGCGACACCCTCGGGCACGTGGAACTCCAGCACCGCCCGGTCCCGGCCCCACGGCCGCACCCGCACGTCACCGGACCCGGCAGGCCGCCTCAGGCCCGCAAGGAGCAGCTCGCGCGAGAACTCCCAGACCACCTCGACGCCCTCCAGCGCCGCTGCCGCCGGGAAGGACATCCGTACCGCGAAAGGATCGCGCCGGTCGTACCGCAGCGTGGCGGGGACGGTCTCCATGCGGGGCGCGGACGCGACGAGGCGGGCTTCCACGGCCTGCTCGATGACGGTCGACAAGTCCTGCTCCCTGAATCGGTCTCCCTCGTACCCGGAAGGACGAGCGTTCGGGGCGAGGCGTGCACCGTGAAGTCATGTGACCTGCATCACAGTACGGGGTGTCCTCACAGGGTGCCCCGCCGTAAGGTGAGGTTCATCATGAAGATCATCGAAACGCCTGCCGACTGGCCCTCCGACGAGACGGAGGCGCTCGCGGCGCAGGACGCGCTGCGGGGCCGCGTCGTCCTCGACGAGCCCGGACCGCCGCCCGGCAGGGGGCTGGTGACCGGCGTGGACGTGGCGTACGACGACGAGCGCGACCTGGTCGCGGCGGCGGCCGTCGTACTGGACGCGCGCACCCTGGAGGTCGTGGACCGCGCCACCGCCGTCGGGCGGGTCTCCTTCCCGTATGTCCCGGGGCTGCTGGCCTTCCGGGAGCTCCCGGCCGTGCTCGCCGCGCTGGAGGCCCTCAGCGCCGCACCGGGGCTCGTCGTCTGCGACGGATACGGGCGGGCCCATCCGCGCCGGTTCGGGCTCGCGAGCCATCTGGGCGTGCTGACCGGGCTGCCGGTCATGGGTGTGGCCAAGAACCCCTTCGCTTTCACCTGCGAGCCGCCGGGGGAACGGCGCGGCGCCTCCTCGCCGCTGCTCGCGGGAGACGAGGAGGTGGGGCGGGCGCTGCGTACCCGGGACGGGGTGAAGCCCGTGTTCGTCTCCGTCGGTCACCGCGTCACGCTGGCGAACGCCTGCGCCCACACTCTGGCCCTCGCTCCCCGCTACCGCCTCCCGGAGACCACCCGTCACGCCGACTCGCTGTGCCGCGAGGCGCTGAAGGAGGCGACGGCGGGGGCGGCGTGACGGGGGCGGCGTGACGGGCGCTCCGGCTCGGCGGGGTTGGCCACAGGCCTTGTGTGCGGGGGGACGCGTTTCTAGCATCATCACTGTTACAGCAGTACTGTCACAGTGACGTGGCGGTGGCGAGGGGAGCCGGAGCCTCATGACGACCACGACAGCCCGCCCTCAGGGCGAGGGCCATGGGCAAGGCCCGCTCGCCGGCGTGCGCGTGGTCGAGCTGGCGGGCATCGGTCCGGGTCCCTTCGCGGCCATGCTCCTCGCGGACCTCGGCGCCGACGTGGTCCGGGTCGACCGCCCCGGAGGCCCGGGCCTCGGCATCGACCCGGCGTACGACCTCACCAACCGCAACAAGCGCTCCGTCCTCGTCGACCTCAAGGCCGAGGGCGGACCGGCCCGGGTCCTCGACCTGGCCGAGCGTGCCGACATCCTCATCGAGGGCTACCGGCCCGGCGTGGCCGAACGCCTCGGCATCGGCCCGGACCCCTGCCTCGCCCGCAACCCGAAGCTGGTCTACGGCAGGATGACCGGCTGGGGCCAGGAAGGCCCGCTCGCCCCCCGCGCCGGCCATGACATCACCTATCTCGCCGTGAGCGGCACACTCTCCCTCACCGGCGGCGCCCCGGGCACCCCGCCCCCCGTGCCCGCGAATCTCCTCGGGGACTACGCGGGCGGCGCCCTCTATCTCGTCACCGGCGTCCTCGCCGCCCTGCACCACGCCCGCACCCCCGGGGGCACCGGACAGGTCGTCGACGCCGCCATCGCCGACGGTGCCGCCCACCTCGCCACGATGATCCACGGCATGCTCGCCGCGGGGGGCTGGCAGGACGGCCCGCGAGGCGGCAACCTCCTCGACGGCGGCTGCCCCTTCTACGGCACGTACGAGACCGCCGACGGCCGCCACATGGCGGTGGGCGCGCTGGAGGAGCGCTTCTACGCCGAGTTCGCACGGCTCCTCGGCCTGACTCCCGGGCAGGCCGGGGCCCGCGACGTCCCCGCCCGGTGGGGCGAACTCCGCGAGGCGGTCGCCGCCAGGTTCCGCACCCGCACCCGCGCCGAGTGGTCGACTGTCTTCGCGGGCACGGACGCCTGTGTGGCGCCCGTGCTGTCGCTGCGGGAAGCACCCGCGCACCCGCACCTGGCGGCCCGGGGCACGTTCACCGATCACGGCGGCCTCACCCAGCCCGCCCCCGCGCCCCGGTTCTCCGCCACGCCCGGTGCCGTACACCGCCCGCCCGCCCGGCCGGGCGCCGACTCCGCCGAGGTCGCCCGCGACTGGGACGTACCGAGCGTCACCACCGAACCCCACAGGAGGCCGCAGTGAAGCGCCGGATCTACAGCGACGGACACGACGCGTTCCGCGGTACCGTCCGTACCTTCCTCGCCAAGGAGGTCCTGCCGCACTACGCGCAGTGGGAGAAGGACGGCATCGTGTCACGTGAGGTGTGGCGCGCCGCCGGCCGGCAGGGACTGCTCGGCCTCGCCGTCCCCGAGGAGTACGGAGGCGGCGGCACTCCCGACTTCCGCTACAGCGCCGTCCTCGCGGAGGAGTTCACACGCGCGGGCGTGCCCGGCCTCGCCGTCGGCCTCCACAACGACATCATCGGCCCCTACCTCACGTCCCTCGCGACCGACGAGCAGAAGAGACGCTGGCTGCCCGGCTTCTGCAGCGGCGAGACCATCACCGCCATCGCCATGACCGAGCCCGGCGCGGGCTCCGACCTCCAGGGCATCCGCACCACCGCCGAGGACAAGGGCGACCACTGGCTGCTCAACGGCTCCAAGACGTTCATCTCCAACGGCATCCTGGCTGACCTCGTCGTCGTCGTCGCGAAGACCACCCCCGAGGGCGGCGCCCACGGGCTGTCCCTCCTCGTCGTCGAGCGCGGCACGGCCGGATTCGAACGCGGCCGCAACCTCGACAAGATCGGCCAGAAGGCCCAGGACACCGCCGAGCTGTTCTTCCACGACGTCCGCGTCCCCAAGGAGAACCTGCTCGGCGAACTGAACGGCGCGTTCGTGCACCTGATGACCCAGCTCCCGCAGGAGCGGCTGGCCATCGCCGTCGCCGCTGCGGCGGGCGCCGAACACCTGCTGGAGATCACCACCGCGTACGTCAAGGAGCGCGAGGCGTTCGGCCGCCCCCTGGCCGGGCTCCAGCACATCCGCTTCGAGGTGGCGGAGCTGGCCACCGAGTGCGCCGTGACCCGGGCCTTCGTCGACCGCTGCATCGAGGACCACGCGGACGGTGCCCTCGACGCGGTACACGCCTCCATGGCCAAGTGGTGGGCCACCGAACTCCAGAAGCGGGCCGCCGACCGTTGCCTCCAGCTGCACGGCGGATACGGCTACATGACCGAGTACCCCGTCGCCCGCGCGTTCACCGACGGCCGGATCCAGACCATCTACGGCGGCACGACCGAGATCATGAAGGAGATCATCGGCCGCTCCCTGCTCGGCTGACGCCCACCGCCCGCGCGCCCACTCTCCGCCCCCCCGCACCACCCTCCCCTCGCGACGCGAAAGGCCCGACCAGTGACCACCGAAGCGTACGTGTACGACGCGATCCGCACCCCCCGCGGCCGCGGCAAGGCCAGCGGTGCCCTGCACGGCACCAAGCCCATCGACCTCGTCGTGGGGCTCATCCACGAACTCCGCGGCCGCTTCCCCGGTCTCGACCCGGCCGCGATCGACGACATCGTCCTCGGCGTCGTCGGCCCCGTCGGGGACCAGGGCTCCGACATCGCCCGGATCGCGGCCATCGCCGCCGGGCTGCCCGACACCGTCGCAGGAGTCCAGGAGAACCGCTTCTGCGCCTCCGGCCTGGAAGCCGTCAACCTGGCCGCCGCCAAGGTCCGCTCCGGCTGGGAGGACCTGATCCTCGCGGGCGGCGTGGAGTCGATGTCCCGCGTCCCCATGGCCTCGGACGGCGGCGCCTGGTTCGCCGACCCGATGACGAACCTCGACACCAACTTCGTCCCGCAGGGCATCGGTGCCGACCTCATCGCCACCATCGGCGGCTTCACCCGCCGCGATGTCGACGAGTACGCCGCGCTGTCCCAGGAGCGCGCCGCCGCGGCCTGGAAGGGCGGACACTTCGAGCGCTCCGTCGTCCCCGTCACGGACCGCGCCGGACTGACGGTCCTCGACCACGACGAGCACATGCGCCCCGGCACCACGGCCGACTCCCTCGCCGGGCTCAAGCCGTCCTTCGCGGACATCGGCGAACTCGGCGGCTTCGACGCCGTCGCCCTCCAGGAGTACCACTGGGTCGAGAGGATCGACCACGTCCACCACGCCGGCAACTCCTCCGGCATCGTCGACGGAGCCTCCCTCGTCGCCATCGGCACCAGGGAGGTGGGGGAGCGGTACGGGCTGACGCCACGCGCCCGGATCGTCTCCGCCGCCGTCTCCGGCTCCGAGCCCACCATCATGCTCACCGGCCCCGCCCCCGCCACCCGCAAGGCCCTCGCCAAGGCCGGGCTCACCATCGAGGACATCGACCTCGTCGAGATCAACGAGGCGTTCGCCGCCGTCGTCCTGCGCTTCGTCAAGGACATGGGCCTGTCCCTGGACAAGGTCAACGTCAACGGCGGTGCCATCGCCATGGGCCACCCGCTGGGCGCCACCGGTGCCATGCTCCTCGGCACCCTGGTCGACGAACTGGAGCGCCAGGACAAGCGGTACGGACTGGCCACGCTCTGCGTCGGCGGCGGCATGGGCATCGCCACGGTCGTCGAGCGCGTCTGACCCCGTCCCCTCCCACAGGCCGTACCCGGCCGGACCTCTTACGGAGAACCAGGAATGAGCGAGAGCACCACCATCCGCTGGGAGCAGGACGAGACCGGCGTCGTCACCCTCGTCCTCGACGACCCGAACCAGTCCGCCAACACCATGAACCAGGCGTTCCGCACGTCGATCACCGCCGTCGCGGACCGTGCCGAGGCGGAGAAGGACTCCATTCGCGGCATCGTCTACACCTCTGCCAAGAAGAGCTTCTTCGCCGGCGGCGACCTCAAGGACATGGTCAAGGCGGGTCCCGCCGAAGCCCAGGAGGTCTTCGACGCCGCCGCAGGGATCAAGGACGCGCTGCGCCGCATCGAGACCCTCGGCAAGCCCGTCGTCGCCGCCGTCAACGGCGTCGCGCTCGGCGGCGGCTACGAGATCGCCCTCGCCTCCCACCACCGCATCGCCCTCGACGCACCCGGTTCCAAGATCGGCCTGCCCGAGGTCACCCTCGGCCTGCTTCCCGGCGGCGGCGGGGTCACCCGCACCGTCCGCCTCATGGGCATCGCGGACGCCCTGCTGAAGGTCCTGATCCAGGGCACCCAGTACAGCCCGCGCCGCGCCCTCGAGAACGGCCTTGTCCACGAACTGGCCGCCACGCCCGAGGAGATGACGGCCAAGGCCCGCGCCTTCATCGACGCCCACCCCGAGTCGCACCAGCCCTGGGACGTCCCCGGCTACCGGATCCCGGGCGGTACACCGTCCAACCCGAAGTTCGCCGCGAACCTGCCCGCTTTCCCCGCGAACCTGCGCAAGCAGCTGGGCGGTGCCCCCTACCCGGCCCCGCGCGCCATCCTGGCAGCGGCGGTCGAGGGCTCCCAGGTCGACTTCGAGACCGCCCTGACCATCGAGGGCCGCTACTTCACGGAGCTGGTCACCGGCCAGATCTCGAAGAACATGATCCAGGCGTTCTTCTTCGACCTCCAGGCCGTCAACGCGGGCCGCAGCCGTCCCCAGGGCGTCGAGCCCCGGACCGTCCACAAGGCCGCCGTGCTCGGCGCGGGCATGATGGGCGCGGGCATCGCGTACGCCTGCGCGAAGGCGGGCATCGACGTGGTCCTCAAGGACGTGTCGGCGGAGGCGGCCCGGAAGGGCAAGGCGTACTCGGAGAAGCTGTGCGCGAAGGCCGTGCAGCGGGGCCGCACCACCCAGGAGAAGGCCGACGCGCTGCTCGCCCGGATCCACCCGACGGCCGAGGCGGCAGACCTGGCGGGCTGCGACGCCGTGATCGAGGCGGTCTTCGAGGACACCGCGCTCAAGCACAAGGTGTTCCAGGAGATCCAGGACATCGTCGCCCCCGACGCCCTGCTCTGCTCCAACACCTCCACCCTCCCGATCACCTCCCTCGCGGAAGGCGTGGACCGCCAGGCCGACTTCATCGGTCTGCACTTCTTCTCGCCCGTCGACAAGATGCCGCTCGTCGAGATCATCAAGGGCGGGCGGACCGGCGAGGAGGCCCTGGCCCGCGCCTTCGACCTGGTCCGGCAGATCAACAAGACGCCGATCGTCGTCAACGACTCGCGCGGTTTCTTCACCTCGCGGGTCATCGGCCAGTTCATCCACGAGGGCGTCGCGATGGTGGGAGAGGGCGTGGAGCCCGCCTCCATCGAGCAGGCCGCCGGTCAGGCCGGATACCCGGCCCGGGTGCTCTCCCTGATGGACGAGCTGACCCTCACCCTCCCCCGCAAGATCCGCAACGAGTCGCGGCGCGCGGTGGAGGAGACGGGCGGCACCTGGCAGACGCACCCGGCGGAGGCCGTCATCGACCGCATGGTCGACGAGTTCGGCCGCCCCGGCCGCAGCGGGGGCGCCGGCTTCTACGACTACGACGAGAACGGCAAGCGGACGGCCCTGTGGCCGGGCCTGCGCGAGCACTTCGCGAGGACCGGCACGGACATGCCCTTCGAGGACATGAAGGAGCGCATGCTCTTCTCGGAGGCCCTGGACTCGGTCCGCTGCCTGGAGGAGGGCGTCCTCACGTCCGTAGCGGACGCCAACATCGGATCGGTCATGGGCATCGGCTTCCCCGCCTGGACCGGCGGCGTCCTCCAGTACGTCAACGGCTACGACGGTGGCCTCCCCGGTTTCGTGGCCCGGGCCCGCGAGCTGGCGGCCCGCTACGGCACCCGCTTCGAGCCCCCGGCGCTGCTGCTGGAGAAGGCGGAGAAGGGAGAGACGTTCAGCGACTGACGTCAGCCCGTCGGGGCCCCTCCGCCCGGGGAGCCTGAGTGGGGGCGGCGAAGCCCCGCCGTGGTTCCCGGGGGCCGGAGCCCCCGGTTCCCGGAAGGCGGGGGCGCGGGGAGAACGCCACCCGCGCTCCTACCGCCCGCCCTCTCCCGGCGCGCGGAACGCGCCCCGCAGCTCGTCCTTCAGCGACCGCTGGAACGCCGTGACCAGCGCCTGGACCACCAGCGGCTGCATATGCGCGGACAGCGACTTCATCGCCCGCACATGGGCAGGGTCCTCCGGGTCCGCCTCCCGCTCCCGGTACGGGTTCCACACCTCCTCCCGGAACAGCCGGGACAGCTCCTGGGCCGTGGCCCGCGCGTGATCCAGCAGGACCGTGCGGGCCGTCAGGATCGTCTCGTGCGCGATCGGCACGTCCAGCAGCTGCACACCCAGTCGCAGCGTCCCGAGATCGACCCGGTAGAGGCCGCCGTCCGCGCTGTCCGCCCCCTCGACCGGATGGAGCACGTCCATGGCGGCCAGCCGGTCCAGGTCCTCGCCCGACAGGCCGCGACCCGCCCGCCGCTCCAGCTCGGTGTGGCTCAGCTCCTCGGTGGTGTCGGGCGCCCAAGTGGCCACGAGGGCCCGGTGGATCGCCAGGTCCTGCGGGTTCAGCTCGGGCGGCAGCCGCTCCAGGTACCGCTCGATCGCCGCGAGAGTCATGCCCTGCTGCTGCAGTTCCTCGATCAGGGCGAGCCGCGCCAGGTGGTCGTGCCCGTACCGGCCGATCCTGCGGGGCCCGATCACCGGGGGCTGCAGCAGGCCCCGCGTGCTGTAGAAACGGATGGTCCGCACGGTGACCCCGGCACGGGCGGCGAGTTCGTCGACGGTGTAGGCCGGCTGCGGCTCGGTGTCGGTCGCCATGGATGCCTCGCTTCCGCTGTGGTGTCGCACCAGTGCAACAGTATTGCTGTCTCACCACAGCTGCGAAATGCCCTGGGCGATGTCAGTGTCCTCTCGTACGGTAGTTCGCATGACGGGGATCACGTACGTACGAGGCGACGCCACGGCTCCGACCGGCAAGGGCGTCAGGATCATCGCGCATGTCTGCAACGACATCGGCGGCTGGGGCAAGGGCTTCGTGCTCGCCCTCTCCCGCCGCTGGCCGGAGCCGGAGGCCGCCTTCCGCCGCTGGCACCGCGACCGCGCCCGCAACGACTTCGCGCTGGGCGCCGTCCAGCTGGTTCAGGTGGGCCCGTACCTGTGGGTCGCCAACATGGTGGGCCAGCACGGCATCCGCAGCGTCCGCACGGGCGGCGAGGGGGTCCCGGTCCGGTACCGGGCCATCGACACGGCCCTCACCGCGCTGGCCGGCCGCGCCGCCGAGCTGGACGCCTCCGTCCACATGCCCCGGATCGGCTGCGGTCTGGCGGGCGGCAGATGGTCTCGCGTCGAGCCCCTGGTCCACAACCGCCTGGCCGCCCGCGGCATCCCGGTCACGGTCTACGACCACGGGGGCTGAGGTCCGGCTCGCGGCGGCGGTTGCCGTCCCCGGGCCGTTCCCGGCCGGGGCTTCCCGGAGCCCCCGGGGCGACGCCGGGGACGCGGGCCGCCCGGCTCGGGCGGCCCGGCACCGCCACCCCGTGCCACTACGAGCCCGCGACCACCGGGTAGTGGTCCGACAGGTTCGTGTACGTGTATGACTTGCCCCAGCTGGACACCGTCCAGGGCGCGCTCTGTTCCTCGACCACGTCGTTGGTCCAGCCGGCCGGGCGGGCGTGACCGGCGCGATGCAGCACGTAGTCCAGGTCCTCGCGCGGGTCGCTCGGGTAGCGTTCCGCCGCGATGGAGTTGTCCCGGGTGTCGAAGGAGTACGGGTGCCCGGTGCGCGCGTCCGCACCCACCAGGCCGGCGTCGGTGAGCATCGTCCCGTACTCGGCCGTGCGCGAGTCCACGTTGAAGTCGCCCGCCACGAGGACCTGCTCGGACGCCGGGATGTTCTTCCGGTCCAGGAAGGCGTCCAGCTCCTTGAACTGCTTGCTGCGGACCTGCGCCGCCTCGCCCGCCGCGCAGCCCGGGTCGGTGGACTGCGCGTGCGTGCCCACCACGTGCACCCGGGTCCCGTTCACGTCCAGGACCGTGTACACGAACCCCTTGTTCGAGTACCAGTCGGCGCCGCACGCGTCCTTGTAGACGTACTGCTCCTTGCGCACGATCGGCCACTTGCTGAGCACCGTGACCCCGCCGTCCTCCGGGGTGAACGACGAGTACGCCCCGCCCGTGGCGTCCCAGCCGCTCTTGCCCCGCCCCATCACGGGCGTCTGGTGGGGGTACTGCGCGCGGGCGTTGTCCATCAGCGCCTCCGACGAGGAGTTGTCGAAGGCCTCCTGGAGCACGACGACGTCGTTGCCCTGGAAGAACGGCGTCTTCGGGATCTCCTTCGCCCGGTGGTCCTGCCCCCAGTTCGGGTACAGGCTCTTGCTGAACAGGAAGACGTTGTAGGAGAGGACCCGCAGCTCCGGCGTCGTCCCGGTGGCGGCGGCCGGGGGAGCGGCGGCGGTCAGTCCGGCGGCGGCGAGCACCGCAGAAGTCGCTGCGGACATGACAATAGATCCGATTCGCGGCACGGGAACTCCCAAGGAAGAGTGGGGGGGTTTGTGTGTGGCGCCGCACATCAAATCAGCCGCAGTTACCCCCGGGTAGCCCTCGGGTGGAGAAAATCTTGCGACGGCGGGGCGCACGGAAGAAGAACCCTCCGGCCGCGCCCGCGCCACCTCCGCCTGGCAGTGATCGCATACTGGAAGAAGACCGCCAGGCGACCACCACGAGAACATCCGGAGCAGCCCCCATGACCGAGGCCGAAGCAGTCCACCCCGCCCCGCCCCCGCCCGGCGGCGTGCTGTGGACCCTGGCAGGCGACATCCGCGCCCTGCTGATGCTGCCGGCCGCGCTCGCCCTCCAGGTGGCCCACCCCGCCGTCGGCGCCGGAGTCGACGACCACTCCGTCTTCCGCACCGACCCCTGGGGCCGGGCCGAGCGCTCCCTGCGCTCCCTCCAGCTCTGGACGTACGGCGGCGACGAAGCCGCCGAGGAGGGGCGTCGCCTGCGCCGCCTCCACCGCACCATCCAGGGCACCGACACCCGGGGCCGCCCGTACCACGCCCTCACCCCTGCCCACTACGCCTGGGTGCACGCCACAGGCTTCCCGGTCCAGCACCACGCCTTCCGCTACCTCGTCCGTCCCCTGACCGAGGCACAGGAGCGCCGGCTCTACGCCGAGTGGCTCCAGGTCGGCCGGATCCTCGGCATCCGGGACCGGGACATGCCCCAGACGATCGAGGAGTTCTGGCCCTACTACCGCAAGGTCCTCGCCGACGAGATCGAGCCGACCCCCGTCCTGCGGGAGCTGGTGGCGACCGACACCCGGGTCCCGCCCCCGGACCGGGGACCGCTCCCCGTCCTGATCCTCCTGCGCGCCCTGTGGCCGGTCCTGGGCCCCCGTTTCGTCCGGCTGCGTGCGTTCCTCACCATCGGTTTCATGCCGCCCGAGGCCCGCGAGGCCCTCGGGCTGGAGTGGACGGACGCCCAGGAGCGGACCCTTCGGCGCTTCGCCCGGGCCGTACGCCTCGTGGTGCCCGCGCTCCCCGAGCGGCTGCGCTACCTCCCCTACGCCTACCGGGCCCGCAGGGCACGCCGGCTCAGCCGTCGGTGAGCCCGTTGTGTGCGATGACCTGCGCGTACCAGCGGGCGCTGTCCTTCGGGGTCCGCCGCTGCGACGCGAAGTCCACGTGCACGATGCCGAACCGCTTGCCGTAGCCGTACGCCCACTCGAAGTTGTCGAGCAGCGACCACAGGAAGTACCCCCGCACGTCCACACCCTCGCCGAGAGCCCGGTGTACGGCTCCGACGTGCTGCCGCAGATAACCCACCCGCTCCGGATCGTGGACGTCGCCCTCCGGGTCGGCGTAGTCGTCGTAGGCGGCACCGTTCTCCGTGATCACCAGCGGGACACCCGGCAGTTCGTCCCGCAGCCGCACCAGCAGCCCGTACAGCCCGTCGGGGTCCACCGGCCAGTCCATCGCGGTACGCGGCCCCGGCGTGGACGCGAACCGCACATGCGGTTCGGCCCCCGGCCACGGCGAGGGCCCGTCGTGCGACCCGGCGGCCACCACCGTGGGCGCGTAGTAGTTGATGCCCAGCGAGTCGAGCGGCGCGGCGATCACTGCCAGGTCCCCGCCCTCCACGAACCCCCAGTCCGTCAACCGGGCGGTATCCGCCACCAGATCCTCCGGCAGCCGCCCGTGGAACACCGGGTCCAGGAAGAGCCGGTTCCCCAACGCGTCCACACGCCGTGCGGCGTCCCGGTCGGCGTCGGACCCCGTCAACGCCCCCACGGCATGCGGGTTGAGCGTCAGCGACACCTCGGCGCCCGCCGGAAGGGCGGCCCGCAGGGCCCGCACGGCCAGCCCGTGCGCGAGGTTCAGGTGGTGCGCGGCCCGCAGCGCGGCGACCGGTTCCGTACGCCCCGGTGCGTGCACCCCGGATCCGTATCCGAGGAACGCGGTGCACCACGGCTCGTTGAGCGTGGTCCAGGTGGCGACCCGGTCGCCCAGCGCGTCCGCGACGAGCCCGGCGTACTCCGCGAACCGCTCCGCGGTGCGCCGCTCCGGCCATCCGCCCGCCCGCTCCAGCTCCTCCGGCAGGTCCCAGTGGTAGAGCGTGGCGACGGGCCGTATCCCGGCGTCCCGCAACGCGTCGGCCAGCCGCCGGTAGAAGTCCAGCCCCTTCTCCGACACGGGCCCCCGCCCGCTGGGCTGCACGCGGGGCCAGGCCACGGAGAACCGGTAGTCCGTGACGCCCAGCTCCTTCAGCAGGGAGATGTCCTCAGCCGTCCGGTGGTAGTGGTCGGCGGCGATGTCGCCGGTGTCACCGTTGCGGACCTTGCCCGGTACCCGGCTGAAGGTGTCCCAGATGGACGGAGTGCGTCCGTCCTCCGAGGCGGCGCCCTCGATCTGGTAGGCGGCGGTGGCGGTTCCCCAGCGGAACCCTTCGGGAAAACGAAGCATCGACGACTCCGGCGAATCAGAGAGGGAGAGGAGAGGGAGAGGGAGAAGGGTCAGCCCTTGACGGCGCCCTGCATGATGCCGCCGACGATCTGCCGCCCCAGCAGGCCGAAGACGAGCAGCACGGGCAGGGTCCCCAGCAGAGTGCCCGCCATGATCACGGACTGGTCGTGGACGTAGCCGCCGCCGAGCTGGCGCAGCGCGACCTGCACGGTCGGGTTCTGCGAGGTCAGGGCCACGATGGGCCAGAAGAAGTCGTTCCAGGCGGCCATGAAGGTCAGCAGCCCCAGCACGGCCATCCCCGGCCGGGCGACCGGCACGACGATGGACCAGAAGATCCGTGCCGTGGACGCCCCGTCGACCCGTGCGGCCTCGATGAGCTCGTCCGGCAGGGCCTGCACAAGGAACTGCCGCATGAAGAAGACTCCGAAGGCCGACACGAGCCCCGGCAGAATCACCGACTGCAGCTGGTTGACCCACCCCAGCTCCGCCACCAGCATGAACAGCGGGATCACCCCGAGCTGCGGC
Source organism: Streptomyces sp. MUM 203J (assembly GCF_022414595.1). Taxonomy (GTDB): domain Bacteria; phylum Actinomycetota; class Actinomycetes; order Streptomycetales; family Streptomycetaceae; genus Streptomyces. The sequence continues at coordinate 17,977 of NZ_JADWYO010000039.1, read as the reverse complement.
GGGATCATCATCGTCCCCACGGTGATCGCCAGCAGGGCGTTGCGGCCCCGGAACCGCAGCTTGGCGAAGGCGAAACCGGCGAGCGTGCAGCACAGCACGGTGCCGAGCGTGATGGAGCCGGACACGATCAGCGAGTTGACCAGGGCCAGCCCGATGTCGGCCTCCTCCGTCACCGCCTCGAAGTTCCGGAACAGGTCGGGCCCGGGGAGCAGCGCCGGCGGCACCTGCGCCAGCTCGGCGTTGGAGCGGCTGGCGGCGACGACGGTCCAGTAGAACGGGAAGGCGAAGACCAGCACAGCCGTGATGAGCACCGCGTACGCGAGCCTGCCCCCGTGCAGCGTACGCCCGGCACGTGACCTCACTGTCCGCCCTCCTTGCGTGAACGGCGCTGCGCGACGAGGGCGTTGACCCCGACGAGCACCAGGATGAGCAGGAACATCACCCAGGCGATGGCTGCGGCCCGCCCGAGATGGAAGAAGCCCCAGCCCTGCTCGTACATGTAGAGCCCGAGGGTCTGGTACTGGTGCGAGATGCCGCCGCTCACGGACCCCTCGTACAGCAGCGGTTCACCGAAGAGCTGCGTGGCACCGATCGTCGACACCACGACGGTGAACACGATGGTGGGCCGCAGCCCCGGCAGGGTGACGTGCAGGAACTGCCGCCACCGCGAGGCCCCGTCCACCTCGGCGGCCTCGTACAGCTCGCGGGGAATCGACTGCATTCCCGCCAGATAGATGAGGGCGTTGTAGCCCGTCCACCGCCAGATGACGATGGTGGACACGGCGATCTGCGAACCGACCGTCGAGGTCTGCCAGTCGACGGGCCCGATTCCCGCCATCCCCAGCACGGTGTTGACCAGCCCGAAGTCCCGGCCGAAGAGCTGGGCGAAGACGAGGGTGGCGGCAGCCACCGAGGTCGCGTACGGGAGCAGCATCGCGGTCCGGAAGAACGTCCGCCCGCGCAGCCGGTAGTTGAGCAGATGGGCGAGCCCGAGTGCCATGACCAGCTGCGGGACGGTCGAGAGGACCCCGATCGTGAAGGTGTTGCGCAGCGCGGTCCAGAAGAACTCGTCCCCGAACAGCGCGACGTAGTTGCCCAGGCCCCGCCATTCCATCTCGCCGGGGGACTGCAACTCGACGCGGTACAGCGAGACGAACGCGGTGTAGACGAGCGGGAAGAGCCCGAAGGCGGCGAACAGGGTGAAGAACGGGGTGATGTAGGCGTACGGCGAGACGGCGCGCCAGGCGCGTCGCACGTCGAGCATCAAGGTGCGGCCTTTCTCGTAGTTCCCGGACAGGAGGACGGGAGATCACTCCGCGCCCCGCAGGCGCATCGCCCGCGGGGCGACGGCAGTGAGGGGAGCGCCGCCGTGGGACACGGCTCCGCGGGAGCCGTGCGAGGAGATGAGCCCCCGGAGCGAGCCCGGTTCCCCCATCGCACGGTGGGCGCGGCGACCGCATGGCCGGGATGCGCCCGCGGCGGGCACCCGCCACCGGTGGTCCCGAGGACCCGGCGGGTCTTGCCCGGCCGCGGGTACCGGCACGAAGTCCCCCGTGCCCTCGGCCGCGCCCGGCTGGGGGCGGCGCCCTCCTCCGCCGTGCGGCCGCACGCACCGGACCCCGCGCCCCGCGCACCGGCGGCGAGAGCGCACCCGGCCCGGACGCCGGCACGGCCGGGCGCTTCCTAACCCATCACATTGGCCACGCCGGCCTTCGCGTTGGACCAGGCCTCGGCCGGATCCGTGCCCTTCCGCTCCACCTCGCTCAGCGCGTTGGTGATCTGGTCCGCCACGTTCTTGTCGTGCACCCCCAGCACCTGCACCGGCGCCGCCTTCGCCGCGTCACCGAAGATCCTGCCGATCGGCGCATCGGAGAAGTACGGGTCCACCGCGTCCGCGACACGCTCGATCGCACCGGTCGAGGACGGGAAGTTGCCCTGCTTCTCGAACAGCACGGCCTGCTGCTCCGGCGCCGTCAGCCAGGCGATCAGCTCGTACGCCTCCTTCTTGTGCTGCGCCGCCCGCGGCACCGCCAGATACGACCCGCCCCAGTTGCCCGCGCCACCCGGCAGCTTCGCGATGTCCCACCTGCCCTTCCCGGCCTCACCGGCCTGCCCCTTGATGTACCCGAGCATCCACGCGGGGCACGGGATCGTCGCGAACGACCCCGCTGCGAACGCCTGGTTCCACTGGGGCGACCACTGGTCGAGCTTGGCGCTCAGCCCCGCAGCCGCGGCCCGGGCCGCCGCGTCCCAGGCGGCCAGGACAGCCGGGTTGTCCTCGTAGACGAGCTTTCCGGACGCGTCGTAGTACCGTTCCTTCTCCTGCCCGATCATGATCGTGAACAGGCTGCCCACACTGTCCAGCCACGCGCTGCGCCCCGGCGCCTTCGCCCGGTACTGCCGGCCCAGCTGCAGATACCCGTCCCACGTGGCCCACCGCCTCGCGAGTTCCTCGCGGTCGGTCGGCAGGCCCGCCTGCTCCAGCAGGTCCCGGCGGTAGCACATCGCCTCGGGCCCGACATCGGTGCCGAGCCCGAGTATCCGCCCGTCCCGCGTGGTGGCAGCGGACCACTTGGCCTCGGCGAACTGCCCCTTCAACTCCCCGGCGCCGTAGCGGCCGAGGTCCTCGAACCTGTCGGCCTGCTGCTGGGTGACGGACGCGATCCGCCCCACCTCGATGCCCTGGACGTCCGCGAGGCCTCCGCCGCCCGCGAGCCGGGTCTGCAGGGACTTCCAGTAGTCCTGTTCGTCCTCGGTGTCCGTCTGCTTGATCTTGATCCCGGGGTGCAGCTTCTCGTACTCGGCGTACAGCCCGGCCTCCTTGTAGCCGAAAGAGCCGAAGAGGTCGACGGTCAGCGTGACATCGCCCCCGGAGGCGTCGGACGCCCCGTCCGGAGCACCGGATCCGCAGGCGGCCAGCAGGGCCGCGGCGAGGGCGGCCGCACCCAGACGTACGGCCGCTCTTCTGGTGGCTCGGGCGATGGGCATGAGAAGCCTCCCTTGGCTTCGACGGAGCAGGGGTCCGTTCTGAGAGCGCTCTCATGAACTGTCTGGAGCGTGCCCCGGAGGTCCGTGTCCCGTCAAGACTCGAACGGACATCGGCCTGGTTCGCCCTCAATTCGCGATGTCGTCCCTCCTGTTGACAGTCCCGTTTCAGGAGTTTTACGTTCACGGCATCTGAGAGCGCTCTCTCCTGCTCCTCCTCACCGTGAGGCGACCTCCATGAGAACCCCGCGCACCCCCCGCACCAGTCTCCTCGCCCTCGCCGCCGCCCTCGCCGCGCTCGGCCTCACCGGCCCCGGCGCAGTCCCGGCCTCAGCCGCCACGGTCCCCGTGGGCGCGGGCAGTTACTCCGACACCCGCCCGCCCGGCACGTCGGGACCCGCCACCGACACAGGCGCCCCGGTCACCCCCAAGGTCACCCCGGCCGCCCGGAGCAGGCCGGTCCCCACCAACGACTGGTGGTCGTCCCTCGCCTTCCAGCGCTACGGCGACAACCCGCACTCCACCCCCATGTACGGCCACCCCCTCACCTACCAGGCCACCTCCGCCGGCCTGGACATCGGCTACCCCACCACCCCCGCGGTCGTCGGCGACGGCCGCCAGTACGAGTACGCGCACAAGCGGGACCTCACCCTCGGTCTCACCGGCCTCGACTCACCCGACACCAAGGCCGACTCCTGGTCCGACTGGACCGTCACCCCCTACTGGTCCGACGGCACCCGCACCCTCCGCGCGACCATCGGCCACGGCCTGCCCTTCGTGTACGCCAAGGGCACCGGCGGCAGCGCCCGCGTCACCACCGCGGCCTCGCCCACGGTCTTCTCCGACCGGGGCAACGTCCTCGGGATCACCGTCGCGGGCCACCATTACGCCCTGTTCGCCCCGACCGGCACCGACTGGACCGTGAACGGCTCCACCCTCACCGCCGACCTGCGCGGCAAGGACTACTTCTCCCTCGCCGTGCTCCCCTCCACCGGCGCCCTCCCGGCCTACGAGAAGTACGCGTTCAGCTTCGTCACCGGCTCCCGCGCCGACTGGAGCGTGAACGCCGGAACCGTCCGGGCCGCGTACACCCTCACCACCCAGCCCCAGGAGGGCACCGAGACGGGCACCCTCCAGGCGCTCTACCGCCACCAGTGGCTGAACACCACCGACCCGCTCACCCCGTACACGTACGTCTCCCCGCGCGGCACCATGAAGGTCCGCGAGTCCCGTACCTTCACCACCAACCAGCCCGCCGCCCCGGTGCTGCCCGCCCTGCCGCAGGCGTCCGGCACCGACGCCGCCCGGCTCCGCGGCTATCTGGACGAGGTGGTGAACGCCCCCGACCCCTTCTCCGGAGCCACCGACACGTACTGGACCGGCAAGGCCCTCGGCCGCCTCGCCCGCCTCGTCCCGCTCGCGGACCAGACCGGGGAGACGGCCGTCCGCGACCGGCTGCTCGCCCTCCTCAAGGGCCGCCTCCAGGAGTGGTTCACCGCAGGCGGCAGCGCGGAGTTCAGCTACGACCGCACCTGGCGGACCCTCATCGGCTACCCCGCCTCCTTCGGCAGCGACACCGAACTCAACGACCACCATTTCCACTACTCCTACTACGTCCACGCTGCGGCGATCGTCGCCCAGTACGATCCCGCCTGGGCCGCCGACGCGGCATGGGGCGGCATGGTGAAGACCCTCGTCCGCGACGCCGCCAACCCCAGTCGCACCGACTCCGACTTCCCCTTCCTCCGCGGCTTCGACGTGTACGCGGGCCACAGCTGGGCCTCAGGCCACCAGGGCTTCGCCGCCGGGAACAACCAGGAGTCCTCGTCCGAGTCCACCAACCTCAGCGCGGGCCTCGTCCTGTGGGGCGCGGCCACCGGGGACACCGCCCTGCGCGACCTCGGAAGTTACCTCCTCACCACCGAGTCCGAGGCGATCGCCCAGTACTGGTTCGACGCCGACCGGCAGGTCTTCCCCGGCTCCTTCGGCCATGACATCGTCGGGATGGTCTGGGGGAGCGGCGCCGCCTACGCCACCTGGTGGACGGCCAACCCCGAGGAGATCCACGGCATCAACGCCCTTCCCCTGACCGCCGGGAGCTCGCTCCATCTGGCCGCCCGCAAGGACGCGGTCCGCCGCAGCATCGCCGAGATGGAGCGCGAGAACGGCGGCCCGGCCGTCGAATGGAGGGACATCCTCTGGGAGTTCCGGTCCCTGGCCGACCCGGCCGCCGCCAAGGCGGAATGGGACGCCCAGCACACCGCGTACACCCCGGAGCGGGGCGAGTCCAGGGCGCACACCTACCACTGGCTGACCACCCTGGACGCCCTCGGTGCCCCCGACCTCTCGGTGACCGCCGACCTGCCGACCTCCGCCGCCTTCACCAGGAACGGTGTACGCACCTACGCGGCCCACAACCACGGCGCCACCACCCGGACGGTCACCTTCAGCGACGGCGCCGTCCTCAGTGTGCCGCCCCGCTCCACCGCCACGCGCACCGGCGCCGCAGACCCGGACGACCCCGGTCCCTCCACCGGAGACACCTTCCGGCTCCGCTCCGGCGGGACCCTCACCACGGCCACCGACGGCGCCCCAGGCAGCGACACCATCCCGTCCGCCGACGGCGCCAACCACGACGGCAGCCCGTACCGCCCCCTCGTCTACGAGGCCCGGAACGTCACCGGCACCCTCAAGTCCGGTGCCACGACCGCCTTCCGCCTCCAGGTCGACGCGGGCACCACCGTCGCCCTCGGCCAACAGGCCCGGGTCGGCTACGACCTGACCGGCGACGGCACCTTCGACCGTGTCGAGACGTACCACTACTTCGCCACGGACCCCGTCCCCGGCTGGGAGCAGTACACCCAGACCCGCGGCCTGAAGTCGGCCACCGGCACCCTCGGTGATCTGCGGAACGGCACGGTGCGCCTGGAGATCTGGCCGGCCATCGGCGACGGGACCGCGCGACTCCGGACGGGCACGGACCAGTCGGTCCTGGTCATCCCCTACGAGTAGTGGTCGCCCGTCTCACGCCGAGGCCCGGCGTACCAGCTCCGTCGGCGTGATCACCGAGCCCGGGGCGGCGCCCGCCGCCCCGGGTCCGGCGTTCACGCCGATGGTCCGCATCAGCAGCCGGACCATCAACCGGCCCATGCCTTCGATGTCCTGACGGACCGTCGTCAGCGGCGGGTCCGTCCTCTCCGCCACCGACGCCATGTCGTCGAAGCCCACCAGCGCCACGTCCTCCGGCACCCGCAGCCCCCGCTCGCGCAGTACCCGCAGGGCGCCGGAGGCCATCAGGTCGTTGCCGGCGAACACCGCGTCCAGGTCCGGCCGGCGCTCCAGCAGCTCCGCCATGGCGCGGGCGCCGCTCTCCACGGTGAAGCCGCCCTGGGCCACCAGCGCCGGGCCGGTGTGCGGCGTCACCGCGTCACGGTATCCGTCCAGCCGGTCCAGGGCCGACGCCTGGTCGCGCGGGCCCGCGATGTGGGCGATCCGGCTCCGGCCCAGAGCGACCAGGTGCCGGACGGCCTCCCGCGCCCCGCCCCGGTTGTCCGCGTCCACGTACGGCACGGCTGGCTCGCCGCGCCCGCCCGCCCAGCCGGGACGTCCGCCGAACACGACCGGGACCCGGGTGCGGTGGATCACCGACGGCAGTTGGTCGTCGTTGTGGACCGAGAACGCCAGCGCCCCGTCGACGTGTCCGCCGCCCAGATAGCGGGCGATCCGGTCGTACTCGCCGGGGCCTTCCACCCACAGCAGCACCAGCTGCGAGTCGTGCACGGTCAGTTCCCGGCTGATGCCGCGCACCTGCTGCTCGAAGAACGGGTCCGAGAAGATCCGGAACTCCGGCTCCGCGATGATCACCGCCACGGCTCCGTTGCGCCGGGTCACCAGTGTGCGCGCCGCGTGGTTCGGTATGTAGCCGAGTTCCTCGACGGCCCTGCGCACCTTGTCCACCAGGGGTTGCCGTACCCCCGCCCCGCCGTTCACGACGCGGGAGACCGTCGCCCGGGACACCCCGGCACGGGTCGCGACGGCTTCGAGGGTGGGACGGGCCGCGGGGGTCGGTTCGGGCAACGGAGGCTCCTCAAGGCGGTGCGGCGGGGCGTACACCGGCCAGAGTATCCGGTCGCAGACATTCTGAGAGCGCTCTCACTGCGGTGCCCCGCCGCCTCCGCCGCCGGTCAGTGTCCGCGGCGTCCGTGTCCGGTGTCGTGGACCGTGTCCGTCGCGGCGATCCTCTTCCAGGACCTCGGCTCGGCCGCCCGCGGGGATGCCGCCGTCTCCGCCCGCAGCGGCCCGGCCGCCCCGCCCGGCTTCGACGGCCGGTACAGCCAGGTGTCGAACAGCGTGTCCAGCTCCCTGCCGGAGATCCGCTCCGCGTACGCCACGAAGTCGGCCACCTTCGCGTTCCCGTGCGCCCGCTCGGTGGGCCAGCCCTTGAGGATTCGGAAGAAGTCCCGGTCCCCGACCGTGTCGCGCAGCGCCTGGAGGGCCAGCGCGCCCCGGTCGTACACGGCGAGGTGGAACAGCCGGTCCGGCCCCGGGTCGCCCGGTGTGACCGTCCAGAACGGGTCGTCGGCCTCCCGCTGGCCGTACACCCAGTCCGCGATCTCCCGTGTGGTGCCCTCGCCCTCCTTCTCCGACCACAGCCACTGGCTGTACCGGGCGAAGCCCTCGTTCAGCCAGATGTCCCGCCAGCCGTCCACGGAGACGCTGTCGCCGTACCACTGGTGGGCCAGCTCGTGCACCACCACCTGGAGGTTCGCACCGCTGCGGAACTGCCGGGGGCTGTAGAAGGGGCGGGTCTGGGTCTCCAGCGCGTAGCCGGTGTCCGTGTTCGGCACGTAGCCGCCGAGCGCGTTGAACGGGTACGGGCCGAACACCTCCTCCAGCCACTCCGCGACCTCCGCCGTCCGCTCCAGGCTCGCCCGCGCCGCGCCCGCGTCCGCCCCGAGGTCCTTGCTGTAGGCGTTGAGGACGGGCAGTCCGTTCGCGGTGGTGTCCGTGGTGATGTCGAACCTGCCCACCGCCAGCGTGGTGAGATACGTCGCCTGCGGTCTGTCGGAGCGCCAGTTGAAGCGGGTCCAGCCGCGCTGCGAACGCTGCGACACGAGCACCCCGTTGCTGATCGCCTGGGTCCCGTCCGGGACGGCGACCGAGACGTCGAAGGTCGCCTTGTCGCGCGGGTGGTCGTTGGACGGGAACCACCACACGGCGGACTCGGGTTCGTTCGCCGCGACACCGCCGTCCGGGGTGCGGTGCCAGGCCGTGTAGCCGTCGACCTTCACCTGGGACGGCTTGCCCGCGTACCGCACGACGACCGAAACCGGCCGGTCCTTCGGCAGCGGTACGGCCGGTGTGACCTCCAGCTCGTGCGTGCCGGTCGTGCGGAACCCGGCCTTTCGGCCGTTCACCCGCACCTCGCTGACCTTCAGCCCCATGTCCAGGTTGAAGCGCGAGAGGTTCTGAGTCGGGGTGGCCAGGAGGGTCGCGGTCCCCTCCAGCCGGTCGGTCGCGGGCTGGTACCTCAGCCGCAGGTCGTAGTGCGAGACGTCGTAGCCGCCGTTGCCGCCGGCCGGGTAGTACGGGTCACCGATGCCGGGTGCGCCCGGCTCGAAGCCGGCGGCCGACGCCGGGATCGCCAGCATCAGGGAGGCCGCGATCGCGCCCGGGACGATCAGTCTGCTGCGGTGCACGGAGAACTCTCCAAGTCGTAGGGCGACAGGATCTCTGGCCGCCATTCAGCGGGTTGCACCCCGGTCGTGTCCATGACCCCCGCCGTCCCGTGACCGCCATTCGGCCGACTTGGCGATCTCGAGCCCCCGCGGTGTCCCCTCTGCCGTCCTCGTCCCCTCCTCACCCTCAATCGCCCTCTTTTACAAGGGAGTTGACTCAAGTACCTTCCGGCCCATGCCGATACTGACGCCGAAGCGCCGACGGAGACGCCTCCTGTCAGGCAGAGCCCTGACAGCCGTCGCCGGGGTCGCCCTCCTGTCCGTCCTCGTCCCGGCGGCCGGTGCCCACGGCACTCCGCCCCCGCGCCCGCAGCCGCGGGAGTCGGCGCCTGTCTACTCGTACGAGAACGCCGTCCGTGAGTCCGTGTGGGTCGACACCGGTCTCGACGGCGACGGGGACGGCAGGACCGACCGGGTGGCCGCCGACATCATCCGGCCGCGCGAGGCCGCCCAGCGGGGCCGCAAGGTCCCCGTCATCATGGACGCCAGCCCGTACTACTCCTGCTGCGGGCGCGGCAACGAGAGCCAGAAGAAGACGTACGACGAGAACGGCGACCCGGTCCGCTTCCCGCTGTTCTACGACAACTACTTCGTGCCGCGCGGATACGCCTTCGTCGCCGTCGACCTGGCCGGAACCAGCCGCTCCGACGGCTGTGTGGACGTCGGCGGCCGGTCCGACGTCCTGTCCGCCAAGGCCGTCGTCGACTGGCTGAACGGCCGCGCCCGCGCGTACACCGGCCGCACCGGAGGCGAACAGGTCCGGGCCGCCGGCTGGACCACCGGCGCCACCGGCATGATCGGCAAGAGCTGGGACGGCACCATCGCCAACGGCGTCGCCGCGACCGGCGTCGAGGGCCTCCGGACGATCGTGCCGATCGCCGCGATCTCCTCCTGGTACGAGTACTACTTCTCGCAGGGCGCCCCGCTGTACGGATCCGGCCCCGACTGGCTGTCGGACTACGTGAACAGCCCCGAGGCGCGGGCCCGTTGCCAGGCCGTCCAGGACCGGCTCGTCGAGGGCGCCCCGCGCTCGGGAGACTGGACACCCCTGTGGGACGGGCGCGACTACGTGCCCGACGCGTCCCGGGTGCGGGCCAGCGTCTTCGCCGTGCACGGCATGCAGGACCTGAACGTCCGCAGCGGGCACCTCGGCCGGTGGTGGGACGCGCTGGCCGCGCGCGGCGTGGAGCGCAAGCTGTGGCTGTCCCAGACCGGACACGTCGACCCCTTCGACTTCCGCCGAGCCGCCTGGGTCCGCACCCTGCACCGCTGGTTCGACCACTATCTGCTCGGCTACCGGAACGGGATCGACCGGGAGCCCATGGCCGACGTCGAGCGCGCCCCGGACCGGTGGACCACCGACCGGGCCTGGCCGCCGTCCGGCACGGCGGCCACCACCCTGCGCCCGGGGCCGGGCGCCGCGCCCGGTGTCGGCACGCTGGGGCTGCTTCCCGCGCCGGGCGGGGCCACCGAGACGTTCACCGACGACCCGCGGCTGGGGGAGTTCGACTGGGCGGCGGACGTCGACGCGTCCACCCCCGCCAAGGCGGGCTTCGTGACCCGGCCGCTCGCGACGGAGCTGCGGCTGTCGGGATCCTCGCGCGTCACGGTCACCGTCACACCGACGGCCACGAGTGCGCATCTGACGGCGGTGCTCGTCGACCTCGGTCCCGCGACCGTCCGCGACTACCTCGCGCCCGGCGAGGGCATCACCACGCTGCCGCACCGCACCTGCTGGGGCGCGAGCGCCGACGGCGACAGCTCCTGCTACAAGGAGACCGAAGCCAGGACGGTGGACGTCGACCACGACGTGATCAGCCGGGGCTGGGCCGATCTCGGCACCTGGGCCGACCCGCGCCAGGGGCGTCCCCTGACGCCCGGAAAGCCCCACACCCTCACGCTCGACCTGCACATGACGGACCACGTGGTTCCGGCGGGGCACCGCCTGGCCCTCATCATCGGCGGCACCGACCGCTACCTGCTCGAACCTCCGGCGTCCACACCGACGCTGACGGTCGATCTGGCCCGGTCCAGGGCCGAACTGCCCATCGTCGGCGGCACCCTCGCCTACCTGCTGGCCACGCTGCCGTACGGCGGTGCCGACCGGGGCGCCGCCCCGGACAGGGCCGCGCGACAGGGCGTGAGCACGCCGCACCCGAGGGACCGGGTGCCCGGCGGCTGAGCACACGTCCGTACCTGCTCCGCCCTCTCCCGGCCGTGCGGACGGGGTCTGCCGCCGGGTGAGGGGCCCGGCCCCCCGGGCGGCGTCATCGCGGCCCCGCCGCCCCCGGGCGCCGGACGGGCCGCCTTCAGCCCGTCCGGCGCCTGACCGGGGCGATGCCCTGTCAGCGGCGGCCCTTGTCCTGCCCGCCCAGCAGGCCGGCCTTGCGGAGCGCGTCCGCCATGGCGCCGCCGGGCGGCTGCGGAGCCTTGCGGTCCCCGCCCTGCCGCCGCTGCCGCGGCGGCTTGCCGCCGCCCCGTTCACGGCGCTGACCGCCGCCACCGGCCGACTCGTCGTCCAGCCGCAGCGTCAGCGAGATCCGCTTGCGCGGTACGTCGACGTCCAGGACCTTCACCTTCACCACGTCGCCGGGCTTCACCACGTCCCTCGGGTCCTTGACGAAGGTCCGCGACATGGCCGACACATGCACCAGACCGTCCTGGTGGACACCCACGTCCACGAACGCCCCGAACGCGGCCACATTGGTCACGACGCCCTCCAGCACCATCCCGGAGGCCAGGTCACCGATCTTCTCGACGCCCTCCTTGAAGGCCGCCGTCCGGAACGCGGGTCGCGGGTCGCGGCCCGGCTTCTCCAGCTCGCGCAGGATGTCGGTGACCGTCGGCAGGCCGAACTTCTCGTCCACGAAGTCGTCCGGGCGCAGCGAACGCAGCACGCCCGTGTTGCCGACGAGGGACGCGACCTCGCCGCCGGTCCTCTTCACCATCCGCCGCACCACCGGGTACGCCTCCGGGTGCACCGCCGACGCGTCCAGAGGGTCGTCGCCGCCCCGGATCCGCAGGAAGCCCGCGCACTGCTCATAGGCCTTCGGGCCGAGCCGCGGCACGTCCTTCAGCCCCCTGCGCGAGCGGAAGGGGCCGTTCGCGTCCCGGTGCGCCACGATGTTCTCCGCGAGCCCGGGGCCGATGCCGGAGACCCGCGAAAGCAGCGGCGCCGACGCCGTGTTGACGTCCACCCCGACACCGTTCACACAGTCCTCGACGACCGCGTCCAGCGAGCGGGACAGCTTCACCTCGGACAGGTCGTGCTGGTACTGGCCGACGCCGATCGACTTCGGGTCGATCTTCACCAGCTCGGCCAGCGGATCCTGGAGGCGCCGCCCGATCGACACCGCGCCCCGGAGCGACACGTCGAGGCCCGGAAGCTCCTGCGCGGCGAACGCGGACGCCGAGTACACCGAGGCGCCCGCCTCCGACACCAGTGCCTTCGTCAGCTTGAGCTCGGGGTGCTTCGCGATCAGTTCCCCGGCCAGCTTGTCGGTCTCGCGGGACGCGGTGCCGTTGCCGACGGCGACCAGCTCGACCGCGTACTCCTTCGCCAGCCGGGCCAGCGTGGCGAGCGACTGGTCCCACTTGTTCTGCGGCACATGGGGGTAGACCGTGTCGGTCGCGACGACCTTGCCGGTGCCGTCCACGACGGCGACCTTGACACCCGTACGGTAACCGGGGTCGAGGGCCAGCGTCGGCCGGGTCCCGGCGGGCGCCGCCAGCAGCAGGTCCCGCAGGTTCGCGGCGAACACCCGCACCGCCTCGTCCTCGGCCGCCGTCCGCAGCCGCTGCCGCAGGTCCAGGCCCAGATGCACCAGGATCCTGGTGCGCCACGCCCAGCGGACCGTGTCGCTCAGCCACCTGTCAGCGGGGCGGCCCCGGTCCGCGATGCCGAACCTCCGGGCCACCATCCCCTCGTACGTGGACGGACCCCCGGCCGCCTCCTCCGGCTCCAGGGTCAGCTCCAGCACGTCCTCCTTCTCCCCGCGCAGCATCGCCAGCACGCGGTGCGAGGGCAGCTCGGTGAAGCCTTCCGCGAAGTCGAAGTAGTCGGCGAACTTGGCGCCCGGCCCCTCCTTGGCGTCGCCCTTGCCGTCCCTGACCTTCGCGACCAGCCGCCCGCGACCCCACATCCGCTCGCGCAGCTCACCGATCAGGTCGGCGTCCTCGGAGAACCGCTCGGTGAGGATCGCCCGCGCGCCCTCCAGCGCCGCCGCCGGATCGGCCACGCCCCTGTCCGCGTCGACGAACGCCGCCGCGGCGGCCTGCGGCTCCACCGACGGGTCCGTCAGCAGTCCGTCGGCCAGCGGCTCCAGGCCCGCCTCGCGGGCGATCTGCGCCTTCGTGCGGCGCTTCGGCTTGAACGGCAGGTAGATGTCCTCCAGGCGGGCCTTGGTGTCGGCCTCCCGGATCCGCGCCTCCAGCTCGTCCGTCAGCCTGCCCTGCTCCCGTACGGACTCCAGGACCGCGGCACGCCGGTCCTCCAGCTCGCGCAGATAGCGCAGCCGCTCCTCCAGGGTGCGCAGCTGCGTGTCGTCGAGCATCCCGGTCGCTTCCTTGCGGTAGCGCGCGATGAACGGCACGGTGGAGCCGCTGTCCAGCAGCTCCACGGCCGCCCTGACCTGTCGCTCCCGTACGCCGAGTTCCTCGGCGATCCTGCCTTCGATGGACGTCGTCACGGTGTGTCCCGACCCGCCTTCTCGTACCTGTGTGCTGCTTCCAGGGTGCTTTCCCGGGTGTGCCCGCATTCTCTCAGTCCCGGCTGCCGCCGATCCGGTAGGTGAAGTGCGGGGCGCGGCGCTCCAGGAAGGCAGCCACGCCCTCCGCCCGGTCGACGCTCGCCAGGGCCTCCTTCGCCCAGTGCTCCTCCCGCCCCCGGCGGCCGTCCGCGAACTCCTTCGCCGCGGCCTGGGTCAGGAGTGACCGCGACAGCAGGACCTGCACGAACCGGGCGACGCGCCCGTCCAGCTCCCCGGCGGGCAGCACCTCGTCCACCAGGCCGGTGCGCAGCGCCCGCTCCGTGCCGATCAGTTCGCCGGAGAAGAGCAGGTACTTGGCGGCGGCCGGGCCCACCAGGTCCACCAGCCGTCGGGTGGAGGACGCGGCGTACACGATCCCCAGCTTCGACGGGGTGATCCCGAACCGCGCTCCCTCCTCCGCGAACCGCAGGTCGCAGGCTGCGGCGAGCTGGCAGCCGCCGCCCACGCAGTAGCCGCGCACGGCCGCGAGCGTCGGCTTCGGGAACGCCGCCAGAGCCTCCTCGGCCCGTACGGCGAGGGTCTGCTGCTCGTCGTCCGGTTCACGCAGCGTGGAGATGTCCGCCCCGGCGCAGAACGTGTCGCCCTCACCCGTCAGCACCAGCGCCCGTACGGCCGGGTCGGCGGCCAGCTTCGCGAGCAGTTCGGGCAGCCGCCGCCACATGGCGGCGGTCATGGCGTTGCGCTTGGCGGGGTTCGCGATGGTGACGGTGGCGACACCGTCGCCGGTCAGCGAGTGTGCGAGCTGGGGCTCCATGCGGCGGATGCTATCCGGGAGGCCCGACCGTACGATCAAGAAGGGGGGCGCCGTGTGACGCACGCACCGAGGGAAACGAGGCGCTCTGATGACCGCTGCCACCCATGAGGACCCGGCCGCCCGCGCGGGCCGGAAGCTTCGGCGCAGCTTCGGCTGGCTGACTCTGCTGGGAGCGATCCTGGCGGTCGGCGGCGTCTTCGGGCTGCTCTACACCGCCGTCGCCACGATCACCTCGATGCTGTTGTTCGGCTGGCTGCTGCTGATCGGCGGCGCGGTCGGCCTGCTGCACGCCCTGGAGTCCCGGGGGACCGGTTTCTACTGGCTGGCCGTGGTGGTGGCGGCGCTCAACATCGCCGCCGGGTTCATCATCATCCGGCACCCGGAGGAGTCGGCGGCGGCGTTCACCATGTTCGCGGCGCTGCTGTTCCTGACGGGTGGGCTGTTCCGGCTGGTGGGCAGCGTCGTGGTGCGGGGCCCGCAGTTCGGCTGGACGCTGTTCCAGGGGGCCTTCGGGATCCTTCTGGGGCTGCTGGTGCTGTTCGACTGGCCGCACAGCAGCCTGTACGTGCTGGGGACGTTCTTCTCGCTGGCGCTGCTGTTCGACGGGCTCGGGCTGATCGCGATGGGTGTGGGCGGGCGCCGGATCGTCGGCCTGGTGACCGATCAGATGCTCCCGTCCGAGGATCCGGGGCCGGGCGGACCGGAAGCGGGTGCCCCGGGGACGGGCAGTCCGCAGCCGCCAGGGTCAGGACCCGATCAGTCGAAAGAGTAAGACCTTCACTCCCAGGCGATCGGAAGTGCTCTGAAAGGCGACACTTGTGTTCAGTCTTCCGGCCTCGACGCCTCTGGCCCAACACTCGGACCCGTGGCGACAATCGAGCACGAGGGTGAGCGTCGGACCAACGGGGGCCACGAAGGCGACCTGTCCCGGCCACCGTCGTACAAAGGGGTCTGGCGTTTCACCGCACCCGCGGTCGACGCCTCCGTGCCGCAGGCCCGGCACGCCGTGCGCGACCTGCTGCACCGGCAGGGGGTACCGGCCGGGGACGAGGTCGTCCAGGGGCTGCTGCTGATCGTCTCAGAGTTGGTGACCAACGCCGTACGGCATGCCGCGCTGCTCTCCCCGGAGGTCGCGGTGGAGGTGGCGATCGGCCCGGAGTGGATCCGCGTCTCCGTCGAGGACAACCATCCCTACCGCCCGAAGGCGCTGGAGACCGACTCCGCGCAGACGGGCGGCCGGGGACTGCTGCTGGTCCGGGAGATCACCCAGGAGGCGGGCGGTAGCTGCGACGTCGAGCACACCGCGACCGGCGGGAAGATCATCTGGGCCGCGCTGCCGCTCCAGCGCCGCCGCCCGTGAGCGCGGCCCAGGGGAGTCACCAGCCGCCTGCGGCGCCCGTCAGTTCCTTGACGGCCGGGCGGGCCGCGTCCAGGACCGTCATGAACCAGGCGGAGAAGGGCGCCGACGCGTGCCGCTCGGCCAGTTCCTGAGCGGTCACGAACGCGGTCTCCTCCACCTCCTGAGGGTCCGGCCGCAGCGGGGCCTGCACCATCCCGACGAACAGGTGGTTGTACTCCTGCTCCACCAGGCCCGATGCCGGGTCCGGGTGGTTGTAGCGCACCGTGCCGGCCTCCGCCAGCAGCGAGGGGGACACTCCCAGCTCCTCGTAGACCCTCCGGGCCGCCGCCGCGAACGGGGCCTCACCGGGGTACGGGTGCCCGCAGCAGGTGTTCGACCAGACGCCGGGGGAGTGGTACTTGCCGAGCGCGCGGCGCTGGAGCAGCAGCCGGCCCTCCTCGTCGAAGAGGAACACCGAGAACGCCCGGTGCAGCCGTCCGGGCGCCTGGTGCGCGGAGAGCTTCTCGGCGGTGCCGATGGTGGTGCCGTTCTCGTCGACCAACTCCAGCATGATCGAGGGCGTCGTTCCGCTCGATGAGGGGTTCGTCGCGGTGGCGGGTGTGGTCGGCATAACCATCCTTCGCATCGGTTCTCAGCCCTGTGGGGCATTCCACAGTCTGCCGTACAAAAGCCGCTTGTCGGCACACCTCACACGCCGAACCCGGGCGGGCAGGTACGTGATCGTGCCCGCGCGCCCCCGCCCGCAACCACCGCGCCGGGCGGTCTCCGGCGGCCTGCGGATCCCCCCGGAGGCCCCTCAGTGGCAGAGCCCCGCCTCGTGCGCCGCGTGGCCGCTCGGTTCCAGCTGGAACGTGCAGTGTTCCACGTCGAAGTGACCCACCAGGCACTCCTGGAGATCGTGGAGCATCTTCTCGTGGCCGATGCCGTCCAGCGCGGTCGCGTCCACGACCACGTGGGCCGACAGCACCGGCATCCCCGAGGTGATCGTCCACGCGTGCAGGTCGTGGACGTCCTCCACCCCGGGCAGGGCCAGCAGATGGGCCCGCACCTCGGTCATGTTCACGTCCTTGGGGGCGGCCTCCAGCAGGACGTCCAGCGTCTCCCGCAGCAGCTTGAGCGTGCGCGGCACGATCATCACGCCGATCACCAGCGACGCGATCGGGTCGGCGGCCTGCCAGCCGGTGAGCAGGATGACCCCGGCCGCGACGATCACGGTGACGGAGCCCAGAGCGTCCGCCATCACCTCCAGGTAGGCGCCCCGCACGTTGAGGCTCTCCTTCTGTCCTCGCATCAGCAGCGAGAGGGAGACGATGTTCGCCACCAGACCGACCAGTGCGAACACGATGGTCATGCCGCCCTTGGTCTCGGCCGGTGTGACGAACCGCTGAACCGCCTCGATCAGGACGTAGCCCCCGGCGCCGAGCAGCAGCAGGCAGTTGGCCAGCGCCGCCAGGATCTCGGCGCGGGCGTAGCCGTAGGTGCGGTTCGGGGTGGGCGGGCGGTTCGCGACATGGATGGCGAGCAGGGCCATGCCCAGGCCGACGGCGTCGGTGGCCATGTGGGCGGCGTCCGCGATCAGCGCCAGGGAGTCCGCCATGAGGCCGCCGACGATCTCCACCACCATCACGGAGAGTGTGATCGCCAGTGCGACGCGCAGCCGCCAGCGGTGCGCGGCCCCCGCGGTTCCTGTGAGCGGTGTCCCTCCGTGCACGTGCCCATGGTCGTGTCCAGCGCCCATGAAGTCGCCTCCACCCCTGTCGGTCCTGGTCCGGAATCGCCGTCAGTCAACTACGGGTGGGGGGTATCTGCAAGCTGGTGCTGAACACCGTTGTCATATGCTCTGACCTGCGCATTTGCTGCCTGCATCGATGGTGTGACGATCACGGTTTGTGGCGTGGGGCGGTGATCGACGATGATGATCGCGGCGCGCCGGCCGGTGGGCGCGGCGGCGAAACCTCGGTGAACTCGGGCTTCCGGTCATCCGATAGCCTCTGCCGACATGCCGCTGCGCGCGCGTTGCAGCCGTGATTTCTCCAGGGAGTGAGTTCGTCTGTCGACCGCCATCCTCACCGGTCCTCCGGTCCCCGGATCGCCGCTTGAGGGCGATCTGCGGTCACTGGGCTTCGACGTCCGCGCCGCCGACGAGGTGAAGGACGCCGCCGCGCTCCTCGCCGCCGTACCGGCCGGCGAGCGCGTCGCACTCGTGGACCCCCGCTTCGTCGGCCACCTCCACGCCCTCCGCCTCACTCTCACGGATCCCCGCTTCCCGGCGGCGGCGGCGCCCGGCGCGCTGACCGCCCGGCCCGAGGCGCGGGCGGCCCTGTCGGCCGCCCTGTCGGCCGTGACGGCCGAGCCCGCCGCGGTGCCCGGC
>NZ_JADWYO010000038.1 GCF_022414595.1 Streptomyces sp. MUM 203J | reverse complement strand
CCCGGCACCCCGAGGCGGCCGGAGACCCGGCGGCCACGCGGCCGGCCGGTGGCGCGACGGCGGCCGACGGACCCGAGGGCGCCCCGGGCACCGGGCACGGCGAGACCGCGGAGGACGGCGGGCGGGCGCGGGGCCCGGAGGCCGAGCGCGCGGGCGGTGGCACGCCGGGGCCGGGCGGCGCGGGACCGGACTTGGACGAGGAGGCGGCGTGGGCCGCCATCGTGGCGGGCTTCGGGCAGGAGCCGCCGGATCCGCCGGGGGCCAGACCGTTTCGGTCGGTGGAGGAACTGGCCGGGCTGGAGAAGGACACGCCGGAAGCCGAGGACGAGGACGAGCCGAGGCGGAACGCGAGCGGAGGCGGCGGCAAGCCCGCGCTCGGCAGCTCCGTGGTGTTCGCCCCGGGTGTGGGCGGGCCGCGCGACTACTCACCGGCCGAGCCCAGGGACGAGGGGCCCGCGGGCGAGGGCGACGACGAGGGGCACTTCGTGCCGCCGGAGCCGCCGCCGCTGCCGGAGGCCGACACGACCACCAAGTTCGCGTGGCTGGCCGTCGTCGGCGGGCCCGTGCTGCTGCTGCTCGCGGTGCTGTTCGAGTGGGAGATGACCTGGTGGCTGACCACGCTGAGCGTGGGCGGCTTCCTGGGCGGGTTCGCGACGCTGGTGGCCCGGATGAAGCACGGGGACGACGACGAGTACGACGACCCGGGGCGCGGCGCGGTCGTCTGAGCCCCGGGCGGCCGGGGGTCTCAGGCGGCGGGGACGTGGAGGGCGGCCAGGACCGGCAGGTGGTCCGTGGCCGCCCTCAGGTCCGTGTCCGGCAGGCCGACCGGGACGCCGCAGCCCAGGACCCGTACACCCTTCGTGGCGTACACGGCGTCGATGCGCCGGTCCGGGGCGGACGCCGGCCAGGTGTGCTCGCCGCCCCAGGGCCGTACGGTCCGGCAGTCCTGAAGCTCTCCGGCCAGCCGCCGGAACGCAGGGCCACCGGGCCGCTCGTTGATGTCACCCGCCACGACCGCGTGCGGCACCTCCAGCGCGGCCAGGTGGTCGAGGAGCAGGCCCGCCTGGGCGTGCCGCTCGTCGGCGCGCAGGCTCAGATGACAGCTGACCAGTCCCAGCCGGGCGCCCCCGATCCGGACGACGGCGGAGGCCAGGCCCCGCCGGTGCAGTCCGGGCGTACGCGGCAGCAGCACGTCCTCCGTCCGTTCGACGGTCGCCCGCAGTGAGCACAGGAGCAGGGGCCCGGCCGCCGTGGCCCCGCCGGACAGCACCAGCAGCTCGCTCCTGGCGGCGAGCCTCGCCGCGTGCCGGCGCCAGCGGAAGAAGCGGGGTGCCTCCTGGACGCACACCACGTCGGGCGCGCAGGCCCGGATGATCCGGGCCACGGCGTCCTCGTCGTCCCGCAGGGAGCGGATGTTGTAGCTCAGGACGCGGATCACGGCGGAACCATCCGGCTCGGTGCGGGAGTCGGGCAGTGCGGGAAGCGGCGCCATGCCGCGCACCATACGGGAGCGCCCGCCGCATCCCCAGGGGGCGCGGCGGGCGCTGTCGTACGGGCCGGGGCGCGTGTCCGGAAGCGGTGTGCGCCCCGGGTGCTCAGCCCTGCCGGGCCAGGTCCGCCGCGCCGACCAGCCCGGCCTTGCCGCCGAGCTGCGCGGCCAGCACCTGGGCGTGCGGGCGGTAGCTTCCGCCCACCAGCCAGCGGCGGAACGACTTGCGGATCGGGTCCAGGACCAGCTCGCCCTCGTCGGAGACCCCGCCGCCGACGATGAACGCGGACGGATCGAACAGCGACGCCAGGTCGGCGAGGCCCGCGCCCGCCCAGCGGGCCAGCTCGCGGAACGAGTCGACGGCGACCGGGTCGCCCTGCCGGGCCGCGTCGCTGATGTGCTTGCCCTGGATGCCCTCGGGAGTGCCGTCGCCCAGGCCCAGCAGGATCTCGGCGTTCTCCGGCGTGGCGTTGGCGCGCTGCCTGGCGTAGCGGACGAGGGCGCGCCCGGAGGCGTACTGCTCCCAGCAGCCCTGGCTGCCGCAGCCGCACAGCAGGCCGTCGGGGACGACCCGGATGTGCCCGAACTCCGCGGCGACACCGAACCGGCCGCGGCGCAGCTTGTTGCCGATGATGATGCCGCCGCCCAGGCCGGTGCCGAGCGTGATGCAGATGACGTCGTCGTGGCCCTTGCCCGCGCCGAAGCGGTACTCGCCCCACGCGGCGGCGTTGGCGTCGTTCTCGACGACGACCGGGAGGCCGGTGCGCTGCTCGACCTTGTCCTTCAGCGGCTCGTGCCGCCAGTCGATGTTCGGTGCGAAGAGGACGGTGGCGCGCTTGTCGTCGACGTATCCGGCGGCGCCGATGCCGACGGCCTCGACGTCATGCCCCCTGCCCGCCTCGGAGACGGCCGCGCAGATGGCGTCGACGATGCCCTGGGGTGTCGACGGGGTGGGCACCCGGTGGATGTCGAGAATGGTGCCCTCTTCGTCGACCACGCCGGCCGCGATCTTCGTGCCGCCGATGTCGACGCCGATGGTGAGTCCCATGTGTCCCTCAGTTTTCGGTCGAGCCCCGCTGTGCCCAACCGTACCGGAGGGCGGGCATGGACCTGCTCAGTCGTCCAGGTCGATGCGCTCGCTGCCGGAGGGCCCTCCGCCGCCGTCCTCTCGCCCGTCCGTACGGGGGGACGGTCCGTCCGCCGGGGTGTCGCCCCGGGTCCAGCGGGTTTCGTGGCCCCGGACGGCGGAGCGGTACGCGGCGAGCAGCTCGCCTCCGGCCGCCGCGAGGTGATCGAAGACCTGCGGGTTGCGTTCGATGACCGGTTCCATGGCGGAGCGGGCCTGGTCGACGAACTGACGCACGGTGTCCTGGGCGTCCTTGCCGATCAGCGGCATGCCGAGCGCGGCGACCTTGTCGGTGACGGCGTCGACGAGCTTGCGCAGCTCCTCGGCGGCGGAGCCGGGCGGCGGCTCCTCCTGCCCCCGGCGCCGGGCTCGCTCGGCTGCCAGGTCCTCGGCACAGGCCCGCGCCCAGGCGTCCGCGTCGGGGCCGGACTCGGGTCGGTCGGTGGCGTCGCTCATGCCATCGACGGTACCCGAACGGCGGTGCGGTGTTCAGGGGGTACGGGGCCACAGCCCGGGGTCCGGGGTGAAGCGGACACTCAGGGTGCCGTCGCGCAGGGCGGCACCGGAGACGGTGCAGCGGCGGAGCGCGGACGGCAGCGGGGCGAGGTGGCGGAACGGGCCGACGGTGAGGACGAGTTCGTCGCCGCGGCGGACCAGGCCGAGGTCGCTCCTGGCGGCGCCGGGCAGCGGGATGTGCCAGACGAGGACGCCGTCCTCGGCACGGCGGTCCTCGACGGTCCAGTCCGGAACGCACGGCTTCTGCGGCGGGTGGCCGAGAGGGGCGAGGTCGTCGGCGGCGGTGCGCGGGTCGCGGCCGAGATGGGGCACCTCGTGCACGGGGAGTACGGGCTCGTACGCGTCGCGCAGTTCCTTCAGATGGGCCTGCTGCTCGGCGGCGAGCCCGGCCAGCCAGGTGTCGGGGGAGGTGGTGGGCAGCACGCGGTTGGCGACGACCGCGTCGATCGGGAGCCGGTGCAGGGCGAGCCCGGCACGGGCGGTGCGCAGGGCGTCGGCGGCGGCCGGGCCGGGTTCGACGACGAGCCGTACGCCGGTGGCGGGGGCGTCGATCAGGTCCTGTACGGCGGAGAGTTCGGCGTCCCAGCGGGCGGCGGTGCGGTACAGCCACTCGGCGGGCATGGGGACGCCCGCGAGCTGGGCCAGCATGGGGCGCAGGGCGCGGGCGGCCTGACGCTCCGCCGGGAGCAGGCGGCGCAGGTAGCGGCGCAGTTGGGCGGGCAGGGCGAGCAGGGCGATCGCGTCGCGGAGGGGAGGCAGGTCGACGACGGTCAGGTCGTGGCCGCCGTCGGCGGCGTCGCGGAGGGCCTTGAGGTAGGCGTGGTGGGCGCTGCCCGGGAGTTCGGTGACCTCCTCGCCGTCGAAGCGGGCGGCGCCGAGGAGTTCCAGGGCGGGGGCGGCGTGGTCCTGGAGCGCGAGGAGTTCGGCGCGGAAGTGCTCCGCGGGGCGTATGGCGCGGAGGGTGAGGCGGCCGCGCGCCTCATGGGGCGGGAGCCAGTCGACCGGGTCGCCGCTGATGAGGAGGACGTTCAGGCCCTGGTGGGCGGCGGTCAGGGCGGTGGCGGCGGCGTGGGTGGTGCGTCCGGCGCCGCCCGGGCCGGTGACGAGGAGCGTACGCATGCCCTGCACCGTACCGGCGCGCCCGCCCGCACCTCGCCGGGCGCTCCCCCTGCGGGCCCCACGGGTCGGCTCGCACGGGGCGCGGGCCGGGGGGGACGGTTTCCCCTGCCCCGGGCCGGAGGGACTGAGCCGCCCCTCCCTCCCGCGAGCACTGCGTCCGGGGGCCGCCCAGGCGGAACGAGCGCCCGCAGCTCAGGGGGCCTCTTCGTGGGTGTGCCCTCGCCCCCGGCGAAGTCGGGGACGCGGAGGACGCGGGGAGCCGCACGGCACCGGGCCGGCTGGGGGTGTCGCGCGGAGCTGAGCCCCCGGAGAGCCGCGGCCCGACCGCAGGCGGCCGGTGCCCCGCCCCGCGCGGGGAACGCCGCACACGGCGGGGCACCCGCCGCCGGAGGGGGCACCCCTCCGGCGGCGGTTACGCGGCCCGGGTGGACTCGACTCGCTTCTTGAGACCCGCCAGCGCCCGGTCGATGATGACCTTCTCCGCCTTGCGCTTGATCATGCCGAGCATCGGGATCTTGACGTCCACCGTCAGCTGGTACGTGACCTCCGTGCCGGTCCCCCCGCCCAGCGGTGCCAGGCGGTAGGAGCCGTCCAGTCCGCGGAGCATCTGGGACTTGACCAGGGTCCAGGAGACCTCCCGGTCGCCGGTCCAGGTGTACGCCAGGGTGTGGTCGTCGCGGATCGCCCCGGCGTCCAGGACCAGGCGGACCTGCTCGGCACGGCCGGTGTCGTCCTTCGACAGGACCTCGGCCTCCTTCACCTCGCCCGTCCACTCCGGGTAGCGCGCGAAGTCGGCGATCACGCCCATGACGTCGGCCGGCGCGGCCTCGATCGTGATGCTTGAGCTGGTGTGTTCCGCCATCGCTCTGGCTCCTCCAGGGGGCTCGGTACGTGGGGGAAGGCTACCGCGTACCCGCCCGCGCCCACCGCTGGCCCCGGGCCGCCGCCACCGCCGGTCCGGGAGGCGTCACCACTCCAGGGCCCAGGGCCTCCCCGAGGACGCGAAGTGGCCCACGTTCACACATTCCGTCGCGCCCACCCGCATGCGCCGCACCAGCGGCTGGTGGACGTGCCCGAAGAGCGCGTACCGGGGCCGGACCCGCCGGATCGCGTCCAGCAGGGCCGTGCTGCCGCGTTCGAACCGGCGGGCGACGGTGTCGTAGGTGAGCTCCGGGACGTCCGGCGGGATGTGCGAGCACAGGACGTCGACGTCCCCCAGCGCCTCCACCTTCGCCGCGTACTCCTCCTCGGGAATCTCGTACGGCGTCCGCATCGGGGACGGGAGCCCGCCGCCCACGAAGCCGAAGACGAGACCGCCCAGTTCGACGCGCTGACCGTCCAGGACGGTCGTCCCGGGTCCGGCGAACTCGGGCCACAAGGACGGTATGTCCACATTGCCGTATGTGGCGTAGGTGTGCGCGGGGAAGGCGGCGAAGAGCTCCGCGTACTGCTTGCGCACCGCGGACTCGATGGCCGTGTCCCTGTCGATGCCGCGCTCCGCGAGCCCGGCCCACAGGTCGCGGGCGAAGGCGCGGGCCTCGTCGAAGCGTCGTGCGCCGCGCAGCGCGACGATCCGGTCGGCGTTCGCCTCACCGAACAGTTCGGGGAAGATGCCGCGCGCATGATCCGCGTAGTCGAGGAAGAGGACGAGGTCCCCGAGGCAGAGCAGGGCGTCGGCGCCTTCCCCCGCCCTGGCCAGATCCCGGGCGTTCCCGTGTACGTCGCTGACCACATGAACTCGCATGAAGACCCACCCTAGAACTCGGCTCCCGACCCGGTCGGTACGGCCGGACCTGCGGTTACTTTCCCGTTGTGACGGGTGTGGACTACTGTGCGCGAAGTACGCCCACGACGTGTGACGCACGGAACATCTGGCCAGGACCCCCTATCGGGAACCGCGTACTGGTGGGTAACGTCCGGGCAGTCCAGTCGTGCTCACCCCACTGAGTGCGGCCTGCCATGGACCGCAGACCGGCGCAATCCACACAGAGCCGTGGCGTCGGCGCCCGATGAGGAGCAGCAGCCTTGCGCGAGTTCAGCCTTCCGGCCCTGTACGAGGTCCCGGCGGACGGCAATCTGACGGATCTCGTCCGCCGCAACGCAGCGCAGCACCCGGACGTGGCCGTCATGGCCCGTAAGGAGGGCGCGGGCGGCACCTGGACGGATGTCACCGCCGCCCGCTTCCTCCAGGAGGTGCGGGCCGCCGCGAAGGGACTCGTCGCCCAGGGCGTACGGCCCGGCGACCGGGTCGCGCTGCTCTCCCGCACACGCTACGAGTGGGTCCAGCTGGACTTCGCGATCTGGTGTGCCGGCGCGGTGACCGTGCCCGTGTACGAGACCAGCTCGCCGGAGCAGATCCAGTGGATCCTCAGCGACTCCGGCGCGGTCGCGGCGCTCGTGGAGAGCGACGGCCACGCGAAGGCGGTGGCGTCCGTACGGGACGGGCTGCCCGCGCTGAAGCACGTGTGGCAACTCGACGGAGACGGCCGGGGTGCGATCGCGGAGCTGACCGAGGCCGGGAGGGACGTCCCGGACGAGGCGGTCGACGAGGCGAGTGCGGCCGCGAAGGCCGACGACACCGCCACGATCGTCTACACCTCGGGCACCACGGGCCGCCCCAAGGGCTGTGTGCTCACCCACCGCAACTTCTTCGCGGAGTGCGGCAACGTCGTGGAGCGGCTGAAGCCGCTGTTCCAGACCGGCGACTCCTCTGTGCTGCTGTTCCTGCCGGCCGCGCACGTCTTCGGGCGGATGACGGAGATCGCGTCCGTGCTGGCTCCGATCCGGCTCGGCTGCGTCCCGGACATCAAGAACCTCACCGGCGACCTCGCGAGCTTCCGGCCGACGCTGATCCTGGGCGTCCCCCGGGTGTTCGAGAAGGTCTACAACTCGGCGCGGGCCAAGGCCCAGGCCGACGGCAAGGGCAAGATCTTCGACAGGGCGGCGCAGACCGCCATCGAGTACAGCCGAGCCAAGTCCCGCCCGGGCGGGCCCTCACTGGGACTGCGGCTGAAGCACAAGCTGTTCGACGTGCTGGTGTACAGCAAGCTCCGTGCGGTCCTCGGCGGCCGCTGCGAGTACGCGATCTCGGGCGGCGCGCCGCTGGGTGAGCGGCTCGGCCACTTCTACAGCGGCATCGGCTTCACCGTGCTGGAGGGGTACGGCCTGACGGAGTCCTGCTCCGCGACCGCGTTCAATCCGTGGGACCGGCAGAAGATCGGCACGGTCGGGCAGCCACTGCCGGGCTCCAGGGTGCGTATCGGGGACGACGGCGAGGTGCTGCTGCAGGGCGAGAACATCTTCACCGGCTACTGGAACAACGAGGCCGCGACGGCCGACGCGCTGGCCGACGGCTGGTTCCACACCGGCGACCTGGGCTCGCTGGACGAGGACGGTTATCTGTCCATCACCGGCCGGAAGAAGGAGATCCTGGTGACGGCGGGCGGCAAGAACGTCGCCCCGGCGGTGATGGAGGACCGGATCCGCGGGCACGCCCTGGTCGCCGAGTGCATGGTGGTGGGCGACGGGCGCCCGTTCGTGGCCGCGCTGGTCACCCTGGACGAGGAGTTCCTGGTCCGCTGGGCGGCCGAGCACGGCAAGCCGTCCGACGCCACGGCGGCGTCCCTGCGGGACGACCCGGAGCTGCTGGCGGAGGTGCAGAAGGCCATCGACGACGGGAACGCGGCGGTGTCGAAGGCGGAGTCGGTGCGGAGGTTCCGGGTCCTGTCGGCGCAGTTCACCGAGGAGGCGGGGCACATCACGCCCTCTCTGAAGCTGAAGCGGAACGTGGTGGCGAAGGACTTCGCGGACGAGATCGAGGCGCTGTACAGCGCGTGAGCGCGGTGTCCGGGGCCCGTAGGCGTGGCGCGGACCCCGGGCCGCCGTCGGCCGGGGTCCGGGCGACGGGCCTCCCGCTGCGGCGCTACAGCAGTTCCCGCAGCCGCCCCGCCAGCAGGTCCCACCGCCATCGCTCGTCCACCCACAGACGCCCCCGCTCCCCCATCCGCCGTCTCAGCTCCGGGTCCCGCAGCAGCGGGACGATCCGGTCCGCGGTCTCCTCGGGGGATCCGCCCCGGACCACCCATCCCGTCTCGCCCTCCAGGACCGTGTCCGGCGCCCCGCCCGAGTCTCCGGCGACGACGGGGAGGCCGGTCGCGGAAGCCTCCAGGTAGACGATGCCGAGCCCTTCGACGTCCAGACCGCCCCGCCGGGTCCGGCAGGGCATGGCGAACACATCGCCCGCCCCGTAGTGCGCGGGCAGCTCCTCCCATGGCACCGCACCGGTGAAACGTACGGAATCGGCCACTCCGAGCCGGTCCGCGAGCCGCCGCAGGTCCCTGGCATAGGGACCGCCGCCGACGATCAGCAGAACGGCGTCCGGCACCTCCCTGAGGATCCTCGGCATCGCGGCGATCAGCGTGTCCTGGCCCTTGCGCGGCACCAGACGTGAGACGCACACCACGACGGGCCGGTCGGCCAGCCCCAGCCGGGCGCGCACGTCGGCGCCGCCCGAGCCGGGGTGGAAGCTCTTCTCGTCGACGCCCGGCGGCAGCTGCACCATCCGCGCGGCGGCGGCCGGGCTGAGCACTGCGGCGATGCGGGAGCGGGTGTACTCCCCGAGGTACGTGATCGTGTCCGTGGCCTCCCCGATGCGGTGCAGGAGCTGTCGCGAGCCCGCGAGCTGGGCCCACCCGGCCTCGTGCCCGTGCGTCGTGGCGACGAGCCTGCGGGCCCCGGCCCGGCGCAGCGCGGGCGCCATCAGGCCGAGGGGCGCGGCGGCGCCGAACCAGACGGACCCGCAGCCGTGTTCCCGCAGCAGGGACACCGCGCGGGCGGTCACCCGGGGCGTCGGCAGCAGCATCGTCGTACGGTCGCGGACAACCGGGAACGGCTGCTCGGCGTCAAACGAGGCAGTGGCCTCGACACCGTCCCTGTCGCGCTTCCACGTGGACGCGTAGACGACGACACGGTCCGGGTCGAGCCGCAGCGCCATGTTGTGGAGGAACGCCTGGATCCCGCCCGGCCTGGGCGGGAAGTCGTTGGTTACGATCAGCGTCTTGTGCATCGTGGCCGAAACAGTACCGAACGACGGCCCCGCACACCGCTCAGCCACCCGAACCGAACCGGACGGACCGAGGTACCGATGACGTACGCGAGCGGACGACGGCTGCCCGCTGCCCCCGTGGCCGTGTGGCTCGCCTCCCGGGCTGTGCTGCTGCTCTACACCTTCAGAGTCGTCTTCGTCCCGGGTCCGGACGTCACCACCGACGTGTCGGTGATCTACCACAACTGGTATCTGGTGCTCCAGCAGGGCACCTTTCCGCTGGACGACGTGACCTGGCAGTACCCGCCGGCCGCCGCCGCCGCGATCCTCTCCCCCGCGCTGCTGCCGTTCCTGGAGTACGCACACGCCTTCTTCGTCCTCGCGCTGCTCTGCGACATCGCGGTGTTCGGGCTGCTCATGTACACGGGCGGGCGGCCCGGCAAGAGCTATGCGGGCGCCTGGGTGTGGATCGTCGGGCTGCCGCTGCTGGGCCCGACCTCGTACGCCCGCTACGACGTGATGGTGACCGCGATCGCCGTGGCGGCGCTGCTGGCCGGGGTGAGGCATCCACGGGTCATGGGCACGCTGGCCGGGGTGGGGGCGCTGCTCAAGGTGTGGCCGGTGCTGCTGCTGGTGGGCACCGGGCGGGGGCCGGTCACCCGCCGTTCGTGGACGGCGGCGGCCCTGTCGGGGGTGGCCGTGCTGCTGGGCTGTGTGGCGGCGGCGCCGGGCGCGCTGGCGTTCCTCGGGTTCCAGCGGGACCGGGGCACGGAGGTGGAGTCCCTGGGCGCGCTGGTCTTCCATGTGCTGCGCTTCTTCGGCTCCTGGGAGGGTGAGGTCCGGCTGAACTACGGGTCGGTGGAGTTCCTCGGGCCGTATGTCCCGCTGGTCAGCAGGGGCGCGCTGGCACTGACCGTGCTGGCGTTCGGCTGGCTGGTGCTCTGGCGGCTGCGTGCGCGGGAGTTCGGGAAGACGACGCTGTGCGACGCGGCGTTCGCGGCGGTGCTGCTGTTCACGACGACCAGCCGGGTGATCAGCCCGCAGTACATGCTGTGGCTGGTGGGACTGGCGTCGGTGTGCCTGGTGTGGCGGGCCAGCCGGATGCGCTCGGCGGCGGTGCTGGTGGTGGCGGCGACCGGGGTGACGCTGCTGGAGTTCCCGATCTGGTTCTCCCATGTGGTGCAGAGCGACGCGCTGGGCCTGACCCTGCTCCTCGCACGCAATGGCCTGCTGGTCGCGGCCTCGCTGCTGGCGTGCCGGGAGCTGTGGCGACAGACGGTGACCGAACCGGCCCTGCGGGAGGCCGCGTACCTCGGGAGCGGCGGCCCCGGGGAGGGTCAGCGTGCCGGGTCGGCGCTGCTCAGGTCCTGACGCAGCCGGTCCTGCCACAGGCGTGTGAAGGCGTCCGGCGTGGTGGAGAGGACCGTACGCATCGCCTCCTCCATCGCGCCGCCCCGGTCCTCGTGAGCACCGACCGCCTGGTAGAAGGCCGTCAGCTTCGCCTCGCCCCACCGGTCCGCGATGAGCGCGCAGGCCAGCCAGCCGCCCTCGTAGGCGCGGGCCACGGCCGCCGTGTCGTCGCCGCCGGAGGTGAAGTCGGCGTCGCCCGGCAGCGCGTCGGGCACCTTCCCGGCCCGTACGGCACGCCGCAGCTCGGGTGCGGCCTCGACCGGGGAGGGGCCGCGCGAAGCACGTCGGTCAGGGGCGGCGGTCGGGTGACGGGCGGGCCCCGGAGCGCCGGAGTCCCGGTGGGCGACCCAGTCCGCGAATCCCTCGGACAGCCACAGCGGGGTGGCGGCGGAGGTGTGGGCGCGGGTGGCGACATGGGCGGTCTCGTGGGTGAGGACGAAGCGCCGCCCGTAGTCACCGAGCGTCTCGTACGCCTCGGGGTTGACGATCACCCGGTCCCCGCCGCCGACGGCCCGCCCGGTGCGGTGGCCCCCGGTACGGCCCGTCGTCACCGCGGCGATGCCCCGGTACCCGGCCGCCGGTTCCCCCAGCAGCTCGCCCATCGCGTCGACCGACGGCGGCATCAGGACGACGACGCCCTGCGCCCACGGCTCGGTCCAGGCCTCAGCCACGGCGGGGACGGCACGGTCCGCGACGGCGGCCAGCTCCCGGAGCCGGTCCTTGCGGTGGCCCACCCCGAGCACCAGGCTGCGTGCCCCGCGCACCACGTCGACCCGTCCCTGCTCCCAGAGCTGCGCCGCCGCGCCCTCGGCCCGCCGGTCGTCGTGGACCCGCCACGGGCTGCCCTCCCGCTCCCGCCACAGCTTCAGCGCGCGCTCCCCGCTGACGGGGCCGGCGGCGCCGTGGCCCTCCAGCGTGTAGCTCAGCTCGGCCCGCACCTCCGCGGTGCGCGGACCCTCCTGGCGCACCTGGAGAATCCGGTACGTCCAGGAGGCGAGCGGGACGTCCGCGAGGTGGGACAGCTCCTGGGCCGCGGGGTCGTCGGGCGCGACCTCGCGGGCGAGCACCGACTCGGCGCGTGCGTCGAGCGCGCCCTGGATCCCCCGGGCGTCCCCGTTCCGCCCGGCCGCGCCGCCCGGATCGCCGGGCGTCGTACAACCGTTCAGGCCGAGGGCCAGACCGACGAGGACGAGAAGCGCCACGCATCCCCGGCGCACCACGCCACCACCCCTTCCCGGCCGGACTCGCCCCCGATCGTACGGTCCCGCCACCCACGCCGTGGCCGCTCCGGCGGATCTTCCCCCGTACCGACGTCTCCCGGACCGGGGGTGCGGGACCTCGGCCCGCCCGGCGCCCGCCGGCGGGCTCCGTCAGCCGCGCCGGGCAGGGGCCCGGGCGCGCCCGCACTTCCGGGAGGAGGCGGTGCGGGGAACGTTTCACCGCCTACACCCGCGTCACCGCCGAGACCGGCATCATCCCCACCGGGTCGTACCGCACCGGCGCCCCCGGGTAGGGGGCGTGGACGACCTGGCCGTTGCCCATGTACATCGCGACATGGCTCGCGTCGGAGCGGTAGGTGACGAGGTCCCCGGGGCGGGCCTCGGACAGCGGCACATGGCGGCCCGCGTTCCGCTGGGCCTGGGAGGTGCGGGGCAGCCCCACGCCCGCCTGCGCGTAGGACCACTGCATCAGGCCGGAGCAGTCGAAGCCGTTGGGGCCGTTCGCGCCCCACACATAGGGCTTGCCGACCGCGGAGCGGGCCGCCTGGACGGCCATGGCGGCCCGCGAGGAGGCGGCGGCTCCGGACACGGCGGGCACGGGCCCCTGTTCACGGGCGCCGGAACGCGAGGCACGGTCGACGGCCGCGCGTTCCTCCCGCGTGAGCGAGTTGAGCAGCGCCCGGGCCTCGGCCAGCTTCTTCTCGACCGTGCGCTTGTGCCGCGCGACGGTCGCCCGGCTCCGCTCCAGCTCCCCGAGCGCCCGCGTGGCCTCGGCCCGTTCCTGGTCCAGCCGCTGCTGGGCCCGGCGCAGTTCGACGAGCGCGCCGGACTGCCGCTCACTGATCCGGTCGAGCGTGGCGGCCCGGTCGAGGAACGTGTCGGGGTCCTTGGACAGCAGCAGGGCGAGCGTCGGATCGATGCCGCCGGAGCGGTACTGGGCGCCGGCGACCGAGCCGAGCGCGCCGCGCATGTGGTTGATGCGTTCCTGGCCGCGGGCGACGCTGTCCTGGGCCCTGGCCACCTGGCCGCGCAGCTCCGCGGTGCGCTCGCCGGCCTTGTTGTAGCTCTCCGTGGCCTGTTCCGCCTCGGTGTAGAGCCGGTCGACGCGGGCCCGGGTCGCCTCGGCGGTCGGGGTGCCGGCCGGCTCGGCGTGCACCGGGGCCGCGAGCGCGGCGGCGGCGGTGGCCGCGGCGGCCGACAGGACGGTGGCCTTGGCGGCCTTGGCGCTCTGGGCGGGGCCCGGGGGTGAGGTACGGCGATGGGATGCCACGAACCGCGCTCCCTTCAGCGGTACGCAGGCGGGTGCCTGTGGCGGGCTGTTGCGCGGCAGACAGTAGCCGGGCGGTGACGGCCCGGCCAAAGACCTCAGGAGGCGCACAAAGTGACGCCCCGCCGGGAAACACAGGTCACCGGCGGGGCGGGGCGTCAGTTCGGGGGCGGTTATTTCCCCCGATCGGGCGCGCATGGCGGGCGGTTAGCGCGTCTGGAGCACCACCCGCGCATATCAACGCATCAGATGCGCACGCCGAACTGGAACGTACCGAGGTAGTTCATCGACTCGTAGCGGACATACGCGCCCGGCTTCGGGGCGTGCAGCACGGTGTTGTTGCCCGCGTAGAGGCCCACGTGCGCGAGGTTGTTGAAGAAGACCAGGTCGCCGGGCTTGAGCTGGCTGCGGCCGATCTTCACCCCGTCGTTCTGCTGGGTGTAGGTGGTGCGCGTGAGGCTGACACCGGCCTGGCGGTAGGCCCACTGGGTGAGTCCGGAGCAGTCGTAGGAGTTGGGGCCCTCGGCACCGGAGACGTACGGCTTGCCGACCTGCGTGGCCGCGGCGCTGAGCGCGGCGGCGCCGCGGTTGGAGGCGGGAGCCTCGTCGCCGAGGTCGGGGCGGGACTCGCTGGTGGCGCGGCTGGCGCGCTCCTGGGCCTCGCGGGCCTTGCGCTGCTCCTCCTCCTGCATCTTCCGCCGCTCCTCGGCGGTGAGCGTGTTGAGGAGCTTCTGGGCCTCCGCGAGCTTGCCCTGGTACTTCTCCTTCTTGTCCCCGAGGGTCTTGCGGACGTCCTCGAGGTCGGCCAGCTTCGCGGTGGCCTCGGCACGCTGCTGGGCGAGGGTGCGCTGCTTCTCCTGGATGGACTCCAGCGTCTCGGCCTGCTTGGCCGTCAACTGGTCGACGGCCGAGGCCCGGTCGAGGTAGTCGTCGGGGTTGGAGGAGAGCAGGAGCTGGAGGGCCGGGTCGATGCCGCCGCCCCGGTACTGCGCGGCGGCGACGGAACCGATGCCGTCGCGGAGGGTGTTGACCTCCTCCTGGCCGCGGGCGACCTTGTCCTGGAGGGCGCTGATCTCCCCCTGGAGCTTCTCTCGGCGCTCTTCGGCCTGGTTGTACTGCTCGGTGGCCACCTCGGCCTCGTGGTGGAGCTTGTCGACCTTGGCCTTGACCTCTTCCTTGGTCGGCTGGGGCGCGGCCGACGCGGACTGGGAGGTGAGGGCCACGGCGGCGGCCGCGGTCGCGGTGAGCACGGTCACGCGGGCGCGGCTCGGCTGCTTGGGTCGACGGTGGGACGCCACGGAGGCGAGCTCCTTCTTCCTAGCGCCGCCTGCCGGGCTGAGGTCGTGCCCCGGCTCCGCGCAACGCGTCCGGATCCCCCACGAAACTGTCCGAACTGCACGGATTAGGCGGTTCCTTCACTGACACTCCGGATGAGTGATCAACCGTGTGAAGGTTCGAGGCCAGACCCTAGTGACCGAGTTGTGATCAGTTCAAATCCTCATACGAAAATTCTCGCCGCCGAGTATCATTCTTTACTCGCGCCCCACCCTGTGTCACGTGGAGTTGACGCACCGTTCCTGAACCCGAGTCCCGAAAGGGGCATCCGGCACAGGAGTTACGAGAGGCGCGAAAGCCGCTTCAGCAACATCACGGACGCGACCGGCCGGGCACCGGACCTGGCGACGCCGTCCGCGACCTCCTTGTCGCTGGAGACCACGACCACGGGACGTCCCGGCGGCTCGGCCCGCACCAGTTGGCGGATGAGCTCGTCGGCGGTGACGCCCGGCTTGGAGAACAGCACCCGCACCCCGCGCGGCGGGGCCAGCAGCACCGGGGCGGCCAGCTCGGCACCGTCGAACACACAGGTCACCTCGGCACCGCTGCGGGCGGCCAGCGCGGAGAGCCCGCCCAGCAGCCGCAGCCGCTGCTTCTCCAGCGGCATCGTCGGGTAGCCGGTCTTGGTGACGTTGTAGCCGTCGACCACCAGATGCGCCTGCGGCAGCTCCAGCAGCTGGTCGAGGAGGGCCGGGTCGGTCTCGGAGAGGGCGCGGGCCGCGATGTCCTTGGGTGACATCCGGCCGGGCTCGACCGCGTCGACGGTGTCCGCGGGCCGCACGGACACGGGCGGCAACGCCAGTTCGCGGCGCAGCCCCTGGGCGCCCTCCAGGACCGTGTCCAGCAGCAGACGGAGCCGCACGTCCTCGACGGACCGGCCCTCGCGGGCGGCGCGACGGCTGGCCTCCAGGGCCGCTTCCGCCTCCCCCAGCCGGGCCTTGAGACGGCGGGTCTCGCTCTCGGCCGCCGACACCCGGGCCGCCGCGTCCGTCTTGACGGCGTCGATGTCCGCCCGGGCACGGCGCAGCGCGGCCTCGCCGCGCTTGACGTCGCTCTGGGCGCTGCGGAGCTTGCGGTGAAGCGATTCGGCTTCCTTGCGGGCCGCCTCCAGTTCGGTGCGCAGCCGCTCGGTCTCGCTCCTGGTCTGTGCGCGGGCCTCGGCCAGCTCCTCCCGCAATCGGGCCAGTTCGCGCCGGCCGGCCTCGTCGGCCCGCTCGGCGTCCGCCCGCTGGACCTCCTCCCCGGCGGCGGCGACCAGCTTGACCCAGCCTCCCGGGCGCAGCACGTAGGCCGCCGCGGCCACGTCGACGGGGTCCGCGGCGGCGGGCGGGTTGCCGGATTCGACGGCGTCGGCGAGTTCGGGCTGGGAGGCCCGCAACCGGTCCGCGATCCGCTGCCGGAAGACCGGGTCGCTCTCCAGAGCCGCCGCCATCGCGTTCCCGGCGAACCGGGAGCGGCGGCTCGGCGTGAACCGTGCGTACTGGCGCAGCTGCGCGGGCAGCTCGGTGACGGTCAGGCCGCCGAAGGCGTCCGAGACCAGCGCGACGACCCGGCGCCGCACCTGCTCGGGCAGCGGGCGGTCGAGCGCCTCGGCGGCGTCGTCGGCCGCACCGGCCGACTCGGCGCCGCTCTCCGGCTCCGCCACGATCCGTCACCCCACTACCCATCAGCTACCCGGCCTGCCGGGGTCACCGGCACCTACCAGCCGTACCAGGCCTACTACCCGTGCGCACGCACGCGGGTCTCGATCAGGTCTCGATCAGGAACCGGCACCTTCCGCCGGGGCGCCCGGCCGGTCCACCAGTTCGATCTGGTCCACCGCGTTGCACCAGCGGCAGCGGACCGACTCGATGGTCTCAGAGACCACCTCGCGCTCCTCGACCGCGGGCTCCCCTGCCAGGTCCAGATGGACGTACTCCACGACCTTCGAGGAGCGGGTCACGTCGAAGCGGGTCAGATTGCCGCAGAGGGTGCAGCGCCAGCGGGTCGTCGCTGTCGGCTGGGGAACCGTCGTCATGGGTGCCGTCGTCCTTCTCGTGCGCGGCCCGGGCGGGCCGGTCCGAATACGTGCCGGTACGGGTCCGCGGTGCGCCGTCGAACTGCGGAGGCGCCCCGGACCGGCCATCGCCGCCCCCGGGACACCTGTAACCCTACGGCCTCCGCCGACAGCGCGGCCCGGGGCTCCGACCCCTGGTCCGGGAGCCGGACACGGCGGGGCGGGGTGTTCGGTTTGGTCCGTTTACGTCATGATCTGGGCATGATCGACTGGCGGGGATCCCTCCGGGTGGCGGCCACCGGCCCCTCGGTGACCTACGGCCTCATCGGCGTCTGCGCACTCCTCTTCGTTCTCGGCCCGGCCTCCGGACTGCGCACCGGCTACGGCACGGGCGAGAGCCTGCTCGCCGCGCAGGGCGCCTACTTCGAACGCTGGGGGGTGATCCCCTCGGAGCTGCTGAGCGGGGCGCCCGGCACGCTGCTCACCCCGTTCAGCGCGCTGTTCGTGCACGGCAACTGGCTGCACCTGCTGGGGAACATGCTGTTCCTGTTCGTGTTCGGCGCGATGGCCGAGGAGCGGATGGGCCACCTGCGCTTCGGCCTCTTCTACACGGGCTGCGGCTGCCTCGCGCTGTGCGGGTACGCGCTGGCGCACGCGGGCAGCGACCAGTCCCTGGTCGGCGCGTCCGGCGCGATCTCCGCCGTGCTCGGCGCCTTTCTCTACCTCTTCCCGAGGGCCCGGGTGACCAGCCTCTTCCCGTTCCTCTTCTTCCTGCCCCTGCGCTTCCCCGCCTGGATCGTGCTGGTCTTCTGGTTCGCGCTCCAGTGGCTCGCGGCCCGCGGTGCCGGAAGCGGGCCGGGCGTGGCCTACCTGGCCCACCTGATCGGGTTCGGCCTGGGCTTCCTCTACGCGTGGGCGCGCTACCGGGGCATTAGAGTGAAGGCCCCAGCAGCGGCCACCGAGGGAGAAGGACAGCCGTGATCACCGCGATCGTGCTCATCAAGACCAGCGTGGACCGCATCCCGGAGATCGCGGAGGAGATCGCCGCGCTCGACAGCGTCAGCGAGGTCTTCTCCGTCACCGGTACGTACGACCTCATCGCCATGGTGCGGGTGGCCCGCCACGACGACCTCGCGGAGGTCATCCCGGGCCGGATCAGCAGGATCCCGGGCGTGGAGGGCACCGACACGCACGTGGCCTTCCGCACCTACTCGCAGCATGACCTGGAAGCCGCCTTCGCCATCGGCCTCGACGCCTGACGGTTCACCCGTACGAGGGAACACGGTTCGGCCACGGCCGTTCATCCGGCCACACCCGCTCCCTCATCCCCGGTCGGGCACGCAGCGCCCGTCCTCCGTGCGGTACGTCCAGTGCGCCCCGTCCCGTACGAGTTCCTTCACCGCCCGTACGAAACGGTCGATGTGCTCGTCCGGGGTGCCCGCGCCGAAGCTGACCCGGACGGCGTTCAGCGACCTCTCCCCCGGTCGCGCGGCGGCCGGCGCGCCGCACTCGCCGGGTGTCCGAGGGGCCTCCCCGAGCAGTGTCCGGACCAGCGGATGCGCGCAGAACAGACCGTCGCGGACCCCGATGCCGTACTCGGCGGAGAGCGCGGCGGCGAAGTGCGAACTGTTCCAGCCGTCGACGACGAACGACAGCACCCCGACACGCGGTGCGCCGTCCCCGAACAGCGAGAGCACCCGCACCTCCGGCACCTCCGCCAGCCCCTCGCGCAGCCGGTCGACCAGCTCCTCCTCCCGCGCCACCAGCGCGTCGAACCCCGCCTCCGTCAGCGCCCTGCAGGCGGACGCGAGGGCGTAGGCGCCGATGACGTTCGGGGACCCGGCCTCGTGGCGGGCAGCGGTGTCGTGCCAGACCACGTCCACCCCGCCGTCCCGGCGCCGTGAGACGCTCCGGGAGGCCCCGCCGCCCGCCAGGTACGGCTCCGCCACCCGCAGCCAGTCGGCCCGCCCTGCCAGCACCCCGGCACCGAACGGCGCGTACAGCTTGTGCCCCGACAGAGCCACCCAGTCCACGTCCAGCTCCGCCACGTCCACCGGGTGGTGCGGGGCCAGCTGGGCGGCGTCCAGCACGATCCGCGCGCCGTGCGCGTGCGCGGCGGACGCCAGCTCCCGTACGGGCCACAGCTCGCCGGTGACGTTCGACGCGCCCGTCACACACACGAGGGCGGGCCCGTGGGGTTCCCGGTCGGCCAGTGCCCGTTCCAGCGTGCCGACCGCCTCGGCGGGCGTACGGGGAGCGTCGAGGCAGGTGACCCGGGAGTCCCCCCAGGGCAGCAGCGAGGCATGGTGCTCGGTCTCGAACACGAACACCCGGCAGTCCCGGGGAAGGGCGCGGGCCAGCAGGTTGAGCGAGTCGGTCGTCGACCGGGTGAACACGACCTGGTCGCCGGGACGGCAGCCCAGGAACTCCCCCACGGTGCGGCGGCTGTTCTCGAACAGCTCGGTCGACAGCTGGGACAGGTATCCGGCGCCTCGGTGCACGCTTCCGTAGTACGGCGCGTAGGCGGCGACGTCGTCCCACACACGCTGGAGCGCGGGTGCGCTGGCAGCGTGGTCGAGTGCGGCGTAGGCGACTTCGCCGCCGGTCACGAGCGGGACGGTGACGTTCTGCCCCAGAACGGGCAGAGGGGTGCGGACGGTCGGGTCGGTGGCAAGGCCGGTGGCACACATGACGAACGAACTCCCGTACAGGGCAGGCGAAATGGGGGCGCGAAGGTGGGCCTAGACCGGTTGTCGCTCTCCCGCCGCCCCCTTCTCGCAGCCGGGGGTGCTGTCCTCGAAGCCCCGCTCCTCGGACACCCGGAGGGGCTGACGACCGCCCGGCCCGCACGGAACCGGTTCGCGGGGCGGACCCCCGCTGCTCCAGCGAGTGAGGTGCCGGAGGCCGAGCCCGCCCGGCATCCGAGGACGAGCGCTGTTCCAGCGCGACGGGGGGGGGAGGGGCGGAGCCCTCCCGATACGGGAAGGGCGGGGTGGGGGAAAGCGACGGGCCTAGGCCCTAGCGCATTCGCTTGCTCACGAGACGGCTCCCTCGGGACCAGGACCCCAGGGGCGACAGGGGTCCGCGCTTGCCACAGACCTCGCTGCCTGCGGCCTGGTCTTCACCCGGGGCACCCCGCCACGGACGGAGGGTTGCCGGACAGCGGGCCGGGGCCGGAATCGCTGTCACTCATGACCTTGGTTCAGCATCCTGCCATACGCGCCTGACGGCGCAAGTCGCCGGTCCGCATGCCGGAACGCCTCTGGAGGCTCCGGCCCCCGGGAAGCGGGTTCCCGCATACCGGAGCGCCCCCGCACCGCCTATCGGTGGCTGGCCTCGACCCACCGCGCCAGCGCGTCCCTCGCCGCGCCCGAGTCGATCGACTCGGCCGCCCGGGCCATCCCGGCCCTGATCTGCTCCGCCAGCGGCGCGTCCGTCGGGCTCAGCGCCACGAGCGCCGCCGCCGAGTTGAGCAGGACCGCGTCCCGTACCGGACCGGTCTCCCCGGCCAGCAGCCGACGGGCGACATCCGCGTTGTACGAGGCGTCGGCGCCACGGAGGGCCTCCACGGGCACCAGGTCGAGGCCGACGTCCCTCGGGTCGAAGGTCTCCTCGCGCACCGCGCCGTCCCGGACCACCCACACCCGTGAGGTGGCCGTGGTGGTCAGCTCGTCGAGCCCGTCGTCGCCGCGGAACACCAGCGCCGACGCACCGCGCCCGGCCAGGACACCCGCCATGATCGGGGCCATCCGGGCGTCCGCCACGCCCGTCGCCTGGGCGGAGACCCTCGCCGGGTTGGTCAGCGGGCCCAGGAAGTTGAACGTGGTGCGGATGCCCAGCTCCTTGCGGGCCGCGGCCACGTGCCGGAGCGCCGGGTGGAACTTCACGGCGAAGCAGAACGTGACGCCCGCCTCCTCCGCCACCTCCGCCACCCGGTCCGGCGTCAGCTCCAGGTTGACACCCAGCTTCTCCAGGACGTCGGAGGCACCGGACGCCGAGGACGCGGCCCGGTTGCCGTGCTTGACGACCTTCGCCCCGGTGCCTGCCACCACGATCGCGGACATCGTCGAGATGTTCACGGTCTTGGCGCCGTCGCCGCCCGTGCCGACGATGTCGACGGACGGGCCCGGCACGTCGATGGTGCGGGCGTGCGCATACATGGTGCGGACCAGGCCGGTGATCTCCTGGACGGTCTCGCCCTTGGCCCGCAGCGCCACCGCGAAGCCCGCGATCTGGGCGTTGGTGGCCTCACCGCTGAGGATGCGCTCCATCGCCCAGGCGGTCGCGTCCGCGTCCAGGTCCTGACCGGTCAGCAGTGCGTCCAGGACGGCCGGCCAGGAGCGGCCCGCCGTGGTCGGTCCTCCAGCGGGGGGCACAGCGCTCATGGGTCGCTCCTGGGTCGTAGGACTCCGGAGTTCTCCGAACTCCGGACACGGCACCAGCCTATCCACCCCCGAGGACGGCAAAGAGCCCCGTCCGTTAAATGGACGGGGCTCTCGCCGTGGCGACCCTACAGGTCAGATGTCAGGTGATCAGTGGTGGCCGTGGCCCGCGCTGATCTCCTTGTACTCCTCGACGGTGGCCTTCGGCACCTGGTTGTCCTCGCCGAAGTAGCCCTTGCTGAGCTTGGCGCGGAGCTTCTGGGTGCGGCTCGGCTTGCGCTCGACGCCGTTCTCGTCGACCGTCGGACCGATCTCGGCCGGCTCGTACTGCTCGTGCGCGGTGAGCGAGTGCAGCCGGGCCTGGCTGAGCGGCTCGTGGATCTCGACGAACTCACCGTGCGGCAGCCGCTTGATGATGCCGGTCTCGCGGCCGTGCAGCACCTTGTCGCGGTCGCGACGCTGGAGACCCATGCAGATCCGCTTGGTGACCACGAACGCGATGACCGGTCCGACGAAGAAGAAGATCCGGACGAACCAGGTGACCGCGTTGATCGACAGATCGAAGTGGGTGGCGACGATGTCGTTGCCACCGCCGATCAGCATGACCATGTAGCCGGTGATCCAGGCGACACCCAGCGCGGTGCGGGTCGGGGCGTTGCGCGGGCGGTCCAGGATGTGGTGCTCGCGCTTGTCCCCGGTGATCCACGACTCGATGAAGGGGTACGCCGCGATGGCGGCCAGCATCACACCGAAGAGCACCAGCGGGATGAACACGCCCAGCACGAGCGTGTGACCCCAGACGTTGACCTCCCAGCCCGGCATGGCGCGGATGAGACCCTCGGCGAAGCCCATGTACCAGTCGGGCTGGGCGCCGGTGGACACCATGTCCGGGCGGTACGGGCCGAGGGCCCACACCGGGTTGATCGTGAAGAGCGCCGCGATGATCGCGATGACGCCGAAGACCAGGAAGAAGAAGCCTCCGGCCTTGGCCATGTAGACCGGCAGCAGCGGCATGCCGACGACGTTCTTGTTGGTGCGGCCGGGACCGGGGAACTGCGTGTGCTTGTGGTAGAAGACCAGGATCAGGTGCGCCACCACGAGGCCGAGCATGATGCCCGGCAGCAGCAGGATGTGGATCGAGTAGAACCGGGCCACCATGTCGTGGCCGGGGAACTCTCCGCCGAACAGGAACATCGAGATGTACGTGCCGACGATCGGCACGGACAGGATCGCGCCCTGGGTGAAGCGGACACCGGTGCCGGAGAGCAGGTCGTCCGGGAGCGAGTAGCCGGTGAAACCGGTGAACATGCCCAGGACGAACAGCAGGAAGCCGAACAGCCAGTTGATCTCACGCGGCTTGCGGAACGCGCCGGTGAAGAACACGCGCATCATGTGCACGAACATGCCGGCGAGGAAGATCAGCGCCGCCCAGTGGTGGATCTGCCGGATCAGCAGACCACCGCGGACGTCGAAGCTGATGTCCAGCGTCGACGCGTACGCCTCGGTCATCGTGATGCCCTGCATGGGGACATACGAGCCTTCGTACGTGATCTCGTTCATCGACGGGTGGAAGAACAGTGTCAGATAGACACCCGTCAGGATGATGATGACGAAGCTGTAGAGGCAGATCTCACCCAGCATGAAGGACCAGTGGTCCGGGAAGATCTTGCGCATGTTGGCCTTGGCCAGGGAGTAGATCCCGAGCCGGCCGTCCGCCCAGTCCGCGACCCGCTCGCCGGCGGGCGCCTTCCGCGATGTGTTGTCTGCGGTGCTCATCCGCGCTCCCAGAATGCAGGACCGACGGGCTCTTCGAAGTCGCCGAGCGCTTCGAGGAAGCCCTCGCCATTGACGCCGATCCGCAGCTGCGGGAGGGCGTGGCCGGCCGGGCCGAAGATGACACGGGCGCCGTCGGAGAGGTCGAAGGTGGACTGGTG
The DNA here is from genome assembly GCF_022414595.1 of Streptomyces sp. MUM 203J. GTDB lineage: Bacteria > Actinomycetota > Actinomycetes > Streptomycetales > Streptomycetaceae > Streptomyces. The sequence goes on along the minus strand of NZ_JADWYO010000038.1, from coordinate 36,721 downwards.
GCACGGGCAGAGGACGTGGTGGGTCTGCTGCTCGTACAGGGAGATCGGGCAGCCCACGTGGGTGCAGATCTTCGAGAAGGCGACGATGCCCTCGTGGGACCACTCCAGCTCGCGGCGGTCCTTGATGTCCTTCGGTTCGATCCGAACGACCATCACGGCGTCCTTGGCGATCTTCGTGTTGAAGTCGTGGTCGTGGTCGTCCAGGTTCGCGGGCTTCACGAACGTCAGCGAGCCGACCGGAACGTCCTCGGGACGCAGCGGCTCGTTGGTGTTCATGTTGATCAGCTGGATGCCCTTGGACCAGTTGGTCTTGAAGAGCTTGTCCTCGGGCAGCGGGCCCAGCTCACGCAGCAGGACGACGCCGGAGAGCGGCACCATCGCGAGCGCGCCGAACATGGTGTTGCGGATCAGCTTGCGGCGGCCCAGCGCGGACTCCTCGGCACCCAGCCGGAAGTCGGACATGACCTTGGCCTTGACCTCGGGGCTCGCCTCGATCGGGTGACGGTCGTCCGCGACCTCCACGTCCGACATCAGCGTCCGCGCCCAGTGGACCGCGCCCGCGCCGATGCAGAAGAGCGCGATGCCCATGGTCAGACCCAGCATCACGTGCAGGATGCTGACGTGGCCCAGCGGCCAGATGTACACGATCTTGTCGACGTCGAAGGCGACGAACGAGGCGATGAAGCCGACCGTGGCGAGCATCGAGACCGTGAACATCAGGGCGACCGTGCGCTCGGAGCGCTTGGCGGCCCGCTCGTCGATGTCCTGGATGCGGGGCTTGTGGGGCGGGATGCCCGGATCCGCGAACGGGTTCTCGGCTACCGCCTTGCCGTGCGCGCTGTCCTGCTCGCTCGGCAGGCTCTCTTCGGAAATCTCTTGGCTACTCATGACTTCTTGGCCTTAGCGGTGTGGGCCGCGACCCAGACGGCGACAGCGATCAGCGAACCGAGACCGAAGATCCAGCCGAACAGGCCCTCGCTGACCGGCCCGAGGCCGCCCAGACCGAAGCCGCCGGGGGACGGCGTCTCGTCACCGTTCACGGCCTTGACGTACGCGATGATGTCCTTCTTCTCCTTCTCCGGCATCGTCGTGTCGGGGAAGGAGGGCATGTTCTGCGGGCCGGTCTGCATGGCCTCGTAGATGTGCTTCTCGTCGACGCCGGTGAGCGGGGGCGCGTACTTGCCCTTGGTCAGCGCGCCACCCTCACCGGTGAAGTTGTGGCACTGGGCGCAGTTGTTGCGGAACAGCTCGCCACCGTTGGCGATGTCCGCGCCTTCCACGCTGTACTGCTCCTCGGTGGGCGTGATCGGACCGGCGCCGAGCGACGCGATGTACGCGGCGAGCTGGTCGATCTGGGCCTGCGTGTAGATGTTCTTCTTCCCCGGGACCTGGGCGCCCGGCTGCATGGCGGGCATCCGGCCGGTGCCGACCTGGAAGTCCACCGCGGCCGAGCCCACGCCGACCAGGGACGGGCCGTCAGAGGTGCCCTGACCGCCGGTGCCGTGACAGGTGGCGCAGCCGACGGTGTAGAGCTTCTTGCCCTCCTCGATGGCGAGGGACTGGGCGGTCTCGTCGGCCTGCGCCTTGCCCGCGGGCGCGAACGCGGCGTACAGCCCCCCTGTGGCCGCCAGCGCGAGAAGTAGGACGACGAGCGCCGCCAGCGGATGGCGTCGTCGTGCGGAGAGCTTTTTCACGGATTACCCCGGTGTCAGGATCTTCTGCGTCGATGCTTGCTGGACGTGTCGGGCCCTCGCCCGACTACTTGATCATGTAGATCGTGGCGAAGAGGCCGATCCAGACCACATCGACGAAGTGCCAGTAGTAGGACACGACGATGGCGGCGGTCGCCTGCTCGTGGGTGAACCTCTTCGCGGCGTACGTCCGGCCGAGGACCAGGAGGAAGGCGATGAGGCCGCCCGTCACGTGGAGGCCGTGGAAGCCGGTGGTCATGTAGAACACGGAGCCGTACGGGCCGGAGGACAGGGACATGCCCGCCTCCTTGACCAGTTCCGTGTACTCCAGGACCTGGCCGCCGATGAAGACCGCGCCCATGATGAAGGTCACGATGAACCAGGCGCGCAGCTTCTTCACATCGCCGCGCTCGGCGGCGAACACGCCGAGCTGGCAGGTGAGAGAGGAGAGCACCAGGATCGTGGTGTTGGAGAACGCGAACCAGAAGTTCAGGTGTTCCGCCTGCTCGGCCCAGTAATCAGGACCTGTCACCGATCGCAGGGTGAAGTACATCGCGAAGAGGGCCGCGAAGAACATCAGCTCGGAACTGAGCCAGATGACGGTTCCGACGCTGGTGAGGTTCGGTCGATTGACCGTCGGGTGCGCGTGCCCGGTATCTACTGTCGTTGCTGTCGCCACGACCGACATTATGTCGGTCGCTTATCTCGCCCTCACTCCGGGGGGTGCCGTTCGGAGTGTCCGCACCCCCGGAGGGTGCCGCCAGCTACCCGAACGGCCCATCGAAGCGGTCCCCCGGCGGTGGTCGGACACCGTGCGCGGGGCCGTCCGGCCGGTGTTGACGGGGCGTGGGAGGGAGTAGCATCCGCGCAGATCGGTTAGCAGATCGGTTAGCGAGCAGCTCCCGTGTACGACGTCGTACGAACCCGGAGGGACCCAGCCATGCAGTCGACCGCCACCGTACTGGTCTACAGCGATGACGCGAACACCCGCGCGCAGGTCCGGATGGCGGCGGGGCGGCGGCCCGCCGCCGATGTCCCCCCGGTCGAGTACGTCGAGTGCGCCACGCTCCCGGCGGTTCTGGAGCGGCTGGACCGGGGTGGGATCGACGTGTGCGTCCTGGACGGCGAGGCCGTCCCCGCGGGCGGCATGGGCGTGTGCCGGCAGATCAAGGACGAGATCTTCGAATGCCCGCCGGTCCTGCTCCTGATCGGCCGCCCGCAGGACGCCTGGCTCGCCACGTGGAGCCGTGCGGACGCGGCGGTGACACTGCCGGTCGACCCGGTCGAACTGGCGGACGCGCTGGCGGGGCTGGTGCGGAGCCGGCTGTCGGTGGAGGCGTAGCGGACCGGCCCTCCCGGCCGTGCCCTACACCGCCTGCGGCCTCAGCCGGGCACCGTCCCAGGGGGCGGCCCCGTCCCGGGTGCCGCCCAGCACCGCGCTGCCCTGACGCCACTTGTCCCACGGCATGTTCCAGTCACCGAACCCGTTCCCGAACGTGGGCATGTCGTCACCGATGCTGTTGACGGCCGTCACCAGGTCGCCGGGCCGGATGTTCTCGTAGAACCAGGCCGCGTTCCCGGTGGACATGCCCACGCACCCGTGGCTGACGTTGGCCCATCCCTGGGAGCCCACGGACCAGGGCGCGGCGTGCACGTACTCGCCGCTCCAGGTCACCCGGGTCGCGTAGTACACCGGCAGGTCGTAGGACTCGCTGCTGCCCGCCGCGATGCCGACCGTGGAGCTGCGCATCCGGACGAAGTACTGCTTCTCCAGCACGACTTTGGTGCCGTTTCGCGTAGAGAAGCCCGGTTTGCCCATGGTGATGGGCATGGTGTTGATCACTTTGCCGTTGCGTTTGAAGGTCATGGTGTGCGCCGCGGCGTCCGCGATGGCCTCGACCCGGTCCCCGATGGTGAGGGTGAGCGGCTCCGTGGCCGTGCCGTACAGGCCCTTGCCGACCCGGACGCCCGTGAGGTTGCCGGTGAGGGTGACCCTGGCTCCGGAGGGCCAGTACTCCTTGGGCCGGTAGTGGAGCTGCTTGTCGTCGACCCAGTGCCAGGCCCCTGCCACGGCGGGCTTGGAGCGCACCTTGAGGGCCCGCTCGACGGCTGCCCGCCCCTCCTTGGCGGTGACGGGGGCGCTCAGCTTGACCGTGAGGGGCTGTCCGACGCCGTAGGTACCCGCCTGAGGGCCGAACTCGGCCTTGAGCTGCTGTGGTCCCGCCGCGGTCTCGAAGGTGAGGGTACGGACGCCGGGGGCGCCGTCGCCGTTCTCGGTGGCCACTCTGACGGTGTACCGGGCATCCGCGGCCAGCGGGCCCGTGGAGCGCCAGCGGCTGCCGTCGGCGGTGAGTTCACCGGCCAGGTGGTGTCCGGCCTCGTCGACGGCCGTGACGTCCGTGATGCGGCCGTCACCGTCCTTGGTGGTGACCTCCAGGGGCTTGTCCAGGGCCGCCTTCCGGTTCTCCCCGGGTCCGTTGAAGGCGATCTGCCCGGCCGCGTCGTAGGGGCGGGCGGACAGCGGGTGGTCGCCGTCGGAGCCGGCACAGCCCGCCGCGCCGGCGCCCGCGACGACGGCCAGCAGGGAGAGGCTGAAGGCGAGGCGAAGGTTCGGCGTGTGGCTGTGGTTCATAACCACACCGTAGGAAGAACTGTCGAACGCGGCACGCCGGATGGGGCCGAAAGGATGACCACAAAAGAAGGGCCCGGCTCCCCTGTTGAAGGAGGAGCCGGGCCCTTCGACGGCACACGGTCCGACTACTACTGGTTCTGGTTCTCGCCCCGGTAGTACTCGAAGACCCAGCCGAAGATGCCGATGAGGATCAGCGGCAGGGAGAAGAACATCAGCCACCAGCCGATGGCCACGGCCAGGAAGGCGAAGGCGCCACCGATGGCCAGGGAGAACGGCTGCCAGCTGTGCGGCGAGAAGAAGCCGACCTCACCGGCCTCGTCCGCGACGTCGGCCTCCTTGTCGTCCTGCGCCATGGCGTCGACCCGCTTGGCCGTGAAGGCCAGGTAGTAGCCGACCATGATCGCCAGGCCGAAGGCCATGAACAGCGCCGTGGTGCCGACCGGCTCCTTCGACCACACGCCGTACAGGACGGCCATGGCGAGGATGAAGAAGCTCAGCCAGATGAACATCTTGCCCTGGATCTTCACTTGCCGGCCTCCTTGCCACCGACCAGCGCGGTTTCCGTGCGGCCCTGGTTCTCCAGCTGGTCGATCGCGGCGATCTCAGGGTGGTGCAGGTCGAACGCCGGGGATTCGGAGCGGATGCGCGGCAGCGTGATGAAGTTGTGCCGCGGCGGCGGGCAGGACGTCGCCCACTCCAGCGAACGGCCGTAGCCCCACGGGTCGTCGACCTCGATCTTCTTGCCGTACTTCGCGGTCTTCCACACGTTGTAGAAGAACGGAAGGATCGACAGACCGAGCAGGAACGAGCTGATCGTGGAGATCGTGTTCAGCAGGGTGAAGCCGTCGGCGGCGAGGTAGTCCGCGTACCGGCGGGGCATACCCTCCGCGCCCAGCCAGTGCTGGACGAGGAACGTGCCGTGGAAGCCCACGAACAGCGTCCAGAAGGTGATCTTGCCGAGCCGCTCGTCCAGCATCTTGCCGGTGAACTTCGGCCACCAGAAGTGGAATCCGGAGAACATCGCGAAGACCACGGTGCCGAAGATCACGTAGTGGAAGTGCGCGACGACGAAGTACGAGTCCGAGACGTGGAAGTCCAGCGGGGGCGAGGCCAGGATGACGCCGGTCAGACCACCGAAGGTGAAGGTGACCAGGAAGCCGACGGCCCAGAGCATCGGGGTCTCGAAGGAGAGCGAGCCCTTCCACATGGTGCCGATCCAGTTGAAGAACTTCACACCGGTCGGAACCGCGATCAGGAACGTCATGAAGGAGAAGAACGGCAGCAGCACACCGCCCGTGACGTACATGTGGTGTGCCCACACCGTCACCGACAGGCCCGCGATCGCGATCGTCGCGGCGATCAGACCGATGTAGCCGAACATCGGCTTACGGCTGAAGACCGGGATGACCTCGGAGATGATGCCGAAGAACGGCAGCGCGATGATGTACACCTCTGGGTGCCCGAAGAACCAGAAGAGGTGCTGCCACAACAGGGCACCGCCGTTGGCCGGGTCGAAGATGTGCGAGCCGAACTTGCGGTCGGCCTCCAGGGCGAACAGCGCGGCGGCGAGCACCGGGAAGGCGAGCAGGACCAGGACACCGGTCAGCAGCACGTTCCAGGTGAAGATCGGCATCCGGAACATCGTCATGCCGGGGGCGCGCATGCAGATGATCGTGGTGATGAAGTTGACCGAGCCGAGAATCGTACCGAAGCCGGAGAAGGCCAGACCCATGATCCACATGTCGGCGCCGACACCCGGCGAGCGGACGGCGTCCGACAGCGGGGTGTACGCGAACCAGCCGAAGTCCGCCGCACCCTGCGGGGTGAGGAAGCCGGCCACGGCGATGATCGAGCCGAAGAGGTACAGCCAGTAGGCGAACATGTTCAGCCGGGGGAACGCCACGTCGGGCGCGCCGATCTGCAGCGGCATGATCCAGTTCGCGAACCCGGCGAACAGCGGCGTCGCGAACATCAGCAGCATGATCGTGCCGTGCATCGTGAACGCCTGGTTGAACTGCTCGTTCGACATGATCTGCGTGCCCGGACGGGCCAGCTCGGCGCGCATGAAGAGCGCCAGCAGACCGCCGATGACGAAGAAGACGAACGAGGTGATCAGGTAGAGCGTGCCGATCGTCTTGTGGTCCGTGGTGGTGAGCCACTTGACGACGACGTTGCCTGGCTGCCTGCGCCGTACGGGCAGCTCGTTCTCGTACGGCTCCTTCGAGCCGTCCGCTGCCGTGTCGGCACCCTGGGGTTCGTTGAGGATGCTCACAGTTGGTTCTTCTCCGCGTTCCTGGCCGGGTCAGTCTGCTCGATACCCGACGGAATGAAGCCGGTCTGCCCCTTCTCCGCCAGCTGCTTCAGGTGCTGCCGGTACTCCTCGGGGGAGACCACCTTGACGTTGAAGAGCATCCGGGAGTGGTCGACGCCGCAGAGCTCGGCGCACTTGCCCAGGAAGGTGCCCTGCTTGTTGGGGGTCACCTCGAAGGCGTTGGTGTGGCCCGGGATGACGTCCTGCTTCATCAGGAACGGAACCACCCAGAAGGAGTGGATGACATCACGGGAGGTCAGGATGAACCGGACCTTCTCGCCCTCGGGAAGCACCAGCGTCGGACCCGGGTTCTTGGTCTCCGGGTCACGGGTGCCGGGGATACCGGCGTCGTAGACGCCCTCGGCCCCCTTGGGGAACTCCTTCTGGAACTTGTCCGGAATGGCGCCGAGTTCCTTGGGGACCTCGGTGCCCGTGGCGGCGTCGCCGTCCACGTTCTCGATGTAGTTGAAGCCCCAGCTCCACTGGTAGCCGACCACGTTGATGGTGTGGGCCGGCTTCTCGGAGAGCTCGAGGAGCTTGGACTCGTCCCGCGCGGTGAAGTAGAAGAACACCGAGACGATGATGAGCGGCGTGACCGTGTACAGCGCCTCGATCGGCATGTTGTACCGGGTCTGCGGAGGAACCTCGACCTTGGTGCGGCTGCGCCGGTGGAACATGACGCTCCACAGGATCAGGCCCCAGACGAGCACGCCCGTGACGAGCGCTGCCGCCCACGAGCCCTGCCACAGAGAAAGGATCCGCGGAGCCTCTTCCGTCGCCGGATAGGGCAGACCGAGGCGGGGGAAGTCCTCCCAGTTGTACGAGCAACCGGAGGCGGTAGCCAGAATCAGGCCCGCAGTCAGCACCTGCGGCAGCTTCCGCCGCATCGGGCGCCGCGACGAGCGGTCGGAGCCGTTGGGACTCACGTAGCGCCTTCCCGAGAGTCTCGCCCGCGGGTCGGCTGCGGCCGTCTCGCTGGTCGGTCGCCGGCCCTGACGCGGGCAGGGGTTTGGATGTTTATGCGGACCAAACCCTACTGGACGCCATTTGGCGCCGCGCGGGGAGGGTGCCCAACGCGCCGCCGGTCCCCTCTTTCGGGTTGTTCTGCCTGGTGGGAGCCGTGTGTCAGGGGGGCGGCGCGGGCCTTTCGACCCCTGTCCGGCGGCCGTTCAGGGGATAGCGTGAACACGTGGCCTACTTCGATGTCGCTTCCTCCGCGCCCCTCCATCCCGTCGCCCGACAGGCCTTGCAGGCGTCCCTGGACGAAGGGTGGGCGGACCCCGCCCGGTTGTACCGGGAGGGGCGCCGGGCCCGGATGCTGCTGGACGCCGCGCGGGAGGCGGCGGCCGAGGCGGTGGGCTGCCGCCCGGACGAGCTGACGTTCACTCCGTCGGGGACCCACGCCGTCCACTCGGGGATGGCCGGCGCACTGGCGGGACGGCGCCGGGCGGGACGGCACCTGGTGGTGTCGGCGGTGGAGCACTCCTCGGTCCTGCACACGGCGGAGGCCCACCAGGCGGCCGGCGGGACGGTCACCGAGGTGCCGGTGGCCCGGTCCGGGGCGGTGACCCCGGAGTCGTACGCCCGCGCCCTGCGCGAGGACACGGCGCTGGCCTGTCTCCAGTCGGCCAACCACGAGGTGGGCACGGTGCAGCCGGTGGCCGGGGTGGCCGGGGTGTGCCGGGAGGCGGGGGTGCCACTGCTGGTGGACGCGGCGCAGTCGCTGGCGTGGGGGCCGGTGGAGGGCGACTGGTCGCTGCTGGCGGCGAGCGCGCACAAGTGGGGCGGACCGCCCGGGGTGGGGCTGCTGGTGGTTCGGAAGGGCGTGCGGTTCGCGGCCCAGGGGCCGCTGGACGAGCGGGAGTCGGGCCGGTCGCCCGGCTTCCAGAACCTCCCGGCGGTGGTGGCTGCCGCGGCCTCGCTCCGGGCGGTACGGGAAGAGGCGGCGGAGGAGGAGGCACGGCTGCGGGGGCTGGTGGAGCGGATCCGGTCACGGGTCCCGGAGGCGGTCCCGGACGTGGAGGTGGTGGGCGATCCCGTGCGGCGCCTCCCGCATCTCGTGACCTTCTCCTGTCTGTACGTGGACGGTGAGGCGCTGCTGCACGAGCTGGACCGGGCCGGTTTCTCCGTGTCGTCCGGTTCGTCCTGTACGAGTTCCACCCTGACGCCCAGCCATGTGCTGCGCGCCATGGGCGTGCTGTCCGAGGGCAACGTCCGCGTGTCGCTGCCGCTGGGCGTGCCCGGGGGCGAGGTGGAACGTTTCCTGGAGATTCTGCCGGGGGTCGTCGCGGGGGTGCGGGAACGGCTCGGCGCGCCGGTGACGGCAGAGGCGCCGACGGCCGGGGCCCGGGAGGCGCTGGTGGTGGACGCGCGGGGGAAGCGGTGCCCCATCCCGGTGATCGAGCTGGCGAAGGTGATCGGGGACGTCCCGGTGGGCGGCACGGTGCGGGTCCTCGCGGACGACGAGGCGGCGCGGCTGGACATTCCCGCGTGGTGCGGGATGCGGGGACAGGAGTACGCGGGCGAGGAGCCGGTGGAGGGGGGCGGCGCGGCGTACGTGGTGCGGCGGAAGGTGTAGGCCGGGCCCCGTCCACCCCGTCCGGCCCCTCCCCGGAACTGCCGGCTCCGCCCCCGGACACCGTTGTCGCCTCCGGACGGCGACCGTCCGCAGGCGCCGGACAGGCCGGAACGCGGCCCGTCCGGCGCCTGCGGAGGAGGACGCGCAGCCCCCGGCGGCGGTCAGCCCAGGTGGGCCCGCACCTCGGACGCGGCCTCGTCGCCGTACGTCTTCGTGAAGCGCTCCATGAAGTGGGCGCGGCGCAGGGTGTACTCCTGGGTGCCGAGGGTCTCGATGACCAGTGTCGCCAGCATGCAGCCGACCTGCGCCGCCCGCTCCAGGCTGACGCCCCAGGACAGGCCGGACAGGAAGCCCGCGCGGAACGCGTCGCCCACGCCGGTCGGGTCGACCTTGGCCTCCTCGTCGGGGCAGCCCACCTCGATGACGGACTCACCGACACGCTCGATGCGCACCCCCCGCGAACCGAGCGTGGTGACGCGGTGACCGACGCGGCCGAGGATCTCCTCCGAGGTCCAGCCGGTCTTGCTCTCGATCAGCCCCTTCTCGTACTCGTTGGAGAAGAGGTATGTCGCGCCGTCCAGCAGCGTGCGGATCTCCTCGCCGTTCATCCGGGCGATCTGCTGCGAGAAGTCGGCGGCGAAGGGGATGTCCCGGCTCTTGCACTCCTCCGTGTGGCGGAGCATCGCCTCGGGGTCGTCGGCGCCGATCAGCACGAGGTCGAGCCCGCCGACGCGGTCCGCGACGGCCTTCAGCTCGATGAGCCGGGCCTCGCTCATGGCGCCGGTGTAGAAGGAGCCGATCTGGTTGTGGTCGGCGTCGGTGGTGCAGACGAACCGGGCGGTGTGCTGCACCTCGGAGATCCGGACCGAGCCGGTGTCGACGCCGTGGCGGTCGAGCCAGGCGCGGTACTCGTCGAAGTCGAAGCCCGCCGCGCCGACGAGGACCGGGCGGGTGCCGAGCTGGCCCATGCCGAAGCAGATGTTGGCGCCGACGCCTCCCCTGCGGACGTCGAGGTTGTCGACGAGGAAGGAGAGAGAGACCGTGTGCAGCTGATCCGCGACGAGCTGGTCGGCGAATCGTCCGGGGAAGGTCATGAGGTGGTCGGTGGCGATGGAGCCGGTGACTGCGATACGCACGGCGGCAAGCTCCTGCGGGTCATTGGGGGGCGCGCGAAGCGCCCGGACTGGGGCGGTGATGAGCGACGGGTGAGTTGTCGGCACTCCAACGCTACCGGCCGGTCGGCGGGGCGGGGAACAGGGGAAACTACCCGATAGTAGGTCTTTCTCGGGCCCCTGGGGCGTGCGTACGGTGCCGGTATGTCGAACACCATGACGTCGCGTGAGCGGCAGGAGCCCGAGTTGACCCTGGCCGAGCTGTGCGGAGACTCCGCACGGATGGCCCCGCACTGGGCGGTTCCGGTGCTGGACACGCCCCGCCCCGTGCCGCCGTCCGCGATCCACGGTGTGGTCGTCCCGGCGGCCTCGGCACGGCTGCTGGACGGGACGGCCGAGTTCGGGGCCTGAGACCCGCACCCCGCCGGACCCCGTACCCCGTTGTGCGGAACCGCTCGCCCGTCCGCTCCGTCCCACCGGTGTCTCCGGTCAAAAGGAGATACGACAGGGGAGTAGGACCGACGAAGGAGCGTTGCGGTGAGTGAGACAGACGAGCCCACAGGCGACAGCCAGGTGGACGTCACCCCCGGCCGGCGGCGTTCGCCGCTCGCCGTCTCCATGATCGCCGCCGCGGTCCTGCTCGCGGGGGGCGGAGGCACGTATCTGGCCGTCGCCGCGGCGGGCGGCGACCGGGGCGAGGCGGCGGGCGGCGCCGGGAACGCGGCCGTCTCGGACAGCCGTGGGGCCGCGCCCCCGCCCTCCGCCACGGACGGCGACGGGATCCGTGAACCGGGGAAACCGGGGATCGCGCCGGGTGAGCCGGATCCGGGCGGTGCGGCGTACCAGGTGCGGGGGACGCTGCCGGACGGACCCGGCAAGGCGTACACGTACCGGCCGAAGGGTTCCGTGGACGCCGACGACGTGGCGCGGCTGGCCCGGCTGCTGGGCGTGGAGGGCACCCCCCGCAAGGAGGCGCTCGGCTGGCGGGTCGGACCGCAGAAGGACGGCACGGGCGCGGTCCTGCGGGTGGACGCCGAGGCCCCGGCGACCTGGTCGTACCACGTGGGCGGCCCGGCGTCCGACGACTGCCCCAAGGGCAAGCGGGCCTGCCCGCCGGACGGCGGGACCCGCAGCGGGCAGCCGGTGAGCGAGGCGGCGGCGAAGAAGGCCGCGGCGCCGGTGCTGAAGGGACTGGGCCTGGAAAAGGCCAGGCTGGACGCCACCCAGGTGACGGACTCGGTCCGGGTGGTGAACGCGGACCCGGTGGTGGCGGGGCTGCCGACGTTCGACTGGTCGACCGGGATCCGGGTCGGCGCGGGCGGCGAGCTGGTCGGCGGCAGCGGACGGCTGCTGGATCCGGTGAAGGGCAGCGAGTACCCGGTGATGAGCGCCGAGGAGGCGGTCCGCGAGCTGAACGACTCGGTCGGGTACCGGAGCCGGATCGGCGGCTGTGCGTCGCCGGTCCCGCACGAGGAGCCGAAGGCCCCGGACGCTCCGCAGGCGCCGGATGTGCCGCGCCCCGGCAGTGAGCCGAACTACCCGGATGTGATGACGGGCACGGGACCCTCCGGCACGGACCCGGCTGTGCCGTGCGAGCCGGGTTCCGGGTCCCCCGTGCCGCCCAAGGAACGGGTGACGATCAGGGGCGCGGCCTTCGGGCTGGCCGGCCAGCTGGAGAAGGGCGCCCCGGCGCTGGTCCCGGCCTGGCTGTTCGACGCCGAGCGGGAGAACGGGGAGCGCTACCGGTTCGCGTACCCGGCGGTGCCGGTGGAGAAGCTGGCGCCGGAGCCGGAACGGCAGAACGGGCACCTGCGGGCCGAGCGGTACGAGGCCGAGGGCCGAACGCTGACGGTGTGGTTCCTGGGCGGGGCGTGCAGCCGGTACACCATGCGCGTCGAGGAGACGGCGACGCAGGTGAAGGTCCGGCTGTACGGCACGCCCGTCGAGCTGCACCGGGCGTGCATCGCCCTCGCGGTAGAACTCAGCGACACGGTGACGCTCAAGGCCCCGCTGGGCGACCGGAAGGTCGTGGACGCGGTGACGGGCGAGCCGGTGCCGCGCGTGTAACCGACGGCGGCGGTCTCCGGGTGTCCCGGGGACCGCCGCCGTCGTGCCGCGCAGAGAGCCGTACGGAGAACTCCGCGTCAGCTGAAGGAGTCGCCGCAGGCGCAGGAGCCCGTCGCGTTCGGGTTGTCGATCGTGAAGCCCTGCTTCTCGATCGTGTCGACGAAGTCGATGGTGGCGCCGCCCAGGTAGGGGGCGCTCATGCGGTCGGTGACGACCTTGACTCCGCCGAAGTCCTTCTCGACGTCCCCGTCGAGCGAGCGCTCGTCGAAGAAGAGCTGGTAGCGCAGGCCGGAGCAGCCGCCGGGCTGGACGGCGACCCGCAGGGCGAGGTCGTCGCGGCCTTCCTGGTCGAGCAGGGCCTTGACCTTGGCCGCGGCGGCGTCCGTCAGGAGGATGCCGTCGCTGACAGTGGTCTTCTCGTCCGATACGGACATCTGCTTCTCTCCCGGGTTGTACGAAGACTGCTTGCCGACGGTCAGGTCAACCGGCGGGGCCGCGGATTCATTCCGGGCCGGGCGTGTGTCTTTGTCCTTGGCCTTTTCATGCTCGCACACCCGGGTCCCGGCAGGCACCGCCGCGCGGAGAGGGGATGTGTCACATCGACACTATGGCCATCGTCAAAGTGACGTGAACCGGATATGATAGATAGCGTCATTTAGACGAAAAGGCGCGGTGTCCCTGTTCGTGCCTGCCACGTGAAGCTCAGTAGAAAGGGTGCGTGACGTGACCACCGCCCAGCCCCTGGACGTCCAGCCGACGCCGCTCGCGCTGCTGCTCCTCGGCCGCGAGGCCGACCCCAAGAGCGAGCGGGGTGTGGAGTGTCCGGGCGACCTGCCCGCACCGTCCGACCCGGACCTGGTGGAGCGCGCCCGCGCGGCCAAGGAGAAGCTCGGCGACAAGGTCTTCGTGCTCGGCCACCACTACCAGCGCGACGAGGTCATCCAGTTCGCGGACGTCACCGGCGACTCCTTCAAGCTCGCCCGGGACGCGGCGGCCCGGCCGGAGGCCGAGTACATCGTCTTCTGCGGCGTCCACTTCATGGCCGAGTCGGCGGACATCCTGACCGGCGACGACCAGAAGGTCGTACTGCCGGACCTGGCGGCGGGCTGCTCGATGGCCGACATGGCGACCGCCGAGCAGGTCGCGGAGTGCTGGGACGTGCTGACGGAGGCGGGCGTCGCGGACGTGACGGTCCCCGTCTCGTACATGAACTCCTCCGCCGACATCAAGGCCTTCACCGGCAAGCACGGCGGCACGATCTGCACCTCCTCGAACGCGCAGCGGGCACTGGACTGGGCCTTCGGGCAGGGCGAGAAGGTCCTGTTCCTGCCCGACCAGCACCTGGGCCGGAACACCGCCGTCCGGGACATGGGCATGTCGCTGGACGACTGCGTGGTCTACAACCCGCACAAGCCGAACGGCGGGCTCACCGCCGAGGAGCTGCGGGCCGCGAAGATGATCCTGTGGCGCGGCCACTGCTCGGTGCACGGCCGGTTCTCGCTGGACTCGGTGAACGAGGTCCGCGAGCGCATCCCCGGCGTGAACGTCCTCGTCCACCCCGAGTGCAGGCACGAGGTCGTGGCGGCCGCGGACCACGTGGGGTCGACCGAGTACATCATCAGGACCCTGGAGGCCGCCCCGGCGGGCTCGAAGTGGGCGATCGGCACGGAACTGAACCTGGTCCGGCGGCTGGCGAATCGTTTCGCCGCCGAGGACAAGGAGATCGTCTTCCTCGACCGCACGGTCTGCTTCTGCTCGACGATGAACCGCATCGACCTGCCGCACCTGGTGTGGGCGCTGGAGTCGCTGGCGGACGGGAAGCTGGTCAACCGCATCGAGGTCGACCGCGAGACGGAGAGCTTCGCGAAGCTGGCGCTGGAGCGGATGCTGGCGCTGCCGTAAGGCACCGACGTGTGCGCCGAGGGGCGCTCCCGGACGTACCGGGAGCGCCCCTCGGCGCGTCATCCGCCCTGAGGACGCACCAGTCCGGACTCGTACGCGATGACGACGAGCTGGGCACGGTCGCGGGCGTTCAGCTTCGCCATGGTGCGGTTGACGTGGGTCTTGACGGTGAGCGGACTGACGGTGAGACGCCCGGCGATCTCGTCGTTGGACAGCCCGGCGGCGACGTGGACGAGGACCTCGCGCTCCCGGCCGGTGAGCGCGGAGAGCCGCTCGGCCCCGGGACTCCCGGCGCCCGTTTCCTCGCCCCGGACCGGGCCCTGAGCGAGGAAACGGGCGATGAGCCCCTTGGTCGCGGCGGGTGACAGCAGGGCGTCCCCGGCCGCGGCGACCCGGATGGCGTTGAGCAGCTCGTCGGGCTCGGCACCCTTGCCGAGGAATCCGGAGGCCCCGGCACGCAGCGACTCGACGACGTACTCGTCGACCTCGAAGGTGGTCAGCATGACCACATGGACCCGGTCGAGGTCCGGGTCGGTCGTGATCATCCGGGTGGCGGAGAGCCCGTCGGTCCCGGGCATCCGGATGTCCATGAGGACGACGTCCGGCCCGGTGCTCCGGGCGAGCGCGAGTGCCTCGGCCCCGTCGGAGGCCTCCCCCACGACCCGCATGTCCGGCTCCGAGTCCACCAGCACCCGGAAGGCGCTCCGGAGCAGCGCCTGGTCGTCGGCCAGCAGCACACGGACGGGGGCGGCGGGCGGGTGGGATGTCATCTGGGGCCTGTCTCCGCTGTTCGGGGGCTGAGGGGCAGGATCGCCTGGACCCGGAAACCGCCGCCGTAGCGGGGGCCCGTGCTGAGGGCGCCGCCCAGGGCGGTGACGCGTTCGCGCATGCCGAGCAGGCCGAGGCCGCCCGGCGTCTCCGACGGCTGCCCGGGGCCGGCGGGTGCGCCGTCGTCCAGGACCGTGACCTCGACTGTGCGGCCGACGTGCAGCACGCTCACCTCCGCCGCGGCCTGCGGACCGGCGTGCTTCCGTACATTGGTGAGGGACTCCTGGATGATCCGGTACACCGCGAGGTCCACCGCCGCGGGGAGCTGGGCTCCCTCGTCCGTACGGGCCAGGGCGACCGGGAGGCCCGCTCTGCGGAAGCCGTCCAGCAGCTCGTCCAGCCGGGCCAGGCCCGGCGCGGGCTCCGTCGGCGCCTCCGGGTCACCGGACTGGCGCAGCAGGCCGACCGTGGCCCGCAGCTCCTCCAGGGCGGAGCGGCCGGCCTCACGGACATGGGCCAGGGCCTCCTTCGCCTGGTCGGGGCGCCGGTCCATGACATGTGCGGCGACCCCGGCCTGGACGTTCACCAGGGCGATGTGATGGGCGACCACGTCGTGCAGGTCGCGTGCGATGCGCAGCCGCTCCTCCGCGACGCGGCGGCGTGCTTCCTCCTCGCGGGTCCGCTCGGCGCGCTCGGCGCGCTCGCGCATGGCGTCCACGAAGGCGCGGCGGCTGCGGACCGCGTCGCCCGCGGCGGCGGCCATGCCGGTCCAGGCGAATACGCCCAGGTTCTGCTGGGAGTACCAGGGGCTGTGGCCGAACAGCATGGTGGCCGCGGTGAGCACCGTCATCGTCGCCAGGCCCACCCGCCGGGTGGTGGGGCGGTCGGTGCGGGACGCGACGGTGTACAGCGCGACGACGGCGCTCATCGCGACGGGGGCGGGCGGGTCCCCGGTCAGGAACTCGGCGACGGTCACCGCGCTGGTGAGGACCAGGACCGGAAGGGGTGCGCGGCGGCGCCGCACGAGGGCGGCGGCGCCCAGCACCATCAGGGCGATGCTGCCCGGGCCGGGAGCCCGGGTACCGAAGCCGGGACCGGCGGCGCTGCCGTGCGGGTCCGCGAAGGAGCCCAGCACCATGGCGGTGAGGACGGCGGCGGCGAGAGCGGTGTCGGCGGCCAGCGGATGGGCACGAGGCCAGGCGCGGGCGCGGCTTCCTGGAGACAGCACGGTTGCGAGGGTACGGCGTCGGGGCACGGCACCTACGGGAGCCGAGGTGCCCGCGGGGCGGCCGCGCAGGGGTGACCCTCCGCGGCCGGGGCCCGGTCAGACCTCGGGGATCAGGCCCGTGTCGGAGAGGAGGGCCTGGACTTCGGCCAAGGTGGCGTCGGGGGAAGGGAGGATCAGTTCGGACGGCTCCAGGGAGTCGTCCGGGAGCGGCTCGCCCAGGGCGCGGACCGTTTCCAGGAGCCGGGCCAGGGTCTGGCGGAAGCCGGGCCCGTCGCCGTTCTCCATCTCCTCCTGCAGCTCGTCGTCGAGCTTGTTGAGCTCGGCGAAGTGGCTGTCGGCCAGCCGAACCTGGCCCTCCCCCATGATCCTTACGATCATGACGCGCCGTCCTTACTGCTTGTCGAACCTCGGGTGCGACTGCTGCTGGGACTGCGGCTCGCCCTGCTGCGTGCCGTTGCCGCCCTCAATAGCCTGCTGCGAGGACGTCCCGCCCGCCAGTTCGGCCTTCATCCGCTGAAGCTCCAGCTCCACGTCCGAACCGCCGGACAGCCGGTCCAGCTCGGCCTGGATGTCGTCGCGCTGGAGCCCGGACTGGTCGTCCAGCGCCCCGGACGCCAGCAGCTCGTCGATCGCGCCCGCGCGCGCCTGGAGCTGGGCGGTCTTGTCCTCGGCCCGCTGGATGGCGACCCCCACATCGCTCATCTCCTCCGAGATACCGGAGAAGGACTCCGCGATCCGGGTCTGGGCCTGCGCGGCCGTGTACGTGGCCTTGATCGTCTCCTTCTTCGTGCGGAAGGCGTCCACCTTGGCCTGGAGCCGCTGCGCCGCCAGCGTCAGCTTCTCCTCCTCGCCCTGGAGTGTCTGGTGCTGTGTCTCCAGGTCGCTGACCTGCTGCTGCAGTGCCGCCCGCCGGCTCAGCGCCTCGCGCGCCAGGTCCTCGCGGCCCAGCGCGAGCGCCTTGCGTCCCTGGTCCTCCAGCTTGGAGGACTGGCTCTGCAACTGGTTCAGCTGAAGCTCCAGACGCTTGCGGGAGGTCGCCACGTCGGCGACGCCGCGCCGCACCTTCTGGAGCAGCTCAAGCTGCTTCTGGTACGAGTAGTCGAGGGTCTCGCGCGGGTCCTCGGCCCGGTCCAGGGCCTTGTTCGCCTTCGCGCGGAAGATCATCCCCATACGCTTCATCACACCGCTCATGGGCTTCGCGCGCCCCCTTCTGACCGAGTCTGCTGCAGCTCTCCGACAGAACCCACAGTACGGGCCCTGCATCCATTACCGCACTGTCCGGACCCCGATGGGCTCCTCCCCAAGAACGACTGGTACCCGTTCCCTCTCCCGCCCAGGGAGTAGATACACCTACGGGGACGCCAGCCGTTGCCGGATCGTTCCCGTCCGGCGTGAGCAGCATGGGCGACACCCCGTACCCTTGGGCTTTGTGTTCCGTAGCCGTTCGAAGGATGAGAAGGCCGCCGCCGACAAGGTGAGCCCGGACCTCTCCAAGCAGCCCCGTGACCCGCAGGCCCGCAAGGGCCGGCCCACCCCGAAACGGAGTGAGGCCCAGTCCCAGCGCCGCCGCGCGGTCAGTCCGCCGCTGGACCGCAAGGAGGCCATGCGCCGCCAGCGGGAGGCGCGCCGCGCCGACCTGGCCCGTCAGCGGGAGGCGCTGGCGAGCGGCGACGAGCGCTATCTGCCCGCCCGGGACCGGGGGCCGGTGCGCCGCTTCGTCCGCGACTTCGTCGACTCGCGCTTCTTCGTCGCGGAGCTGTTCCTGCCTCTCGCCGTCATCATCCTGGTGATGTCGGTGGTCCGGGCCGGCCAGACCCAGTTCATCGCGACACTGCTGTGGCTGGGCGTCATCGTGATGATCGTCGTCGACTCCGTCGGCCTGACGATCCGCCTGAAGAAGCAGCTGAACGAGCGCTTCCCGAACGAGCCGAAGAAGGGCGCCGTGGCGTACGGCCTGATGCGTACGCTCCAGATGCGTCGGCTGCGGCTGCCCAAGCCCCAGGTCAAACGGGGAGAGCGGCCCTGACCAGCGAGTCCGTCGAGAGCGGCCGGGCCGGGTTCGGGGGCGCCGCCGCCGACTGGCTGGACGGGCTCGGCGGGCTGCGCAACACGGTCCGCCAGGAACTCGTCGCCCGGCAGCTCGACGAGCAGATCACGACCCGCTACCCGGTGGGCCAGCGGCTGCGGGTCCTCGACGTCGGCATGGGCCAGGGCACCCAGGCCCTGCGGCTGGCGCGGGCCGGACACACGGTGACCGGCCTGGAGTCCGACCCCGGGATGCTGAAGGCCGCCCGGGAGGCACTGGCCGCCGAGCCCGCGGGCATCCGGGACCGGGTGCGGCTCATCGAGGGCGACGGCCGTGACACCGGGGTGCACTTCCTGCCCGGCAGCTTCGACGTGGTGCTGTGCCACGGTGTGCTCATGTACGTGGAGGAGCCGGACGCGCTGCTCGCCGGACTCGCCCGGATGCTGGCCCCCGGTGGCCTGCTGTCCCTGGTCGTACGGAACGCGGACGCCCTGGCCCTGCGGCCGGGGCTGGCCGGGGACTGGCCGGGTGCTCTGGAGGCGTTCGAGTCGGACCACTACACGAGCCGCCTCGGCCTGCGGGTGCGCGCCGACCGCCTCGGCGCGCTCACCGCCACCCTCGCGGGTATCGCCGCCCCCCTCCAGGCCTGGTACGGGGTCCGCGTGTTCACCGACAGCGTCCCCAACGACCAGGGCCTCCCCCCGGCCGGCGAACTGGAACACCTCCTCGCCGCCGAAGACCGCGCGGGCCGTACCGAGCCCTACCGCCGCGTGGCGGCCCTGCTGCACCTGTGCGGTGTGCGCGGCTAGGGAGCACCCCGGGCGGGCCGTCGCGGCCGCCCCCTGAACGGGGGTGTTCCGGAGGCCGGGTGGGCTGGGGACGGGGATACTCCCCTCATGGACGTCCTCCCCCGGCTGCTGCCGGGAGCACGGGCCGTGGTGTGTGCCGTGGCCGTGGCCGCCCTGGTGGGCGGGTGCTCCGGTGCGCGCTCGGGCGGACCCGCGGGCGCCGGGGCCGGACAGGCCGCGGTGACGGCGAGCGCGCGGGCGGCGGCGCCCCGGCAGGCCGACGACCTGCAGAGCGACTACCAGACCGTCATCAGGAACGTACTGCCCTCGGTCGTGACCATCGAGGCGGGCCGCAGCCTGGGCTCCGGCGTCGTCTACGACGGGCAGGGGCACATCGTGACGAACGCCCATGTCGTGGGTGACTCCTCGGACTTCCGCGTCACCGTCGCGACCCGCGAGCAGCCGCTGACCGCACGGCTGGTGTCCAGCTACCCGGAGCAGGACCTGGCCGTCATCAAGCTGGAGGGCGCCCTGCCGGACGGGGTGCGGCCCGCACGGTTCGGGGACTCCACGCAGGTGGAGGTCGGACAGATCGTGCTGGCCATGGGGTCGCCGCTGGGGCTGTCCGGAAGCGTCACCCAGGGCATAGTGTCCGCCATCGGGCGCACCGTCAGCACGACCCGCACGGACGGGGCTCCGGGCGCGACCATCGGCAACATGGTCCAGACCTCCGCGCCCGTCAACCCCGGCAACAGCGGGGGTGCGCTGGTCAACCTGGACAGCGAGGTCATCGGCATCCCGACGCTCGCGGCGGCCGACCCGGAGCCGGGTGGCGGGCAGGCGTCCGGGATCGGGTTCGCCATCCCCGTGTCGATGGTGCGGACCGTGGCCGACCAGATCGTGGAGTTCGGGGAGGTACGGGACTCGGGACGGGCGGCGCTCGGGATCTCGGGCCGTACCGTGCTGGACGACAGCTACCAGCCCGCCGGGGTGGCGGTGGAGCAGGTCCTGCCGGACGGTGCGGCCGAGGAGGCAGGGCTGCGGGTCGGGGACACCATCACCCGGGTGGGTGACACGGAGATCACGACGATCACGTCACTGCTGGAGGCGCTGGCCTCGCGGCAGCCGGGGGACGAGGTGCCGGTGCGGTTCCTCCGGGAAGGCCGGTCCCGGACGGTGACGGTGACGCTGGGCGAGATGTGAGGGCGCGGGCCCATCGGGGGGCCGGTCCCGGCCCCCCGCACAGCGGGACCGGGGGCTCAGCCCTCCGCGTTCAACGGCATCGGGCCGTAGATCCTGGTGTCGTCCTCGAAGAGGGTGGCCTGGTCGGCGCCGCCGTCCAGGAGGTCGCGCCAGGTCTCGCCGATCCAGGACTCCGCGTCGCCCTGGGTGGTGAACTCCTCCGGGGTGACGGCCGGTTCCACCTCCGTGCCGTCGGACTTCTCGAACCGCCACGTCCACGCCATGTGCGCCTCCCGAGTTCTTCGGTTTCCTGCCCGCAGCGTAGCCGGGCGCGCAGCGTTCGCGGGGGCGCGGGAGGATCAGGGGTGTGGAACTGACTCTGCTCGGCACCGGCACACCCCTCGGGCTCCCCCGTCCCGGCTGTCCCTGCGCCGTGTGCGCACTCGCCAGGGGCGCGGACGCGCGGGCCGCGACCTCACTGCTCGTGGACGGCGCCCTGCTGCTCGACCTCACCCCCGGCGCCGCCCTGGCCGCCGCCCGCGCCGGACGTTCGCTGTCCGGTGTGCGGCAGGTGCTGCTCACCCACCCGCACGACGGGCCGGCCGTGGAGGTCCCGGCCGGGCTGCCCGCCGCCGGACGGGTGCCGGACGGGCGGGAACTCACCCTGATCAGCGGGCACAAGGTGCTGGCGGTGTCCATGGACACACCCGGCACCGGGTACGAGGTCACGTCCCTGGAAGGCGGGCGGCTGCTGTACCTGCCGCGCGGGGCGGCCCCCGCCGGGCTGGGAGCCCCGGCCCGCCCTTACGACACGGTGGTCGTCGACGTGGCCGGGCGGCCCGAGTCTCTGGCGCGGCTGCGGGCGGTGGGCGCGGTCGGGCCGGACACCGACGTCCTGGCCGTACATCTGGATCACGACGTGCCACCGGGGCCGGAGCTGGACCGGCGGCTCGCGGCGGCGGGGGCGCGGGCGGTGCCGGACGGGGCGACGGTGGTGGTGGGCGCGCACCGGGAGCGGAGCCCCGTGCCACGGCGCACGCTGGTCACCGGCGGGGCCAGGTCCGGGAAGTCGCTGGAGGCGGAGCGGCGGCTGGAGGCCTTGCCGGAGGTCGTGTACGTGGCGACGAGCGGCACCAGGGAGGGCGACGCGGAGTGGGCGGACCGGGTGAGCCTCCACCGGGACCGGCGGCCCGGGTCGTGGCGTACGGAGGAGACCTGCGAGCTGGCGCCGCTGCTGCGGGAGGAGGGGCCGCCGCTGCTGATCGACTGTCTGTCGCTGTGGCTGACCGACGCGATGGACCGGGTCGGCGCCTGGGACGACGACACCTGGCGGCACACCGGGGAGAAGGCACTGCGGGAACGGGTGGCCGAGCTGGTCGCGGCGGTCCGCGGTACGTCTCGTACGGTCGTCGCCGTGACGAACGAGGCGGGCAGCGGAGTGGTGCCCGCGACCGCGTCCGGGCGGCGGTTCCGGGACGAGCTGGGGCGGCTCAACGCGGCCTTCGCGGACGAGTGCGAGCAGGTGCTGCTGGTGGTGTCCGGGCAGGTCCTGCGGCTGCGCGGCTGAGCGTCACCCGCGGGCGGTACTGTTCCGCGAATGAGCAGCAGCCTGAATCTCGACGACTTCTCCGACCTCATCGAACGCCCCGACAGCGGCGTCCGCCGGGACGCCGAGGAACGGAGGGAGCGGCTCGCCGTGCGGCCGGGTGCGCTGGGCCGCCTGGACGAGCTGGGCGAGTGGCTGGCGGCGGCCCAGGGGGCGGTGCCGGTGCGTCCGGTCGACAGTCCCAGGGTGGTGCTGTTCGCCGCGGACCACGGGGTCGCGAAGCTGGACGTGTCGGGCCGCCCGGCCGGGACGGCGTACCGGCTGGTGCGGGACGTCCTGGACGGGGCGGGCCCGGTCGCGGTGCTGGCGCGGCGGGCGGGCGTGCCGGTGCGGGTGGTGGACGCCGGGCTGGACTGCGAGCCCGAACTGCTGCCGCAGGACGTCGTACGGCACCGGGTGCGGCGCGGCAGCGGGCGCATCGACGTCGAGGACGCGCTGACTGCGGAGGAGACCGAGCAGGCGGTACGGCTCGGCATGGCGATCGCCGACGAGGAGGCCGACTCCGGCACCGACCTGGTGGTGCTGGGCGATCTGAGCGTCGGCGGCACGACCGTCGCGGCCACGCTGATCGCCGCGCTGTGCGGGACGGACGCCTCGGTGGTGACCGGTCGGGGCGGTGCCGGGATCGACGACCTGGCGTGGATGCGCAAGTGCGCGGCGATCCGGGACGCGCTGCGCCGGGCACGGCCGGTGCTGGGTGATCAGCTGGAGCTGCTGGCGGCGGTCGGCGGGGCGGATGTCGCCGCGATGACCGGGTTCCTGCTCCAGGCCGCGGTGCGGCGGATGCCGGTGGTCCTGGACGGGGTCGTGTCGGCGGCGTGCGCGCTGGTGGCGCAGCGGGCGGCGTTCCGGGCGCCGGACTGGTGGCTGGCGGGCCAGGTGAGCGGGGAGCCCGCGCAGGCGAAGGCGCTGGACCGGATGGCGCTCAACCCGTTGCTGGACCACGGCGTCACTGTGGGGGAAGGAACCGGGGCGCTGCTCGCACTCCCCCTCGTCCAGGCCGCCGCGGCGCTCGCGGCGGAGCTGCCGGAACGGCCTGAGCTGCCGGAACAGCCGGAACTGGACGGGTAGTCGGGCTGCCCCGCATTTTTCGGTGGGTCGGTAGGAGAGGTCCGGTTGGCTGTGCGTGCTGCGGTGCGGGGGTTCGCCCGCCGTGAATGGGGGCCGTTGTACGGGACGGTGCGGGCGGGGCTGACCGCGCGGGGCTGGAGGGCCGTCGCGCTGACGCTGGCCGCGGTGTGTCTGACGGCGCTGCTCCAGTTCGTGCAGAACCAGCCGTGGGGGTACGGGCCGGTGCGGGCCGCCGGGGCGGTGCGGGCCGAGGACCCCCTGTGGCTCGCGCTGCTGCGGACGCCTCTGTCGCTGTTCGTGCCCGCGCTGGACCTGCCGGTGTGGGGGGCCCTGGCGCAGATCCTGGTCGTCTTCGGCATCGCGGAGGTGTGCCTGGGGCGGGCACGGATGCTGCTGATCGCCTACGCGGCGACGCTGGCGGGGACTCTGTACGCGCGGGTCGGCATCGCGCTGGGGCCCGGGCGGGCGCCGCTGGGGCTGCCCGGGTCCGACGCGCTCGTGGTGGACACGGGACCGTCGGCGGCGGTGGTGGGGCTGGCGGTGTTCGTGTGCTGGCGGTACCGGGCGCGGGTGACGGGGTGGCTGGTGGTCGTGGCGATGGTGGTGGAGGTGCTGGTGAAGCCGAACCTGGCCGGGAAGGAGCACCTGGCGGCCATCGCGGGAGTGCTGGCGCTGTGGGGTGTGGCGAGGTTCTGGTCCGCGCGGAAGGCGCCCCTTCCCGAGACCGGGGGTGCCGCCTCCCTGACCCCGGCTCCCCGGGCGCCGGGGCGCCTGGGCCTCAGCCCGTCCGCGCGTCCCCCCTCCGGGGCGTCCTGAGGACGGGCGCGGCAGCCGCCGCAACGGGGCCCGGGGGCGCCGCCCCGTTCGGAAGGAGGCGGCCGGAGAAGAGCCGCCGGCAGGCCCTAGCCCTGTGACGGCTCGTCCGGCGCGCCCAGGACCAGGTCCTGCACCCGCCGCCCCCAGCGCGTCCAGCGCCTGTCGTGGCGGTAGCCCCGCAGGAGCGCGCGGGCCCGGGCACGGGGACGGTGGGCATAGAGGCGGCGGGACCAGAGCGAGCCGGGCCGCGCCAGCCGCACCGCGCCGACGATCGCGAGGGGTGGGACGAGCACCCCGATCAGGCCCAGCCGGAGCTTGCCCTTCAGCAGTGCCACCACCACGAACAGGAAGTTCACGACGAGGGTCACCATCAGCTCCAGCCGGTTCTGCCGCTCCTCCTCCGTCACCTCGTTCACGCCCAGCGGCGCGAACCCGGCCACGACCAGCAGCAGGAGCGCGGCGGTGAGCACCACCACCTCCACGCTCTTGCGCCCCTCCTCCGTCCAGTACACGTCGTCGAGGTGCAGGATCAGGGCGAACTCGTCCAGCACCAGCCCCGCACCCATTCCGAACACGATGGCGAAGAGCATCGCCGCGGCGCCGTACCCTCCCACGGCGACCGCGCCGAAGCCGCCGATCACGGAGAGGACGACCCCGGGAACCACATGGTGGATGTGGAGTCCGCCCGGCGTGACGTTCCGGAACGGCCCCCGTCCCGCCCGGATGAGCCGGGTGATGGTCCGGGTCACGGCGAAGGTGACGACGAAGGATGCCAGCGAGAGCAGCAGCGGCAGCTTCCCGGGCTCCACGATGTTGCGGGTGAACCAGTGGTCCATGCCCTGGAGCCTAGGCTCCGTGCGGACGGTATCCCGGCAGCGACTACCCTGCGGGCGATGAACCACGGCATACGTTTCGCCTTCGGCACGCTCACCGTGCTGCCCGCCCGGGTCACCCGCTGGGACCGCGGGACCGCCCGCGCCGGAATGCTGTGGGCGCCGCTCGCCGGGCTCGTCGTGGGCCTGGCCGCGGCCGGCGCGGGCACGGCCCTGCTGCTGCTGGGCGCGGGGCCACTGCTCGCCGCTGTCGCGTCCGTCGCCGTCCCGGCGCTGCTGACCCGGGGACTGCACCTGGACGGGCTGGCCGACACGGCCGACGGTCTGGGCAGCGGGAAGCCCGCGGGGGACGCGCTGCGGATCATGAAGCAGTCGGACATCGGGCCGTTCGGGGTGATCACCCTCGTACTGGTGCTGTTCGCCCAGGTGGCCGCGCTGTTCCAGCTGTACGGGGACGGGTGGCGGTACGGGGCTGCCGGGGCGGTCCTGGCGGGGGCCGTGGCCCGGCTGGCGCTCACCCTGGCGTCCCGCACCGCTGTCCCGGCGGCCCGCCCCGAGGGACTGGGCGCGGTGGTGGCGGGGACGGTTCCGGGGGGCGCGGCGTTGGCGGTGGCGGGTCTGGTGCTTGTCGCCTGCGCGTCGGCGGGCGGTGCGGTGTCGGGGCCCTGGGGGGCGGTCCGGCACGCGCTGGCGGCGCTGGCGGCGCTGGGCGCGGCGGAGCTGCTGCTGCGGCGGTGCGTGCGGCGGTTGGACGGGGTGACGGGGGACGTGTTCGGGGCTGTGGCGGAGACGGCGACCGTGACGGCGCTGGTCACCCTGACGCTGGGGTGACTGCGGGGCCCCGTCTCCGGACCTCCGGGTTCAGCACGGTCTGCGCCACGAGTCCAGGTCGTACCTCTTCAGTATCGAGCTCATCCCCATCCGCCGGGCCTCCGGGCAGAACGCCCGCGTCGGGAGTTCGTACTCCACGTGGAACACCGCTTTCCCCGCGTCCAGGAACGGCCGGAGCGTGTCGCACTCGTCGTACTGGGCGCACTGCTCGTTGACCGCGAAGTCGAAGTCACCGACGAGTTGCGGGATCTGGTCCAGGTCGTTCTTCAGGCCCACGGACAGGCCCCGTTCGTGGGCGAGGCGGGCGATGAGGCGGTTGTAGCGGAGCTGGTCGGCAGCGGTCAGGGGGAAGCCGGTGTCGTTGGCGTAGCCGTCCATGTTGTCCGGCTCGACCGCGTCGAAGCCCTTGTCGCGGCACATGTCGAGCCGGGCTGCCATGAGCGGTTCGAGGACGTCGGTGCGGCGGATGTCGAGCCAGCGTTCGCCCTCCCAGCCGTTGCCCTTGCCCAGCAGTGTCTTCGGGAACTCGCCGGCGTCGGGGCGGAAGTCCTCCCAGGCGCCGGTCGACAGGTAGCAGATCACCTTGCGGCCCCGGCGGTGCAGGTCGGCCACGGTGGCGGCGGGGTGGTCGAAACCGTCGATGTCGTACACGGGGACGTCCACCGTCGGGTCCAGTTTCCCGCTGAGCTGCCACTGCCAGGGGCCGCCCGGCTCCGGCTGCCAGACCGCCTCCGGGCCGCCGGTGGGGCTCGGGCCGCCGGTCCGGCCGCCGGTGGGGCCCGGCGCCGGGCCGGTGCCGTCCGGGGACGACGTGCAGCCGGCGAGGAGCGCGGCGGCCAGGGCGAGGGCTGTCAGGGCAAGGGAACGTCTCGTCACGAAGCGGGCTCCAGTAGGTGCGGAAGGGTGCCCCACGGGTGTGCCCCGTCGCCGGGTACGGCGCACCGGACGGGGGCGGTGAGCCACGCGTCCGGCGGAGCCGCGTACACCAGGTGGCACTGGCCGGGACCGCCGGGCGGGTCCAGCCGCCGGTAGGTGTGCCAGGGGCCTTCGAACGTGACCAGCAGGTCGGCGAGTTCACTGTACGCGAGGTGCGGGGGCGTCCCGTGGTTGAGGACGAGCGTGGCCGCCCCGGCGGCGCGCGCGGCGACCGCGAGGCGGCCGTAGTGGCCAAGCAGTTCGGGCCCGGTGGCCGCCTGGTCCAGGAACGCGCCGTCCGTGCCGTACCAGTCGCGGTGGCGCAGCAGGTCACGGACGACGTCGGCGTGGGGGCGGCGTCCGTAGGCGGTGTCGGCGTAGCCGAGCACGCGGACGCCCTCGGCGCGCAGCCGGGCGGCGACGGCCGCGAACGCCGGGTCGGGGGCGTCGCCCGGCCCGCTGGCCGGGTTGAGGACGACTCCGTACAGGAGAGGCGCCGCGGCGACGATCGCCGACCACTGCGCGGGGCGGGCTGCGGGGTGCTCGTAGTAGGGCACCAGAAGTGTCATCCGTACGGCTCCTCGGTCCTCGTCAGTAGCGGTGCGCGGTCGCGCGTCCCAGCAGTACGCAGCACAGGACGCCCAGAGCACCCGCCGCCGCGCCCGCCACCACGGCACCCGCCATGCGCGCGTCGCCGGCGCCGGTGGCGAGCAGCAGGGTCCGGGCGCCCGCCGCGGTCAAGCAGACGGCGGCGGCCCACAGCACCGCCCCGAAGGACTGCAGCAGCAGGGCCGTCCACAGCACCGCGCCGATCAGCAGCAGCGCCACCAGCCGTACCCCGCCCGGCGGCGGCGCCCCGGGCATGAGCGCGGTCCCCGCGGCCGTCAGCAGCAGAAGCACCGTCAGATAGCCGGCCAGGCACAGCGCGAGTGTGCCGCCGGCGGCCCGGCGGAACGCGCCGGGGCTGCGGGCGGCCCGCAGTCCGGCGAGGCTCTCGCTGCGGAACCGGTGCAGCAGCCATTCCGCGGGCCCCATCGAGAGGGTGAGCGCGACCGCCGCGGCGAAGTCGGGCGCGGTGCCAGCCGCTCCGGTGGAGCCGGTGCCTGCACCGGGGACAGCCGCGGCGGGACCGTACGCGAGGGCGTCGCCGAAGGCCGTGTAGAGGACGAGCAGCCCGGTGCCGAGGCCGAAGAGCCCGTACGGGAGTGACGCGGTGAGCCGTGGCACGGCGAGCCCGCCGCCCGTCTGCCGCCCGGGCGCGCCCGGCGTGGTCTCCCCGGCGAGGGCGCGGGTGGCGAGGCCGAGCGCCGCGAGCAGCGACAGCAGCAGCAGCGCCACCCGGGCGGCCGTCGGCAGCGGCGTCCACAGCGCGACGAGCGCCCCGGCGGCCAGCGGCAGCAGCGCCCCGAACAGTTCCTTCTCCCGTTCCAGGACGAGCAGGACGGTGGCGGCGGCCAGGTAGAGGGACTGTCCGGCGGCGAACGCGACGGCTCCCCACTGGCCCGGCTGGGCGGCGGCGACGGCTGCGAGCGCACCGAGGAGGGCACCGAGCGGGGCACCGAGGAGCAGCGCGCGGGCGGCGGCGGGGCGGTCCGCGAGGCCGAGCCAGGCGTGGGCGCGGTGGGAGAGGGCCTGGTTCCAGGTCCAGCCGGTGAGGGCGCCGGCGAGGAGGGGCATCGTTCCTGCCGGCAGGCCGAGGGTGCCGGGCGGGCCCGCGAGAAGGGGCGCCCCGAGGACGTACGCGAGTCCGGGAAGCGCGAAGACGAGGCCGCGCAGGACGCAGCCGCCGAGGCGGGTGTGCCAGGGGCCGGCGGACGTACCGGCGGGTTCGGGGTGGCGGCGGGGCACCCGGGCGTAGAGGTCCTCCGCGAGGGCGAAGGAGTTCTCCCGGCCGTAGGTGAGCCGTATGTGGTCGTCCGTCATGCCGTCGGACTCGAGGGCGGCGGCGATCTCGTCGGGGTGGACGGCCTGGGCGATCAGGTCCTCCAGCCGCTCGGTGAGCTCGTCGAGGGGGTCGGCGGCGGCCCAGCCGGGTGCCTGGCGTGCGGGGCGCACCGGTGTGTCGCCGGTGCGGGGCCGGGGCGGGCGCGGGATGCGGGTGAGGGTGTCGCTGTTCTCGGGCGGGGTGAGCCAGAGGGAGCCGCTCATGAGCGGTCACACCGTCCCTTCGGTGGCGAGTTCACGCATCCACGGATCGGTGACGCGGAGCTGGAGTGTCCAGTCGCCGGAGTCCCCGGCTGTCCCCCGGTCCTCGGGGCCGGGGCAGCCCGCGAGTTCGCGGTAGATGCGGCGGAAGCCGTCGACGGAGCGGAGCAGGGTGAACCGCTCGATGACCCGGCGGCGGGCGAGGCGGCCCAGTTCGGCGCGGCGATCGTCGTCCTTGAGGAGGGTGAGGGCGGCCTCGGCCATGACGGCGGGTTCCCGCGGCGGTACGACGAGCCCGGTGTCCCCGACGGCTTCGCGTACGCCGCCGACGTCGGTGGAGACCGTGGCCCGGCCGCAGGACATGGCTTCGATGAGGGAGAAGGGGAAGCCCTCGCTGATGGAGGACAGCATGA
Organism: Streptomyces sp. MUM 203J; assembly: GCF_022414595.1. Taxonomy (GTDB): domain Bacteria; phylum Actinomycetota; class Actinomycetes; order Streptomycetales; family Streptomycetaceae; genus Streptomyces. The sequence goes on along the minus strand of NZ_JADWYO010000038.1, from coordinate 7,806 downwards.
CGAGGCTTCCGGCGGCGTAGGCGCTCGCGACGTCGCTGACGCGCCCCTCGAAGGTGATGCCGTCGGTGACGCCGAGGTCGGCGGCGGTCTTCTCGAGTTTCGTGCGGTAGTCCGCGTTGCCGTCGGGGACCGGGCCGAAGAGGCGCAGCCGCAGTTCGGGAAGTTCGGCGCGGGCGATGGCGTAGGCGCGGATGAGGGTTTCGAGGTCCTTGATCGGATCGACCCGGCCGCACCAGCTGAGCGTGGGCACCTCGGGTTCGGGGCCGGCCAGCGGGAAGGCATGGGGGTCGACGCCGTTGTAGACCGTGCGGATGCGGTCGGCGGGGGCGCCGCCGCGCTCCTCCCAGCGGCGGTTGTACTGGTTGCACGGGGTGATCAGGTCGGCCTTGCGGTAGCCGAGGGAGTTGAGTTCGCGGTAGAAGCCGAGCATCAGGGCCTTGACGGGCCAGCGTTGGGCTTCCGTGCGGTAGCCGAGGTAGCGCTCGCGCAGGTAGATGCCGTGTTCGGTGAGCAGGAACGGAACGCCGTCGAGCTGCTGGGCGACGAGGGCTGGGAGGGTCGCCAGGCCGCTGGAGACGGCGTGGGCGACGCGGCCGGCGGGAATGCGGGCGGCGAGCGGGCGCAGGGCGTGTTCGAGGAGGTCGGTGGCGGTGAGTGCGTCGTGGACGGTGGGGCGGGCGGCGGCGGTCTCCAGGTGCGGCATGGTCCATATCCACATCAGGGAGCGCAGGGCGGCCTCGGAGCGCAGGGCGCTGGAGAGCCGTCCGCGGCGGGCCAGCGCGGCCAGTCCGTAGAGGCCCTCCGTGAAGTGGGTGCGGGGGGCGGACGGGTCGAGGACCGCGAGGAGGAAGCGTTCGTAGGTGTCGATGAAGCGGCGGCGCTCTCGGCCCAGCAGGGGCAGGGAGTGGCCGGGTGCCGGGCCCCACAGGGGGAAGGCGGTGTGCCGGGAGACGTTGGAGGGGAGCTGCCAGGTGACCGGTTCGCGGCCGCTGCCGGTGAGGGAGAGGACCTGGAAGTCGACTTCGGGCATCCCGCGGACGAGCTGGTCGCACCAGGTGCTGACTCCTCCGTGGACGTGCGGGTAGGTGCCTTCGGTGAGCATGGTGACGTGGCGGCCGCTGCTGGGCATGGTGGTGGTTCCCCCGGGGTGGAGCGGTCGTCGGGCCGTGGTGATGCTGAGATGCAAGGGCATGCCGGTGGTGAGTGGTCCGGACGGTGGTGGACGGGCGCGGTCTGCGGTGCGGTGCCCGCGCGTCAGGCGGCTGCCCGTGCTGGGCAGCCGCCTGACGCGTCGGGATCAGCCGGTGGCAGGCAGCGTGAGGGTGAGCGCGGTCTGGAACGCTCCGGGGGTGTCCCAGGCGGAACGGGCGCCCGCGTAGGGGGTGCCGAAGGCCGTGGAGCCGAGCAGGGCGCTCTTCCGTGTGCCCTCCGGTGCGGTGACGGGCATCGTCACGTCGGCCGGCGCCTTGACGGTGACGGTGTCGCCGATGCGGTAGGCGGTGACCCTGCCGTCCGCGAGGGCCCTGTCCCAGTCGGCGCGGCGCTTCAGCTCCGTGCCGATGTCGCGGTGGCGGGGGTTGACGAGCGGGGTGTTGTCGGCGAAGAGCCCGCGGTAGTCCGCGAGGATCCGGTCGAGGACGGGGTAGAGGATGCGGTCCTCGGCCAGGTTGGACTGGTGGACGTAGTGGGGGCGCGGGTCGCCGGCCAGGACGTGGCTCATGGCGATGCGGGCCTCCTGCGGAACGATGTACGTGCGGTAGCCGGTGGCCGTGTCGAGGGGCGCGTCGAGGCAGGTGGAGGCGGGGTTGGTCTCGCAGACACCGCTGCCGCCGTCGGAGGCGCGGCTGTAGATCCAGTTGTATTCATCGGTCATCTCGGCTTCCGTGCCGACGTTGTAGTACACGTTCATCGGGTGGCGGGGCACGGTGCGGGAGGTGCCGACGGGCCGCTGGTCGGGCTCGCGGGAGTTGTCGCTGCCGATCCAGCGGACGCCGTTGTCCGCGAGGGCCCCGGCGAGGTTCGGGTTGTCCTGGGGCTGCTGCGGGTGGGTGGCGAGGCCGGAGTGCTCGCCGGTGACGAGTTCGGCGCGGTCGACGGGCAGGCCCTTGCGGAGCGCCCAGTAGTGGTTGTCGCGGATCTGGGCGGAGATCTCCGAGCGGCTGACCCAGTCGGTGGTGCCGTCGGGCTTCGTCGCGCACCGCCAGGGGACGGTGGAGGTGTCCTGGACGCAGCCGAGGAACGGGTGGGTGTAGGTGTGGTTGACCCAGCGGTACCGGTTCTTGTCGGCGAGGAGTTGCGTGGCGAGCGGGTCGCTGCCGCCGTGCTCGGCCTTCCACTCCTCCCCCGCCCCCGCGTTGAAGACCATGTCGAGGGTGAAACCGGCGGAGCGCTGCCACAGGGCGGCGTGCTGGGCGTCCGCGGGGGTCATGCGGATGGGGACGGTGCCCTCTCCGTCGCCGCCGACGCAGTCGAAGTCGCCGGGGGTGCAGTTGCGTTCGGTGTCCCAGCGGGAGTCGGGGGCGAAGACGTCGTCGACGTGTACGGAGAAGTGGTAGCGGCTCTGTCCGAGGTGGACGCCCTGGGTGAGCCACTCGACGATGCCGCGGGCCACGGCCCGGAACTGCCGCTGGTGCTGGTTGTAGGCGAAGGTGACGACGAGTTCGCGGCGGCCGTCGTGGGCGTACTCCCCGATGAGGCTGGCGCGTCCGCCGCCCTCGACGGGCATGTCCAGATAGCTGGTGTAGCCCTCGCGGGGGCGGCCCGCGTAGCCGAAGCTCTCGGAGACGCCCGGGTCGTTGTCCTCGAAGGTGAGCGGCCCGTCGAGATAGCGGAAGGGGCCGGAGCGGCCCGCCGTGGTGACGGTGGTCTCGGTGCCGTCGAGGACGCCGGAGTGGCCGCCCTGGTCGGTGTAGTCGAGGCCGACACCCGGATGCGCCCAGGTGTAGGCGTCCACCTGCGGGATCCCGTAGGTCTGTTCGTACGAGACGAGGGCGGCCTGCTCGCTCTCGCTGAGGCCGTAGGGCGCCTCGTCGGGCAGGATCACGCCCTGGTACCTGGCGCGGGGGCGGCCGTCGACCGTGTCGGCGAGGAACCCGGCGGTGAGGACGGGCCGCCCGGCCTCACCGAGGCGGACGCGCTCGTACGGGACGCCGGTGGCGCGCAGTTCGGACATGAGCGCGGCCACGGCGCTGCCTCCGTCGTCGACGACGAGGACGGTGAGGTCGATCCGAGGGGTGACGGCCGGGGCGGCGGTGGCGGTGGCGGCCGGGACGGCGGTGGTGATCAGGGCCGCGGCGGCCAGCACGGCGGCTGATCTCACGGCACGGAACCGGTGGTGGCGCATTGGGTGTTTCCCCCTGACGGGTGCTCCCGCCGCGGAGTTCCGCACCGGGAGGAGCTGTGGAGATGATGCAAACGGGTACGCATCTGCCTCCCGCGATTGAGGGGAGTGTGACGTAGCTCTCAAGATCTGATCAGCCAAACATGAAAGAGACGCCACGTACGAGTGAACGACCGCCCCTCTGAACGAGTCTGGTACGCGCGCGTAGTCTCGTCCCTGGCGCTCCACCCGGACCGTGCCCCGAGGCCCCGGCGCTCCGACCGGCCGAACTACGATGCGGCGGGCCCGGTCGGCCCACCCACCGACCGCTCTACTCAACTCAACGGAAGCGAGATCTCACCACCGTGACTGCTCTCACTCTCAGTACCGCCGGGGCCGCGACTCTGCGCGCGGACGCCCTGGTGGTCGGTGTCGCCAAGCCCGCCGACGGCGGCAAGGGCCTCGTCGTCGCGACCGGCGCCGAGGCCGTGGACACGGCGTTCGACGGAAGGCTCGCCGCCGTCCTGGAGACCCTCGGCGCGTCGGGCGCCGAGGGTGAGGTCACCAAGCTGCCCTCTCCCGACGGCGTGAAGGCCCCGCTCGTGCTGGCCGTCGGCCTCGGCTCCGCCCCGGAGAAGGACGACGTCTTCCCGGCGGAGACGCTGCGCCGCGCCGCCGGTGCCGCAGCCCGTGCCCTGCACGGCTCGAAGAAGGCCGCGTTCGCGCTGCCCGTCGAGTCGGCGGACGGCGCCCAGGCGATCGCCGAGGGCGCGCTGCTCGGCACGTACACCTTCACCGCCTACCAGGAGAAGCCCAAGGGCAAGGACGCCAGGCTGCCGCTGGCCGAGGTGGCGCTGCTCGGCGGCAAGCCGCGCGACAAGGCGTACAAGGCGGCGGCCGAGCGGGCGCGCGTGGTGGCCGAGGAGGTCAACCGGGCCCGCGACCTGATCAACACCCCGCCGAACGACCTGACCCCCGAGGCGTTCGCCGCCGTCGCCACCGCGGCCGGCAAGGAGAGCGGCGTCAAGGTCCAGGTCCTCGACGAGAAGGCGCTCGCCAAGGGCGGCTACGGCGGCATCCTCGGCGTCGGCGCCGGTTCGGAGAACCCGCCGCGGCTGGTGAAGCTGGCCTACACGCACCCGGACGCCGAGAAGACCCTCGCCCTGGTCGGCAAGGGCATCACGTACGACTCCGGCGGCATCTCGCTGAAGCCGGCCGGTCACAACGAGACGATGAAGTGCGACATGAGCGGCGCCGCCGCCGTGTTCTCGGCCGTCGTCGCCGTGGCCCGGCTGGGCCTGCCGGTCAACGTCACCGGCTGGCTGGCGCTCGCCGAGAACATGCCGTCCGGCTCCGCCACCCGCCCGGGTGACGTGCTGCGCATGTACAGCGGCAAGACCGTGGAGGTCCTCAACACGGACGCCGAGGGCCGTCTGGTGCTGGCCGACGCGCTGACCCGCGCCTCGGAGGAGAGCCCGGACGCCATCGTGGACGTCGCGACCCTGACCGGCGCGATGGTGCTGGCGCTCGGCCACCGCATGTTCGGCATCATGGCGAACGACGACGCGTTCCGCACCGCGATCCACGAGATCTCGGAGGAGGCCGGCGAGCAGTCCTGGCCGATGCCGCTCCCGGCGGAGCTGCGCAAGGGCATGGACTCCCCCACCGCCGACATCGCCAACATGGGCGAGCGGATGGGCGGCGGCCTGGTGGCCGGACTGTTCCTCAAGGAGTTCGTGGGCGAGGGCATCACCTGGGCCCACCTGGACATCGCGGGCCCCGCCTTCAACGAGGGCGGCCCTCACGGCTACACCCCGAAGGGCGGCACCGGCTCGGCCGTGCGCACCCTGGTGAAGCTGGCCGAGCGCACCGCCGACGGCGACCTCGCCTGACACCGCGCCCCCGGGGAGGGATGCCGGCCGGGCGACCGGCCGGCAGCTTGGGGGCGCGGCACCGCGGCCGCTTTCGGTGACACGGGTCACGTCGACCGGTCACTTCAGGGGAGAGCGGCCGCACACGCGGGCTTCGCACCGGCGGCCCCGGACCACACCGGTCCGGGGCCGCCGCCGTTCCGTCCGGGTCCCGTCCGGCGGGTTCCGGCCGGGCGGACCTGCGCCGGAGCGGCCCCGTTCGCTCTCGACGAAATCCGTACGTTCGTCCGCAGCCGCGACCTCGGCAGGTGGATCATCCTCCGGGACTTCCCCCGTCTCAGGACATGGCCCCGCGTCCCGTGCCCGGCCGACTAGTGCGAAGATGGGTGACCGGCAGGACAGGGCCCCCACCACAGGGCCGAAACGACAGCGGCCGAACACCAGCCGCCGCGGGTCATCGAGGACCGGCGACCGGCGCACATGCATGGAGGACGTGACGTGGCGAACGACGCCAGCACCGTTTTCGACCTAGTGATCCTCGGCGGTGGTAGTGGCGGCTACGCTGCGGCCCTGCGAGGCGCGCAGCTGGGCCTGGATGTCGCACTGATCGAGAAGAACAAGCTCGGCGGCACCTGCCTGCACAACGGCTGTATCCCCACCAAGGCCCTGCTCCACGCCGGTGAGATCGCGGACCAGGCCCGCGAGGCCGACCAGTTCGGTGTCAAGACGGTCTTCGAGGGCATCGACATCAAGGGCGTCCACAAGTACAAGGACGACGTGATCAGCGGCCTGTACAAGGGCCTGCAGGGTCTGGTCGCCTCCCGCAAGGTGACGTACATCGAGGGCGAGGGCCGGCTCTCCTCCCCGACCTCCGTCGACGTGAACGGCCAGCGTGTCGCGGGCCGCCACGTCCTGCTCGCGACCGGCTCCGTGCCGAAGTCGCTGCCGGGCCTGGAGATCGACGGCAACCGCATCCTGTCCTCGGACCACGCGCTGGTCCTGGACCGGGTCCCCGAGTCCGCGATCATCCTCGGCGGCGGCGTCATCGGCGTCGAGTTCGCCTCCGCCTGGAAGTCCTTCGGCACCGACGTCACGGTCGTCGAGGGCCTCAAGCACCTGGTGCCGGTCGAGGACGAGAACAGCTCCAAGCTCCTTGAGCGCGCCTTCCGCAAGCGCGGCATCAAGTTCAGCCTCGGCACGTTCTTCCAGAGCGCCGAGTACACCGACAGCGGTGTGAAGGTCACCCTGGCGAACGGCAAGACCTTCGAGGCCGAGGTCCTGCTGGTCGCGATCGGCCGCGGCCCGGTCTCCGCCGGTCTCGGCTACGAGGAGCAGGGCGTCGCCATGGACCGCGGCTACGTCCTGGTCGACGAGTACATGCGCACCAACGTGCCGACCGTCTCGGCCGTGGGCGACCTCGTCCCGACGCTCCAGCTCGCGCACGTCGGCTTCGCCGAGGGCATCCTGGTGGCGGAGCGGCTGGCCGGTCTGAACCCGGTGCCGATCGACTACGACGGGGTCCCGCGGGTGACGTACTGCCACCCGGAGGTCGCCTCCGTCGGTATCACCGAGGCCAAGGCCAAGGAGATCTACGGCGCGGACAAGGTCGTCGCGCTCAAGTACAACCTCGCGGGCAACGGCAAGAGCAAGATCCTGAAGACCGCGGGCGAGATCAAGCTCGTCCAGGTCAAGGACGGTGCCGTGGTCGGCGTCCACATGGTCGGTGACCGTATGGGCGAGCAGGTCGGTGAGGCCCAGCTGATCTACAACTGGGAGGCCCTGCCGGCCGAGGTGGCGCAGCTCATCCACGCCCACCCGACGCAGAACGAGGCCCTGGGCGAGGCCCACCTGGCGCTGGCCGGCAAGCCGCTTCACTCCCACGACTGACGCCTCGGTCACCGGGCGCGACCACATACCGCACAGATCTGTTAGGAGCAAGTGAAACCATGCCGGTTTCCGTAACCCTGCCGGCGCTCGGTGAGAGCGTCACCGAGGGCACCGTCACCCGCTGGCTGAAGGCCGAGGGTGAGAAGGTCGAGGCCGACGAGCCGCTGCTCGAGGTCTCCACCGACAAGGTCGACACCGAGATCCCCGCCCCCGCTTCGGGCATCCTCAGCAGCATCAAGGTGGCCGAGGACGAGACCGTCGAGGTCGGCGCCGAGCTGGCCGTCATCGACGACGGTACGGGTGCCCCGGCGGAGGCTCCGGCCCCGGCCGCCGCCGAGGCCGCCGCCCCGGCTCCGGCCGCCGAGGCCGCCGCCCCCGCCCCTGTGGCCGAGGCCCCGGCCGCCGCTCCGGCGGCCGGTGGCGCCGAGGGCACCGACGTCGTGCTGCCCGCGCTGGGCGAGTCGGTCACCGAGGGCACCGTCACCCGCTGGCTGAAGGCCGTGGGCGAGTCCGTCGAGGCCGACGAGCCGCTGCTGGAGGTGTCGACGGACAAGGTCGACACCGAGATCCCCGCCCCGGCCTCCGGCGTGCTGCTGGAGATCACCGTCGGCGAGGACGAGGCCGCCGAGGTCGGCGCCAAGCTGGGCGTCATCGGCGCCGCGGGTGCGGCTCCGGCCGCTGCCCCGGCTCCGGCACCCGCCGCGCCTGCCGCCGCCCCGGCCCCGGCAC
>NZ_JADWYO010000037.1 GCF_022414595.1 Streptomyces sp. MUM 203J | reverse complement strand
CGGAAGGATGTTCACCTCCGCCCCACCAATCACGCAGGCGGCTTGACTTCGTCATTGAGACTCCTTCGTAGGGGGCCGCCTCGGGGCGGCGGCTGCCGGGCGGAGTCCGGCGGCCATCTCAAGCCTCGCGTCCGGCGGACGGCCGGCGGAGGTTCCGAAGGTCCCGGGGCGGGGTCCGGTGGGCTCTCCCGGACGCCCTGACGGGTCCCGTCCCGCCGAGGACGTACGGCCCCGTGCCGGTGCTCTCCGGACCTGCCGGTCCGGCGGTCGGCGCCGGAGGCTGGTAACGAGGAACCAGCACGGCCACCGTCGGCACGACGGAGAGGGGTGAGGACGGTGAGCATCCGTATCGTGGGCGAGGTGATGACCGACGAGGTCGTCCGGGCGTGCCCTGACACGTCCTTCAAGGAGCTGGCCCGGCTCCTCACGGCACATCGCATCAGCGGGCTGCCGGTCGTGGACGACGACGACAAGGTCGTCGGAGTGCTGTCGCAGACGGACCTCGTGCGGCGCCAGGCGGGCCGGCGGCGACGGCCGTCCGCCGTGGCGGGCGTCCAGGGCCCGTGGAGCCGGCCGCCCCGGAGGCACCCGCGCCTGCCGCACGCCCCGACGGCGGGCGCCCTCATGTCGTCCCCGGCGGTGACCGTGCACCCCGAGCAGCGTGTCGTGGACGCGGCACGCATCATGGAACGGCGCCGCGTCGACCGGCTTCCCGTGGTCGACGCGGAGGACCGGCTGATCGGCATCGTGACGCGCCGGGATCTGCTGCGGGTCTTCCTGCGGACCGACGAGACCCTCCGCGCGGAGGTCATGGACATGGTCCGGGCCCGTGTGCCGGAGCCCGTCCGGGACGAGGTCCGCGTGCAGGTGCGGGACGGGGTGGTGAGGCTGGAGTGCCCGGCCCGCGAGGACGTCGACACCACCGCGCTGCTGAGGGCCGCTTGGCGGGTGGACGGCGTGGTGGGCGTGACGTGCGGCCCGGCCGTCACGCCGCCGGACCGCCGGTGAGCGCGGGAGGAGCGGACGGCCGACGGGCCGTCCGCTCCTCCGCGCCGGCCGGGATCAGTCGGCTCTCAGTCCGTGCGCCCTGAACCGGGCGGTGACCCGGGCGATCAGTTCTGCGGACGGCGCAGGGGTGTCGCGCAGGGGGAACGGGATGCCCAGAGCCTCGTACTTGGGCGCGCCGAGTCTGTGGAACGGCAGCACGTCCACGCGTTCCACGCAGTCCAGCCCGGCGGCGAAGGCGGCCAGGCCGTCGACCGCGTCCATGTCGTCGGTCCAGCCGGGCACGAGGACGTAGCGGATCCAGGTGGCGATGCCGAGCCGGTTCAGGCGCGTGGCGAAGGACAGGGTCGGGGCGAGGGCGCCACCGGTGAGCCCGCGGTAAACGGCGGCGTCGAACGCCTTGATGTCCAGCAGCACCAGGTCGGTGTCGGCGAGCAGAGCGTCGTCCGCGCGGGCCCCGAGATACCCGGAGGTGTCGAGCGCGGTGTGCAGTCCCATCTCCTTGCAGCGGCGGAACAGCCCTGCGGTGAAGCGGGGCTGGAGGAGCGGTTCACCGCCGCTGACGGTCACTCCGCCGCCCGCGACGGTGAGGAAGGTCCGGTACCGCCCGATGTCCGCCGCCACCTCGTCCACGCCGGCGGGGCGGCCGTCGCGCAGGTGCCAGGTGTCGGGGTTCTGGCAGTACAGGCAGCGCAGCGGGCATCCGCTGGTGAACAGCACATAGCGGGTTCCCGGGCCGTCCACGCCGGTGGACAGGTCCCAGGAGTGCACTCGCCCGGTCACCGCCGCCTCGGAGGACCGGCCCGGCAGGGCGGGCTCCGCCGGGCGGGTGGTGGCGCGGGGGGTGCTCACGTCGCCTCGTGGAAGGTGCGGCTGATGACGTCCCGCTGCTGTTCGCGGGTGAGCCGTACGAAGTTGACGGCGTATCCGGACACACGGATGGTCAGGTCCGGATACTTCTCCGGGTGTTCCATGGCGTCCTCCAGGGTGTCCCGGTCCAGGACGTTGACGTTCAGGTGGAAGCCGCCGGACGCCGTGTACGCGTCGAGCAGTCCCGCCAGGTGCTGTGCCCGGTCCTCCTCGTCGCGGCCGAGCCCGTCGGGTGTGACGGTCGAGGTGAGGGAGATGCCGTCGCGGGCCTCGTCGTACGGGATCTTCGCGACGGACAGGGCCGAGGCCGCCATCCCGTGGAGGTCCCGTCCGTTCATCGGGTTGGCGCCCGGAGCGAAGGGCTGCCCGGCGCGGCGGCCGTCGGGCGTGCTGCCCGTGTGCCTGCCGTAGACCACGTTGGACGTGATGGTGAGGACCGACTGGGTGTGCTCCGCTCCCCGGTACGCCGGGTGGCGCCGCAGCTTCGCCATGAAGGAGCGGACGAGACCGGCCGCGATGCCGTCGGCACGGTCGTCGTTGTTGCCGTAGGCCGGGTACTCGCCCTCGGTCTCGTAGTCGACGGCCAGACCCGTGTCGTCGCGGATCACCCGCACGCGGGCGTGCCTCACGGCCGAGAGGCTGTCGGCGGCCACGGAGAGGCCCGCGACGCCGCAGGCCAGGGACCGCTGCACGGGGTGGTCGTGCAGTGCCATCTCCAGCCGCTCGTAGGCGTACTTGTCGTGCATGTAGTGAATGACGTTCAGGGCGTCGACGTAGGTCTCCGCGAGCCAGTCGAGGACGCGGTCGTACGCGGCGGCCAGCTCGTCGTGGTCGAGGTACCGTCCGGTCAGCGGAGGTGTGGGCGGGGCGACCTGCTCGCCCGTCATCTCGTCCCGGCCTCCGTTGATCGCGTACAGCAGGGCCTTGGCGAGATTGACGCGGGCCCCGAAGAACTGCATCTGGCGGCCCACGGCCATGGCGGAGACACAGCAGGCTATTGCCGTGTCGTCGCCGGTGCGGGGACGGGTGAGTTCGTCGGACTCGTACTGGATCGAGCTGGTGTCGACGGAGACCCGCGCGCAGAAGCGCTTGAAGGCCTCGGGGAGCCGGGGGGACCAGAGCACGGTCAGGTTCGGTTCGGGAGCGGGGCCGAGGTTGTAGAGCGTCTGCAGGAACCGGAAGGAGGTGCGGGTGACCAGGGGACGGCCGTCGGTGCCGATGCCTCCGATGGACTCGGTCACCCACGTGGGGTCCCCGGAGAACAGCTCGTCGTACTCGGGGGTGCGCAGGAAGCGCACGATGCGGAGCTTGATGACGAAGTCGTCGATCAGCTCCTGTGCACGGCTCTCGTCGATGAGCCCGGAGGCGAGGTCCCGCTCCAGGTACACGTCGAGGAAGGTGGAGGTACGGCCGAGGGACATGGCCGCGCCGTTCTGCTCCTTCACGGCCGCGAGGTAGCCGAGGTACAGCCACTGCACGGCCTCGTGGGCGGTGGCGGCCGGCCGGGAGACGTCGCAGCCGTATCCGGCCGCCATGCGGGTGAGCTCCTCCAGGGCGCGGATCTGCTCGGCCAGTTCCTCGCGGTCCCGGATGACGTCCTCGGTGGAGCTCCGGGCATCGAGGGCGGCGCGCTCGGCCCGCTTGGCCTCGATGAGGCGGTCCACGCCGTAGAGCGCGACGCGGCGGTAGTCCCCGATGATCCGGCCGCGCCCGTAGGCGTCCGGGAGGCCGGTGATGATGCCGGACCTGCGGGCGGCGCGCATCTGGGGGGTGTAGGCGTCGAACACCCCGTCGTTGTGGGTCTTGCGGTAGGTCCCGAAGACCCGGGTGACGAAGGGGTCCGGCTCGCGGCCGTAGGCACGCAGGCTGCTCTGCACCATGCGGAGCCCGCCGTTGGGCATGATCGCGCGCTTCAGCGGGGCGTCCGTCTGCAGCCCGACGATCAGTTCGCGGTCGCGGTCGATGTAGCCGGGGGCGTGCGAGGTGATGGTGGAGGGGGTGGCCGTATCGACGTCGAGGACGCCCTTGCGGCGCTCCTCCGGGAACAGCGCGGTGATCTTCCCCCACACCGCGCGGGTCCGCTCGGTCGGGCCGGACAGGAAACCGGAGCCTCCCTCGTACGGGGTGTAGTTGTCCTGGATGAAGTCGCGAACGTCGATCCGCTCGCGCCAGCTCCTCCCCTCGAAGCCCGCCCATGCCCGGCCGGTCCGCCTCTCCTGGGTCGGCACCTGTTCCGTCAGGGTCATCTCCGCCTCCGTACGGTCGGTCACGGGGCGCCTCGCCGGGTGCGCCGACGCCCGCCTGTCCTTGATGGTCGCCGTCCGGCGGCCTCCGCCCCCAGGGCCCCGGGGACTCGGTGGAGCCGCCGTCCGGCCTCGTGTCCCGGCCTGGCGGGGGCCGTTGGTCCTGCGGACCGGCCGGGGGGCGGGTCAGTCGTGGGGGACGACGGCCACGGGGGCTTCGCAGTGGTGGAGGACCGCGTGGGTGACGGACCCGAGGTGTGCGCCGAAACGCGCACGCCTCCTGCGGCGGCCGACCACGACGAGCCCGGCGCCGCGGCCGGCCTTCAGCAGATGCGGCACGGGGCGGCCCAGGCGGCAGTCGTGGGTCACCTCGACGTCGGGGTACCTGTGGCTCCACCCCCGCACCGACTGCGCCAGCGCCTCGTTCTTCGCGGCGGCCAGTTCCTCCTGGAGCGCGACCGCGGGCGCCACCGGCTCGGGGCCGTACAGCATCGGGAGGTGCCAGTCGTGCACCACGTGGAGTGCCGTGCGGTGCCGGTCGGCGTGGGCGAACGCGAACTCCAGCAGTTCGTCGCAGGGGTGGTCGATGTCCACGCCGAGCACGACCCGGCCGTCGGCGGGGCCGGGGCCGGTACGGGTGTCGTCCGCCGCGGCCGACACCCCGCCGACGGGCCCGTCGGCTCCGCCCGCGCGGACCAGGACGACCGGCCGCCCGCTGCGGGCCACCAGGGGCAGGGACACGGAGCCGGTGATGAAGCCGGCGAGGGCGCCGAGCCCCCGGGATCCGACGACCAGCAGCTCGGCGGCCTCGGCGGCCTCGCAGAGGACCTCGGCGGGGTCGCCGGGCAGCCACCGGGGCTCGACCTCCAGGTCCGGGTGGTCCTTGCGCACCCGCTCCGCCGTCTCGCGCGGGATGCGCTCGGTCCAGTGGCGCCGGGTGCCGGGGCTGACGACCGGAGTGTGCACGTCCGGTCCGAGGTCCCCCACGTGGAGCAGCCGCAGCGGCACACCTCGGGTACCGGCCTCTCGCGCGGCCCATTCGACGGCGGCGAGACTCTCTCGGGAACCGTCGAGACCGACGGTGACGGGACGGGACATGCGGGGACCTCCTGATCGCGGGCGGTACGACACGCCCAGCGTGGCGGCCCGCGCGGGATGGGCGGAGGGCCGCAGGTCCCCGATGGCGGGGCCAGGCAGGCCCGTGCCAGAAGGAAGGGCAAGAAGTCCCGCACTCCTCGCCACTCTCAACGTATAGCTCACCAGGGGGCTTGCGGCAAGGCCCCGGTGGTGGCGCAGAATCGTCGGCCGAAGCCAGGACCTGCGAAAACGGGGGCTGTTCATGCAAGACGTCATCATCGTCGGCGGCGGACCGACCGGCTTGATGCTGGCCGCCGAACTGCGGCTGCACGGCGTGCGGGTGCTCGTGCTGGAGAGGGACCCGGAGCCGTCCGCGTCCGTGCGCGCGCTCGGTCTGCATGTGCGCAGCATCGAGGTGATGGACCAGCGCGGTCTGCTGGAGCGGTTCCTCGCGCTCGGCACGCGGTACCCGGTCGGCGGGGTCTTCGCCGGCATCACCAAACCGGCTCCCGAGCGGCTGGACACCGCCCACGGCTACATCCTCGGCATCCGGCAGCCTGTCGTCGAGCGGCTGCTGGCCGAGCACGCCGTCGAGGCCGGCGCCGAGGTCCGGCGCGGCTGTGAACTCGTCGGGCTGAGCCAGGACGACCGGGGGGTGACCGCCGAGGCGGCCGACGGCACGCTGCTGCGGTCGCGCTATCTGGTCGGCTGCGACGGCGGGCGCAGCACGGTGCGCAGGCTGCTGGGCGTCGGTTTCCCCGGCGAGCCCGCCAGAGTCGACACGCTGCTGGGAGAGATGGAACTGACCGCGGATCCGGAGACGCTGGCCGCGGTGACGGCCGAAGTCCGCAAGACGCATGTGCGGTTCGGCGCCATGCCGCTCGGAGACGGCGTGTACCGGGTGATCGTGCCCGCCGAGGGCGTGGCCGAGGACCGTTCGGTCCCGCCGTCCCTCGACGCGTTCAGGCGGCAGCTGCGGGCGGTCGCCGGAACCGACTTCGGGGTGCACTCGCCGCGATGGCTCTCCCGCTTCGGGGACGCCACTCGGCAGGCCGAGCGCTACCGGGTCGGCCGGGTGCTGCTGGCCGGCGACGCGGCGCACATCCATCCGCCGACCGGCGGGCAGGGCCTGAACCTCGGCATCCAGGACGCGTTCAACCTGGGCTGGAAGCTGGCCGCCGAGGTCGCGGGCCGGGCGCCGGAGGGGCTGCTGGACAGCTACCACTCCGAGCGGCACCCGGTGGCCGCCGACGTGCTGGACAACACCCGCGCGCAGATGGCGCTGCTGTCCCCCGGTCCGGGTGCCTGGGCGCTGCGCCGGCTGCTGTCGGAGCTGATGGAAGTCGAGGAGGTGAACCGGCGCCTGATCGAGAAGGTCACCGCGATCGGGGTCCGCTACGACTTCGGTGAGGGCCACCCGCTGCTCGGCCGCCGGATGCGGGACGTGGCGCTGGGGCGGGGCCGCCTGTACGAGCTGATGCGCGGCGGGCGGGGGCTGCTGCTCGACCAGACCGGGCGGCTCTCGGTGGCGGGCTGGGCGGACCGGGTCGATCACGTCGTCGACGTGAGCGAGGACCTGGACGTGCCCGCGGTGCTGCTGCGGCCGGACGGCCACGTGGCGTGGGCCGGTGCGGATCAGCGGGAGCTGGAGGCGCGGCTGCCGAGGTGGTTCGGCGCGGCGGTCGGCTGAGCGCGGGCGAAGAGGGCCGTTCGGCGCTCCTCCACGGCAGGGAGGCCCTTCAGCAACTCGCCGCGCCGGGGCAGGGTGGTAATGGAGGCGAAGCGGCCGAGGAGGTTCTCATGAGCGCAGCACCCCGTGTCGTGAGCGACGTGATGACCCAGACGGCGGTGGCCGTGGGCAGCCGTGCGTCGTACAAGGAGATCGTCGAGCTGATGAGCCAGTGGGAGGTGAGCGCCCTGCCTGTGCTCGCGGGCGAGGGGCGGGTGATCGGCGTGGTCTCCGAGGCGGACCTCCTGCTCAAGGAGGGGTACCGGGAGGAGGACGCCGCAGTCCCGGACGGACGGCCGTTCGCCCGCGTGGCCAAGGCGGACGCGGTGTACGCCGAGGATCTCATGACGAGTCCGGCCGTGACCGTCCACGCGGACGCGCCGATCGCGGAGGCGGCACGGATCATGGCCCGGCGGCACGTCAAGCGGCTGCCGGTGGTGGACCGGCTCGGGATGCTGGAGGGCGTGGTCAGCCGGGGCGACCTGCTGAAGGTGTTCCTGCGCTCGGACGAGGACATCGCGGCGGAGGTCCGGGAGACGGTGCTGTCCGAGCTCCCGCGTGGGGCAGATGTGCGGGTGTCGGTCGAGAACGGGGTGGTGACGCTCGGCGGCAGGCTGCCGGAGCCGTCGTCGGCGCCGTTGCTGGCACGGGCGGTGCGGGCGGTCGAGGGTGTGGTGGACATCCGCGTGGCCCTGCGGAGCGGCGACGGATAGCTGGCGGGACAGACGCAAGCCGTCCGAGGGGCTGCCCCGCCCCTCGGACGAGCCGGGACTCCGCCCCGGACCCGGACGGCGCTCGCCCTCACACGCCGGACGGCCCGAAGAGACGGGTCCAGCCGGACTCAGCTCTCCCGGCGGGTGCGGCGCGGGCGCCCGGGGGCGGCACCCCCGGCTTCGGGACGGGCCGGGGCAGGGAGGAAGACCAGGTACGTCGGGCACCCGGCGTCCCAGTCCCGGTGCAGGGGGTCCCGTAGCAGCCGCACGCACGCCCCGGCAGGCGTCAGTACCGCGTAGTACAGGAGCGCCAGGGCCAGGTGCCCCGGCCGTCCGCGCCCCTCAGTCCATCGGGATCGCCGCACGCCAGTCGTCCTCCTCCCGCCACTCCGGCTGCTCCCGCTTGTCCAGCAGGAAGTCGCCGAGGACCAGCAGATCGATCCGGGTGCGCATGAAGCAGGCGTACGCCTCCCCGGGAGTGCGCACGATCGGCTCGCCCCGCACGTTGAAGGAGGTGTTCACCAGCACGGGGCAGCCGGTCCGGTCCCGGAAGGCCGTGAGGAGCGCGTGAAACCGCGCGTTGTGGTCGGCGGTCACGGTCTGTACCCGCGCCGACCCGTCGACATGGGTCACCGCGGGGATCGTGGAGCGCGGTACCCGCAGCAGGTCCAGGCCGGTCACCCCTGCGGCGGGCGCCTCTTCCTCCCGCCGCCGCGCCGCGGCGACCTGCGCGGTCAGCAGCATGTAGGGGCTCTCCTGCGGGAGGTCGAACCAGTCTCCGGCCTCCTCCGCGAGCACCGCCGGCGCGAACGGGCGAAAGGACTCGCGGAACTTGGTCTTGAGGTTGAGCGTGGACTGCATGGCCGGATCGCGCGGGTCCGCGAGGATCGACCGGTTGCCCAGGGCCCGCGGCCCGAACTCCATCCGGCCCTGGAACCAGCCCACCACCTTGCCGTCGGCCAGCTCCGCCGCGACCCGGGCCGCCAGTTCCGGCCCCGGCAGCCTGGTGGCCGGGGCGCCCCGGCCGTCCAGGAACGCGGCGATGCGCCCGGCCGGGTAGCCGGGGCCCAGCAGCGCACCCGCCATGGCGTCCGTACCGCGCTCCACGTGGGCCCGGGGCGCGCCCCGGCGGTGCGACTCGGCCAGGGCCGCGCCCAGCGCGCCGCCCGCGTCTCCGGCGGCGGGCTGCACCCACAGCTCGTCGCAGACCCCCTCGGCCAGTATCCGGCCGTTGGCGACACAGTTGAGGGCCACCCCGCCCGCCAGGCACAGCCGCCGCTCCCCGGTGCGCCGCAGCGCGGTACGGGCCAGCCGCAGCACCACCTCCTCGGTGACCTGCTGCACGGAGGCGGCCAGGTCGAACTCGCGCTCCGTCAGCGGGCCTTCGGGGAGCCGGCGAGGGCCTCCGAACAGTTCCTCGAAGGCCCGCCCGACCATGGTCAGCCCGTACTGGAAGGTGAAGTACCGCAGGTCCAGCCGAAAGGAGCCGTCCGGACGGACGTCGATCAGGCGCTCGCGGATGAGCGGCGCGTACCGGGGTGTGCCGTAGGGGGCGAGCCCCATCAGCTTGTACTCGCCCGAGTCGACCTTGAAGCCGCAGAAGTAGGTGAACGCCGAGTAGAGCAGGCCCAGCGAGTGCGGGAAGCGCAGCTCCGCGAGGGGAGTCAGCCCGGTGCCCCTGCCGTGCCAGAGGGTCGTCGTCGCCCACTCCCCGACGCCGTCGACACACAGCACCGCCGCGGTCGGGTAGGGGCTCGGGTGGAACGCCGACGCGGCGTGCGAGGCGTGGTGGCGGTGTGCCACCACGGGCGGAAGCGATCCTCGCGCCCGGTCCCGCAGCCGTGCCCGTACGTCGTCGAGGGCCCGGCGTTTCCAGGCCGTCCACTGCGGAAACGTCCGGCGGAACACGGGGAAGCCGTGCGGGGCCGTGGCCAGCCAGGTGGCCAGGACCCGGCGGAACTTGAGCGCCGGGTCCTCGTGGAACGCGATGGCCGCGAGGTCGTCCAGACGCAGCCCGGCCTCCGCCAGGCAGTAGTCGACGGCCTGCGCCGGGAAGCCCGGATCGTGGCGGCGCCGGGTGAAGCGCTCCTCCTGTGCCGCCGCGACCGGGACTCCGCCGGCCACCAGGGCCGCCGCGCTGTCGTGGTAGTAGGCGGAGATACCGAGGACCGGCCCGTCGGTGTCGGCGTGGCTGCCGGCTGAACGGCCCACGTCAGAAGAGCGGGTAGACGGAGGCGTCGTCCTCGGGCTGCCGCCGCAGCCGTGGGGCCGGGGCCACCCGCGCCCCGGTGGAGGACGGCCGTGCCTCCGCATCCGGCGACGGCTCCGGGCCGGAAGGCCCCGCCGTGGCGGATGGCGGCCCGGGCTGTGAGGTCCGCGTCGAGGCGGACGCCGACTCGGAACCGGGCGCCGGGGCGGAGGCCGGTGGCGGGACGGCGCGGCCGCCACCGGTGTGGTCCGGTTCGGCCGCCGACGCGGAGGGCGGTACCGGACCCGGGGGCCGGGGCGGGGTCGGCTTGCGGCGGCGCAGCCAAGGGACGAGGCTCCACCGCGCAGAGGTGTCCTCGGGCATCGGTCCGCTCCTCAGGTCAGGTCGAGACGGTGTGCCAGCTGCCGGGCGATCAGGTCATAGCCCAGGTCGGTGCAGTGCACGCGGTCGATGAACAGCCAGTCCTCGGGACCTGCGGCCTCGGCCAGCGCGGGGTTCATGTCCAGGAACGGCACCCCGAGCCGTGCGCACCCGGCGGCCAGCTTCCGCGCGTAGGAGCGGCCCACCGCCATGGTGGAGATGTCGTTGTGGAAGCGCCGGAAGTTGGACACCTCGTCCAGCTCCTCGAACAGCAGCCGCTCGCGGGTGAGCGGCTCCTCCCGCACCCAGGGCGCCAGCGGCTGGAGGACGAAGGCCAGCCTGGCACCCAGGGCGTCGGCGCAGAGCTTCCAGCCCCGTAGATGACGAAGCGTCAGTTCGCTGGCGTGCGCGACCCGGTGATCCGGTGGCGGTACGGCGTCGGGGGCGGGGCCGCAGTCGAAGAAGGCCCCGTGGCGTCCCTGCTGCTCCTCGGGGAGGCGGCTGAGTACCAGGTTGTTGACTCCCGACATCACCACGATGTCCGTGACAGCAGGGAGTTCGTGCTGGAAGAGAGTGAACAGCAGCAGCTCTTGTATGGAGTTGTGGCTCTGTCCCGCGAAGTTCAGCCATGGCAGCCGCGGCGCGTACCTGTTCCAC
This sequence comes from Streptomyces sp. MUM 203J, assembly GCF_022414595.1. Lineage (GTDB taxonomy): Bacteria > Actinomycetota > Actinomycetes > Streptomycetales > Streptomycetaceae > Streptomyces. The sequence goes on along the minus strand of NZ_JADWYO010000037.1, from coordinate 51,203 downwards.
AGCCGTGCGGTGACCGTGGCCGCGTCGCTCGTGGCGCCGACGCCGAACACCGCGGAGCTGCCCGCGAGCAGCCGCACCGGGCCGTCCGGGCGGTCGTCCCCGACGGTGGCCGGGTGCCCGCCGGGGCCGGGGGTGACCCGGAAGCCGTGCCGGTCGGTGGTGTAGACGGGGGTCTTCTCGTTGCCGTACTGGAAGTACCCCACATAGGGCTGGTCCTCCAGGACGAAGGTGTAGTGCTCCATATGCGGGGTGAACTCTGCGCGGGGCGAGGTCATCGCGGCGGGGCTCCCGTGTCGGAGGGCCTGTGGTGCCTTCTGGTGCTTCCGTGTGCTCAGGGCGCGGGCGAAGGCGCCGGGGGCGGGGGCTCGGGCAGCGAGCCGGGGCGGTCCTCGCGGATCAGGTCGGCATTGATGGCCATGCCCGCCAGTCCCCCGCTCGCCGCGGCCATGGCGGCCTGCTGCATGGTCCGCCCCAGGTCGCCGGCGACGTACAGGCGGGGCACGCTGGTGCGTCCGCGCTCGTCCGTCTGCACCGACTCCAGGTCGGGCGCCCGGAGCCAGGGGCGCAGCGGTTCCACACGCGGCTCGGTGTCCATGTGCAGGAACAGCGCCCCGTAACTCGCGCTCCGGCCGCCGTCGAAGACGACCTCGACGCCCTCGGGGTGCGGCCGGACCTCGTCGACCCCGTCGGTGACGACCGGGACCCCGGCGGCCGTCAGCCGGTCCCGCTCGCCCCCGGGCAGGTCGCGCCGGTCGGTGAGGTAGGTGAGGGAGTCCGACCACACCGTCAGGGTCGCGGCCAGGCACTCGCTGGGGACTCCGCCGCCGTACACGGCGAAACCGCGGTCGCGCACCTCCCAGGCGTGGCAGTAGGGGCATTCGAAGGCGGCCTTGCCCCACACCTGGTCCAGGCCCGGCACGGGGGGCAGCACCGAGCGCACACCTGCCGCGTACAGCAGGGTACGGCCCCGGAAGGTGCCCGACTCCTTGGTGGTGACCAGCACGTGGTCGCCGTCGGGTTCGGCGGACAGCACCTCGTCGTCCCGGAAAGTCACATCGTAGGACCCGAGTTGGGCACGCGCCCGGGCGCGGAAGTCGGAGACGGGCACACCGTCGTTGGTCAGCACGTTGTGCATGACGCCCGCGGCCATGTTGCGGGCGTCCCCGGAGTCGATCAGCAGGACGCGGCGGCGGGAACGCCCGAGGTAGAGAGCCCCGTTGAGGCCGGCCGGGCCCCCGCCGACGATCACCGCGTCGTAGGGCTGGGTGTCCATGGTCACTCCTTGTCGGGTAGGTCGCCGTGCGGAGAGGGGTCGGTGCGCAGGGGTGCGAGGAGCAGCAGGGCGCCCGCTGCCAGGACCGTGCCGCTCACCACGAAGGCCGCGGGCACGGACAGCCCCTTGGCCAGCAGCCCGCCGAGGGTCGCGCCGACCGGCATGGCGCCCCAGGCACACAGCCGGGACACGCTCATCACCCGGCCCTGGAGGTGCTCGGGGGTGAGTCGCTGGCGCAGCGACATCACGGGGATGTTCCAGCCCATCATGAAGACGCCGTTGGCGGTCAGGGCCAGCGCGGCGAGCACCGGGTGCCGGGCGAGTCCGAGCGCGGTGTACGCGAGCCCGGAGGCCACCAGGGACCAGCGGGCCAGCGGGACCACCGGGACCCGGTCCGCGGCGCGGGGGGCGAGCCAGCTGCCCGCGACGGCGCCCGCGGATCCGGCGGCGAGCAGCAGTCCGTACCCGGCCTCGCTCAGCCCCAGGGTCCGGGTGCTGAGCAGGACGAGCATGGAGAAGGTGGCCGAGAACACCAGGCCGTACAGGGTGCTGGCGGCCAGGGTGAGCCGGAGCGCGCGACGGCCCAGGACGAAGCCGATCCCCTCGCGGATGCCGTGCAGCACACCGCCGTCCCCGGCGCGGGGCGGCGCCCCGTCGTCACTCGTGCCCGCCCGGTCGCCGCCGCCCCCGCGTGCGAGCGGGGCGAGGCCCAGCAGCAGCAGTGCCGCCAACGCGTACAGCAGGCCCCCGGTGGCGAGGGCGACGGCGGCGGTGAGCCCTGCCAGGAGTCCCGCGACGGGGGGCCCGGCCGTCTCGTTCAGCACGATCTGCGCCGCCGAGAGCCGCCCGTTGGCCCGTTCCAGGTGCCGCCGGTCGACCAGGCGCGGCAGCATCGCGGGCGCCGCCGTGTCGGCCAGGGTCTCCGCGATGCCCAGGACGAAGGCCAGCGCGTACAGCGCCGGAAGCGGGCGGTCTCCGGTCAGCACCAGGGCGGCGCCGAGCAGCGCCGCGGCGCGGACCCCGTTGCTGACCAGGACGATCCCGCGGCGGTCCACCCGGTCCACGAGGACGCCCACGGGGAGGGCGAACAGCAGCCACGGCAGCATGTTGACCGCCGTGAGCCCGGCGACCGCGACCGGGTCGGGGTGGCCCGCGACCACCAGCAGGGGCAGCAGTGTACGGGTGATGCCGTCGCCCGCGTTGGAGGCGGCCGTCGAGGCCCACAGCCAGCGGAACGGGCGGCCCAGGTTCCCCCGGCGGGCCGGGCGGGTCCCGGAGGGGGCGGTGCTAGCCAACAACGCTCCCTTCGCCCCAGGTGCGCAGCCCGAGCAGCCGCTCGCCCAGCCCGGTCAGGCGAGCGGGCCCGTACAGCCGGGCCTCGTCCTTGCGTACGCCGCCCTCCGGCGGGTGCGGCGGGATCCGGTCACGCCAGAACCGCACCCTGGCCTCCCTGAGCCCGTCGTTGTCCTCCCAGGCCGGCGCCATGGTCAGGTACTGGGCCATGCGCACCCGGCGTTCGGACACATTGGGATGTACGCCGTGCGGCAGCAGGCTGTTGAAGATGACGAGGTCCCCGGATGCGACCCGGGGGGTGGTGATCTTGTATCCGGTGATGTCCGGGGTGAAGGGGTCGCGGTCCGCCAGCTGGCGGCTCACCCATGCGTCCCACTCGGTGAAGATCTCCGGCACACACTGGAAGCCGCCGATGTCCTCGTCGCCGTCGGTGAGGGACAGCACCGCCTGGCAGCTGACCGGCAGCGGGCGGGTGGAGGTGTCCACGTCCCAGTGGATGAAGCCGTCGAAGGCGCGCGGGCCCCGGTTGGGCGGGTTGACGTTGGCGAAGTCGATGGTCACCCACAGGTCGGTGCGGTCCCAGACGTCCACGAACGCCTCGTACACCCGCCGGGTCTGCCGGATGTCCCACTGGGCCTGGTGGTTGTACATCTCGACGAGCCCGCTGTGTCCGGGCAGCCGGTCGTTGCCGGTGTGCGGCGAGGTCCAGGTCGCGGGGTCGTCGGGGTCCATGTCCAGGAAGGAGCGCAGGCCCGCGGCGAGCGAGGCGGCAGTCGCGGCGGACACCGCCTGCCGGACGATCACATATCCCTGGGTGACCCACTGTTCCCAGTCCTGAAGGGACAGGACGCGCAGCGGTTCGGTCTTGCGGATGTCTCGCAGCTGAGCGGCGTGCGGCACGGGCACTCTCCAGGTGTGCGACGTCTGTACATGGTCCGTTGCGGCCGGCAGACGTGGACATCGCCGTTTCGGACAATCTGCCGGACCCGGGGACGGAGGCGGCGGAAGGCGTGACGGTACGGATCACTCGATGATCAGCCGGCTTCCGGGCAGCGCCACGGCGTCCAGCGCGGTTCCGTGGAGCAGCTCCAGTGCCTGGTCGAGGTGGTTGAGAATGGGACGGCCTCCGCTGTTGGCGCTGGTGTTGATCAGCACGGGCAGGCCGGTGCGCTCCCCCACCGCGTGGCAGAGCCGGTGCAGCAGGGGCTGGGTCCCGGGCCGTACGGTCTGGAGCCGGGCGGTGCCGTCGATGTGCCGCGCCTCGGCCAGCAGCTCGGCCCGGTCGGGGCGGACCCGCACGGCGAACAGCATGGCCTCGGTGTGGTCCAGGGGCCCGGTGAAGTACCGGTCGGCCAGCTCCTCGGGACAGATCGGCGCGACCGGCCGGAACCACTCCCTCTGCTTGATCGTCTCGGAGACATGGCGGCGGGCGCCGCTCCAGTGCGCCGAGACCAGCAGCGAGCGGTGCCCCAGGGCGCGCGGGCCGGTCTCCAGGCCGCCCTCCAGCCAGGCCACGCACCGCCGGTCGGCCAGCAGGCCGGCCACCGCCCGGACGAAGTCCTCGTCGTCGGCCGGGCGGCGGGTGCCCAGTCCGGCGGCCGAGGCTCGGAGCCGCACCGCCGGGTCGCCCGTCCGGCCCGCGGCGCCCTCGTCACGCTCCTCGCCGCCCTCCTCGTCGACTCCCTCCAGGGGCGGGCCGGCGTAGGCGAGCGGCGCCCACCCGGTGCGCCCGAGCAGGGCGGGCCGGTCGGCGGGGTCGGCGGCGGCGAGCGCCGCTCCCAGCGCGATGCCCGAGTCGTCGCAGCAGGTCGGCACGTACACGCGGGTGAACTGGCCGGACTCGACGATGCGGGTGTTCGCGGTGATGTTGAGCGCGCAGCCGCCCGCGTAGCAGAGCGTGGCGTACCCGGGGAAGCGGCGGCTGATGCCGGTGACCAGCCGGAGCAGGTCCTGTTCGACGGCCGTCTGGAGCGTGGCCGCCAGGTCCCGGCAGGTCCGGTCCTCGGGGCCGGTGCCGACCAGCGTCGTACGGCCGTCCCCGGTACGGATCTCGTCGGGGAAGACCGACCCGAAGGAGTGCACGACGTCATCGTCCGAGGAGTCGGCCAGGCCAGCGTCCAGGTATCCGCCGCTGTCCGGGTCGTACGTCCACCAACTGTCCGCGTACCGCAGGGCGGTGCCGGCCAGCCGGGCCTCGTCCAGCGGCTCGTACAGGCCGGGCGCGGCGCGGCGGGTGGACTGCGGCACGAGCATGGCGCGCAGCACCGGCAGCAGGGAGGGATCCGTCTCACCGGTGGCCGTGAGGCCGAGCAGCTTGCCGGTGTCGAACTGGCTGCCGTGGACGCGGCGGGCGAGCGCCTCGTAGACCAGGCCGAAGCGTGGGCCCGTCCGGTTGGTGAACGACATGACGGGGGTGAGCTGGTCGCCGTCGCCGAGACATACCATGCCGCACTCGGCGTAGTTGCCCGTCCCGTCCAGCGCCAGCACCAGGGCCCTGCGGGCGCCGGAGGTGTGGTAGGCGAGCGCGGCGTGCGCGTAGTGGTGACGGACGGCGGTGAGGGTGACGTCACCGAACTCCCGGGCCAGGGGCCAGTCCAGGGGCTTGATGACGCGGGTGACCGCGTCGGCCAGGCCGGTGCCGTCGGTCGCCGTCCAGCGGGCGTCCTCGTTGACCAGTTCGACGAGGGACGGGGGCAGTGTCCGGCACACCGGCGTGTACCAGTCGGCCACGGCGATCCCGGTGACCGGGGTCTCCGCCCGCTGCCGCAGCTCAGCGAGCCATGCGGCGGCGGCCTGCGGGAAGTCGCCGTTGCCGCCGCACACATGGCGCAGCCCGAGGCGCCGTTCGGCCTCGATGACGTGGTAACCGCCGGCCTGGGTGAGCGCGGCACCCGCGTCGTGGCCGAAGTGCATCCCTATGGTTGCCATGGGGTCGGTCATCCTCCGCCGGTCAGGACAGGGCCGCGAGGCTCTGGGTGTGGTGGCGTTCCAGCAGGCCCTGGACCACTTCGCGCATGTAGCCGCAGTAGCCCGGCGACATCACCTGGATCGAGCCGTTCTCCTCCTCCAGCGCGCCCGCCGAGCCGCCCGAGCAGGTGCCCTGGAGTTCGCACCCCTGGCAGCCGGGGCCGTTGGTGTAGGCCCTCATGCCGTAGTCCTGGTAGGCGGGTGAGGAGAAGATCCCGCGCCAGTCGTCGATGGTGCCGAGCTTGCGGGCGGTGGCCTTGCAGGCGAAGACGCTGCCGTTGGGCTCGATGGAGAGCTGGCGGCCGACGGCGGGGCAGGTCTTGTAGTCGGCCTGTTCGGCCCACTTGGCCTCATCGATGATCATCTGGAAGGTCTGGTACCAGTAGCCGCTGAGCTGCACGCCGCGTTCGCGTCCGTAGTCGACCGCGGCCAGCAGCCGCTGGGCGACCTCGTGCGGGCTGTGCTTGTCGAAGAACTCGCGGGCCTGGAAGGACACGATCACGTCCAGGGTGTCCAGACCCGCCTCCGCGACGAAGTCGATGAGCGGGGTGCCCCACTTGTCCCAGGTGTACTGGGAGAGGACGGTCGTGATGCTGACCGGGACGCCCGCTGCCTTCATGTCGAGGATCGCCTTGCGGACCACCGCCCACGGGGTGCGCTGCTGCTGTCCGCCGCGGAACTCCCCGGTCTCGGGGACCAGGTAGTCGATGGAGACGGTGGTGTCCACCCGGTGCCGGGCGAGCGCCTCCAGCAGTTCGTCGTCGATGCGCGAGCCGTTGCTGGTCAGGTCGTAGGAGAGGGTCACCCCGTCATGGCGGTCGCCGAAGGTGCGCAGCACGTGCAGGATGGTGCCTCGGGCGAGAGTCGGCTCGCCGCCGAAGAACGACACCGTCAGATGGCCGCCACCGTTGGCCTTGCGCAGCGCGATGGCCTCCTCGACGGTCTTCTCGGCCACCTCGCGCGACATGTGCATCGAGGGGTTGCGGCCCTCGTCCGAACCGTGGTTCCAGTCGCCCCTGGCCAGCGTGGGCCCCGAGTCCGGGCGGCCCGGCTCCGGGCGGGAGCGGCGCAGTTCGAGCAGGACGGGGCCGGGTTTCACGGATTCTCCGGAGGTGTTGCGCTCCTGGACACCGCCGTCGAAGTTGTAGGCGAAGCAGCCCTGACAGGAGAAGTTGCAGGCGTTGGTCAGCACCAGCTGGATCGAGGAGTGGAACACGCCGGTGCCGAGCGCGTTCTGCCGGTTCTCCAGCAGTTCGTCGATCTCGCGCGCCTCGTCGTGACCCGCCTCGACGAGGAACCTCGCTTCGAGGAGGTCGCGCAGCGAGTCCTCGTCGAGGCGCCCGCGCAGCCGCTCCCAGCTGACGCCCTCGGAGGCGTCCCGGAGAAGATCGACGACATCCCGGTCGATCAGCCGCGCATTCCCGAAGAGCGAATGGAAGGCCATGGTCCGGTCATCGCCCTCATAGGAGTCGAGCCGCCCTCCGAACGACGAGAAATCACGGTCGCCCGCGGCACGGAGAGTACGCACGTATCGCGAGGACTGATACAGGGAATTCTGCATGGCTGAAGACTTCTCCAATGCGGCATTGCGGCGACATAACGCCGGAGAAAAGGACCATGACGCGAAACCGCGCGAGACGGGCCGGTCCCCGGCCCGGGGCGCGCGGCTGAACCGGGGCCCGGCCGCCGGGCGGGGCCCCGGGGAACCTCAGCCCCTAGCGCTGCACGTGCGCTTTCCGCTGCTCAGCAGGGGCGGAGACGCTGTCCGCCTGTTTATGGACGGGCGTGATGGTCGGGGCGTTGCCCTTGTCCGGCGACACGAACGCGCACGGGCGGGACGACGCGGTGACCGCGGGTCGGGTGACCTTCTTGACTTCGGCCATGTGGCCTCCTCGGTAGGTGCGACACACGAGGCCATCAGTAAAGCAGCGGGTCGGATACGCGAAAAGGACTCCATCCGGACAAGAACGTAGGTCCGTCAGGGCCATTGATCCGCTTCCGCTTTCCGGAATCCCCTCCGGAGGGATTCCCGTCCGGGGATCATTTCCGGAGCCGCCCCGGAGGCCCCCGGACCTCCGCGAGCTGTGCCTTCTGCCCGGAGGGCGCCCGAACGGAACGGCCTTCGTGCCCGTACATGACGTCAGGCCGGCCCGGTAAGGACGGGGCGCGCGTGACGAGAGGCGTGATGGAGATGGCTGCGATCAACGGAACAGGGGTGCCCCGGCGGTGGCTCAGGAGCACCGCCCTGCTCGCGTGCGGAGCGGTGGCTGCCGGAGGCCTCACGGCGGCCGGCGTGGCCCTGGCGCAGCCGGAGACGGCGAGTGCCTCCAGCCACCGGGAGGCGCCGCTGATCTCCGCCCAGCCGCAGTTCGACACGACGGACCTGTACGCGTTCGTGAGCCCCGACCATCCCGACTCGACCACACTGGTGGCGAACTGGCTGCCGTTCCAGGAACCGGGTGGCGGGCCGAACTTCTACCCGTTCGCCCAGGACGCGCGCTACACGTTCCACGTCGACCAGGACGGGGACGCCCAGGACGACCTGGTGTACCGCTTCACGTTCGAGGACCATCGCAAGAACGAGGACACGTTCCTCTACAACACCGGTGTGGTGGAGAGCCTGGATGATCCGGACCTCAACTTCACGCAGACCTACGACATCGAGCTGATCCGGCTGAAGCACGGGAAGGCCGCCTCCCGGCATGTGCTCGGTCGGCGGCTGCCGGTCGCGCCGTCGAACGTCGGCAAGGCCTCCATGCCGGACTACAAGGCGCTGCGCGACCAGGCGGTGCGAGAACTCCCCGGCGGCCTCAAGGCGTTCGCCGGGCAGGCCGACGACCCGTTCTTCCTCGACCTGCGGGTCTTCGACCTGCTGTACGGCGGCGATCTGAGCGAGGTCGGAAACGACACGCTCCGGGGCTACAACGTGAACACGATCGCCCTCCAGGTGCCCAGCGCCTACCTCCGGGAGTCGGAGCGGCAGCCCGTCGTCGGTGTGTACACCACGACGGAGCGCAAGAACGCCCGGGGAGACTGGACGCAGGTCTCCCGGCTGGGCATGCCTCTCGTCAACGAGGTGGTCAACCCGCTGAAGGACAAGGACAAGTTCAACGCGTCCTCGCCGCAGGACGACGCGGACTTCCTGAAGAACGTCACGGAGCCGGAGCTGCCCAGGCTCATCGAGCAGATCTACGAGATCAAGGCCCCGGAGGAGCCGCGCAACGACCTCGTCTCGGTGTTCCTGACGGGAGTGGAGGACCTGAACCAGCCGCCGCACGTCACGCCTTCGGAGATGCTCCGGCTCAACACCTCCGTCAAGCCCGTCGCGGAGCCGAAACGGCTCGGTGTGCTGGACGGGGACAACGCGGGCTTCCCGAACGGGCGGCGGCTCACCGACGACGTGGTCGACATCGCACTCCAGACCGTCGAGGGCGAACTTCTCGGCGCGAAGAACGATCTGGGCGACGCGGTCGACGCCAACGACAAGGAGTTCCTCGGCCACTTCCCCTATGTGGCGCTGCCCCACGCAGGGTCCGACGTCCGGGACACGGCGGCGTCGGCGAAGTCCGGCGTCACGGGGCTGACGGGCGGCGGCTCGTCGGTCACGGCGGGCTGGGGGACCGACACGACGATGCTCGTGTCCGCGGCGTCGGGAGCCGTGGCGGTCCTGCTCGTCTGGCTCGGCGTGAAGGGGCTGCGGGGGCGCCGGCGGCCCGCGCGGCGGTCGTGGCTGGGCTGACACGGGGGTGAGTGAGGCGACGAGGAGGAAGAGAGGCCGGATGCTCCAGTGGAAACCGCGAGGTCCACGCGGGCCCGAACGGGACGCGGCGGCCAGGCGGCGGGTGCGGATCGCCGCAGTCGTGATGGTGGCGGCGGCGTTCACCGGCGCCGCCCCGGTGGCCGGGCCGCCGGGCGTCACCACAGCCGGGGACGGGCAGCCCGGGTCCGTGCTCGCGGCGCACGGGGCCGCCGCGTCAGCGGGGTCCGGGCGGCCGGACCACGACGTCCGGGCGCTCCAGCGGCACCTCGGAGAACGTCCCGGGGACGCCGCCGGATGGTCGGCGCTCGGTCTGGCATACGTCGAGCAGGCGCGGACCGGCGGCGATCCCACCCGGTACCCGCAGGCGGAGAAGGCGTTCGCCCGTTCCCTGCGGCTTCGCGCGGCCGAGGACAACGACGCCGCGCTCGCCGGACAGGCGGCGCTCGCCGCCGCACGGCACGACTTCACGTCCGCGCTGCGTCTCGCGGACCGGGCGCTGCGGGTGAACCCGTACAGCGAACGCGCCCTGTCCACCCGGGTCGACGCCCTCGTCGAGCTGGGCCGCTACGGTGAGGCGCGCGAGGCGGTGGAGCTGGCCGACCGCCGACGCCCCGGCGTCCCGGTGTTCACCCGGTACGCGTACGTACAGGAGCTGCACGGCGATGCGGACGGGGCCCGCCGGGTGCTGACGCGCGCGCTGGGCTCCGCGTTCACCACGGGCGACCGGGCGTACGTGGCGACGGAACTCGGGCATCTGGCGTTCGGCCGGGGCCGGTTCCAGGAGGCGCTGCGGCACTACGCCACGGCCCTGCGCGCGGAGCCCGGGTATCTCCCGGCGCTGGAGGGCCGCGGGCGCGCCCGGGCCGCTCTCGGGCGGACCGGGCCCGCTCTGCGCGACCTCGAGGAGGTCGTACGGCGCAGTCCGCTGCCCGGCAGCCTCGCCTCGCTCGCCGAGCTGTACGCGGCCGACGGGCAACGCGCACGGGCGGAGGAGCAGTACGCGCTGGCGGGTGTCTGGACCCGGCTGGCGCGGGCGAACGGAGTGGCCACCGACCTGGAGTCGGCGCTGATCGCCGCGGATCGGGGGGACGGCGCGGAAGCCCTGGCCGCCGCACGCTCCGAGTGGTCCCGGCGCCACAGCGTCCACGCGGCGGACGCGCTCGCCTGGGCGCTGCACGCGAGCGGGGAGGACGAGGAGGCCCTGGTGTACGCGCGGAGAGCGACGGCCGCGTCGCCCGGCTACCGGAACGCGCTCTTCCTCTACCACCGCGGCATGATCGAGCACGCGCTGGGCGACACGGAGGCCGGGAGCCGCCATCTGCGGGAGGCACTGGAGCTGAACCCGGGCTTCTCGCCGGTGAAGGCGCGGGAGGCGAAGAGCGTGCTCGCCGCGCCGGCCGGGCCGGGAGGGGGCGCGTGAACCGCCGCTCCGTGACCGCCCGTGCCGCCCTGACCCTGGTGGCGGGGTCCGCCCTGGCCGTGTTCTCCGCGGCGGCGGCACAGGCCCACCCACTGGGCGACCTCACGGTCAGCCAGTACGACGGACTCGTCCTCTCCCCCGGGAAGCTGACGGTGGATCATGTGGAGGACCTGGCGGAGATCCCGGCCGCGCAGGAGGGCGGCCGCGTCGACGCCGACGGGGACGGCCGTTCCTCGGTGCCGGAACTCTCCGCGTGGGCGCGGGCCCGCTGCGACCGTGCGGCGCGCGGGGCCCGGCTCACCGTCGGCACGGACTCCGGAGAGCGGAGGGCGGTGGGCGTCGAGGCGCGCGATGCGCGGGCCGAAGAGCGTCCGGGGCAGGCCGGGCTGCGGACCCTGCGGGTGACCTGTGAGCTGACGGCGGCGCTGCCGCGCGGCGCTTCGCTGAGCCTCGGGTACGAACCGGCCGCCGTCGCCGCCGGACCCGGATGGCGGGAGATCACCGCGCGGGGCGACGGCACGGTGATCTCCGGCTCGGACGTGCCGCGCGCCTCCCGCTCCCGACGGCTGGCCGCGTACCCGGACGACCTGCTGTCCTCACCGCCCGATGTCCGCTCCGCCTCGCTCGCGGTCCGTCCGGGGGGCGCCCCGCTCGAACGGACCTCACCCGACCGGGACGCCTCCCCGGCGGCGGGCGTACTGCCGCGCGCGGCGGACCGCTGGGCGGACACCCTGACAGGGCTGGTGGCCCGGCGCGAGCTGACCGCGGGGTCCGCGGCGCTGGCGATCGGCGTGTCGCTGCTGCTGGGGGCCGGGCACGCACTGGCCCCGGGCCACGGCAAGACGATGATGGCGGCGGCTGCGGCGGCGCGTGGCCGGGGGTCGCTGCGGGAGGTGCTGACCCTCGGCGCGTCGGTGACCCTCACACACACGCTGGGGGTGCTCGTCCTCGGCACGCTGATCGTGGCGGGTTCTGCGGCGGCGCCCACGGTGGTGTCCTGGCTCACGGTCCTGAGCGGCGCGGCCGTGGCCGCCGTCGGAGCACTGCTGGTGCGCCGGGCCTGGCGACGGAGGCATCTGCCGCACGGGCACTCACACGATCACGGGCACGGGCACGGGCACGACCACGGGCACGGGCACGGGCACGGGCATGAGCACGACCACGGCCGCCCGCGCTCCCCCGGTACGCGTGGGCTCGTCCTCATGGGGCTGGCCGGCGGTCTGGTGCCGAGCCCCTCGGCCGTCGTCGTACTGGTCGGTGCGGCCGGTCTCGGGCAGGCGTGGTTCGGGTTCCTGCTGGTGCTCGCGTACGGAGCCGGGCTGGCGCTCACCCTGTCCGCGGCAGGGCTGGCGGTGGTCCGGATGCGTGACACCGCGGCACGCAGGCTGGCCCGACGGCCCCGGGGCCGACTGCTGGACCGGGTCCACCGCCTGGCGCCGCTCGGCACCGCCGCGGTCGTCCTCGTGCTGGGCTGCGGGCTGCTGACGCGGGGCGTGACGGCCACGCTGGGCTGAGGCGTCAGCCCCAGGCCCGCGCGTACCGTCGCCGGTAGCTCCGGCGGTCCCGGGCGGAGCGCAGAGCACGGCCCACGACGAGCAGGGCGAGGCTCGCGGCGATCACCGACAGACCGGGCACGAGGCTCCGGGGGGTGGCGAACGGCAGGAACCCGGGCCCGCGCCCGTCCGCCGCCCCCACCGGCCCCGCCGCCCCCGGCAAGGTGTCTCGCGGGCCGCTTCCCGGGCCGGGAGACGGGGCCGCGGCGACACCGCCGCCGCCGGGGGCCCCGTCCGGCACCGCCAGCCGCACACCGAGCGCCTCCATCGCCGTGGTGACCGGCTGGAAGTACGTGGTGCCCCCGTCCGTGCAGTCGCCCGTACCGCCGGACGTCACCCCGAGCGCCATGCCCTCGGCGAACAACGGGCCTCCGCTGTCGCCGGGTTCGGCACAGACCGTGGTCCGGATCAAGCCGGTCACGGTGCCCTCGGGGTAGTTCACCGTCGCGTTCAGCGCGGTAACCCTGCCCGTGCGCAGACCCGTCGTGGCACCGCTGCGGAACACCTCCTGGCCGACGACGGGTTCGCCCGCCCCCGTGATCTGTATCCCCCGTCCGCCACCGACGTTCACGACGGTGCCGTTCGCCGGGGAGCCGGCCCCCGCCCCGGCGGCGAGCGACAGGTCGACGAGCGAGAAGTCGCCACCCGGAAAACGCCCGGCCACCGTACGCCCGACCGGCCGGGACCCGCCCGCGTCCTGCGACCACGCGGTGCCGACAGGCCCGCAGTGCCCGGCCGTGAGGATGAACTCCCTCCGCCCGTCCGTCACATGGAAGCCCGCGGAACAACGTCCACCGCTGGAGAACACGGGTTCCGCACCGTTGACCCGGGCGGACAGCACACCAGAGATCCGCTCCATGTGCACGACACCGCCGCTCTGTTCGGCGCGGCGCGACAGACTGGACCAGTCCGCGGCCGAGACGGTGCTGTCCGCCTGGACGAGGACCCGGTTGCCCGCGTAGTCCATCGCCCAGGCCGTGCCGGGCACACGGGGCGCCGCACGCAGACCGTCCACGGCCGACCGCAGCCGGACCATGCTGTGCCGCACGGTCTTCGCGCGCGCCCCGGCGCGTACCGCCTCGGCCCCGGCCTCCGCGTCCGTCACGGCGACGACGGGACGTCCGTCGGCTCCGATCCAGGTTCCGGCGGTACGGGAGGGGCCGAGTCGCTCCACCAGGTCGGCGCCCGTACGGTCCGGCCCGACGGCCGGCCTGCGCGCGGGCTCATCCGCCAGGGCGCTGGTCACCATCAGCGAGCCGCAGAGCAGCCCGCCGGCCGCCGCGAACCGGGCGGCCCTTCGCACGCTGCGCCGTGCACGGCTCATCGATCCCCCTGTTCTCCGCGGCGGCAGCTGCGCTCCCGCACAGCCGCGCGGTCGATCTGACACATCGTCACCTACACCGTCCTCCAGGGGACGACGGTGCGGTTATCCGTACGTATCGTTCAGCCGACCGGTTCAACCGGGTGCTCGGGAAGGGGCTGCTCCGTCCAGATGATCTTGCCGCCGCTGGTGTAGCGGGTGCCCCAGCGCCGGGCGAGCTGGGCGACGATCAGCAGTCCCCGCCCGCCCTCGTCGGTGGTGCGGGCATGGCGCAGGCGCGGCGAGGTGCTGCTGGCGTCGGAGACCTCGCAGGTCAGCGTGCGGTCCCGGATGAGGCGCAGGCGGACGGGCCCGGCCGCGTGCCGGATGGCGTTGGTGACCAGTTCACTGACGATCAGCTCCGTGCTGAACAGCAGCTCGTCCATGCCCCACTCGGACAGCTTCCGGCAGGCCAGGGAGCGGGCGTCGGCGACGGCGGCGGGATCGACGGGCAGGTCCCAGGAGGCGACCTGCTCCGGGCCCAGGACATGGGTCCGTGCGAGGAGCAGCGCCGCGTCGTCCGGCGGCGGACCGGTGAGCAGGGTGTCGACCGCGTGGCCGCCGGTCTCGTCCAGGGTCCTCCCCGGTGCCGCGAGCGCGTCGCGCAGCCGGGTGAGCCCCACGTCGATGTCCCGGTCCCGGGCTTCGACGAGGCCGTCGGTGTAGAGCGCGATCAGGCTGCCCTCGGCCAGTTCCCGTTCCGCGGACTCGAACGGGAGGGAGCCGAGGCCGAGCGGCGGCCCGGCGGGCAGGTCGAACAGTTCGGCTGCGCCGTCGGGACCGACGAGCACGGGCGGCAGATGCCCGGCCCGGGCCATCGTGCACCGGCTGGTGACCGGGTCGTACACGATGTACAGGCAGGTGGCCCCCAGGAGGGCGGCGCCCGTGCTCTCCTGCTCCGCGCCCGTCCCGGAGTCCTGGTCGTGCACCTCGGTGAGACCGATGACGAGGTCGTCCAGGTGGGCCAGCAGTTCGTCGGGCGGGAGGTCCAGATTGGCGAGGGTGCGGACCGCCGTGCGCAGCCGTCCCATGGTCGCGGCGGCGTTGATGCCGTGTCCGACGACATCCCCGACGACCAGCGCGACCCGGGTCCCGGAGAGCGGGATCACGTCGAACCAGTCGCCGCCCACGCCGCTCGGCGCGTCCGCCGGGTAGTACCAGGACGCGACCTCCAGCGCGGATCCGCCGGTCAGGTCCTGGGGCAGCAGGTAGCGCTGCATGGAGCGGGCCGCGGCGCGCTCGCGGGCGAAGCGGCGCGCGTTGTCGACGGACACCGCAGCGCGGGAGACCAGTTCCTCGGCGAGCCGCACGTCGTCCTCCGCGAACGGGCCGAGGCGCCGGGCCCGCACGAAGACCGCAGCCCCCAGGGTGACGCCGCGCGCCATGACCGGTACCGCCATCACGGCGTGCCGCTCCGAGGGGCGGACGAGGGCGCTCAGCGACGGGTCGGCGGTCACCCAGTCGGGCGCGACGGCGTCCGGGACCGTTTCCACGACGGTCCGGCTCTCCCGCAGACAGCGGGCCATGGGCGACGAGAGGACGTGCCGCACCGGCTCCTCGACGGCGGGTCCGGCCTCCGGGCGGCGGCCCGGCCGCGCCGCCTTCTGGCCGGCGCGGCGCAGGACGGGGGTGCCCTCGACGGGCCCGGGCGGCGGCTCCTCGCCGCCCATGACGGAGTCCAGGAGATCGACGACGGCCATGTCCGCGAAGGACGGCACGGTCTCGTCGGCCAGCTCCTGGGCGGTCAGCGACACGTCCAGCGCGCTGCCGATCCGAGCGCTGGCCTCGTTCAGCAGAGCCAGGCGCTCCTGGGCGAGCCAGCGCTCGGTGACGTCGATGACCATGTACCAGATGCCCACGTGCCGGCCGTGCCGGTCCTTCATCGCGAAGAAGGAGGCCGAATAGGCGAGCGTCCGGTGGGCGTCTCCGTCGTAGGGGGAGCGGAACTCGAAGTCCACGACCGGTGTCCCGGTCTCCAGGACCGCCCGCATCTTCTCGTGGAAGCCCTCCGCCTCCAGCCTCGGCAGCACCTCCCCCACCTGGCGGCCGAGCCTCCGCTCCAGGGGAATGAGGCGTTCCAGCACGTCGTTCACCCACACGTACCGCAGGTCCGTGTCGAGGACGGCGACGCCGACCGGCGCGTGGGCCAGGAACGGCTCCAGCATCAGCTGGTTGACCCCTCCGCCCGGCATACGCCAGAAGGCGCGTTCGGGGGGCCGGCCGACGAACCGGCCGAAGAGCAGTGCGGAGACGGCGGCGACGAGCACGCCCGGCACCATCTCGTAGATGTCCGACTCCAGCGGCCCGAGCAGCGGGTTGATCCGGTCCCAGAGGAACACGGTGCTCGCGCCGGACACGATGCCGGCCATGGCTCCGGCCCAGGTCATCCGGGGCCAGTACAGCGACAGGAGGACGACCGGACCGAAGGCGGCCCCGAAGCCCGCCCAGGCGTAGGCGACGATGTTCAGCACGCCGCCGCCGTTGAGCGCGATGGCACCGGCGACGAGGACCACCGCCACGACGGCGCCCCGGCCGACCCACACCAGCACCCGGTCCGGGGCCCGGCGGTCGAGGAACGCCCGGTAGAAGTCCTCGGTCAGGGCGGTGGACGACACCAGCAGCTGGCTGTCCGCGGTCGAGATGATCGCGGCGAGCACGGCGATCAGCAGGAACCCGGCGACCCAGGGGTCGAGCAGGGTCCGGACCAGGACGATGTACACGGTCTCCGGGTTGGCCAGGGGCGTGCCGAGCTGGGCGATGCCCACGAGCCCGACGAGTGTGGCACCCGCGAGCACCACCAGCACCCAGGCCGTTCCGATGCGCCGGGCCAGGGGGACGGCGCGGGGGCTGCGGATACCCATGAAGCGGGCCAGGATGTGCGGCTGCCCGAAGTACCCGAGGCCCCAGGCCAGCAGAGAGACGATCGCGACGGCGCCGAGCGGCCCGCCCGCCAACCACTGACCGTCCACGAACCTGGCCTGGGCCCCCGGGTCCAGCAGGCTCGGTGTCCGGTCGTCCAGGGCCCCGCCCAGTCTTCCGAAACCCCCGAGCGTCCCGATGGCGATCGCGGGGAGGAGCACCAGGGCGAGGGCCATCAGGACGCCCTGGAGGACGTGGGTCAGGCTCACGGCGAGGAATCCGCCGAGGCCCGCGTAGACGGCGATCACCAGGGCGGTGAGGATCACCGCGAGTTCGAAGTCGACATCGAACACTTGCTCGAACAGAAGGCCGCCGGCCACCAGCCCGCCTGCGACGTACACGGTGAAGAACACGACGGTGACCGCCGCCGAGACCAGCCGCAGCAT
This sequence comes from Streptomyces sp. MUM 203J, assembly GCF_022414595.1. GTDB lineage: Bacteria > Actinomycetota > Actinomycetes > Streptomycetales > Streptomycetaceae > Streptomyces. Next base: position 34,272 of record NZ_JADWYO010000037.1, on the reverse strand, counting down.
CCGGGTGCGGTCCTCGAAACGTTCCTCCAGATAGGCCGACAGGCTGACGGCGTTACCGGCGCGCTCCGTGTAGGTGCGCAGCCTCGGCGCGACGAGCAGCCAGTTCAGGTAGGTGCCGACCGCCAGGCCGACGGCGATCCAGCCGGCGCCGATACCGGCCGCGTACACGGCTCCGGGCAGGGCGAGGAACAGCCAGCCGGACATGTCGCTCGCTCCGGCGGACAGGGCGGCGACCGGGGCACTCAGCCGTCGGCCGCCGAGGGCGAAGTCGGTGAAGGTGTGGGTGCGGGTGTACGCCCAGATCCCCGCTCCGATCATGGCGACGACATAGACGATGAACGTGGCCATGATCGGCGCGCTCAGATCGAACATGTCTTCCTCGCCTGCGAGGCTGGTAACCGGCGCACGGCCGTGGCTGGATCTGCGGCCCCGTGCCCTGGCTGCCAATCTACCGACGCGGGGCCCCGGAGGGCGAACGGTGCTCGTCCGCCGTGGGGCGGCGCGCCGCCCCACGGCGGACGAGCCGGGCCGGCCGGCCACGAACATCACCACGCCGTCCCCGAGACGGTCCTCCGTGTGCCGGGTCAGCGCCTGGTGCAGCTCCGGACGGTTCCCGGGCGTGCGGCCGACCCGTACCGCCGCCGCGGCCCCGGGGAGGGGGTCGACCGGTCGGCGGCGTCGCAGGCCCCGGCGGTGCGCGGCGGCATCCCGTCACCGGGCTTGAACCGACGACTCCCGGGCCGGGCACGTCACGGCTGATCGCCCGCGCGCGTGCCGCCTGCCGTCCGAGAACGACGGGCGCACAGCCGCCCGGCGACCCGGGCTCCGTCTCCCCGGCGGTGGACGGCCCGGCAGGGCCGCGTACGGCGCGGGTCGGCAGGGCGGCGGACGGGACGGCCGGAGCCGCACCTCTCCGTCAGGCAGGGCGCGGAGCCGTCGGGCGTGAGGGGCGGCTCGCACCCCTCGCACCTCCCTCCTGGCCGTCGGCCCGACGTCTTCCCCGCCCCGCGTCGTCCGGCGCACGGTCCGCGCGGACGCGCCCGGCGGCCGTACCCGTGTGCCCCGGCGCGACCGCGGGAGGCGGACCGGGCGCGGTGTCCGGGCCGGTACCGGCCCGGTGGCGAACCGGACGCGACCGGACGTCAGGGGACCGAGGCCGAGAGAATCGTGCCGTCTTCGAAGGTCAGGAAGAAGGAACGGCCGGACACGAGCGCGGTGCCCGGCCGGGCGCGGGGGGCGGTAGGGGATCCGCCCTCACGCGGCCAGTCCTGGAAGGTGGAGACATCCGGGCCGGGGGTCCCGTCGGCGAGTGCGAAGGTACGCAGGGTGCCCGCGCCGAACATCACGAACCGGTCACCCGCCGCCCCCACCCGGTCCCCGCGGCTCCAGGTGACGGCCCACTGCTCGCGTCCGGTGCGCGCGTGGAGTGCCCGGAGGTACGGGGAACCCTTCCGCAGGCCGGTGCCCTCGACGAAGAACAGCCCGTCGCGGCTCACGGCCTGCGGCGCGCCCACCCGTACACCGCTCACCTCCTCCAGGGTCCGCGCGTCCCATATCCCCCCGGATCCGCAGGACAGGTAGAGGGCACCCCGGGGCGGCAGGTCGCAGTACGACGGGGTCCTCGCCACGGTCTTCCCGGTCTCCGGATCGAGGACCAGCGTCTCGGCCGGGCCGGGCACCCGGACCCGACCGCCCGCGACATCCAGTTGCTGCGGGTAGGCCATGGGGATCACCCGTTCCCACTGCTGTGCGCCGCCCTCGACCGCGTACGCGCGGAAGAGCATGTTGATCGCGGTTCCCGGCCCGCCCTCTCCCGCGTACGAGGTGAAGACCCGTCCGGCGTGGACCCGGGCGACCTCCGGCCTGTATCCGATCCGCCCGGGCAGTCTGCCGACCTGCCTCCCGTCGTCGAGGTCCAGCACGTCGAAACCCGCCTCGTCGGACGAGCCGACGTAGACCTGCCGGGCGTCCAGGTCGAAGCTGCGCGCGCCGCCCCTCCCGGCCGCCGCGTCCTCGGCGGGATAGCGCCACAGGTGCGTGCCGTCGGCGGCGTTCCGCGCCTCCAGCCGCATCCGCTTCCCGCCCTCGTCCCACAGGCGGCAGACGAACACCGCACCGCTGAGCGCGCAGTCCTGTGCCTCGCCGGGGACGTCGAAGGAGGCGGCCCACGGACGCCAGCCCTCGGGCTGGCGCGTACGGTCCAGCGCGTCCGGCCCGAAGTCGCCCATGTCACTGGAGACCGCGGGAGCGGAGGGCGTTCCGGTGCGTGCGGGGCTCTCCTCCCGTGCCCGGCCCTCCTCCCGAACCGGGGTCTCCCCCGTCTTCCCTCCGGCCTCCGACGGCGTCCGCCGCTCTCCGTCCGGAAGGTTCACCAGGACGGCCGTCAGCGCACCGGCCAGCACCACCGCGAGGCCCGCGCCGACGGCCCAGCGCCGCCGGGCTCCCGTACGCGCGACAGCCGCGGCGGAGGCGGGTGTCGCGGGGGGCCCGGGCGGGCGTGGGGGCACGGGGCGTGCCGGGGGTGCCGCCAGCGCTCTCCCGGCGGCGGCCTGGTACGCGCCGATCAGGTCACCCACGCCGTCCGGCCAGGGAAAGGGACCCGTGCGGTGCGCCGCAGCCGCCCCGGGGCGGGCCGCGGCGGACGCCGGATCGAGCACGCGGACCAGTTCGCCGGTCGTCGGCCTGCCGCCCGGGTCCTGCCGCAGGCAGGCGGCCACGACGTCCCGCAGCTCCGCCGGCACGCGGGTCAGATCGGCCTGCCCCCGGGCGATGCGGTGGACGATCGCGGCGAGTTCGGTGTCCTCGAACGGGCCGTGTCCCGTGGCCGCGAAGCAGAGGACGGCGCCGAGACAGAACACGTCGGACGCGGTGGTCACCGACCGGTTGCCCGCGATGTGCTCGGGCGACATGAAGCCGGGTGAGCCGACCATGATGCCGGTCGCGGTGAGCGCCGTCGCGTCGTACGCCTGGGCGATGCCGAAGTCGATCAGCCGCGGGCCCCCGGTACCGAGGACGACGTTCCCCGGCTTCAGATCCCGGTGCACGAGCCGCGCGCCGTGCACGGCGGCCAGTCCGCGGGCGAGCGCCGCGCCGAGTTCCCGCACGACGGGAGCGGGCAGCGGTCCATGGCGGCTCACCGCCTCGTCGAGCGAGGGCCCGGCGACGTACCGGGTGGCCAGCCAGGGACTCGGGGCCTCCGGGTCGGCGTCGACGAGGGCCGAGACGTACGGGCCACGCACGGCCCGCGCCGCCTCCGCCTCGCGCCGGAACCGGAGCCTGAAGTCGCCTTCCAGCTCCAGGTCCGGGCGGACGGTCTTCAGCGCGACCAGGTCGTCGGGGCCGCCACCGTGCGGAACGGCGAGGTGCACACTGCCCATACCGCCGGATCCGAGAGCGGCGAGCAGCCGGTAGGGCCCGATGGTGCGGGGAGCGTCGGCGTCGAGCGGGCGCAGCACGTCGGTAGCTCCAAGTCGGTTGTCGGTCAGGGGTGTCGTTCCACACGGACGAGGCGGGGCGTCAGCCGGGGAGCTCCATGGAACGGACGGTTCCGTCGTGGAAGGCGATGTAGAGGGCGCCGCCGAGGGAGATCACCTCGGGCTTCCACGACCGCGGGGCGTCGAGCGGTCCGCCGTCCCGTCCGCCGGTCTCCTCGTTGCCGGGCGCGCCCTCGATCTCGTGGCGTTTCCCCTCGCCGCCGCTCAACGGCAGCGTGTAGAGGTGGCGGTTGTCGGCGAGCAGCGCCGTGGAGCCGACGATCACCGGTTCCGTGCTGACGTCCGCCGTCCCGGCGGTGATGTCGACACCACGCGGCGCCCGGTCCTCCCTGCCCGGCGTGAGGTCGACGAGTTCGAAGCGGCCGCGCCGGAAGTTCACACTCGCCTTGTACGAGGTCCCGCCAGCCGGAATCACATCCTCCGCCCCGATCTTCCCGGTTCCGGATCCCGGCGCGGCGGGGGGGACCTGCCGCAGCGTCACCGCGTCCAGGATCACGGGGTCCCGCCCCGCGATGTCGCAGTAGATCTGACCGCCGTGCGCGCGCATGGCGCCGCAGTAGCCTCCGTTCGGCACGTCCACCGCGGTCGCCTTCCCGCTCCGCGCCTCGAAGCCCGTCAGGCCGCTGTCCGTTCTGACGATGATCCTGCCCTCCGCGAACAGCTCGGCGCCCTGTGCCCCGTACCCGGCCATCGGCACGTCGTATGAGGTCAGCTCCTCGTTCCAGAGCTGCTTCCCCGTGACGGCGTCGAAGGCCAGCACGGTCGTGGCCCCGTGCGCCAGGGTGAAGAACGCGACCCCGTCCCCCAGCAGGGCGTCCCTGGAGTGGTCCGTCTCCTCCCCGGCTCCGGTGGGGTGTTCCCAGCGGACCGTGCCGTCCCGGGCGGACCTGCCGCGCACCGTCCCGCCCTCGGAGGAGACGACCGTGTCGCCGTGGATCAGGGGATTGCTGCCGCGCCCCGGGATGACGACGCCCCACCGGCCCTGGTAGGGCTCCTCGCCGGGGGCGGGCGAGGCGGCCTTCCACAGCGGTTTCCCGTCGGAGGCGCGGACCGCCTCCAGCCCGCCGTCGTAGGTCCGGCACACCAGTAGTTCGCTGTTCAGCGCGCAGCTCCAGGGCCGTCCTTCCAGTCTCTCCGTCCAGGGCTTCCAGCCGTCCGGGCGGGCGGCCGGGGCGACGGGGAAGTACCGGCTCCGTTCGACACCGTGCCGGTCGACGCCGGTCTGCGACAGGACGTCCGGTGCCGGGGGCGACGGGGAACCGGACGGCGCGCCGGAGGCTTCCCGGCCGCGGTCTCCGCCGTCCTCCCGGAGCGCCTTCAGCCCGAACGCGCCGAGCACGCCGACGGTGAACCCCGCCACCGCCAAGGCGACGAGGGTACGGCCGCGCAGACGGCCCGGTCGCGGGCCGGGCGGCGGGGCGGCGGGGCGCGGAGGCGCGCCGGTGACCGTGTCCGCGCTGTGGACCGGGGCGGCGCCCGGCATCGTCGGTACGGGTTCGGCGAGCGGACCGGCGGCCGCGACGACCCCACCCAGCTCGGCCTCGTCCGCGGCCACCAGGGCCTGCACCGGGGCGGGCCAGACGACGGCGCCGCCGGAGGCGTCCGCCGTGTCCGTCACCGCGCGGAACCGGGCCTCCAGTGCGACGGTGTCGGGCCGGGACGAGGGGTCGGCGTGCAGACAGTCCCCGATCAGCTCCCGCACCTCGTCCGGCACCCCGGTGAGGTCCGCTTCGGCCTGGAGGACCCGGTAGAGCACACCGGCCACCGGACCGTCCCCGAACGGGCCCTCGCCTGTGGCCGCGTAACACAGCACCGACGCCAGGCAGAAGACGTCGGAAGCGGCCACCACATGCCGCCCGCCCCGCACGTGCTCCGGCGACATGAAGCCGGGCGAACCGACCATGGCACCTGTCGCCGTCATCGTGCTGGCACCGAAGTAGCGGGCGATGCCGAAATCGATGACCTTGGGGCCGTCCGAGCCGAGCAGGATGTTCCCCGGTTTCAGATCCCGGTGCTGGACTCGGGCGTGATGGATGCCGCGCAGCGCCCGTACGAGACCGAGACCGAGGCTGCGCACCGTCTCCACGGGCAGCGGGCCCGCCGTGCGCACCGCGAGGCCCAGGGTCGGACCTGCCACGTACTCTGTGGCCAGCCAGGGCTCCGGCGCGTCCGCGTCCCCGTCCAGCAGCCGGGCCGTGAAGCGGCTTTCGACCGAACGCGCCGTCTCCATCTCACGGCGGAACCGGTCGCGCAGGGCACCGTCACCGACCAGCTCCGCCCGCACGGTCTTGACGGCCACGAGCCGTGGACCGGCATGGGCCGGGTGGGGCCGGGTGTCGGCACCCAGGTACACCTCGCCCATGCCGCCCGCGCCGAGCCGGGCCAGGATCCGGTACGGGCCGATGCGCCGCGGCGAACGGTCGAGAAGCTCACCCAGCATGCTGTCGCCCTCCGGCGCCCGGTCGGCTCCCGGCACACGCCCGGGCACCGAGTGCCCCGCGGTCCCTGGGTCGCATCACCGCTCCGGTCAGACAACTCCCCATGCTCCGCTCCCCCGTTGAGACGTATGTGACCGTCCCGGACACGTCCGTTGATCCACTTTCACATCCGGCCCGCCGACGGCGCCACCCCTCCTCGGAAGGTTCGGCGCCCCCGCCGCCTCGGCTCTGCCCGGGGGGTGTTCGGGCGCGGGGCATGAACCCCGTCAGGGATGAGCGGACCGTCGGCACCGGCCGGTGCCGCTGTCCGAGCCGCCGGGCCCGCGCGCACCGGCACCTTGTGAGAGCGGCGCCGCCCGCACCGGGACGGCGGGACGGCAGCGGCCGCCTCGGCGCGTCCACAGGTGCGGCGGCGAGCTTGACGACGCGCGGCGTCGCCCCGCCCGTGGGCTCTCCGAAGGGGGTTGACCGTCCCTGCCGGACCGGGCCGTCGGGCGGCTCCGTTCCCGGCCGGGGGCCGGCCGTTCCCTCCGGCTCGCCGCACCGGGCCCGGCCGTGTCACCTCCCGGGCATCCTCTGCGTCCCAGTCGGCGGCCGGTGCCTCCGCGGGCAGCCGCGGGTCCGGACGGGTCTGCCCGCGCCGCCGGACCGGCATGCCTGCGTGGTTCCGGAGCAGTTCGGCCGCGTCCGCGCGCAGCGCGTGAGCGGCCTGGGAGCACACCCCGGTGGACGTTCCGACTCGGGTTCAGCCGGATCAGCGTGACGCGGACGCCCCGGGGCCCGGCCTGCGCCATTCACGCGGACCCGTTTCCTTCTGGCGCTCCAGGGCGCCGTCTGCGACAATGACTGACCAGTCAGTCATCATTGGGGGGTGTGCGGTGCCCGAGAAGACGGACCGCACGCGCCGCGTGAGAAGACCCTCAGCGCCCGGCACGGGCCTTCGCCCCGCAGCGGACACCCCCGCGACCGGATCGAGGATGCCGTCCGGGAGGCGGGCTGAGCCGAGGGCGGCGTCCGTCCGCATCTCGGCAGCCGCGGGCAGACTCTGCGGGCCCGGGCCACCGTCCCGCGAGCGGGCCCTCGCCCGCTTGCCGCCGCCCCTCGTCGTACCAGGGCCGTCAGGCACTCGACGCCTCCAGGACGGGCAGACCCGGCCCTGCACTTATCCGTTTGTGACAATCAGTCGACTGGTTCAGGCTGACGTACCACCAGCGGTTCCCGCCCGGCTCGGACCACGGGGACCCGGCAGCCTTGGGGGGAGACAGAGCACATGCACCGACTCGGCCTGGGCATGGGCTGGCGGCCGGAGATCGCCCGTACCGTCGAAGAACTCGACGGCGTGGACTGGGTGGAGGTGGTCGCGGAGAACATCTGCCCCTCACACCTTCCTCCCTCACTCGTCCGGCTCCGCGGCCGAGGGGTGACCGTCGTCCCGCACGGCGTCTCCCTGGGGCTGGGCGGCGCGGAACGCCCGGACCCGGCACGCCTCGCCGCACTGTCCGCCTGTGCGCAAGCCCTCGGTTCCCCCCTGGTCACGGAGCACATCGCGTTCGTCTCCGCGGGCGGCGGACGGCCCGGCGCCCCGCGTCTGGAGGCAGGCCATCTGCTGCCGGTGCCCCGGACCCGCACGGCGCTGGACGTCCTGTGCGAGAACGTGCACATCGCGCAGGAGGCCCTTCCCGTCCCCCTGGCGCTGGAGAACATCGCGGGCCTCTTCTCCTGGCCCGACGAGGACTTCACCGAGGCCGAGTTCCTGACCGAACTCGTGGAGCGCACCGGGGTCCGGCTGCTGATCGACGTCGCCAATCTCCACACCAACCACGTCAACCGTGGCGAGGACCCGGCGAAGACGCTCGCGGCGCTGCCGCGTGACGCACTCGCCTATGTGCACGTGGCGGGAGGCGTCCTGGAGGACGGCGTCTGGCACGACAGCCACGCCCACCCCGTCCCCTCCGCCGTGCTTGACGTGCTGGCGGGCCTGTGCGCCCGCATGACGCCTCCGGGCGTGCTGCTGGAGCGGGACGAATCGTTTCCTCCAGCGGACGAACTCGCCGCCGAACTGGCCTCGATCCGCCGCGTGGTGGCAGACGGACGCCCGAGCCGGGAGGTCCCGGAGGGAGCAGGCCCGTCCGTCGAGCCGCGCCACCGCCCCGTGGCCGCCGACGGCCGCGAGGCCCTCGCGCACCAGCAGGAGGGACTGCTGTCCGCCCTGGTCGCGGGCGGCCCCGTCCCCGTGGGCTTCGACGCGGAGCGCGTCCGCCTCCAGGCGAGGCTCCTCACCGTCAAACGCTGCAAGGTCGTGGCCAAGGTGACCCCGGAGCTGCCCGCCCTGCTCGGTGACCGCTACCGCCCCCTGTACCTCGCCTACGCGCGCCGCACCCCGCTGACGGGCGGGCACCGCCGTGACTCCCTGCGCTTCGCCGAGCACCTGCTGCTCGACGGCACGCTCCTCGGCCCGCCGGAACGCGCGCGGCTGTCCGAGTGGTGGCTCCGCCAGGCCGGCGGGTCCCGGCCCCGTCCCGGAGCCCTGGCCAGGCTCACCCGCGCTTGCCGCCGGATACTCCGCAGAAAGTGACCACGTGTTCGTCATAGGGCTCCTCTACTATCTCGTCCTCCTCGGCCTCACCGGCGTGCTGCTCGTGGGCACCCGGCGGTCGACCGGGGGCGGCCCGGTCCCGCCCGGCCAGCACCGGGTGCGGGACCTCTTCGAAGCCGCCTTCCTCAGCGGCGGCCCCTCCCAGGTGGCGAACACGGTGATCGCCGCCATGCAGTCCGACGGCCTGCTGACCGTCGCGTCCCCCGGCGTCATGGCCGTTCGCGCGACGGTCCCCCGCAACGCCGTCGAGGCGGCCCTGCTCCACGTCCACACCACCGCGCCCATCGGTTCCCTCGCCTGGGTCCGCGCCAACGTCATGCGGAGCCCCGCCGTACAGGGCATCGGAGAGGAACTGGCGCGGCGCGGTCTGCTGCTGCGCCCTTCGGACAGGGCGGTATGGAAGCGCCGTGCACAGGCGCTCCAAGCACTGTCCGCCTTGGGCGGTGTGCTCGCCCTGTTCCTCACGCTGGAGCAGTACCTGGACATCTTCCCTCCCACCCACGAGGAGGACTACTCGGCGGGAGTCCCCCTGCTGCCCGCCGTCCTGCCCGCCGTCATCACCGCGCTCCTCGTCGGCGCCTGGTGCTCCGCCACGCCCGGGGAGCGGGTCAGCCCGGCGGGCAAGCAGGCTCTCGGCGAGTACTGGCTCCGGACCGGGCAGGTCACGGGGGTCGCCCAGGCCGTCGCGATGAACGGGCCCGCCGCCGTGCCCGACCCCGAACTGCGCGCCCTGCTCGTCAAGGCCAGGCGGGGCGGCAGCGCGCTGTGGGGCGGCCTTCCGCTGATCTTCACGCACCACACCACCGTCCACCGGGCGCCGCACACCGGGCCGGACGACTCGGTGCACAGGAGCCACCATGCGACGACGACCGACTGGTGCGGGGGCGGGGGCGCGGCGGGCGGCTGTGGCTGCGCCACCTCCTGCGGCGGCGGGGGCGCCTTCTGCTCCGCCGGCGGCGCGGGCGGAGGCTCGGGCGGCTCCGGCTGCGCGGGGGCCTCCGGCGGCTCGGGGTGCGCGTCCGGCGGTTCCTCCTGCGGCGGAGGCTCCTCCTGCGGCGGGGGCTCCTCCTGCGGCGGGGGCTCGTCGTGCGCCTCCGGCGGCGGAGGGTCGGTGAGCAGCTGCGGAAGCGGCTGTGGCAGCAGCACCTGAGCGGGACGCTGTGTCCGGCGCCCGGCCGCGAAGCGGAGCGGCCGGGCACCGGACACGGACCACGGGTGGCCTGCCTCGGCGGTCCACGGGACCTCACGGTGCACGGGGCCGTGCCACGGCCCGGGTGTCAGTGGGGGACCGCATGATGGACCGCATGACGGAACCCTCCCCCTTGTACGACGCACAACCATCCGAGTGGGGCGTGCGGTATGTGCTGTGCCTGCCCACCGAGGACGCCGCGTGCGCCGCCGCGGACGAGTGGGTGAGACTCGGGCACCGGCTCACGGCCGTGCGCCCGTTCGGCCGCCATCGTCTGGATCTCATGAAACTGCTGGGGGACGACCGGCTGAGCGGCCGGTTCGACACCCGTTGGCCCGATCCCGAGCTGAGCGGCTGGTGGCAGGTGGACTCGCTGGCCGTGTACGCGCGTCCCGAGGAGTCGGCGCGGGAGCGGTTCCTGAGGGACGCGCGGGTTCACGCCGCCAGAACCGCCCGGCGGCACGGCGGCTTCCGGCAGCACTGCCGGGAGGCCGACGACGCCTCCGTCTGCGAAGTGGGCTTCGACCGGGCCGGGTTGGTGCACGAGCAGGAATCGGCCCGGGCTCACCCTCCCGTACGGCTGCCCACCGCCGCCGTTCCGCCCCCTGCGGGGCCGCGATGGTCGTGCCCGGCGCCGGGGCCGCACGAGGAGACCCTGGCGGTGGCGGTGATGGTCGCCGAGCGGCTCTACTTCAGCTGGGAACTCGCCCCGCCGGCGATGGCGTGGCTGCTGCGGGACAACGAGTCCGCTTCGCACGACGGATGTCCGTACGAGAACACCGAGGACTTCGTGGACCTGCTGCTGCCTGTCGACATCTTTGCGGGCGAGTGCACAGCCGACACGGCCGACGCGGTGCCGCTCCTGGCCGAACTGGCCCGGGACGACGGCATGCCCGCGGGAACACGGGTTCTGCTTCTCGGCCTTTTCCTGCGGCTGACGGCCCTGGCACCGGCCGCGGCGGTCGCACGGGCGGACCGTGTGGCGGCGCTCGGCCGGGGGACGACGGCGCCGCCCGCTGCCGACGCCGCCGCCCGCCGGGCCGTTCTGCACGAAATGCCCTCGATGCTGGAGCGCTGGGCCGAAGAGAGCGACGCCGCGCGGTTCGTGCTCGCCGCGCTCGCCGCCGCCTACGGCAGCGGAGCGGTGGACGTCCTCCCGCGGCTGGGTGAGCTGCCCTGCCGACCCGGCACCGCCCGGGCCGATGTCGTCGCCCTGACAGCCGCGCTCCTCGGCGGCGAACGGAGCGCCCTGGCGGACGCGCTGCGCCGCCTGTCCGCCTGGTGTCCCCGCGTCGCGGAGGACACGGACAGCCCTCACGCCGACCCCCGCCTCGTGGCGCTGGCCGCACTCCCGGACCTCGTCATGGCGGAAGCCGGGCGGTTCGGCTGAGTCGTGCGCCGCGCCACCCGCCGGAGCGGTGCACGCCGCCTCCCCGCGGGGCCCGGAACGGGCGCGCCCGGGCCACCGCTCCCCCGGCAGCCGGTCCCTGACTCCGGAGGCCGTGGAGGGCGCCGGAGCCGTCCACGCGCTCGGATGGGCCTTCGGGGGCAGGGCACGTGTGCCGGTCAGCTGATGCGGCCGCAGGCCACCGCAGTCCCGGCACCCGTACCGCGGCCGGGACAGGCAGAGGCGTCCGGCATTCCCCGAGCCCTGACGTGCGGGCGGGCATGGGCCGGGCCGTCTGCCGCCACGAGTCCCGACCGCACGGCCCGGAGCCGGTGAGAGGCCGACCAGGCCGCACGGGCCCCGTTCAGCGGACCCTTCCGCGTGGTTTCAGTGCCCCGGCAGGCAGTTCCGGGGCACTGAGGCGGCCGCCGTCGTAGCCTTCCACCGTGCCGAGGCGAGTGCCGGTCGTCCAGGCCTCGCGGGCCTCCGTGATCTCGTCGCGGGTGCGGCCGACGAGGTTCCGGCACACATCGCGTTCCAAAACTGTCCGAGCAAGCGAGATGCCTCAACCGCCGTGAAGGACCAGCAAATCGTCGGCCTTGGCCGGTGAGGGCTCCCCGGGCCGGCGCCCCGGAACCATCGGTCTGGAGCTCGGCAGCCTTCGGAGACTCCGGCCACCCGATGCCAAGGCGCTCGAAGCGCACGTGGCAGAAGAAGATCACTGCTGCATGGAGCCGGTCCCACGACGCAACGTTCGGCTCGCCTTCCCGGAGCTGAACCAGCCGCCGCGTGGCGGGAAGCCATGACGTGAAGGAGACGGTTTCGGAGCCCCACGGGCCGACCCGCCCTCGGGTGAGGTCCCGACAGGGTGGCGGCGGAAATGCAGAGCCGCTGCCCTGCAGCACATCCTCACGCCCGGAGCAGCCTGCATGACAGACGCCGAGGCATCCCCACCTTCGCGGGCATGTCACCAGATGAGGACGCCGCCGGCCATCTCCTGCGCTCGACGGGCGGCATCCTCGACATTCGCCAACCGTTCGGAGAGCGCGTGCCTGTGCTCCTCGACCGTCCGCACAGCCCCGGAATCCGCCACGATCTTCTCCAAGTTCTCTCGCAGCAGGGCACACTCGTCCACGAAGAGCGGGACCTGGTCGGCCTCGACCCGCAAGTCGCCGTCAGCCAGGACCGGGAAGAACCGGGCCCCCAGTGAGCGGACCGCCCCCGAGCCCCACACGCGGGTGCGCCAGCTCTCGAACCCAGCCAGGTCGGAACAGCCTCGCGGCACGTCCAGCACCTGCATCCTCCCGTCCGCGTCGACGACGAAGACATCCACTGACAAGCTCACGAGCGCAGTGGATCACAGCGGCCCCGCGGCAGTCCACGTGATTCCGCCACGGGGCCGGGAGCGGCATCCCTTCGCCCGAACTGGTGAAGTGCAGGGAAATGCACGGGAGTTCACCGGCCGAGTCTCCCGCGTGGCCGACTCGGCCGACCACGCGGCGAAGTCGGGCGGAGGCAAGGCCGAACCGGCATACCCGGGAAGGCCAGCAGGCGCGCTCTCCGCGCGAGCGGAGGTGAGCCGCCCATTGCCGCCGAGGAACAAGGTCGACCTCCAGCGCACAGCCCCCGGCCCCGCCGTGCTGCCTGCATCGAGCAGAACCGGAAGGGCCTCCGTCAGCCGTGGGAGCCCTCTCGGACCTCTCTGGGACCTCCGGCTTCATCAACCGGCACAAGCATGAAGCAAGCGGAATTCTGTGCGAGACGACGTGCCCCGTAACCAGACCGCTTTCAAAGTGGACTGCCTCTTCATGATGCTGCGCGGAGCCCCTTACTTCAACCGCTGGAGGTCCCGGCCTGCCCGGTAATCGGCCGCCGACGCCGGCCACGAACGGTGAGCGTGCCTCAGACCGGCGGTGGCCCCCGGCGGAGTCCCGCCAGGTGCCACCGCTCCCAAGCCCGGGCCCTATCGTCGACCGGCCCCTCCGATGGCCATGCTCGTGACGATCGTCAGCGTCGCCGGTGCTCCGGTCGGAGCGTATCCGTCCACCTCGCCGCTGTGGGTGCCGCGCACGGACCACACGAACGCGACGTCGCCTTTGCCGTCCTCGACGCGCTGTTGCAGGGTGAACGTGGCGTCCGGGAACGCGGTACGGATCTTGGCGATCAGCCGGCGCGTGTTCTCCGGGCCCACGGCGCGGTACCGCCGGGGAATGCTCTGCTGTCCTTCTGTCGTCATTGCTGGTCTCCTGTCGGGATTGCGGGCACCGCACCGCTGGTCAGTGATGCGGTGTGCAGGGCTCGAAGCGCCGTTGCCGTGGTGAAGAGTCGCCGCCAGTCCTCGGTGACCACGTCGAGACCGGCGACCGATTCCCTCCACGACGTCTGTTCCCAGGGGGCCGTCAACTGCGGTCGAGGTACCCGCAGAATCGGCACGGTGGGCCAACTGCCATCGGCCCGTTGATGGTTCTCCAACCACTGGGCGCCTCGGGCGAGGGCCTCCGAGAGTGCCCGGGCGTCACCTGTGTGAGGTGCCGTCAGCAGCTCGCACAGCGCCTGGACGGCCAGCGCAGTCTCGAAGGCGGCGGAGGCACCGTCCGGTCCGTCCGCCCACCCCCCGTCCCGCCGCTGACTTCGCAGCAGCCACGCGGCGGCCCGAGCCCGAGCCGGTACGGCCCCGGGAAACTCGCCACAGCGGCTCGACTCCCCGACCGCCTGCACCGCGCGGCAGGTGGTGTACAGCCGGCCCGACCACCAGTAGGCCTCCCAGTAGCCCTCCGGTCGCTGACGGTCCAGCAGCCAGCGCACGGCCCGTAGCGCTCCGCGCCGCTCCTGGGCACCGTCCAGGCCGGCCAGCAGCAGGGCGACCACCGCCGTCACGCACGGGTGCGAGGAAGTCCACCCTCGCAGGTCACCGGCGTCCGAACGGAACCGCACGAGCCAGGGCTCCGGGTCCACGACGGTGCCGAAGCCCCCATCGGGCCGTTGCACCGACAGCAGCCACTCCAGCGCCGGCTTCCACCGCAGCGGCTCGGGTGCCCCGTACCTGGTCAGGAACAGCAAGGCGTTCGCTGTGGAGTCGACGTCCACCGGCCACTGGTCGTTGTATCCCCACCCCGCAGCTGGTTCGCGGTTCACGACCAGCCAGTCGGACGCCGCGGCCAGGGAGTCTGCGGCCATGCCGGTCGCCGCCAGATTCCAGCCGACGTAGCCGGTGACCCAGGAGGTGCTCTGCTGACCGAGTAGCAGGAAGTCGCCCCAGCGGCCGGCAGGATCCTGCTCCCGCCGGAGGTAACAGGCTGAGGCGGCAAGGGCATTAGCAGGCGTGGCGGCCGCCGGGGTGTCGGCCGCCGTACCCGGAGCCCTGCCGTCACAAGCCGCTGGGGAGCGGCCCGGGACTCCGGCGCGGCGAGCCCGGGCCAGCCCGTCCCGGCGGATCCGGTCGAGGTCCGTGCGCAGCCGCCGGATGTCCTCAAGGAAGACGACGAGCCGCTGCACCCAGGCTCCGGGCGGCAGGTCGGTCACCGCGGCCAGCGCCCGGCACAGCTGCTCGGCAGCGGCGTCGAGGGTCTCCTCGGCAAGCCCGCCGTAATAGAACCGGCGAGCCGCGTCGTTGAGCAGTGCTGCGCGTGCGGCGCGGGGCGTCTGCGGTGTCCCGTCCAGCTCCGCGAGCAGCCGGGGGACGAGCTGCGAGGGATGGCCTTGCAGGAAGTCCTCCTTCCAGCCGACACATTCCTGGAAGCGGGCCAGCCCGGCGTACAGGTGGCTCTGCGACTCCGTCACCGGTCCGGCGGGAGCCGGAGTCCCTGCCAGGACGGCGAAGGCCTCGGTGGTCGTGTGCACGAGCACCGCCCTGGCCGAGTCCGGGTCGGAGAGCCGTCGATATCCGGTGGACAGCGACTGCCAGAACACCGACCCGGCCGGCAACTCGTCCTGCAACTGCCGGGTGGCGAACCGCTGCAGCCACGCGCATTCCCGGTCGGCCCGGGCAGCTGTGCACTGGCCCCGGTTCTGCTGGTACCGCAGGAACCGGGCAGTCCCGCCCGCCCGCGCGGCCAGCGCCACCCGCCGGGCCGCACCCATCGGCACGGTGGCGAAGTACTCGTACAACAGGAACGGAAAGTGGTCGAACAGCGCCCCAAGGACCGGCCGCGCCACATCCCGCGTCCGGTCCCCGCAGCCGGGCCCGGCCAGCCAGTGCTCCGCGAACGCGCGGTCCGTGTCACGGGTCTCCATCAGAAGAAGAGTCACAGCCGCCCTCCCTATGTCACCGCGTGGACGCGGTAGGCGCGGAGCAGCACGGCAGGAGTCGGAACGGTGCCCGGCGGGTGCTCCTGAGCGGACCTGTCGACCATCCGGTGACCGAGATACCGGCCCACCGCCGGCGGGACCCAGCCCGGCACCACACCGGGCGCGTCGGGCTGGTCCGGGTGCCATGGCTCGGGCTCCTCGTCGAGGCCGAGCGCCAGCAGGCCGTCCAGCCACGGGCCATGTTGATCGAGCCAGTCCAGTTCAGCCGCGGACACTCCGAGGTGCTCGGCCAAGCCGTACTGCGGAAAGGCCCGGCGTGAGGCCGCGATCGCCATGCCGACCTGGCACAGCGCCTCGCCCGTGGTCCGCGCCGGGCCGGCTGCGTCCAGGGTCCGAAACTGTTCCTCCAGGACTGTCGGCCTGGGCGCACGCGGCGTTCGGCCGGCGTCGAGCCAGGGCCGCCAGGACGCCGCCACTGGAGTCGCGGGTGTCCGCCCGTCGCCCCGCCAACCGGTCGGCGTGGTCGGGACACCGGTCGGCGCCGCCGCGCTCCCCAGCGGACCGGCAGACGGGCCCAGGCCGAGGGTGGGGTCCTCGATCCGTTGCCGGGTGGTCCGGATGGCGGCGTGCCAGCTTCCGTCGCTCATCCGGTCAACCGCTCCCGCGGCCTGGTCCAGATGGTTAAGCGCGAGTGCGCGAACCTCCTCGATCACACCTTCGTGGGCGATCAGCTCCGCCACCTCGGGCGACGAGGGCCGCTCGGCGGACTCCACCCTCTGCTGCCAGCCCGCCCGCAGAAACGCCACCGTGAGGGGGTACGAGTAGTGCCCGCGCTCGTAGTCGATCCGCCAGTCGGCGAGATCGTCGGCAAGTTGGAACGCCACGTAGTAGGAATCGTGCGAGGCCTCAAGACCGGCCAGCGGCCGCTCGTTTCCACCGAGCACGGCGAGAGCGGCGAGACATGCCTTCGCGACGGCGGACTTGCCCGAGTAGACGAGCTCCAGCTCGTCCCTGGGATACGGCTGGAGCAGGCCGCGGTGCCGGGCCTCCTCACGCAGCACGGCCTGGCAGAAGTGCTCGAAGTAGCGGTCGAAGTGGCTCCAGAAGGGACTTCCGGGCGGCAGCAGCTCGTACAGCCCGTGCAGCGCCTCGCGCTGGAGCAAGCTGCCCAGCAGCAGGCTTCCTCCCACGCAGGACGACGGGCGGTCAAGTACCTCGTCCAGCGTCAGCACGTAGTCGAAGAGGTGGGATCCGGTGAGGGACAGCGCCCGCAGCTGTGTCAACGAAACATCGGGGAAGGAGGTGTAGAACAGCAGCGGATAGGTGTAGAAGACCCGGGGGTCAACCCCGGCGGCGATCCGCCGTTCGGACGGCAGACCGGCGGTCGCGGGCAGGCCGTCCACCTGCAGAAGGCGGGCGACCCGGCGGCGTAGCGGCCGCCGGGCATCCTCCACCAGGGCGCTGTCGCCCCGCCAGCCGACGTGCCGCTCGACCCGGACCTCACCGTTCACCCGTCCGGCTACCACTCGCCGGAGACGATCGTCTGAACCACGGTGACGTTGCGGACCCCCTGGGCCTCCGCCTCCATCCGCGACTCCAACTCAACGAGGCCCAGTTCGTCGACCGGCAAGTCCTCGAACGGGATATCTCCGAAGGGAAGCTCCTCGAACGTCAGGTCGCCGACGGGCCCGCTCCGCTCCTCTGCCTGGTGTTCGGCCATCGTGGTCCTCCTTCGTCTCGGTGTGCGTGACTTCGGTCTGCAGGGATATGAGGGGCCGGTCACCCAGTGGTGGCACCGGCCGGCTCCCGCCGCAGCCCCAACGCCGCCAGGTGACGCTCGGCCAGATGGTGTTTCGCAGCGAAGGCGCGCCGCTGCGAGATGTTGCGGATGATCAGCTCGGGCCGGGAGAGCAGCTGCCGGTTCGGGTCGCGGATCTCCAGCCGGTCACCGAGCCGGACCGGTGCGTCGGCGGTACGGGGGACGGCCACCTCCAGGAACGCGTACCCGCGCCCCTTGGGCGTCGTGAGGTTCACGAACAGTAGGTCGGACGCTACGCGCTCCACATCGAGCCCGCCACCGGTGCGCAGCGAGGCCGACAGGGCTCGGACGTCGCAGCCGAAGGCTCGGAACGCCGTCCTGTCCGCGGTCAGCCGGCGCTGGAGGGCGTAACGCACCTCGACGTATGCCATCAGGTCGCGCAGGATCGGCGTGACCGGTCCGAGGGACCCCAGGACCTCGGCCGTCACGTAGCGGCACAGATCCGGGACGAACGCGGAGAGGTAGTAGTCCGGCCGAAGCTGCTCCGGGCCGACGTGTCTGCGCTGCCACCGCGTCCAGCCGGTAAGCAGCTGTCGCAGGTCGACGTCGGCCTTGCGCAGCGCGATGATCAGCGTCGGGCAGGTGTAGGTGACCGCCGAGATCGCCTTTGCCAAGTCGCGGTCGAGGTGTGGCGTCGGGATGTGGTAGAAGCTCGGGAAGATGTCGGGGTGTCGTGTGACCGTCGCGATCTCCTCCTCGTCCAGCAGGAAGAGGGAGATGTCGGAGCTGTGCCCGTCAAAGCGGAGTTCATCGCGGTGCGACTCGTACAGCGGACTGCCCACCAACGGTGCCAGCAGGTGCATCTGAGCCTGAGTGTCCGGCGAGAGCTCCAGGATGTCCAGGGCGAGCTCGAGGGAGGCGACAGCGTCGTCGGGGGTCTCTTCGGGAAAGCCAACGATCATCGAGCCGGTGCAGGAGATTCCCCGTTCGGTACCGGCCTGAATGATCGGCAGCACCTCGTCGGTGCGCAGCCTCTTGCGCACCAACGGCTGCATCCGCTGGGATCCGGTCTCAACTCCGAAGAACATCCCCCGGCAGCCGGCGGCGGCCATGACGGCGAGCAGGTCGTCGTCCACCCGGTCGGTCCGCGCACTGCACGCCCACTCAAACCCGTACCCACCGTCGATCAGGGCGGTGCAGAACATCATAACCCACCGCCGGTCGACGGTCAGCATGTCGTGAACCAGGTCGAACCGCGTGAATCCATAGGTCTCCCGGAGGTGTCGCATTTCGGCGATCAGCCGAGCCGGCGACTTGATCCGGTAGTCCCGCTTGAAGAACACGTTGGTCGAGCAGAACGTGCAACCGTACGGGCAGCCCCGCCCCGCCTCCACCGGCGCGAGATCCACCCTGGCCCGCTCGAAGGGGTACAGGTCGTAGGCCGGGAAAGGCAGTTCGTCCAGGTCATGGAGCAACGGTGCTGCGGGTTCGCGCACCGGGCCTCCGTCCGGCCCCCTCCAGGTGGTGCCGGTAACTCCGGACAGGCCCTCCCCCGCCGCCCACCGATCGAGCACCTGAGGCAGGGACCGGTCTGCCTCGTTCCGCACGATCGCGTCGATCCAGTCGAACTCGCGCAGTGTCGCCACGTCCACCACTGAGGCCTGCGGGCCGCCCAGCAGGATGCGAACTTCGGGATCCAGCTCGCGACATCGCTGAGCCAGGGTCAGCGTCTGCGGGTAGGAGTTGCACATCGTGGTGAGACCGATGACGTCGGGTCGGGATGCGCAGATGAGTTCCGCCACCTGCCGATGGAAGTCGGGGCCATCGCTCACGCGGCCCTCCAGCAGGGCGAGCGTGGGATCCACCACCACCGGATCGTGCCCGCTGCGCCGAGCGACTGCGGCCAGGCCAAGCAGGTTCAGAGGCACGTACGGTGAGGGAACCCTACCGAAGTGCCAGTCGGCGTTGAAGCACGTCACGAGGGCCAGTCGCACTGTGTCTCACCACACCCTGTTCCAGCCCCGGGGGCCATCGTTGACGTCGTGTCGAAGAGTCGTTTACTTCGTCCATGGACGACGGGCCAGGCACCACGCCGACCGTACCGCCAAGGGAGTGCCACGCGACCGGCCGGGCGAGTGACAGCATCCCCGTCCAGACGGAGCTCGGCTGGTGACCTCATCCGGCGGCCCACGGTTGCGTCCTGGGAAGTGGTGTACGGGGTTCGACCTGATCCGGGGGTTTGCTCCGGCGTCACGGTGAGGCACCGTCCTTCACCGTGAAGCGGTACCGCGTGATCCGGCGCGGCACCGGGACGGGGAGGATCCGGCGGGCCCGGACCTGGTCGCGATTGACGTCGCTGTCGTAGCCGCGGTCGGCAAAGACCGACTCGGGCTTGCGGCGAGGCCGTCCTGGCCTGCCGCGGACTGGTGGGAAGGCGTCGAGCACCGGGGAGAACAAAGTCGCCCTGGGGAGCGGCTGAGGAGAATCGACCGCGTAAATCGGCATCACCGTGAAAGCGCCGGAAACACGCAACGACGAAGGTCGGCCCCAGACAGTGATCCGCGCAGGTCAGCCCATCGAGGGCGAGGACTTCAACGCGATCTCACTGCCAGCGAACAAGGCGTTCACCACGACCAGCACGGCGATCAGAGCAACTTCGAACCAGTAGCCGCCCATGGCCCCTACCGTGCCATCACGGACCGGCGCAGCCCCGTCAACGGCACGGCCAGGACGCGTCATCCCCATACTGAGCCGCGACCAACGCCTCGGCCCTCTTTCTGATGCCGCCGTCGCGAGCCTCTGCGTCGGCCGGGACAGTCCTTCGCCGCGACCACAATCTGCTTGCGGCGCAACAACTCCAGCGCATCCCGTGCAAGGACCGGGTCGTGCAAGTCGTCCAGGGGGGCAGGGCGCCTGCGACCCCCTCCCCGATCCCCAGGCGACAGGTTCCTCACCGACCGCGACGCCGCTCCGCCACACCGCGCCACACCGCTGCTGTTCGCTCTTCATGGAGCCGACCGTATGGTCATCGCTGGTGGGAGTCTTCTGGGACTTCTCTGGGACTTCCGGCTGAATCGACAGGCACGAACGTGAAACAGCCGAAAGGCCATCTGCGCAGGTCAGCAAGGCGCAGCCGCCCATCGTGGCAGGCCACCGGGCTGGCTGGTCCCTTCCGGGACGTCTGACCGGGCAGAGGCTGTGAGCGGGCAGCGCAGCCTTTTTCCGCCTGACGAGTCCGGCATCGAGTCGCCTGCCTGGTCGGGAAGCTTCTTTCCGTCACGTCATCGCTGTTCACCGGACCCTTCCGCGTGGTTTCAGCGGCCCCGGCGGGAGTTCTGGAGCCAGGAGACGGTCACCGTCGTAGCCCTCCACTTCCCCGAAGCGGGTGCCCTTCATCCACGCTTCGCGGGCCTCCGCGATCTCCTCGTGGGTGCGCCCGATGAGGTTCCACCACATCACCAGCTCCTCCGCGAAGGGTTCGCCGCCCAGGAGCATCAGCGAGGCGTCCGAGTGGGCGCTGAGGGGAAGTTCGGTGCGGCCGCAGCCGAGGTAGAGCATGGAGCCGGGCTGCAGGGGCACCCCGTCGACCCGCGTCTCGCCGGTCATGGCCAGGGCCGCGTACTCGAAGTCCGGCTCCAGCGGCAGGCGGGCGCCGGTGCCGTCGGTGAGGGTCAGGTCGGCGCCCATCAGCGGGCTGTAGGCGGTGCCGGGACTGGTCGCGCCGTCCACCGTGCCGAGGATGACGGTGGCCCTCAGGCCTGGGGCGGTGACCTCCGGGAGGTCCGCGTGGAACTCGAAGTGCGGCTCCACATGGCGGTGGGCGTCGGGCAGGGCGACCCAGAGCTGGGCGCCGTGCAGGAGGCGGGGGTGGGGGGCCGGGCTCTGCTCGGAGTGGGAGATCGCGCGGCCCGAGGTCATCAGGCCGAGCTGACGGGGGCGGATCGTCCGGACGCTGCCCGTGCTGTCGCGGTGCAGCACCTCCCCCTCGTGCAGCCAGCTCACCGTCTGGAGACCCATGTGGGGGTGCGGCGGGACCTGCATACCGGGTCCGTCCGCGATGTCGTCGGGGCCGTAGTGGTCGACGAAGGCCCACGCGCCGACCATGCGGCGCCCCAGGTTGGGCAGCAGGCGGCGGACCACGGTGGACTCGCCGAGCGGCACCTGCCGCGGGCTGAGGAGTTCGCGCACCGGCTCCGCCACGACGAAGCCGCGGCCTCCGCACAGGGACGGCACGGCCTGGCGGTCGAGATTGCTCATACGGGAACGCTAGCCAATCCGGGGACCCTCAGGGGCGTATCCCGGGCCGTGGCGGGCAGGCGGCGGGAGGAACAGTGCGTGAAGACCCGTATACGGAATAGCGAGGGCCCGGGCACCGTTGTGCCGGGCACCGACGAACTCCCGGAGAGGCAGACGGCATGAGCACGATCGAGCTCACCAAGGAAAACTTCGACCAGGTCGTGTCGGACAACGGCTTCGTCCTGATCGACTTCTGGGCGGGCTGGTGCGGACCGTGCCTGCGGTTCGCTCCGGTGTACGAGAAGGTCTCGGAGCGTCACACGGACCTGGTCTTCGGCAAGGTCGACACGGAGGCGCAGCAGGAGCTGGCCGCCGCGTTCGAGATCCGGTCCATCCCGACGCTGATGATCGTCCGGGACAAGGTGGCGGTGTTCGCCCAGCCGGGTGCGCTGCCCGAGCCCGCGCTGGAGGACCTCATCCGCCAGGCCCGCGAGCTGGACATGGACGAGGTCCGCAAGTCCATCGCGCAGGCTCAGGCGCAGGCCTGACCACGGGGGCCCGGCCCGAAGGCCCCCGCGGGCGTGAGGGCCTAGCGTTCCAGCACGAGCGCGATGCCCTGCCCCACCCCGATGCACAGCGCCGCCAGCCCCGTACCGGAGCCGGCCGCGGCCAGCTGGTGCGCCACGGAGCCCGCGAGCCGGGCTCCGGAGGCGCCCAGCGGGTGGCCGAGGGCGATCGCGCCGCCGCGCGGGTTGACGACGGCCGGGTCCAGCTCGGGCCACTCGGCGAGGCAGCCGAGCGCCTGCGCGGCGAACGCCTCGTTCAGCTCGAAGGTGG
This sequence comes from Streptomyces sp. MUM 203J, assembly GCF_022414595.1. GTDB lineage: Bacteria > Actinomycetota > Actinomycetes > Streptomycetales > Streptomycetaceae > Streptomyces. The sequence goes on along the minus strand of NZ_JADWYO010000037.1, from coordinate 12,088 downwards.
TGAGGTCCGCGAAGCCGCGCCCGGCCTTGGCCAGGGCCTTCTGCACCGCCTCCACCGGGCCCAGGCCGAACAGCTGCGGCTCGACCCCCGTCACGGCCGAGGCGCGGATCCGGGCGAGGGGCTCCCGGCCGCAGGCGCGCAGGCCCTCCTCGTCGACCAGGAGCAGCGCCGCGGCGCCGTCGTTGAGCGGTGAGGCGTTGCCCGCGGTGACCGTGCCGTCGGGGCGGAAGACCGGCTTCAGTCCGGCCAGGGCCTCCATGGACGTACTGTCGCGGATGCACTCGTCGCGGGCCAGGTCCACACCCTCGTAGGGGACGACCTCCCCGTCGTACAGGCCCTTCGCCCAGGCCTCGGCGGCCTTCCGGTGGCTCGCGAGCGCGAAGGAGTCCTGCTGCTCGCGGGTCAGGTCGTGCTTGTCCGCGACCAGCTCGGCGCCCTCGCCCAGCGACACGGTCCACTCGGCGGGCATACGCGGATTGGTCATCCGCCAGCCCAGGGTCGTCGACCACAGCTGCCCGTGCCCGGCCGGAAAGCCCCGCGCGGGCTTCTCCACCACCCACGGCGCCCGTGACATGGACTCGACGCCGCCCGCGATCGCCACCGACGCGTCGCCCACGGCGACGGCGCGGGCGGCCTGCACGACGGCCTCCAGGCCGGATCCGCACAGCCGGTTGACGGTCACGCCCGGCACGCTCACCGGCAGGCCCGCCAGCAGCACGGCCATCCGGGCCACGTCCCGGTTGTCCTCGCCCGCGCCGTTCGCGTCGCCCAGGTAGACGTCGTCGATCCTGGCCGGGTCGAGGTCCGGAGTGCGGTCTACCAGGGACCGTACGACGTGGGCGGCCAGGTCGTCGGGGCGTACCGGGGAGAGGGCACCGCCGAACTTGCCGATCGGTGTGCGGACGGCGTCGACGATATAGACGTCGCGGATGCTCATCGGGTCTCTCCCACGGCCTTGTGTGCTGTGTGTTCACGTGCGGTGAACAGACGTTCACCACCGCCGGGCCGAGTCTCCGGCCCGGGGGCCGCCACTGTCAACGGCCGCCGTGCTCAGTCGTCCGGCTCCGGGGTCCGGGGCCGGTCCGCCTGCTCGTCTCTCGGGACCACGACCCGGGCTGACAGGCCGTAGTCCAGTTCGAAGCCGTCCACGAGCAGGGCCTCGACCGTGCGGGTCTCCGGATCGATGTCCGCGACCATGCCGCTCCCGGCGTAGCGCGGGTATCCCGAGGCGCCCGTCTCGCCGGTGGCCTCCACCACGGCCGAGCGGATGGCGACCTCGGTCAGATGGGCCAGGTCGTGGCCCTCCGCGTGCTGCGGCACGACCAGGATCTCGAACCGCCGTGGGATCTCCCTCATGGTGCTCATGTCCGTGACGCTAAGGACGTCCGGGCCGGACCGCACCTCAGGCGGCCCGGCCCGGAGATGCGGGCCGGGGGCCGGAGGCTCTACGGTGTGCCGTCGTGACGACGTACTCCGGCTCCGACAGCCCGCTCGACGACATCCCCGGCCGTTTCGGCCCCACCGCCACCACCGAGGCCGCACCGCGCGAGGTCGGCCCTGTCCGCACCTCCTATGCACCCGAGCGGGACGGGGACCCCGACCCCGGCGAGATCGTCTGGACCTGGGTCCCCTACGAGGAGAACGACGGGCGCGGCAAGGACAGGCCGGTGCTGGTGGTGGCCCGTGAGGCGGCCGGGACCCTGCTGGCGGTCCAGCTGTCGAGCAGGCGGCGCGACGGCGACCACGAGTGGGTGGCGCTGGGCAGCGGGCCCTGGGACCGGGCCGGGCGGGACTCCTGGGTGGATCTGGACCGGGTGCTGCGGGTGCACGAGGACGGGATGCGGCGCGAGGCCTGCGCCCTGGACCGGGCCCGCTTCGATCTGGTCGTCGGCAGGCTGGCCGCGCGCTACGGCTGGACCTGACCCCCCGCGGGGAACGCGGCGCGGAACGCGCCCAGGGTGTGCTGCTCGCGCGTGCGGTCCAGGATCCCGAAGACCACCCGGTCGAAGTGGCCGGCGAACCGTCCCGCACCCGTGAGCAGCACCCCGAAGGCAGCCGCCACCCGGGCCGGGTCGTTGCGGAACACCCCGCAGCCCCACGCCCCCAGCACCAGCCGCCTGTATCCCTGTGCCACGGCCACCTCCAGCACCCGTTCCGCACGGGAGGCCAGAACGGCCGGTATCCGGTGGGCCTCGCGCGGTGTCCGGTTCAGGATCACGCCCGCGTTGGGTGCCGGTGACGTCAGGAATCCCACCTCGTACGGCTCGTCCAGCAGCCGGCCCCGGTCGTCACGGAAGACCGGGACGCCCGGCGAGTGGATGACCCGGTCGCTGTAGAACGGGTCACGGTCGGCACGGTGGTGGTCGTAGTAGCCGGGGGCGCCGAGCAGGGTGGTGTACAGCGCGGAGGCCCGGCACAGCGCCTCCTCCTGGGCCTGGGCCCCGTTGAGGTACCCGCCGCCGGGGTTGCGCGCGGAGGCGAAGTTCAGCACGGCGACCGGGGATCCGGCCTCCTCGGTCACGAGGCGGTGCGCCGCTTCCAGGCTGGACTCCGGGGTCACCTCGATCCGGGTGCGGCGGTCCGTGCCGGGTGCGGCCGGGACCGGGCCGGGGCCGAACAGGGCCGTGCCCGCGCGGGCTCGGGCGAGGGGGCCGGCCAGCGGGACCTCGTGGCCGCCGGGGGCCCGGTACCGGCCCTCCGCGACGATCTGCTCGGTCTGCCGGGCGATGCCCCGTAGTCGTGCGCTCATACCCCCATCGTCACGGATCATGCGGCGCCGAAGCCATCGGTTTTCCCGGCATCCGCCGTTCACCCGCGCGCTCTTGTGCTGGTGCGCGACGGTGGCTTAGGTGGAACGGTACATCTTCGACAGGAGGTACACCCATGCCACCGAGTGACAGCCTGGACGGCGGGCCTCCGCTGTCCGAGGGGGAGGCCGAGGACCTGCTGCGGTGCATCTGCTTCAAGACCGGTCCGCCCCGCGCCCTGGGGGTCGAGCTGGAGTGGTTCGTCCATGACCTGCTCCGCCCGCACCGTCCCGTCTCGTCCGGCCGTCTGCACTCCGCCTACACCGCGCTCCACTCCCTGGACCTTCGGTCCTCCCTCTCCCTCGAACCCGGCGGGCAGCTGGAGCTCAGCTCGCCGCCCGCCGCCTCGCTCTCCGCGTGCGTCACCGCCGTCTCCGCCGATCTGGCCGCCGTACGCACCGCGCTCGCCGCGCTCGGGCTCTCCCTCACCGGTTCCGGCACCGACCCCTGGCTGCCGCGCCGTGAACGGATCCTGCGCGAACCCCGCTACGACGCCATGGAGACGTACCTCGACCGCTGGGGCGCCTCGGGCCGGTCCATGATGCGGGATTCGGCCTCCATCCAGGTGTGCCTGGACTCCGGGCTCGAAGAGCCGGGGCCGCTGGGGTTCGCGCGGCGCTGGCGGCTGGCTCATCTGCTGGGCCCGGTGCTGGTGGCGTCTTTCGCCAACTCCCCTGTCCTGCACGGCCGTCGGAGCGGAATGCGGTCCACCCGGCAGTCGCTGTGGACGGACATCGACCCGATGCGGGGGCTCGCACCGCCCATGGGCCGCGAGCCGCGCTCCGCGTGGGCCGCGCATGTGCTGGACACCCCGGTCATGTGCGTGCGCGCCGCCAAGGGGCCCTGGGAGGTGCCGAAGGAGCTGACGTTCCGGCAGTGGCTCCGGGGCCCGGTGGACGGGCTGCGGGCGCCGGTCCGCGCGGACCTCGACTACCACCTGACGACGCTCTTCCCGCCGGTGCGCCCGCGGGGAGGGCATCTGGAACTGCGGATGGTGGACGCCCAGCCGGGCGAGGACGGCTGGATCGTACCGCTCGCCGTGACCAGCGCGCTGTTCGACGACCCGGAGGCGGCGGAGGCCGCGTACCGGGTGCTGGCGCCGCTGACCGAGACGGCGGGGCCGCTGCCCCCGCCGCGTGACGCGCACTGGCGGGCCGCGATCCGGGACGGGCCGGACGCGCTCGCGCTGCACGAGGCCGCGGTGGCCTGCTTCGGGCTGGCGCTGGAGTCGCTGCACCGGTCCGGGGCGCCGGCCGCCGTGCGGGACGCGGTGGCCGGGTTCCACGAGCGGTACGTGCTGCGCCGCCGCTGCCCGGCGGACGACCAGCAGGCGCCGCCGCCGACGCCGACGGCGCCTGGACCTGCGGCACCCGCTCCCGTCACCTCCGCGTCCGCCTCCGGGAAGGAGCCCCGCCCATGACCGAGTCCCCCGAGACCCTCAGGCGGTACGCGTACGACGCGCTGGTCACCGCCCGGGTCCGCACGGCCCGGCTCACCGACTGCGTCGACGACGGCGAACTGACGGCCCAGCACTCCCCGTTGATGTCCCCGCTGGCCTGGGACCTGGCGCACATCGCCAACCAGGAGGAACTGTGGCTGCTGCGGGCCGTGGGCGGGCACGAGCCGCTGCGTCCGGAGATCGACCCGCTGTACGACGCGTTCCGGCATCCCCGGGCGACCCGGCCGTCCCTGCCGCTGCTGTCCCCGCGCGAGGCGCGGGCGTACGCGTCCGAGGTGCGCGAGCGGGTCCTCGGCGTCCTCGACGCCGCCGTGCTGGACGGCGACCACCCGCTCACCGGCGCGGGGTTCGCGTTCGGCATGGTCGCCCAGCACGAACAGCAGCACGACGAGACGATGCTGATCACCCATCAGCTCCGCCGCGGCCCCGCCGCGCTGACCGCGTCCGCCCCTCCCCCGGCTCCCGCTGACGCCGCCGGGCTCCCCACCGAAGTACTGGTCCCCGGCGGCCCGTTCGTCATGGGCGTGTCCCACGAGGACGAACCGTGGGCGCTGGACAACGAGCGGCCCGCGCATGTCCGGCTGGTGCCGGACTTCCACCTCGACACCACGCCCGTCACCTGCGGCGCCTACCGCGCGTTCGTCGACGACGGCGGCTACCGCGACCCGCGCTGGTGGGCGCCCGAGGGATGGACGTTCGTCAGGGAACAGGACCTGAAGGCACCGCTGTTCTGGCGCCGGGAAGGCGGACAGTGGCTGCGGCGGCGCTTCGGCGTCGTCGAGCCGGTGCCGGACGACGAGCCGGTGCTGCACGTCAGCTGGTACGAGGCCGACGCCTACGCGCGCTGGGCGGGACGGCGGCTGCCGACCGAGGCCGAGTGGGAGAAGGCCGCTCGCCACGACCCGGCCACGGGCCGGTCCCGCCGCTATCCGTGGGGCGACACGGACCCGGGGCCGCGGCACGCGAACCTGGGCCAGCGGCACCTGCGGCCCGCGCCCGCCGGAAGCTACCCCGAGGGCGAGTCGCCACTGGGCGTACGGCAGCTGGTCGGGGACGTGTGGGAGTGGACGGCCAGCGACTTCCTGCCGTACCCGGGATTCGCGGCGTTCCCGTACCGGGAGTACTCGGAGGTGTTCTTCGGACCCGAGTACAAGGTGCTGCGCGGCGGCTGTTTCGGGGTGGCTCCGGTGGCCTGCCGGGGCACGTTCCGGAACTGGGACTATCCGGTCCGGCGGCAGATCTTCGCCGGGTTCCGCACCGCGCGGGACGCCGAACCGGGGACGCCGGGTGCGCCGGGGAACGGGACGGTGCGCTGATGTGCCGTCATCTGGCCTGGACCGGCGAGCGGCCCGTACGGCTCGGGGCGCTTCTCGCGGAGCCCCCGCACGCCCTGTACCGGCAGTCGTGGGCGCCTCGGCGGCAGCGGTACGGAACGGTCAACGCGGACGGTTTCGGCGTCGGCTGGTACGCGCCAGGCGACCCGGTGCCGGCCCGCTACCGGCGGGCGGGGCCGGTCTGGGCCGACCTGTCGTTCGCGGACCTGGCACGGGTGGTGCACGCCCGTGCGGGACTGGCCGCGGTGCGGGACGCCACCCTGGCGGGCGCGGACGGGGAGGCCGCTGCCGCGCCTTTCGCGTACGGCCCGTCGAAGACGCCGGGCCCCTGGCTGTTCAGCCACAACGGGGCCGTGACGGGCTGGCCCGAGTCGCTGGGGAAGCTGTCCGCCACGCTGCCCCCGGCGGCGCTGCTGTCCCTGGAGGCCCGCAACGACTCGGCGCTGCTGTGGGCGCTTGTGCTGCACCGGCTGCGGTCGGGCGAGCCCCTGCCGGACGCGCTGGCCGGGGTGGTGGCCGAGGTGGCCGCGGCGGCCCCGGGCTCCCGGCTGAACCTGCTGCTGACGGACGGGGTCTCGCTCGCCGCGACGGCGTGGGGCGACACGCTGTGGTACCTGGCGCCGGGCGGCGCGGACCGGGCGGTCGTGGCCTCCGAGCCGTACGACGACGATCCCGGCTGGTGCGAGGTGCCGGACCGGACGCTGGTCGCCGCGACGCCCTCGGGCGTGACGCTGACCCCGCTGGATCCACTGAACTCTCCGGACTCCCCGGACCTGCCGCCGGGGAACGATCCGACCGAACCGCTCAAGGAGTCCCCCGCGTGACCCGTTTCCAGCTGACCCGCACGCTGCCCGCGGGCACCGCCGACGCCGATCTGCGCGCGGACGTGCTCGCCGGTCTGACCCGCACACCCAAGGAGCTGCCGCCCAAGTGGTTCTACGACGCGCGGGGCAGTGAGCTGTTCGAGGAGATCACCCGCCTGCCCGAGTACTACCCGACCCGCACGGAGCGCGCCATCCTCCGGGAGCGGGCGGGCGAGATCGCGGAGGCGACCCGGGCCCGCACCCTGGTGGAGCTGGGCTCCGGCTCGTCCGAGAAGACCCGGCACCTGCTGCACGCGCTGCGCCCGGGCCTGGAGGACTACGTGCCGGTCGACGTGAGCGAGTCGGCTCTGACGGGCGCCGCCGAGGCCCTGACGGCCGAGCTTCCGGGGCTGCGGGTGCACGCCCTGGTCGCGGACTTCACCCGGGGGCTGCTGCTCCCCGAAACGGCCGGGCCGCGGCTGGTGGCGTTCCTGGGCGGAACGCTCGGCAATCTGCTGCCCGCGCAGCGCGCGGAGTTCCTCCGGTCGGTGCGGGCGCTGATGGAGCCGGGGGACGCCCTGCTGCTCGGCACGGACCTGGTGAAGGACGAGGCGACGCTGGTCGCCGCGTACGACGACGCGGCGGGGGTGACGGCCGCGTTCAACAAGAACGTGCTGGCGGTGCTGGCCCGGGAACTCGGCGCGGACGTGCACCCGGACGACTTCGATCACGTGGCCCGGTGGGACCGGGAGCACGAGTGGATCGAGATGCGGCTGCGGGCCCGGCACGCGCTGACGGTGAAGATCCCGGAGCTGGGGATCGCGGTGCCGTTCGCGGCGGGTGAGGACGTGCGGACGGAGGTCTCCGCGAAGTTCCGTCAGGAGGGCGTCCGGACGGAACTGGCGGCGGCCGGCCTCGCGCTGTCCCGGTGGTGGACCGACGAGCAGGGGTGGTTCGGTCTGTCCCTGTCGACGGCCGTCTGAGCGTCGTACGGCCGCACCTCCACGACGTCCTGCGCCGCGCGGGCGAGGGCGCGGCGGTCGGGGTGGCACCCGGGCGGGAACGGGTCGAGCAGCCTCAGCTCGGCCGTGAGCCGCCCGGCCGTCACGATCCGCCACAGCGAGGCGCCGAGCGTGTCCTCGCCTACGTACGGGGCCGGGCCCAGCGGCCGGTAGACGATGCGCACCGGCTGGACGGGCACACCCGCGTCCAGTGCGGCCTGGAAGGCGGCCGGGCGGAAGCGCCCCTGGGCCCGTCCGCACCAGGTGGAGCCCTCGGGGAAGACGACGACACGGAAACCGGCGTCGAGGGCGTCCGCCATGGTGCGGACGAGACAGGGCAGGGACCGCAGCCGGTCCCGGTCCAGGAAGAGCGTGCCGCCCCGGGCGGCGAGCGGCCCGAGCACGGGCCAGTGCCGTACCTCGCGCTTGGCGACCATGCGGCCGGGCAGGACGGCGGCGACGAGCGGGATGTCCAGCCATGAGATGTGGTTGGCGACGACGAGCTGCGGCCCGGGGCTCGGGGGCCCGCCGGTGACGTGGACGCGGACGCCGAACGCGCGCAGGACGGTGCGGCACCAGAGCCGGGTCAGCGCTCGGCGGGCACGGCGGCCGGCGGGGACGGTGAGGGGGGACAGGGCCACCCCGGCGAGCACGGTGGCCGTCCCGGCGGTGAGGCGCAGGACCGCCCGGGTGCGGGATGCGCGGGTGCGGTGCGGGGCGGCGCAGTCGCCGGGGGTGCAGGGGGCGGTGGGCATCCAGGGGCCGGGGCCGCCGGTCATGCGAGGGAGAGGAAGTGCCGCAGGTAGCGGGGGTGGATGCGGTTCATGGAGAGCAGCACGAAGAGGTCCGCCACGCGGAAGTCCGGGTCGTGGGCGGGTGCGCCGCACACCCAGGCGCCGAGCCGGAGGTAGCCGCGCAGCAGGGGCGGGAGAGGGGTGCGGGCGCCGGGGCGGGTGTCGTCCTCGGGGGTCCACAGGCGGTGCGGGGTGACCCAGTACTCCTCGGGGGCCAGGTGCTTGTCCTTCACGGTGTCCCAGGTGCCGGCGGCGAGGGCGCCGCCGTCACCGAGCGGGAGGGAGCAGCAGCCCGCCAGCCAGGTGTGGCCGGTGCGGGTCATGTAGCGGGCGATTCCGGCCCAGATGAGGGAGATGACGGCGCCGTTGCGGTGGGCGGGGTGGACGCAGGAGCGTCCCACCTCGACGAGCCGGTCACGCAGGGGGTGGAGCCGGGTGAGGTCGAACTCACCCTCGGAGTAGAGGCGTCCGGCTATGGCGGCCCGCTCGGGCGGAAGCAGACGGTAGGTGCCGACGACCTCGCCGGTGGCCTCGTCGTGGACCAGGACGTGGTCGCAGTACGCGTCGAACGCGTCGCCCTCCAGACCGGGTTCGGGCCCGTCGACGCGGGCGCCGAACTCGGCGGCGAACACCAGGTGGCGGAGGCGCTGGGCGGCGCGTACGTCCTCCTGCTCGCGTGCGAGCGAGAGGCGGTAGCGGGACGGCGCGGGTCCGGATTCGGGGGCGGGGGGTGTGAGGGTGGGCGTGGCGGTGGACGGTGCGGGCATGGCGGGCTCCTCACGGCCGGGCGTCGGGCACGCGCCGCGGGTGCGGCGGCCCGTCCCTCTCACTTCTTCCGTGGTGGCCTGGATTCGGCGTGACCGTGTGGCGGAGCGCGGGTGTGCGGTAGCTGAATGCCCGGGTGTCCCGGGCGGACACCGGCCGCTCAGCCGCCCAGCGACGCGGTGATGCGCTTCGACGCCGCCCGGGCCGCCGACTCGGGATCCTGGCCCTGGAGGACCGCCGTCATGTACGGCTTGATGGGGTTGTCGGCCTCCACGTCCGCCCACCGGACGGAGTTCGGTGTGGCCCGTCCCCGCGCCGCGCCGACAGCCATCGCCGCGGTGCCCTCCTGGCCCTCGACGACCTTGGCGAGCGAGGTCTTGTTGGGGACGTAGTTCATGGTGCGGGCGAGATCGGTCTGCCACTTCTCGCCGGCCAGGGCCTTGACCACGTCGATCGCGGCGCCGCGCTCCCGGGCCTTCGCGGGGACGACGAGGTCGGAGCCGCCGGTGAACACCGCGCACGGCTCGTCGGCGGTCCTGCCGGGGATCGGGAAGTATCCCAGCTCTCCGGACAGATCCGGGTTGAGCGCCTCGATCGCGGTCGCGGCGCCGGGGATCGCGATGATCTGTGCGACTTCGCCCTCGGCGAAGACCTCGGTCTGCGGCGGGTTCTCCTCGTCGGCGTTCCTCGGCCCGGAGCCGAGCGACTGGAGTTCCTTGTAGAACTCCATGCCGCGCAGCGCCGCCGGGGTGTGCAGTGCCCCCTGCCAGCCGCCGTCCTTCTCGACGGCCAGGTCGCCGCCCTCGTCCCAGACGAATCCGGCGAGGGTGTACCAGTCCTGGCCCGCGAGGTAGATGCCCTCGGCGCCGGTGCTGTTGACCGCCTCGGTGTCCTCCAGCCACTGCTCGCGGGTCGTGGGCGGCTCCTGGATTCCGGCCCGGGCGAAGAGGTCCTTGCGGTAGATGACGACCCGGTTGGCCGCGTACCAGGGGATGCCGAACTGGCTGCCGTCGATGCTGCCGGGCTGTGCGAGGCCGGGCAGCCACTCCTCCTGCCCGAGATCGCGCACGGACTCCAGGGTGAGGTCGTACAGCTGCTCCGTCTCGGCGTACTGGGCGACCTGGGTGTTGCCGACCTCGATGACGTCCGGCGGGGTCTCGCTCGCGAGGGCGTCGACGATCTTGTTGCCGATGCCGGACCACTCCTGGATGGCGATGTCCAGCGTGACGCCGGGGTTCTCGTCCTCGTACGCGGAGGTGAACCGCTCCAGGAACGCGTCCGAGGCGCTGCCCTTCATCAGCCACACGGTGACGGTGCGGGAGTCCGCGGCGTCGGCGGAGACGAGCCCGCAACCGGTGAGCGCGGTGGCGCACAGCAGGGCGACGGGGACGGCGAACGGGCGCTTCTTCACGGAGGTCACCTTCGGCGAGGCGGCAGGAGGACGGACCCGACGTGGGGGAGCGAACGTGTTCGCACGGGCGGATGGCTGGATTTTGGTATGTACCAATGCTCGGGTCAAGTCCCGGCCGCTCACCCCGGCCCGCTCCGGCGCCCCGCGCGGACCGCCCGGGCCGCTCGCCTCGCGGAGCCGGACGGGCTGGGGCACCGTGGAATGGACCGCGCCGGTGGGCGCGGTCCACGTAGGCGACGAGGAGGCCGCCATGTCCCATCACACGTACCGCGTCACCGAGATCGTCGGGACCTCGCACGACGGCCTGGACGAGGCCATCCGCAACGGCATCACCCGAGCGGCGCAGACGCTGCACAATCTCGACTGGTTCGAGGTGACGCAGATCCGCGGGCATCTGGAGGACGGGCAGGTGGCGCATTTCCAGGTCGGCATGAAGGTGGGCTTCCGGCTGGACGGCCCGGACCCGGCCGGGGACTGACCCGGCCGGGTCTCGGTGACGGGGTCCGGGGCGGAGCCCCGGGCGTTACGCCGCGTACGTGTAGAAGCGGGTGTGGTCGAGCATGTCCGCCGGGGTCACGTCGTTCCACGGCCGCATGGTGTCGTTCAGGTCCACGACGTCGGGCGTGCCGCCGGTGGGGAGGTAGCCGGAGTCCGGGTGGAGTGCCTGCCAGTCGGCCCACAGCTTGTCGACGAACGCGTGGTGCATCCAGAACACCGGGTCGTTCGGGGAGACGCCGGTGGCCATCTGGCCGCCGACCCAGACGTGGACGCGGTTGTGGAGGTTGACGCCGCGCCAGCCCTCCAGGTGGTTGCGGAAGCCGTCGGACGCGCTGTTCCACGGGGCCGCGTCGTACGTCCGCATGGCGAGGACCGAGTCGACCTCGGCGCGCGTGGGCAGCCGCATGCCGAAGCCGCCGCCCAGGTTGCGGCGCAGGTAGTCGCGGCCGTCGACGCGGACGCCGAGGGTCCAGTTGCCGCCGGAGCGGGCGAACGGCCCGTCCATGACGCGGCCGTCACGGCTGCGGCCGGTGCCGCCGAGGAAGTCGGGGGCCCAGAGGGAGGAGCTCGTGGTGCGGTCGGCGGTCCAGTCCCAGTAGGGCAGCGTGACCTCGGAGTCGACGGACTGGAGGGCCTCCTCGAACTCCAGGAGGAAGCGGCGGTGCCAGGGCAGGAAGGACGGCGAGCGGTGGCCGACGCGCTCGCTGTCGTCCCGGTCGCTCATGATGAACTGGTTGTGGGTGATGACGAAGCGGTCGTAGCGCCCGGTGCGCTTGAGCTCCAGCAGGGCGTTGACGAGGCGTCGCTTCTCGTCGGCGGTCAGGGTCGCCTGGTTCTTGCGGACGGTCATGGGGTGCGGGCTCCCGGATCAGTGGGTGGTGACGAGCTGGACGAGCGGGGCGCCCTGGAGTTCCACGACGGCGGCGCGGGCCGCCGCGTAGGGCGAGGGCACCGGGTCGTAGTGGGTGATGACGCTGATCCAGGTGCCGTCGGCGTTCTGCATGACGTGCAGTTCCTCGCCGTCTATGAGCACCGCGTAGCCGCCGTGGCCCCCGTGATGGCCGCCGTGATGGCCGCCGGAGGCGGGCCGGCCCTGGATGCGGCGGCCCCGGTAGACCTCGTCGAACGGCGCGAGGCCGCCGGACGGGGCCTTCGCGGCGGACGGGGCGGCAGGCGCGGCCGAGGCGTGCGCGGCCTCGTGCACGGCGCCTGAGCG
>NZ_JADWYO010000036.1 GCF_022414595.1 Streptomyces sp. MUM 203J | reverse complement strand
GCGCCGGGGTCACCCCGCGCGATCCGGGCCAGCGCCAGCGCGAGAAGCACGGCCTGCGCGAGGTGGGTGGCCGCGACGGCCACCAGCAGCGCGGTCGCGCCGAGGAGCGGCCGGCGGGCGGTCCGGGCGGCGCGCAGCAGCTCCGGGTGGAGCATCATCGGGGTTCGTTCCCTTCGTGTGCGGCCGGGGCCGCCCGGGCGGGGACCCGGGCAGGCCCGGCGGATTCGGCCTCCGGGCCTCGGCCGCCCCGGGCGGGCCCGGCGGCTCGGGCAAAGCCGGGGACCTCGGCAGGCCGCACGGGCCCGACGGACTCCGGAGGCACAGCAGATTCAGCCTGCGCGCGCCGAGGGGACAGGGGGACCTCAACGCACCGAGCAGTCCCCGGCACCCCGGCAGCCGGGGCGGGCCCGCGGGCCTCAACACCCCGGGCAGGGCCCTCAGGCCTGACTGCCTCGGCAGAACCGGCGGGCACGATGGGCCCGGCAGACGCCGCGGACACGAGGGCACCGACGCCACCGGCCAGCTCCGGGGACCGGGCCGGTCCGGCGGTTCCAGGGTGTCCGACGGCTCGGGCGGGCCGGGCGGGACCAGGGGCCCCAGCGGCTCGGGGAGGCGCAGAGGCCCCAGCGGTTCGGGCGGGCGCAGGCGCCTCGGCGGCTTCGGAGCCCCCGGCCGGACCGGCGGGCCCCGCGGCGGCGGTCGGCAGGCCGAGCGCCAGGGCGTGGACGATGTCGGCGGGGCCCTCGGAGCCGTGCTGCCACGATCCGACCGGCCGGGACGCGAGACCGAGTGCCGTCGCGGCGGCCTGGGCGAGCCCGACGGCGTATCCCGCGGCCAGATGGTCGCGGCGTACCCGCGCGGGCTCGGCGTCGTCGGGGCATCCGTGCGCCAGGAGCACGGCCCCGGTGCGGGCCAGCCACGCCTGCCCGGCCGCCCGGGCGGCCAGCCCCGGCAGCCGGCGCCCCGGCACGATCAGCGTCCAGCGCAGGCCCTCTGCGTGGGCGGCGGCCGCGCGGGCGATGCCGATCAGGGTGCCGAGCTGTCCCTGGTCCGGCACCCCGGGGAAGGGGGGCGCGGCACTGCGGCGGGCCGTCAGTGCGGCGTCGTCGAGGGGCGGTGCGGCGGTGGGAAGCCAGGTGGGGGTGCCGTCGGCCGCCGTCAGGCCGTCGAGGACCCGCCATGCCTCGCGGAGCACCGGGGGTGCGGGGTGCGGGCAGGGCGGTGACGGCGTGGTGGGCGGGTGCGCGGCCCACCGGTGCAGCGCGTCGGTCTCTGCCCTGCCCCGCCTCTGGCCCGTCCTCGTGCGCGGGACGGGCCCGGGTGTCCGGCCGTCGGGCGCCGGACGAGCCGCCTCTTCAGGCCCTGGGGGCACGCCCAGCTCGACGACATGGGGCGAGTCGGAGAAGCGGGGGGTTCGGGGTGCGGCGCACCCTCGCGCGGACGAGCCGCGCATCGGGACGGCCGGGAAGCGGCGGGGCGGCGGAGGCGCCGTCCCGGGCGCCAGTCGTACGGCCGCCAAGGGGTGTTCTCGTTCCCCCTGCCGTTCGGGAAGCCCCGCCGCCCGGGAGAGAAGCGCGCCGCCCGTGTCCGGGCACCATCCCGCCGCCCCCGCCAGGGCCAGCGCCGCGGCCGCGTGGCCCGCGTCCAGGAGGAGCAGGGGCCACGCGCGGTGGCCGTAGTGGGAGACCGTGCGCCGCGCGGTGACCGTCAGCACGGCGAGCGCGCCCGGCGGCGCACCCCCGTCGACGGCACCGCGCAGCCGCAGGCGGTGGGCGACCGGGTCGTAGGCGTACCGCCCCGGCGGCAGGGCCCACGGGCCCGCCCCCAGCAGAACGTGCACGTTCACGGGGTGCAGCCCCCCGGCGGAGGCGGCGGCCCGCAGCCGCCCCCCGGCCAGGGAGCACCGCAGCAGCCGGTCCAGCGGTGCCGGCACGGCGAGGGTCGGTCCCGGCCAGGCACTGACCTGACGCCCGGCCGGAAAGTCTGGCCCGGGCACCTCCGGTGAACGCGCCCGGGCGAGCGCGGCGGCAAGAGAACGGATCACGGCGCGCCTCACATGTGCGGGGGCGGAGCCAGCGTGAAGTCCCCGGGCCCGGCGGGTGCCGCGGCACGCCACCCGCGCGCCACGGCGGCCTCGCCGAAGCGGCGGCAGCCCAGGTAGGCGAAGGCGGCGGGCGCGTTGGGCACCAGCCCGGACACCAGGACCCTGGCGACCCGGAGCGGGGTCTGCGCCACGTCCTCCGTGGTGAGGTCCAGTGTGAGGACCCGGTGCCCGCCCTCCGCCAGCCGCGTCCTCAGGGCCTCACGGCCGCCCGGCTTCACGTCCCGCACCGGGACCGTTCCGAGCGCCGGGTCGGTGAAGCGCCGCGCGTACGGCGCCATGCGCGGGTCCAGCCACACCTGGACGTGCGCGCCCAGATCCCGTACCGCCGCGAAGTCCTCGCCGGTGTCGTCCAGGTAGCGCCGGTCGCTCCGGTGCTCCAGGTAGAGGCCCCGCGCCAGCATGCCCGCCTCGATGGCCTGGAACACCCAGCCGTCGGCGTCGGTGGCGCCCTGGGTGAAGACCCAGGTGTGGACGGCTTCCAGCACGGCCTTGCGGGCCGCCTCGGCGGGGTCGTAGCGGCAGGCGAACCCGGCGGCGTGGATGCCGCGTTCGGGGTCATGGACGAGCGCGGCCATGCAGGGCGCGAACTCGGACGGCATCTCGACGACGGACACCTCCAGCGAGGTGCCTTCGAGGTCGCGCGCGAGGCCCGGCACGCTCGCCGGATCGATGCCGCGGGCGGGCCCGTCGAGGTGCCACCACAGTTCGAGGGCGTCCCGCTCGACGATTTCCAGAAGGCCGCGTTCCACGGCGTCGTCGAAGCCCCGGCCCGCGGCGATGCCCGCGTAGTTGAGGTGGTGTGTGCGGGGCAGGGAACGCAGTTCACCCTGACGCCAGTTGAGGTGGCTCAACGCGACGGGCACCCAGCAGTCCCCGCCGCCCTCCTCCCGGGCCCGCGCCCAGAGGGCGGGGGTGTCGGGGGTGAGCGGCCGGTACGGGAAGCGGGGCCGGGCGTACTGCCAGGGCGCGTAGGCGGGCAGGTCTCCGGGCCCGTACACCCGCAGTCCCTCGGCGGACAGTTCGGCGGCGGTGGCCCGGCGCGGGGCGCCCGGGTGACCGGGCGGGGGGAGCCGGTTGCCGCAGTAGCGTTCCACGGCCTCCGCGACGGCGGCGATCCGGGCGCCCGCCGGGTCCCCGAAGGTGGTGCCGAGAGAGACCCGGTCCGCGGGCCAGGCGCCGAAGCGGCGGGCGTCGGAGACCTCGGCGGTCATGGCGGTGTAGCGGGGCGGGGCTCCGTCGGGGAGCGGGACCGGCGCGACACCGCGTATCAGCCCGCATACGGGGTCGACCAGTGCCTCCACGTCCAGTGCGGTGGTGCTCACTTCGGGATCTCCTGTCGGGGGTCGGCCTTGCGGATGCGGGGCGCCACGGGCAGCAGCAGTCGGCTGCCCGTCAGGCGTACGGCGCGGTGCGAGGCGGTCAGGCGGGTCGCCGTGACCGGGTTCTCGCCGGTGTGCGGGTTGCGGGCGTGGGCGGGGAAGTGGTGTCCGGCGACCTCCACCCGCAGCCGTGTGCCCGCGTCGAGGCGGCGGGCCAGCACGCCGAGCGGCACGGTGAACGGCCCGGGGCGGCTGCGCCGCACGACACCGGTGGCCAGCGGGCGGGCGTGCCCGTCGGGGGTGAGCGCGGTCAGCCGGAGCGCCCAGTCGGCGGAGGGGGTGTCGGCGGTCGCGTCCAGCCGGGCTTCGGCGGGGCCGAGCAGGTCCAGGGGGCGGGGCAGCGGCGGGCCGACGAGCAGGCAGCGGTCCGCCGGGGCCGTGTCGGGCACGGCCAGGTCGTCGGAGCGGACCGGGCGGGCGGGATCCGCGACGAACTCCACGCCGCGCAGCGGCCGCAGCCGGGTCGGGTCGTCGAAGCCGAAGGGCTGCGGGGGGTACGAAGCCCGGGTCCCCGCACAGCTGTCGAGCACGCACCAGTGGTCGCTGTCCCCCAGCGCGGCCGTCGCGCCATGCCCCTGGAGGGAGCCCGCGAGGGCGGCCCGGGCCCAGTCGGCGTACAGCGAACCGAGGTTGAGGCGGTGGGCCGGCCGGGCCTCGGGTGCCGGGTCGGCCGTCAGCCCGTGCCCCCAGGGCCCGAGCAGCAGCCGGGCGGGGCCGCGCCACCCGCGCCAGAGGCGGACGGTGTCCCCGGCGAACGCGTCCCGGGTGCCGCCGACCGCCAGCAGCGGCATGTCCCCGGCGGGGAGCGGGCGGCGTGAAGCGGCCCACAGGGCGGGCCAGGCGGGCAGGTCGAGCAGGCCGGAGACGGGCAGCCGGTCGAGCGCGACCGGCCCGGGCCGGGCGGCCGGCTCGCGGCGGTCGCCGTGCGCGGCCCACCAGCCGGCCCGGGCGTGCAGCCGCTCGGGACCGGTCGGTTCGCGTGCGGTCTCGGCGAGTCCGAGCGCGGGCACGGCGGCGATGACGGCGTCCGCGCCCGGTAGCGCCAGCGCACAGAACGCCCCGTACGAAGCGCCCGAGGCGACGATCCGGCCGTCGCTCCACACCCGGCCGCGGATCCACCGCAGCGCGCTCGCCCCGTCGGCCGCCTCGTGGTCCCCGTACGGGCGCCAGTCGCCCTCGGAGCCGTAGCGTCCCCGCACGTCCTGGGCGACTGCGGCGAAACCGCGTGCGGCCCAGGCCCGCAGTTCGGCGCGGTGGGCGCGCCGGTCGTAGGGGGTGCGGATCAGGACGGCCGGGTGGGGGCCGGGCGGGGTGGCGGGGAGGCACAGGTCGGTGGCGAGCCCGTCGACGCGCAGGGTCGTCACGCGGACGGCCGTCCGGGCCGCGGGGGTCACGAGGTGCGGGCTCATGCCGTGCGGCTCTCCGGCAGCGGCGCGACCTCCGGGACCGGGAGCACCGGGTGTTCGGTGACGGTGAGGTCCCGCAGGTCGATCCGGCGCAGGCGGCGGCGGACGGCGAGCGGGGCGCCTCCGGCGGCGGCCCAGGCGATCAGGTCGCCGGTCAGCAGGGCGGCGGTGAGCGCGGCGGACGTCTCCGTGTGGCGCGGGGTGTCGTCGGGAGTTCGGTGCCCCGCCCAGTAGGCGGCGAGCTGGCGGTGCGCGGGGGTCGCGGCGAGGCGACGGAGCCGTACGTGGGCGGAGGTCACATCGCCGGGCCCGGCGGCCGGGGGTTCGATCCAGATGTGGCGGCCCTCCCGGTGGGTGCGCAGCCAGGCGGCGCCGCGGGCGGGGAGCAGCCGGTCGGCGGCGTCCCAGAGGCCGGGCGGTACGGGACCGTCGAGGCACCAGACGACGGCCGTACGGGCGGGGTCGGCCTCCAGGGCCGCCGTGATCGCGTCCTCCGTCCCCTGCGCGTCCCCGGCCGTCTGCGGGACGGCGGCGCCCGCGTCGCGGACCCATCGTGTGAGGAGCCCGGCCACCACCGGGTCCCCGAGGACGACGACGGTACGGCCGGCCAGCGGCCGGTCCCGGGAGGTGCCGCCTTCCCGGCGGCCGGTGTACCCCGCGTCGTGGAACGCGGCCGCCAGTCTGTCGAGTTCGGGGTCGCCCGCGCCTGTGCCGTCGGCGAGCCGGGCCGTCAGGGCGCCGGCGTCCGCGCCCGAGGTGTCGACGCGGAGGAAGGAGCCGTCCGGGGTGCGCAGGGCGAGTTCCCCGCCGGGGACGGTGACGAGGACGACGCCGGGGGCGAACTGCACGCTTGTTTCTCCTGGTCGGGTCGGAAGGTCGGGGAGAGGGAGAGGGAGAGAGGCGGGCCCGCCCGGGAAGGCAGCCGGGCGGGCCCAGTACGTGATCGACGACGAGCCGATGTCGCGGCCTACTTCTCCGCGCCGGCCTCGACGGCGTCGGCCGTGTCCTCGAAGGGGTTCTCGACCAGCGCGTTGGAGTGGGTCGCGGACAGGTGAGCCAGCTGCCCCTGCTCGGCGATCGGGGTGAACACCTTGTGCTGCTCCATGAGTTGAGACTCCGTTCAGTACGGGTGATGCGGTGCGCGCCACCGGTCCGGCGACGCACCACCGACCTTAATGAATATGATTTTCATTCCGCAAGTACTTCCGTGGCCGGCAGAGGGTGATCCGGGTAACACACGGGCCAGCCGCCCACCGGGTCACGCCCCACCCGCCCCGCCACACCCAGCACCCCGGCCAGCAGTTCCGGCGTGACGACCTCGGCGGGCGGTCCGTCGGCGGCGACCCGCCCGTCCCGCAGGGCGACGATCCGGTCGGCGAACCGGGCGGCGTGCCCCAGATCGTGAAGCACCATCAGCACGGTGAGCCCCCGCTCTTCCCGGAGCCTTGCGACGGTCTGCATGACCTCCAGCTGGTGGCGCAGGTCGAGGTACGTGGTCGGCTCGTCCAGCAGCAGGACCCGGGTGTCCTGGGCGAGCGCCATCGCCAGCCGCACGCGCTGCCGCTCGCCGCCCGACAGCGCGTCCACCGGCCGGTCGGCCCACCCGGCGACCCCCACGTCCGCCAGGGCCCGGGCGCACACGCCGTCCTCCCCCTCCCGCAGCATCCCGAGCGGGCCCCGGGCCGCGTAGCGCCCCTGCCGCACGAGCTGCCGGACCGTCATGCCGGGTACGGGCGGGGACGACTGGTGCAGGAGCGCCACCCGGCGGGCCGCAGCCCTGCGGGACAGCCGGGCCACCTCCTCGCCGTCCAGCAGCACCCGTCCGGCCTCCGGTCGCAGCAGCCCGGCGCAGAGCCTCAGCAGGGTGCTCTTGCCGCAGCCGTTCAGCCCGACGAGGGCGACCGACTCGCCGGCGCCCACGCGCAGGTCCACGCCCGACAGCACCTCACGCCCCGGGTAGCTGAACCGCAGCCCCTCGGCCCGCACGGCCCCGGCGGCAGGGCGGACGCCCGCCGGATGGTCCCGTGGTTCTCCGGACGTCACCTCTGTGGAGGTCACACCTCCTCCTTCCGTCGTCGCGCCACGAGGAGCAGCAGCACCGCCCCGACGCAGGTGGTCAGCGCACCGGCCGGCACGCTCAGCCGGTCGGCGTCCAGCACGCGGGCGAGGGCCCGCGACCCCCACTGGGCCGCCGCGTCCGCCCCGCCCACGACGGCCGCCCCCAGCAGCGCGGCCCCCGGCAGGGCCGTCCGCAGGTCCGCCCCGCACACCGCGAACGCCAGATGCGGGACGAGCAGCCCGACGAACCCGAGCGCGCCCACCGCCGAGACGGCGCCCGCGGTGAGCGCCACGGCGCAGACCAGCGCGGCGAGCCGGGCCCGGCCGGTGCGCAGCCCGGCGGCGGCGGCCTGCTCGTCACCGCACCGCAGCAGGGTGAGCGGCCCGGCGAGCAGACAGGACGCCGCTCCCCAGACGAGCGCCCACGGCCACAGCAGGTGCCAGTGCGTCCACAGCCGTCCCTCGGTGGAGCCGACCAGCCACTGGACGACGCCTCCCAGTTCACCGGGCGCGACCAGCAGCACCATCGCGGTCAGCCCGGCCAGCACGGCCGACACGAGCACCCCGTGCACGGCGGTCCGTGCGGGATCGCCCCGGTCACGCCCGGCCAGCAGCCACAGCAGCCCGGCCCCGGCGAACCCGCCCGCGCACGCGGCGGCCACCACGGCGCCCGGCGACCGCCACCCGGCCAGCCCCAGCCCGGTCGCCGCGACCGCCCCGAGCACCGCCCCGGGAGTGACCCCGGTGACCTCGGGTCCGGCCAGCGGGTTGCGCAGCGCCGACTGGAGAACGATCCCGGCGGCTCCGAGCGACGCCCCCGCGACCAGCGCCACGAGCACGCGCGGCAAGCGCAGTTGGAGCACGACGTGCCGGGCGGTGGCGTCCCCGCCGCCTCGCAGCACCTCCCACACCCCGCCCCCGGACACCGTCCGCCCGGCGACCGTACCGGCGACGGCGACGGCGAGGACGAGCAGCAGGAGCACGGCCAGGCGCGGCCCGGCGGCCCGCTGCCTCCGGGGGACCGGCATCCGCTTCGCCGGAGCGCCGCTCAACGCTTCACCCCTCCCCTCGTCAACGCCACGCCCACCGGCACCCCCAGCAGTGCCGTCCACGCCCCCACCGGTGTCTCGACGGGCGCGAGGGCCAGCCGGGCCGGCAGATCGGCCACCGCCACCGCGAGTGCACCCCAGGCCGCCGACCAGGGCAGCCAGCCGACCGCGTCCAGCTCGGGCCGCAGCCGCCGCGCGAGGTGCGGGGCCAGGAAGCCCACCCAGGCGACGGGTCCGCACACCGCCACGACCGGCGCGATCAGCACCACGGCGACGGCGAGCGCCACCAGCCGGGCCGACCGCACCCGGACGCCCAGCGCCCGCGCGTCGTCGTCGCCGAGCCGCAGCACGCCCAGCGCAGGCGCGCACAGCACGAGCGCGGGCACGGCCACGGCCGTCCAGGGCCACAGTCCGGCCACGTCGTCCCAGGTGCGGGCGGACAGACTGCCCAGCAGGTAGCGGTAGATGAGCTGCAGGTCGAGCTGGTCGGCCAGCACCATCAGCACCAGCAGCGCGGCCTGCAACGCTGCCGCCACGGCCGCGCCGGTCAGCAGCACCGCAGACGGGCTGCGTCCGAAGCCCGCCGCCAGCAGTGTCAGTACGCCGCCCAGCCCGGCGCCGCCCAGCGCCAGGAACGGCTGCACCGCCGCCGGTATCGACACCGCGAGCACCAGCGGTGCGGCCACGCCCAGGGCTGCGCCGCTGGACACCCCGAGCATCTCGGGCACGGCCAGCGGGTTGCGCAGCGCCTCCTGGAGGACCAGCCCGGCCGCGCCCAGACAGGCCCCGGCGACCAGCGCCAGCACCAGGCGGGGCAGCCGCAGTTCGGTGACGACGACCCCGGCGAGGTCCTCGCCCCCGAGCGCCCCCGGCAGCGCGCCCGGCGCCACGTACGGCGTGCCGAGGCTCAGCGCGGCCCCGGTCACGGCGGTCAGCAGCACCCCGGCGAAGGCGAGGTGCCGCGAGGAACGCGAGGCGGTCACTTCAGCGCGGCCGTCGCCTCGTCAAGGACCAGGCCCAGCGACCGGGTACCCCGCCCCTTGGCCCACACGTCCGCGTCGACCTCGTGTACGTCGCCGTTCCTGACGGCGGGTATGCGGGACCACAGCGGGTTCTCGGCGAGTTCGTCGGACAGCCTGCCGTCCGCCGGGCCGCCGAAGGAGAGCGTCTCCACGAACAGCACGTCCACGTCGGCGGCGAGGATCTCCTCCATGCTGTAGGTGCCCTCGACGCCCCGGCTCTTCCACGGGTAGTGGGAGATCTTCGGGAACAGTCCGGCGGCGACGTCGTTGCCGGGGGCGGCGACCCCGAAGTTCTCGTCACTGCCGAAGACGACCAGTGCGGTCCGGTCGCTCCTGGCGGCCTCGGCGGCGGCGAGCTTGGCGCGGAAGCCCCGTTCGGCGGCCTCGCCCCGCTCGGTCCGCCCGGTCAGCGCGGCGAGGCCGCGCAGGTAGCCGACGCTGTCCTCCCAGCTGTCCGGCTGGACCGGCCAGAAGACGGTGGCCCCCTTCAGGGCGGGTGCGAGCCTGCCGTGGGTGTCCTCCAGACCGATGACCAGGTCCGGCTTGTGGGACAGGATCGCCTCCGTCTCCGGTGCGATGAACCCGCCCGGGACGACGGGGATCTTCGCGGCCTCGTCCCTCCCGAGGAACTTCGGGTGGGCGAGGAGGCCGGAGTTGGTGGCGACGGGCCTCATGCCGAGTTCGGCCAGCATGTCGTCGCAGAGCGCCACCAGGCAGACGACCCTCCGCGGGGCGGCGGCCGTGGCGACCTTGTGACCTGCGGGGTCGGTGATCTCCCTGGCGGCGGTGAGGGGCTGGACCTCCGCCCCGGTCGTGCGGGCGCCGTCCGGCGCCGTGTCGCCGGAGACGGTGTTCCCGGTGCCACCGCACCCGGTGAGCAGCGTCCCCATGACGGCGGCGGCGGCCCAACGGCGCACCCTCGTCAGCATCCTGCGTGACATATGACTCCCACTCCTCGTTCCGCGTGACCTACGGCCAGTACGACTCACATGATAATCATTATCAATAAGAAGGAAGCCGTTGACTCCGGAGGCACCGCATGCACCCCACCCCCCGTCTGCTCGTCGCGGACCAGGTCGCCGGATCCATGAGGGTTCTGGAGCTGCCCGGCGGGAGGGAGACAGCCGCCGTGGAGGGCAGGCACCTCGCGGAACACGCCGGATTCCTCGCGCTGCCGGGCGGCCGTGCCGCGTTCGTCGACGACCTCGCGGGCGAACTGGTCGTCCTCGACCCGTACGGCCCCGACCACGGCCGCCCCCTGGTCACGGCGACCGTCCCGGTCGCGACCCCCGCCGAGCACCTGGCCGCCGACCCGTCCGGCCGCCACCTGGCCGTCACCACCGGGCTCGGCCGCAATCCGGAGGCGTGGAGCGACCTGCTGACCGCCGTCGACCTGGGCGGGGACGGGGACCGCCCCCGGGCCGTGCGGGTGCGCACCCGCCCCGGCGAGCCGGGTGTGACCGTCCTGGGCGGCCCCGGGTCACGGCCCCTCACGGTGCTGCGCCACCGCGAGCCGGGCACGCTGGCCGCCTACCGCCACGACACCCTGCTGTCCGCCGCGCCCGCCTGCCCGCCCGCCACGCCCTCGTACGAGACCGCGCTGGCCGACGACGACGGCCACGGGGACGCCCACGACCCGGTCACCGGGCGGCTGTTCGCGGCGGCCGGGTCCGGGGTGCACCGCGCCCGCCGGGAGGGCGACCGGCTCGTCCCGGAGGAGCCGCTGCCCTGGGCCGGGCCCGGGCGGGGCTACTACCTGCGGCTCGACCCGGTGCGCCGCGCTCTGTGGTCCTGTGTGCGCGGCGGGCCGCCCGCCCCCGGCGCGTGGCCGGAGTGGACGAACGACGCCTGGTTCCACGGGCTCGACGACGGCCGCACGGGCCGTGTGCCGCTCGGCCCCGGCCTGGTCTTCCGGCTGGCGGTGAGCGACCGGCACATCACCTGTGCGCGTGTCCACCCGGACGGCGACGAGCTGATCCTCGTCGACCCTTCGGCCGCGGGAGGCCCACGCGTGGCGGCCCGGTTCCCGCTGCCCCCGATGGACGGCGCCCCGAAGCCCGGCGCCACGCCGTGGGACGGGGTCCAGCGACGGGCGGTCGCCGCCTCGCCCGGCGGTCCGCTGATCGCCGTCACGCGCGGGGGGCACGGTGAGATTCACCTTTTCGACGGAACCGGGGAAGCGGAGCCACAGGCCACGTTCACCGTGCCGACCTCGCTCGACGAGGGCGGCCACCTGGCGCTGATCACGCCCGACGACGGTGCGGAGGCCGATCCGGTGGGCCGCTGAAACGGTCCGGCACGCATCTCCCCCGCCGCCCTCCGGTCGCATGATTGTGAATCAATTCACGTAACCCTCTTGGCCGAGCGCTCCGATCCGTGCTGAGATGCGCTCGGACCCATTCACGACCCAACAGCTCGATGGCGCGCTCGGGGAGGGCAATGTGGCGCAGTCCGCCATGTCTGGATCCGGAACCACCGAAGAAGACGATCCCCTCCGGACCGCGGTGTGGCGGCTGCGCTCGCGCGGCTGCTGGACCGACGCCGCCGCACTGCTCGCCCCCACCGCCGACCGGCCGCCCGTCGCCGTGGAGCGGGCTGCGCTGCTGATCGAGCGGTGCCTGTACGCGGAGTGCGGATGGGCGGAGGCGGAGGATGCGCTGCGGGCGGCCGAGGCGGTCGCGCGCGAGGACGAGGACCGGGGCGCCGCCGCCTGCGAGCGCGGCTACCTCGCGTACGCGGCCACCCTGCACGGGGTGCGGGACCGGGCGGACGAGGCACGGTCGGCGCTGGGGCGGGCGGCGGCGCTGCTGAGCCCGTCCTCGCCGGGGCGCCCGCTGCTGGACTTCCGCCGCGGGCTCCTCGCGCAGTACCTGGCGGACACACCGCAGGCCGCGCGGGCGGCGTACCGGAGGGCGCACGCGGGGGCGACCGCGCGGGGCGACGCGTTACTGCTGTCGTTCACCTGGCGGCACCTGGCGGCGCTGGCACTGGGGGACGGTGAACTGGCGGAGGCACGGCACGGCTTCGCGGAGTCGCTGCGGCTGCGCGAGGAACTGGGCTACCTGGTGGGCACGGCTCCGGCACTGGCTGCGCTCGCGGACGCGGAACCGGAACCGGAGGCCACCCGGCTGCGTACGGAGGCCCGCCGCCTCTTCCACCTCCTGGGCGGCGTGCCGACCTGGCTGGCCGGCCACCTGGCGCCGCGTCCGGCGGCGTGACCGGCGGATCCGGACAGGCGCTGTTTCGGAAGGCCCCGGAGGGGCACGCGTCCGGCATCCCGTCCCTGGCGGTACGTCCACCGGAGGTGATGGCACATGCCCGGGCGTGAGGAACTTCCGTCGACGCTGGAGCGGTCGTCCGAGGCGGCCCGGCAGACCTGGATCAGGGCGCACGACTCGGCCGTCGGCCAGTACGGCGAGGGCGAGCGCGCCCACCGGGTCGCGTACGGCGCGCTGAAGCACTCGTACGAGAAGGTCGGCGACCACTGGGAGGCCAAGGAGAGGGGCCGCAAGGGCCCTTCGGGCCCCCGCGCCGCCACCCCGCGCGACGCACCCGCCCGCAGCGGCGAGGGCGTCGACGAGAACGCGTCCAAGGAACACCTGTACGGCCTGGCCAAGCGCATGGGGATCGGGGGCCGCTCCCAGATGAACAAGTCGGAGCTGGTCGACGCGCTGAGGAAGGAGAACCGGTCGAGGACGAGGAAGTCGCGCGAGCGGTAACCGCCCGGGGCGCGTCCCGGCAACTCCGAGCGCAACATGCGCGAGGTGTTCGCCACCGCCCGCCGCCAGGCCCCCTGCGTGGTCCTCCCCGACGAGCTGGACGCGCTCGGCGGAAAACGCAGCCGCACCCGGAACAGCGGCATGCGCACCACCGTCAACCAGCTGCTGACCGAACCGGACGGCATCGACGCCGCCGCCGAGGGCGTCTTCGTCCTGGCCGCCACCGGCGTGCCCTGGGACGTGGACATCGCCCTGCGCCGCCCCGGGCGCCTGGACCGCGCCCTGCTCGTCCTGCCGCCGGACGCGCCCGCCCGCGAGGCGATCCTCCGCTACCACCTCAAGGACCGGCCCATCGAGAGCGTCGACCTGGGCAGGCCGGCCAAGGCCACCGACGGCCTCTCCGGCGCCGACCTGGCCCATGTCTGCGAGTCCGCCGCCGAGTCGGCGCTGCCGGACCCGGCACGCACCGGACGTACGGCACACTCGGACCGGCGCGCCCAAGCCGGCCCGGTCAGCGTGGACGGCCGCCGTCCACGCGGTCGGGCCGCACATCGGGCACGACCGGGAAGGCGCACCCGCCGCGTGGCGGCGGTCGAAGGCGGCAGGGGAGGAACCCCCGCCGCTGCCCTCACCGCACCCGCAAGGTGACCAGCACGTCCCCCGCCGCCACGGCCAGTCCGCCGTCCCCCCGCAGTGCCACCGCCCGCACCGCCGGTCCCGGCCGAAACCGCCGCACGGCGGTCTCCCGGTCCCCGGCCTGCTCGTGGAGCTCCACCAGGCCGTCCGCCCACGCGACCGCCAGGCCGCCCCCTCCGGCGTGCAGCGTCACCACGGGGTGCGGGCGCCGGGCCACGAGCCGCGGCTCCCGGGGCGGCTCCCACAGGTGTACGGCTCCGTCGGCCCCGCCGCTGTACACCCGCAGTCCCGGGGCTCCCGTCGCCGCGAGCGCGGTGACGCGCCCGGAATGCGGCGCCGCCTGCCGCAGCCCGCCGAGGCTGAAGGCATGGACCGAGCCCATCCGGTCACCGGTGACGACCGCATCGGCCGCGGCGGCCAGCGCACTGGCCGGGTGCGTGGCCAGCGTGGCCGCGACGGCCCGCACCAGCCGGGGCGCGGGCCCCTCCACCCGCAGCCTCCCCCGCTCGTCCAGCCGCAGTTCCGCTCCGCCCGGCGGCATGCACGCCAGGGCCCTGACCCTCGGGTCCTCCGCCAGGACGAGCCGCCCGCCGCAGGTGGTCAGCGCACTGACCGGTGCCTCCCGGACCCCCGCCACCTCCCAGGGCGTATCCCGCGCCAGCTCCTCCAGTGCGGGCCGCAGCTCCTGCGCACCGCCCTCCCCCAGCGCGGCCCACAGCGCGAGCGCACGCCCCGCCGGGGTCTGGCCCGGCCGGATCAGCGCCTGCCCGGCCCGCAGCCACGCGGTGCGAAGGCCCCGGTGGCCGCCGGGCGACGCCTCGTACGCGCGGGTCACCCGCACCGGATCGGCCGCGCAGACCGCCACGGGGTCCGACAGGTCCGGCTCGGGCGCGGGCCCGGGCGGGGGCGGCGGGTGCAGGGTCACCTCCAGCCGCCCGAGCGCGCGCAGGTCGCGGGCCAGCGCGCCGGTCTCCGGGTCGTTCCCGGCCAGCTCCACGCGGGCGGCACGGCGGGGCCCGGCCAGGACGGCGGTCAGCAGCTCGGCCGGGGTTCCGGCCGCCACGCCCAGTTGATTGGCGGCCGCCCATACCGTGGCGCGCACAGTTCCTCCCGCCGGTTCAGTCCACGGCTCCGGTGAAGTGCTCCCGCACCAGGGACTCGACGACGGCCAGGTCCCCCGCCTCCAGGGCGTCCAGGAGCGCGCCGTGCTCGGCGGCGTCGGCCACGAGGTCCGCGCGCCGTGTGACGGGCGGGCTCACCAGTGGCCACTGCGAGCGGCGGTGCAGGTCGTCCGCCACGGCCACGAGCTGCTCGTTGCCCGCGAGGCCCAGGAGGGCGCGGTGGAAGGCGCGGTCGGCCTCCCCGTACACGGCGAGGTCGCCGTGCGCGGCGGCGGCAGCGGTGGCCTCGGCCAGCGGCCGGAGCCCGGCCCAGCGCGCGGCGGGCACGGTGCGGGCGAGCCTCAGCATCACCGGGACCTCGATCAGGGCGCGGACCTCGGCCAGTTCGGCCAGCTCGCGAGGGCTGCGCTCGACGACACGGAAGCCCCGGTTCGGCACGACCTCGACGGCCCCTTCCAGGGCGAGCTGCATCATGGCCTCCCGGACGGGCGTGGCCGACACGCCGAGCCGCACGCCGAGCGCGGGCGCCGAGTACACCTCGCCGGGCACCAGCTCCCCGCCGACCAGCGCGGCCCGCAGCGCCTGCAGGACCTGCCCCCGCACGGAATGCCTCTGCACCCGCCGTGCGGCGTCGGCCTGGACCGCTTCGGGTCCCGTGCCCGCCGGCCTCACCGGGACCGCCCGGCCCGAGCCCGGCGCCCCGGGCCCTTCCCGGCGCCCGGACGCCCGCACCGGGGCCGGTGTCTCCCCGCCCGCGACGGCCACGGCCCCCGGGGTGCCGCCCCGGGGCACCGGCCCCGCGGAGGCGTGCGTGTGCTCGCCGCGTGCACAGCCCCCGGCCCCGGTCTGCCCGGGAGCCTCCGCGAGCCCGTGTGCCGCGCGCACCACGACCGGGGTCGCCCTTCCGCCGCCCTGCTCCACTCGGGTCCTCCTACCGCTCCGTACCGGGGCCCGGCTCGCGGTGAAAGGGCCCGGTGTGCACGATAGGCGCAGACGCACGGCGTTCACACATCGATCAGATCGGGTAAGGTAAGGCTTACCTTAAAGCGACCTTCCCGCGATCGCGAATCGGTGGTCCCCGCATGTCCGTCACCACACTGCCGCCCGCCCCCTCTCCCGTCGCCCCTCCCCTGGCCTCCTCGTACGCCCGCCTCTCGGCGGTCTTCCCCGGACTGCGGGTACGGGAACTCGGTCAGCACGAGGAGCTGCCGGACGGCGAGGGATGGGTCGGGGCCGGCGAACTCGCGGAGGGCGGCCCCGCCCTGGACGCCTTCCTGTCCTGGGACGCCGCACAGGTGGAGCGCGACCACGGACGCCCGGCACGCCCGGACGTGGTGGCGAGCTTCGGACTCCACCGCTACGCCTGGCCCGCCTGTCTGCTGGTGACCGTCCCCTGGTTCCTGGGCCGCCGGGTGCCCCGGGTTCCGGCCGGAGACGTCGCCTTCCAGCGGGCGCTGGGGTACATGGCCGTACGGGTGAGGGAGTTCGCGTGCCTTCCGGACGACCCCGCCGCCCTGCTGCCGGAGGCGCGGGTCGTGCCGGACGAGGAGGCCCTGCGCGCCGAGGTGCGGGCCGCCGTCGCGGAGCACCTGGACCCGGTGCTCGAAGGCTTCAGGCCGCGGATGCGGCGCGGCAGCCGGGCCCTGTGGGGCATGGCGACGGACGAGATCGTCGAGGGCCTCTGGTACATCGCGGGACTGCTGGGCGAGGAGTCGCGCGCGATGGCGGAGCTGGAACTGCTCCTCCCGGGAAGCGACAAGCCGTACGTGGGGAACGCGGGATTCCGTGAACTGACCGCCCCCGACGGCCGCGCCCTCCCCACCCGCGACCGGGCCAGCTGCTGCCTCTTCTACACCCTGCGCCCCGAGGACACCTGCGTCACCTGCCCGCGCACCTGCGACGCGGACCGGGTACGCAAACTGACGGCCGCGGCCTGAGGGCCTCGGGCCGGGACCGCCACGCCACCCGGCCGGGTGAGATTAATCGAACTCAACTAAGGCTGCACATACAGCAGTTCGAGTAGATCGCACCTATTTGCATGTCCTGCGGCCCCAATGGCGTTCTCTTCCTCAGAAACCCCCTGCCGCACCGCGCGAGTCGGCCAGTATGGCGCTCCGTAACGCTCTACCGCGATGCGAGGGACACCGCATGAGACTGACCGACATATCGCTGGACTGGCTGCTCCCGGGCGGTGTGATGCTCGCTGGGGCCGTGGCGGCGGTGGTGGTGCTCGCGCGCGGCAAGCGCGCCGCCGGGGCGAAGGCCCCGGCCGAGGACTCCTGGGAACGCAGCGAGGAACGTCGCCGCCGCAAGGAGGCTATCTACGGCATCGCGTCCTATCTGCTCCTGTTCTGCTGCGCGGCCGTCGCCGCCGCGCTCTCCTTCCACGGACTCGTCGGCTTCGGCCGGCAGAACCTCAACCTCACCGGCGGCTGGGAGTACCTGGTCCCGTTCGGCCTGGACGGCGCCGCCATGTTCTGCTCGGTGCTCGCCGTCCGCGAGGCCAGCCACGGTGACGCCGCGCTCGGCTCCCGCCTTCTGGTGTGGCTGTTCGCCGGGGCCGCCGCCTGGTTCAACTGGGTGCACGCGCCGCGCGGTATGGGCCACGACGGCGCCCCGCACTTCTTCGCGGGCATGTCGCTCTCCGCGGCCGTGCTGTTCGACCGGGCTCTGAAGCAGACCCGCCGGGCGGCACTCCGCGAGCAGGGCCTGGTGCCGCGCCCGCTGCCGCAGATCCGGGTGGTCCGCTGGCTGCGGGCACCCAGGGAGACCTTCGGTGCCTGGTCGCTGATGCTGCTGGAGGGCGTGCGGACCCTGGACGACGCCGTCGAGGAGGTGCGCGAGGACCGGCGGGAGAAGCTGCAGGCCCGCAGGCAGCGGCGGGAGCAGCAGAAGCTGGACCGGGCGAGGCTCCGGGCCTTCAACCGGCAGCACCGTGCCTGGGGGCTGGGCCGAGGTGGCCGCCAGGTGGACGTGCAGACCCTGAACTCCGCGACGGGTTCCTCGGCGGCCGTCGCGGAGCCCGCCATACCAGAGCAAGGACAGCTGCCGCACCGATCCCGGCCCTCCCTGCAGGCCGTGAGAGGGACTGAGCCCCGCACGGTCGATCTCACCGCGGAGGACGACACCCAGGCGGTTCCCCGACTCGACTCCCTGGAGGAGAAGCTGAAGAGCCTGGAGAAGCAGTTCGGCTGATCCCTGCCGGTGTCACCTCAGGCGATGGGCCCACCCGCATGCCGACGGGTGGGCCCATCGGCGTACGCCGGGCGGACAAGGGGCGGAGGCAGCCCGTTCACGCCGCAGGCTTCACATCCGTCAGCTCGAACCACACCACCTTGCCGACACCCTGGGTGTGCACTCCCCAGGCGTCTGCGAGCGCCTGCACCAGCAGCAGTCCTCTGCCATGCGTGCCGTCGTCCGTGACCGGCACATAGGGGTCGGGCAGTTCGGGAACGAAGTCCCGCACCTCCACCCGCAGCGTCGTACGGCCCAGGGTCGCCGTCACCACCGCGCCGCGGCGGGTGTGGATGAGCGCGTTGGTCACCAGCTCGCTGGTCAGCAGCTCGGCCGTGTCCGCCGGATCGGCCGCGATCCGATGCCGGACTAACTCCCGCAGCGAGCAGCGCACTTCCGCGACGGCCGTGAGGTCACCGCCCCGCACGTGCCGCCGCAGGCGTATGCCGTCCGCCGTCATGGGTCCGACTTCTGCCTGACGCCCACTCATAGCCCCCGCCCCACGTCACTGACTCTTCCCTCGAACCTCGAACAGGCTCACGGGATCCATGCCCTTGCCTTCCCAGGGTCACGCATGGGAAGCACCGACGAGCGGGCGCACGGAGGGGAGCAGTGGGGCACAGCGGGGTGTCAAGGTCGCGGGATGTTCCGCACGTTGGAGCGGGCCATCTGGAGCATCCTGCCCACCCCGCCGTCCAGCACGATCCTGCTTGCGGAGAGAGCGAAACCGGTCACCATCTCGGCACTGATCCTCGGCGGGATGCTCAGCGCGTTGGGGTCCGTCACCACGTCCACCAGTGCCGGCCCCTTGTGCTTGAACGCGGCCTTCAGGGCGCCCGCGAGCTGCTTGGGCTTCTCCACCCGCACACCGAAGGCCCCGGCGGCGCGGGCGACCGCCGCGAAGTCGGGGTTGTGGTTGGTGGTGCCGTACGAGGGGAGACCGGACACCAGCATCTCCAGCTCGACCATGCCCAGCGACGAGTTGTCGAACAGTACGACCTTCACCGGCAGGTCGTACTGCACAAGTGTCAGGAACTCACCCATCAGCATGGCGAATCCGCCGTCGCCGGACATCGAGACGACTTGTCGGCCCGGGTCGGTGAACTGGGCGCCGATGGCCTGGGGCAGCGCGTTGGCCATGGAGCCGTGGCTGAACGAGCCGATGATCCGGCGCCGCCCGTTGGGGGTGAGATAGCGGGCCGCCCAGACGTTGCACATGCCGGTGTCGACTGTGAAAACCGCGTCATCGTCGGCGAGTTCGTCGAGAACGGACGCCACGTACTCCGGGTGCAGAGGGGTGTGCCTCTCCACTTTGCGCGTGTACGCCCTCACAACGCCCTCCAGCGCCTCCGCATGCTTCTTCAGCATCTTGTCGAGGAACCGGCGGTCCGTCTTGGGGCGCACCCGGGGCACGAGGCAGCGCAGGGTCTCGCGGACGTCGCCCCACACCGCGAGGTCCAGCCGGGAGCGTCGGCCGAGGTGTTCCGGCCGTACGTCCACCTGCACGATCCGCACATCGTCGGGAAGGAAGGCGTTGTACGGGAAGTCGGTGCCGAGCAGGATCAGCAGATCGCACTCGTGGGTGGCCTCGTAGGCGGCGCCGTACCCGAGCAGACCGCTCATGCCGACGTCGAACGGATTGTCGTACTGGATCCACTCCTTGCCGCGCAGGGCATGGCCGACAGGGGCCTTGACACGCTCCGCGAACTGCATGACCTCCGGGTGGGCACCGGCCGTGCCGCTGCCGCAGAACAGGGTCACCCGCTTCGCCTCGTCGACCATCCGGACGAGGGCGTCGACCTCGGTGTCGCCGGGGCGCACGGTGGGGCGCACGGTCACCAGGTCGTGCCTCAGCGTCTTCTCCTGAGCGGGCCGGCCCGCGATGTCACCGGGCAGGGCGACGACGCTCACCCCGCCCCGCCCCACGGCGTGCTGGATCGCCGTCCGCAGCAGGCGGGGCATCTGGCGCGGGTTGGAGATGAGTTCGCTGTAGTGACTGCAGCGCTGGAAGAGCTGTTCGGGGTGGGTCTCCTGGAAATAGCCGAGGCCGATCTCGCCGGACGGGATGTGGGAGGCGAGCGCGAGGACCGGGGCCATGGAGCGGTGCGCGTCGTAGAGGCCGTTGATCAGGTGCAGGTTGCCGGGCCCGCAGGATCCGGCGCAGGCGGCGAGCCGGCCGGTGAGCTGTGCCTCGGCCCCGGCGGCGAAGGCTGCGGCCTCCTCGTGCCGGACCTGGATCCAGTCGATGCCGCGGGTGCGGCGCACGGCGTCCACGACCGGGTTGAGGCTGTCGCCCACGACCCCGTACAGCCGATGGACGCCGGTGCGCAGGAGGATCTCGACGAACTGTTCCGCGACGGTCTGTCTGGCCATGGGACCATCCACGCACGGCCCGTGCCTTCACGCCTCCCAGACGGCCACGGCCGTACGGTCATCGGCGTACCCCTTCACCCGCAGCTGGGTGTCCGAGAGGAACGCCGCCAGGCCGGGCGGCCCCGGCGGCTCCGTCCCCGGTTCTGTGACGACGGCCCAGCGGGCGGCGAGTTCGGCAGCCAGGGCGGGCTCGCAGCGCAGGGGCTCGGCCAGTCCGGCACCGGCGAGGAGGAGGGTGTCACCCGGCCGGGCGACGGAGGCACGGAAGCGGAACGGCACGGCGGGCGGCGGCAGCAGGTCCTCGATGTAGGGGGCTCCGGGGTGCGGGGTGACGCCGAGCCTCATGGTGAGCCGGTCGGGGCCGCTGTCCGCGGCCTCGGCCCCGGAGGAGGGCGGCTGGGCCTGGGCCGGTACGGGGGGTGAGGCACCGGCCGGTGAGCCGTACCCGACGACGGGCTCGCCGGTGACGGCGCCGGGCTCCGGCGGGGACGGCTCCAAGTCGTGCCAGGCGCCGTCCCGGAGCCGGAACAGCCCGCCCCCGCCGACGCCGAAGAAGATCCGGGTGCGGCAGCCGGAGTCGGCGGTCAGCAGCAGGCAGCGCAGGTCGGCGGTGTACGCGTCGCTCTCCAGGCCCAGTTCGGCGGCGCGGGCGCGGAGCCTGCCGTAGGTGCGGTCGGTGAGCCGGTGCAGTCCGGACTTGAGGTCCTCGCGGCGCCCGGCGCCGATGTCCTCCGCGAGCCGGGCGTGACTGCGGCCCACGGCCTCCCCGATCCAGCGGCAGGCGTCGCGCGCCGCGAGGTGGGAGCCCTCGGCCGCGCGGGTCCCGGTGGCGACGGCGGCCATCAGCAGCGCGCCGTCCCCCGTGCCGAACCGGGCGGTCAGCAGCACGTCCCGCCGGGGCTCGCCCCGGTACCGGGCGGAGTCGCCCCGCACCGACGCGGCCCGCAGGGTGAACGTGCCGTACCGGGCGCCGTCCAGCACGGTGTCGGGCACCACCTCGTCCAGTTCGTGGGCCCGGGCCGGGGGCAGCGCGGTCGGCTCGGCATCGTAGGTGGGCGGCCCGTCACCGACGTACGGGACCGCGCGCGGCACCTCCCGCGCGACGGGCCCGAACGGCTCCGGAGCGTCTTGCGGGGCGCGTGCGTGCGGGACGGGGCGGGGGCCCTCGCCGGTACCCGCGCGGGTGTCGCCGGGCCGGTGGACGGCGCGGGGGTCGCGGGCGGCCGGTTCGGCGGGCGGCGGGGCCTGTTCCACGGCCGGGGGCCGGGGGCCGCCCGGGAAGGTGCGGGGCCCCGGGGCGGAGCGGGGCTCCCAGGGCGCGGCCGGCCGGTAGGCGGGCGGCGGCCCGGGAGGCGCGTCGGGCGCCGTGACGGCCGTGCCTGTGGTGAAAGTGCCGGTGGCGGAGTGGAAGCGGTCGTCGAGGGTGTCGCCCGACGCGGACGGAGCCGTGTCGGGGGCGGTGCCGTCGTACAGCCGGTCCCACCAGTCGTCCTCGTCGGCGGTGTGCCTGTCCCCCTGTGGACTCATGCCCTTGATTGTCCCAGCGGAGGCCGCGGCCAAACGGGGCTTCGGGAAAAAGTGCTCATCGTGCCGGGTCCCGCCGGGCGCCCTCCGCCGCCGGAGGTTCGTCCCGCCCGGCGGGTCCCGCGCGGCCGGAGCATGCCGTGCGCGGAGTCGCGCGGCACGGCACCGGGCGCACCGGCCACGGCCTGCGATGCCACCTTGGCAGAGGTGCGGGTGGTGTGGGGATGATGAGCGCGGCGGGTTTGCGCCGTGGCCGTTTCCCGCCATGCGCACGGCCCGGACAGGGGTTCCGTACGACTGGAGGGGCGGGTTCGGGTGTGCTGGGGGCGATAGGGCTGGACGAGCGCCAGGAGGCGGCGTACCGGGAGCTGGTGACGCTGGGCGCGGCGGGGGTCTCGGACCTGGCGCTCCGGCTGGGGCTCGCGGAGCCGCAGACGGAGCGCACGCTGCTGCGGCTGGAGGCGCAGGGGCTGGCGGCGCGGTCCTCGTACCGGCCGGGGCGGTGGGTGGCCGCGGCGCCCGGGGTGGCGCTCGGGGCGCTGCTCAGGCGGCAGCGGCACGAGCTGGAGCGTGCGGAGCTGGCGGCGGCGCTGCTGGCGAAGGAGTACCGGGCGGAGGCGGTGGAGCCCGAGGTCCACGATCTGGTGGAGGTGGTGACCGGGGCGAGCGCCGTGGCGCACCGGTTCCGGCAGCTTCAGCTGGGCGCGGAGGCGGAGGTGTGCGCGCTGGTCACGGGCCGTCCGGTGGCGGTGACAGGACCGGAGAACGAGGCGGAGGAGGACGCCGCGGCGCGGGGCGTGATGTACCGGGTGGTGGTGGAGCGGGAGGTGCTGGAGCAGCCGGGCGGGGTCGCGGAGCTGTCGGCTGCGCTGGACCGGGACGAGCGGGTGCGGGTGGTGGACCGGGTGCCGACGAAGCTGCTGGTGGCGGACCGGGCGCTGGCGATGGTCCCGCTGTCCGCGCGGGGGGCGGAGCCCGCGGCTCTGGTGGTGCACGCGAGCGGGCTGCTGGAGTCGCTGCGGGGGCTGTTCGAGGCGGTGTGGCGGGAGGCGGTGCCGCTGTGCCTGGATCCGGACGGGGCCGGGAGCGGCGGCCGGGTCGCGGAACGGGGCACGCCCGGCCCGGACGCGACGGACCTGGAGGTGCTGTCGCTGCTGCTGGCCGGGATGACGGACGCGAGTGTGGCGAAGCAGCTGGACCTGGGCCTGCGGACGGTACAGCGCCGGGTGAAGAGCCTGATGGAGCTGACGGGCGTGACGACCCGCCTCCAGCTGGGCTGGCACGCGTACGAGCGGGGCTGGCTCACCCGCTGAGCCCGCGCGGCCCGGCGGCGGGTCCGGCAGGCTGGTGGGGTGGGAGTGTGGCAGCTGCTGCTGGTCGCTCTGGTGCTGCTGCTCGGCCTGTTCGGGGTACTGCTGCCGGGCGTTCCGGGGCCGTGGCTGGTGTGGGCGGGCGTGCTGTGGTGGTCGCTGCAGGACACCACGGCGGCGGCGTGGTGGCTGCTGGTCGGGGCGACGGTCCTGCTGCTGGTCACCCAGGTGGCGGTATGGCGCCTGCCGCCCCGGAGGCTGCGGGGGGTGGGGGTGACCCGGCGGATGGTGGTGTACGCGGGGGTGGGGGCGCTGCTGGGTTTCGTCCTGGTCCCGGTGGTGGGCGCGGTGCCCGGGTACGTGGCGGGCATCTACCTGACGGAACGCAGCCGCCTGGGCGGGCACGGCCCGGCGGCGGCGTCGACCCGCCTGGTGATGCGCGCGATCGGCACGAGCGTGCTGGTGGAGCTGTTCACGTGCCTGCTGATAGTGGCGGCGTGGCTGGCCGTGGTGGCGGGGGTGTGAGCCGACACGTACGGCGCCTCTCTCCCCCCACCGGGGGTCCCGCTGCCCGAAGAACACGGACGACGGCGGACGAGCGGCGAAGCCGCGTCACGGGGGGTCCGGGGGCGGAGCCCCCGGACCCGGGCCGGGGGCGGGAACACCCTCAGCGGCGCCAGGTGGCCCGCGGGCCCCGCTTCGCCTCCATGCCCGCGCGCCCCTCGGCTCCCCGACGCTTCCACTCCCGCCGCATCTCCGCCCGGACCCGCGCGTCGGTCTTGGCCACGATGTGCTGGTTCTCCCGCAGCAGTTTCCGGTAGCTCTCCAGCCGCCGCTCGGGCAGGCTGCCGTCCTCGACGGCGGCCAGCACCGCGCAACCGGGTTCGGCCTGGTGGGCGCAGTCGTGGAAGCGGCAGTCCCGGGCCAGCTCCTCGATCTCCGAGAACACCTGGCCGACGCCGGTCCCGGCGTCCCACAGCCCGACCCCGCGCAGCCCGGGCGTGTCGATCAGGACGCCGCCGCCCGGCAGCGGGAACAGGTTGCGGGTGGTGGTGGTGTGACGGCCCTTGCCGTCGATGTCCCGCACGGCCTGCACGGCCATGGCGTCCGCGCCGAGCAGGCTGTTGGTGAGCGTGGACTTCCCGGCACCGGACACGCCGAGCAGCACGGTGGTGCCGCCGGCGACGTGAGCCCGGACCTCCTCGACCCCTTCCCCGGTGACCGAGCTGACCGGCAGCACCCGCACGCCGGGCGCGGCGGTCTGCACGTCCTGGACGAGGTAGGACAGGCCGACGGGGTCGGGCACGAGGTCGGCCTTGGTGAGCAGGACCAGGGGCTGGGCCCCGGACTCCCAGGCCAGCGCCAGGAAGCGCTCGACGCGCCCGAGGTCGAGTTCGGCGGCGAGCGACACCGCGATGATCGCGTGGTCGATGTTGGCGGCGAGGATCTGCCCCTGGGACCGCTTCGACGAAGTGGACCGCACGAAGGCGGCACGGCGTGGCAGGTAGTCCCGTACGTAGCGGGGCGAGCCCTCCGGGTCGACGGCGGCCCAGTCGCCGGTGCAGATGACGCGGAGAGGGTCGTTCGGCGTCACGTACGTGGTGTCGGCCCGGATCACGCCGCTCTCGGTGACGAGGTCGCACTGGCCGAGGTCGACGCGTACGACCCGCCCGGGGACGAGGCCGCGCTCGGCGTACGGCGCGAAGGCGGCCTCCCATTCGGTGTCCCACCCGAAGGGAACGAGGGAGTCGCCCCCGCCGGTGGAAGAGGAGGACGGGGAGAAAGAGGAAGACAAGGGATGACCCTTCACAAGGGTGGTCCCCGGCGCGCGGGCGCGCAGGCCCGCGCGAAACGTGTACGACGGTACGAGGAGGCGTCAGCCGGAGACCACGGAAGTGGGATTGATGATCTTCTGAAGCCGGGTCGGGCCCGGGACCGTGACAGTCATCAAGGTCCTCACCTCCCATGTGGTCGTCCTGACGTCGTCGTCGCACACGCTAGCCGGGCCACCGACGGCCGCGCCAATGTTTTTCCGGCGGGGTTCCCGGCGCTATCCCCCGGGAAAGCGCAGTGCAACACCACCACCGCCTCATTCCGCATACGGCATCCGACGTATGCGGACTCCTCTCCCCTTGCCGTAACCGGATGCGGCGTCCGGCACCGGACCGTCCATCGCTTCATACGCCGAGTGCATGAGGTGGTGGTTCGCCGGTGGGACGCGAGCCTGGGCGGTCGCGACGGGGCGCACGAACGGCACAGGCCCGGACACGCTGCGGACTCACACATTCCGATTGTGCGGGTTCCGCGACGCACGCCGGGATCGCTCATGACAACCATTGTCATGTGGTGGCATGCTCGTCCTCCGTTCACCGCACCGTCACACTCTGCCCAGCACGCAGCACAAGCTCCTGACAAGCGAGGACCACACCCGCATGAGCGAACCGCTGTATCTCGCACCACGCCTGGAGTCCCGGCTGGCAGCGCTGCTGGACTCCCCCGCCTTCCTCCACTCGCTGGTGACCGCCCTGGGCACACCTCTGAACGTGGTCCTGCCGGACCAGATCGCGGACAACGTCCGCCGGTTCCAGGAGGTCTACGCCCGCCACCGGCTCGCCGGGCGGATCTCCTTCGCGCACAAGGCGAACCGGTCCAGCGCCCTCGTGCGCAGGCTCGCCGCCGTCGCCCCGGCCCGGCCGGGTGCCGGAACGGCCGCCGTCGGCATCGACGTGGCGTCCCTCGGGGAGCTTCAGCACGCGCTGGGCGCCGGATTCACCCCTGAGCGGATCACCGCGACCGGCCCCAAGGACCCCGCGTTCCTGTGGCTCGCCGCCCGTACCGGGGTCACCGTGTGCGTGGACTCCCCGGCCGAACTCACCGCGCTCGCACGGCTCGTCGAGCGCCACAGCCTGCCGAGAACCGCCGTCATGCCGAGGCTCGCGGAGTTCGCGGCGTCCTCGGGGTTCTCCCCCTCCGGCATCCGCACCCTGGCCCGGCGCAGCCGCTTCGGCACCCCGTCCGACGAGGCGGGCGCCCTGCTGGACCTGGCGGAGAAACACCGCGACAGCATCGAACTGACCGGCGTCTCCTACCACCTGGACACCATGGCCGTCAGCGAGAAGGCCGCCGCCCTGGAGACGTCTGTCAAGGTGCTGGACGAGTGCCGGCGACGGGGGCTGCGGCCCCGGGCGGTCGACATCGGCGGCGGCTTCGGCGTCGACTACCTCGCGGACGGCGCCCAGTGGGAGACGTACACCACCGAACTGACCCGTGCCCTGCTCGGCAGGCGGGCGCCGCTCACCTGGGAGGGCCACGGCTACGGGCTGCGTGCCGAGAACGGCACCCTGCGCGGCGCGCTCGGCGTCTACCCGGGGCACCGGCCCGTCGCCGGGCCCCGCTATCTGGACGAGCTGCTCGCCCAGACCGCCCCCTCCCTGGGCCGCCCGCTGGCCACACTGCTCCTGGAGAACCTGTACGACCTGGACACCGAGCCCGGCCGCGCCCTCGCCGACCAGTGCGGGATCACTCTGGCCCAGGTGCTGGAGGTGCGGGAGGCGGCGGGCGGCGAGCTCCTCGTACGCCTCGGGGCGAACGCGCGCGACGTGGGGCTCGAGGACCACGGCCTGCTGGTCGACCCCGTTCTCGTGTCCCGGCGGAAGCGGCCCTCGGACGGGAACGGCCCGGCAGCCGCCTACCTGCTCGGGAACCTCTGCCTGGAGTCCGATCTGATCAGCCGCCGCCTGGTGTTCCTGCCCCGGGCACCGCGCCCCGGCGATCTGCTCGCCTTCGTCAACACCGCCGGATACTTCATGGACTTCACCGCCGACCACGCCATGCGGCAGCCCATCGCCCGCAAGGTCGCCGCCTACCGGGCGGACGGGGCGGCGGACTGGAACTGGTGTCTCGACGAGCAGTACTGGCCGCACCTCGGCGCCGGAGAGGACACCGGTGAGGACGCCGGAGAGGGCATCGGAACGGATCTGGGGGGCGCCCTGTGAGGTACGACCACATCACCGACGCCATCGGGGACACCCCGCTCGTCCGGATCTCCCCCGAGGTGCACGGACTCACCCATGTCGACCTGTACGCCAAGCTGGAGATGCTCAACCCGTTCGGCTCCGTCAAGGACCGGGCCGCCTGGCGGATGGCCCGCCCGCACCTGGCGGACGCCCGGGCGCAGGGCCGTACCGTCGTCGAACTGTCCAGCGGCAACACAGCCAAGGCACTCGCCGTGATCGCCGGGATGCACGGACTGCCGTTCAAGAGCGTCACCAACCGGATGAAGGTCCCGGAGATCAAGGACCTGCTGCTGCTCCTCGGCGCGGAGATCGAGGAACTGCCGGGCCAGGCCGAGTGCCTGGACCCGACGGCCACCGAGGACCCGCTGACCCGGATCCACCGGATGCTCACCGAGGACGACGGCGAGTATCTGCACACCGACCAGTACTACAACCCCGCCAATGCCGAGGCGCACGCCTCCGGCACCGGCCCGGAGATCATCAAGGACCTGGGCGGCACCGCGCCCGACTGGTTCGTGGCCGCCGTCGGCACGGCGGGCTCCTCCACCGGCACCGCCCGGGCCCTGCGCGCCCACAACCCGGACACCGCCGTCATCGGGCTCGTCGCCCACAAGTCGGACTTCATCCCGGGTATCCGGAACATCGACGAGGTGCACGAGGTGGGCCTGTTCGACCCGGAGACCTACGGCACGATCGCGTCGGTGACCGCCGACGAAGCCATCGACGGGATGCTGACCCTGGTCCGCCGCTGCGGCATTCTCGCCGGACCGACCGGCGGGGCGGCCTACTTCGGAGCCGTACGCCATCTCCGGGAGATGGAGGCCGGACTGGCGGAGCATCAGGACGGGCGTCGGCGGACGGCGGTGTTCATCGTCTGTGACCGGGTCGAGAGCTATATGAGCTACGTGAGGCAGCGCAGGCCCGAGCTGCTGCGGCGCCCGCCACGCCCCAACTCCCCCGCCACGCTGACCCCGGAGGAGCTGGCCGCGGTGCACGTCATCGGGGTCGAGGAGGCCCGGGCGTGGATCGCGACCGAGCGGCCGGTGGTGGTGGACCTGCGGGGCGGGTTCGCGTTCGCGGCGCTGCACATCGAGGGCTCGGTGAACATCGTGGACGAACTGTTCGCCGAACTTCTGCACGGAGGGCTGCCGTTCGGGCGGACACAGCCGGTGCTGCTGGTCTGCCCGGTGGGCGAGCAGTCCGTGGCGTACGCGGCGCTGCTGACCCGGATGGGCCACCGCAGCGTACGGAGCCTGGCCGGCGGGGTCATCGCCTGGCGGGACGCGGGCGCGCCGATGGTGCGGGACTGAGACGGGGGCGGGGATGAACACGCATATGAGCGGTGTCGCGTCGCCGGGGCTGCGGGAGTGGCAGCGTCCGCTGCGGGAACAGTTCCCGATCGTGACCGGCAACCCCGGGCTCGCGTATCTGGACAGCGCGGCCACCGCGCAGAAGCCGAAGGCGGTGCTGGACGCCGTCCAGGCGTACCTGACCGGCTGCAACGCCAACGCGGGCCGGGGCACCTACACCTGGGCCAACAGGACGACCGCGCTCATCGAGGAGACCCGGGAGCGGGTGAAGGCCTTCCTGGGCGACCCGGACCCGGACCGCTCCACGGTGTGGTTCACCAGCGGCGCGAGCGACGGGCTGCGGACGGTGGCCCTGGACTGGCTGGTAGGGGAGCTGACGGACGGCGACGAGATCGTCGTGCCCTTCGCGGACCACGAGGCCAACCACCTGCCGTGGCTGGAAGCCCGGGACCTGCTGGCCGAGCGGGGCGTGCGGATCACCGTGCACCCTCTCCCGTACCAGCAGGAGTCCCGGGACTACGACCTGGAGGCGCTGGCCGGGCTGGTCTCGGACCGCACCCGGTTCGTGGCGGTGACGCACGTCCACCATGTGTACGGCTCCGACATGAACGTCCACCGGGTGCGCGAGGTGCTCGGGCCGGAGGTGCCGATCTGTCTGGACGCGGCGCAGAGCGTGGGGCATCTGCCGGTGGACCTGGGCGCGCTGGACGTGGACTTCGTGGTGTTCTCCGGGCACAAGGCGCTGGCGCTGCCGGGGACGGGCGTGGTGTGGGCGCGCGGGCGGCGCGGCGGGGCGTTCCGGCCGGGCGGCTGGCAGGGCACGCCCAACACGACCGGGATCCTCAGCCTGCGGACGGCGCTGGACTGGCTGGACGCGGCGGGAGTGGCCCGTATCGAGGAATGGACGGTCGGTCTCGGCATACGGCTCACGGACGGGCTGAGCAAGCTCGGCGCGTACGAGGTGCTGGGCTGCCCGCTCAGTCTGACGGCGGCATCCACGGTCCAGCGGCGCCAGGGTCTGGTGACCTTCCGGCATCGCGCGGTCAGCGCCAACGACCTCGGGTTCATCCTGGCCGCGCACGGGCTGCTGGTCCGGGCGGACGGGCTGTGCCAGGCGCGGGCGGGTGAGAGCGACAGTTCCGTGCGGGTCAGTCTGCACGTCTACAACACGCCCGAGGAGATCGACCGGCTTCTCGGGGTCCTGGAGGGCCTGGAGTCCTAGGGCACTCCTCGATCAGGCCCGGAACGTATGCAAGGCGGCAAGGGAGCACAGGGAACGATGGCAGCGGCGGCACAGGAACCGGCGGGCGGTCTGACGGCCGGACGTGCGGGGGAATGGATCCGCAGGTGGGACCTCCAGCAGGAGCGGTACGCGTGTGACCGCGAGGCCCGCTTCACGGTGATCGCGGATGTCGTCGAGCGGGCGACGGCGCCGGTGGAGCGCCCTCTGATCGCGGACCTCGGCTGCGGGCCCGGATCGCTGGCCGCACGGCTGGCGGAGCGGCTGCCCCGGGCCGAGGTCGTCGGCGTGGACACCGATCCCCTGCTGCTGGCGCTGGGGCGGGCGCATCACGGTGTGCTGGTGCGGTTCGCGGACGCGACGATCGGTGCGCCCGGGTGGCTGGCGGCGCTGGAGCTGGACCGGCCGCTGGACGCGGTGGTGTCCGCGACGGCCCTGCACTATCTGCCGGAGCCCCGGCTG
Organism: Streptomyces sp. MUM 203J; assembly: GCF_022414595.1. GTDB lineage: Bacteria > Actinomycetota > Actinomycetes > Streptomycetales > Streptomycetaceae > Streptomyces. The sequence goes on along the minus strand of NZ_JADWYO010000036.1, from coordinate 32,439 downwards.
CTGTCGGTGTACGAGCAGCTGTGGGATCGGCTGCGGCCGGGCGGGGTGCTGGTGAACGGCGACCACCTGTTCCAGGAGGATCCGGCGGTCGCCGCGCTGGCCTCCCTGGTGGGCCGCCGCCATGCCGAGCGGCATGGTGCGGACGCGCATGAGGACTGGCGCGGATGGTGGGCGGCGGCGGCCCGCGCGCCGGAGCTGGCCGCGCCCCTGGCGGAGCGGGCCCTGCGCGGGCCCTGCGGGGGAGGCGACAACGGGCTGACGTTGCAGCGGCATGTGGAGCTGCTGCACAAGGCGGGGTTCGGGGCGGCGGGTCCGGTGTGGCAGTACGGGCCGAGCTGTGTGCTGGTGGCCGTGCGCTAGCCTCCTCCCCCGGTTCCGGCACGGGGGAGGCTCCGCCCCGGCCCCCCGTCACTCGCGCCTCGGGGGTACCCGTTGCTCGAAGAGCCCGGGGGCGCTCGTCCGCAGGTTCCGGACCGGTTTGCCCTCCCCCCGCCGGAACGGGCGCCCCACCAGTTCCCACACCCCGTGCAGCACCGGCTGCGTCCACCGCGCGGTGAACGGGCCGAGGATCACCAGGATCAGTACGTACGCCGTCGCGAGCGGTCTGATCTGCGGCTGTGTCCCGACCGTCAGTCCCGCGATGACCATGGAGAACTCGCCCCGCGCGACCAGCGCGCCGCCCGCCCTCAGCCGTCCGCGCGGGCCCACGCGGGCACGGCGGGCCGCGTACCAGCCGGTGAAGATCTTGGTGGTGGCGGTGGCCAGCGCCAGCAGCAGCGCGGGCACCAGGACCGGCGGGATCGCCCCGGGCGCGGTCGACAGACCGAAGAAGAGGAAGAAGACGGCGGCGAACAGGTCCCGGAGCGGCGTGAGGATCTTCCGCGCGCCTTCCGCGACCTCTCCCGACAGGGCGATGCCCACCAGGAAGGCGCCCACGGCGGCGGAGACCTGGAGCCGCTGGGCGAGCCCGGCGACCAGCAGGGTCAGGCCGAGCACGACGAGGAGCAGCATCTCGGGGTTCTCGGAGGAGACCGCGCGGCTGATGTGGCGGCCGTGACGCAGCGCCAGGTAGAGCACGACGCCGACCGTGCCGAGCGAGATGAGCAGCGTGACGCTGCCCCCGGCGATGCTGATGCCGGCGAGGAGGACGGTGAGGACCGGGAGGTACACCGCCATCAGCAGGTCCTCGATGACGAGGATCCCGAGGACGACGGGTGTCTCCCGGTTGCCCAGGCGTCCGAGGTCGGTGAGGACCTTGGCGATGACCCCGGACGAGGACACCCAGGTGACCCCGGCGAGGGCGACGGCGGCGATCGGACCCCAGCCGAGGAGCAGCGCGGCGACCGCGCCGGGCACCGCGTTGAGTATGAAGTCGACGACGCCGGACGGGTACTGCGTGCGCAGGCTGGTGACGAGTTCGGAGGCGCTGTACTCCAGTCCCAGCAGGAGCAGCAGCAGGATGACGCCGATCTCGGCGCCGACGGCGACGAACTCCTCGCTGGCGTCGAGCGGGAGGGCGCCGCCCTCTCCGAAGGCGAGCCCTGCCAGCAGGTAGAGGGGGATGGGGGAGAGCCCGACACGTTCCGCGAACCGGCCGACGAGGCCGAGCACGAGGATGACCGCTCCGAGTTCGATGAGGAGCGCCGTCGTGTCGTGCACGGTCACTCACCGCCGATGATCGCGGCGAGCGCGTCGACGCCCTGCCGGGTGCCGACGACGACGAGCGTGTCTCCGATGGCGAGCCGGAAGTCCGGTCCGGGGGCGGGGTGGGCGCTGGTGCGCCGCAGTACTGCGACGACCGAGGCGCCGGTGCGGGTGCGGGCGCGGGTCTCGCCGAGCAGCCGCCCCCCGTACGGGGAGCGGCTGGTGAGCGGGATGTGCTCGGTGACGAGGTCGAGCCCGTCGGTGCGGATGCCCTCGACCGGGTTGGGGTCGATGAGCTGGGCGAGGGTCTCGGCGTCCTCGGGGGTGAGAGGAACCGAGGCCTCGCAGGTGTCGGGATCCTCTTCCCGGTAGAAGCCGAGGAAGCGGCGGCCGTCGTGATGGACGACGACGGACAGCCGTCGGCCCTCCTCGGTGGTGAAGTCGTACTGCGTGCCGACGCCGGGCAGAGGTGTGCGACGCGTACCCATGACCGCACCTCCGGGAAGGCGCACGATGAGCGGGACGGGACCCTCACCTTATCCCATATGCACGCTCATACGCCTTATGCGGCTTTTGGGTATGGCTTGCCGTCCGGAGCCGTCAGGCCTTCGCCAGCTCCGCCGCGCCGAAGGACACGTCGAACCGGTCGCACCAGATGGTGACGCTGTTGTACGTCTCCAGGTCGAACCCGGCGGGGAGCGCGTAGTTCTGGTCGCCCTTGTTCCCCTTGAGCTTGCCGAGGCTGTGGTGGGCGCCGTCGTCGAACACGAACCAGCCGTCCTTGCCCTCGATGACGGGCGCGTCGGTCACCCACACGCGCAGGTCGGGCCCGTTGCTGGTGTCCAGGCCCTCCAGACGGAGCACCTGCGACCCGTCTGACAGCTTCAGGACACGGACCGTGCCGGTGGTCTCGTGCTCGTGGCTGATGAACGTGCCCGTGGCGACGGTCTCCGGCCCGGTGTCGGCGGGCTTGTCCGTCCCCGGCGAAGCGGACGGTCCGGAGGGGCCGGAGGGGCCGGAGGGGCCGGAGGGGCTGGAGTCGCCGGGCGCGGCCGGGGCCACCGCCTCGGGGAGGGCGTCGTTCACCGTCTCCTCCGTCACCAGCTTCCAGGGCTGGAACCAGTACAGCCCGAAGCCCAGCGCCACCACCGCGACCGCCGCCACGCCCATCACCACGGGTCGGGTCAGCAGACCCCGCACACCTGCCATCTTCACGGTCTCCTCGCACTCACACGTTGTCTCCTGATCCATTCAACGCGGTTCTCTGCCGATCCGGGCCGCCGATCGGATGACGAAAGGCTTACGTCCGGCCCGGCGTCTCCTGTCGGCGGGCCGTGTCCGATCCGTACAAGACGCACGCGGGCACCGCTCCCTAGGCTCGCGTGCATGACACCGACACCCCGGTTCGACGCCCTGTCCCTGGTCGCCTCCGACATGGCCGCCACGCTCGCCTTCTACCGCCGCCTCGGTCTGGAGATCCCCGCCTCCGCCGACCACGCCCCGCACGTGGAGGCCGACCTGCCCGGCGGCCTGCGGGTCCTGTGGGACACGGAGGAGACGGTCCGCTCGTACGATCCGGGCTGGACGCGCCCGAGCGGCGGCGACGCGACCGCGCTCGCGTTCCGCTGCGCCGGCCCCGCGGAGGTCGACGCCGTCTACGAGGCGCTGGTCGCGGACGGGCACCGAGGCCACCTCGAGCCCTGGGACGCGGTGTGGGGCCAGCGCTACGCGGTCGTGCTGGACCCGGACGGCCGGGGCGTCCAGCTCTTCGCGGACGCGGCGTCGTGACGTGCGGCGGCGGTGAGCGGCGGCGGCCCCAGGCAGGCGGTCAGGGTGCGGCCCGTCAGTGCCCGGGCCTCACGGGACAGGTGCGCCTGGTCCGCGCAGCCCGCGACGACCGCCGCCTCGGCCGGAGGCGTCCCGCCCCGGGCCAGACCCAGCGCCCGCTGGAGGCGCAGGATCCGCGCCAGGGTCTTGGGCCCGTAGCCGAACGCGTCCAGGGAGCGCCGGTGCAGCTGCCGGGCACTCAGCCCGACGGCCCCGGCGGTGGCGGCGACCGTCCAGCCCGCGCCGAGCCGGGCGGCGACCGCCCGCACCAGGGGATCGGCCGGGGGCACCCCGGCGGCCAGCCTCAGGGCCAGCGCCTCCAGTTCCCGCGCGCCGGTCACCCCCGCCGCGAGTCGCCGTACGCGGGGCGCGGGCCACAGATCGGCCAGCAGTACCCGCCGGTCACGCAGCTCGTGCGCCGGGACGCCCAGCAGCGCGGGCGCGTCACCCGGGGCGAACCGGACCCCCGCCCAGGCGGCGGCCCCGCCCTCGGGGTCGTACGCGCGCGTGTCGGGTCCGGCGACGAGCAGTACCCCCTCGCGCCACAGCAGGTCCATGCAGCCGTCCGGCAGCACGGGCAGCACGTTCTGCGGCGCCCGGCCGCCGGGCACGGTCCACACGGCGGCGCCGGGCAGGCGGGAGGGCCGCTCCCGGTAGCCGCCGTTCAGGAGATCCCCCCGCGCGGCTCCCCCTGCTTGACCCCGCCGTTCCTCCCGTTCTGCTTCCTGCCTCCGCCCCCCTTGTCGCCCTTGCCTTCCTTGACGTTCCTCTCCGTACGGTCGCGGGGCTCCCACTGGAAGCGGCCCTTCACGTCGTCCGGCGGCAGGAAGCGGGACCACCGCTCCGGGAACTCCGACGGCATGTCCGGGTCGTCGGGGTCCGGCTCCGGCTCGGCCGCCCGGCTGCGGGCCACCAGCGCGGCGGCCTCGGCGGCCCGGGCACGTTCGGTCTCGGCGCGCGCGGCGGCCGTGGCGACCGAGGGCCACACCCGGTCGATCGCCGCGTTCACGGCGGCGCCCACGAGGACGGCGAAGGCGGAGATGCCGATCCAGAGCAGGACGGCGATGGGCGCGGCGAGCGAGCCGTAGATGGTGGGTCCCTCAACCGTGTTGGTCAGGTAGATGCGGAGCAGGAAGCTGCCGAGCACCCACATGCCCAGAGCGACCAGAGCTCCGGGAACGTCCTCCACCCAGGGCGACCTGACGGGGACGGACACGTGGTACAGGGTCGTCAGGAACGCGACGGACAGGACGATGACCACCGGCCAGTACAGGACGGCGACCAGCTCCGCGCCCCACGGGACCAGTTCGACCAGCCGGTCGGGGCCGACCACCGCGAGCGGCAGCACGACCGCGCCGATCAGCAGGGCGACGAGATAGAGGAGGAAGGCCAGCAGCCGGGTCGCGACGATGCCGCGGTGCCCGTCCAGTCCGTACATGACGGTGATGGTGTCGATGAAGACGTTCACCGCCCGCGACCCGGACCACAGCGCTATGGCGAAGCCGATGGAGATGATGTCGGGCCGCCCGGCCCGGGTGACGTCCTCCAGGAGAGGGCGGGCGATCTCGTTGACGCCCTGGTCGGACAGGACCGTGCCGACCGCCGCGAGGATGTTCTCCTCGATGGAGGCGACGGTGGTGGTGTCGGTCCAGTCGTCGATGTAGCCGAGGAGCCCGAGCAGACCGAGCATCAGCGGGGGCAGCGACAGCAGGGTGAAGAACGCGGCCTCGGCGGCCAGCCCGAGGATCCGGTACTCGATGCACGAGTTGACCGTGTCCTTCAGGAGGAGCCAGACCATCTTCCGCTTCGAGACATTGCGGTAGAGCACACGGGCCCGGTGGAGCCGGCCGTGGGACGAGGCATCGTCTTCCGGCTGGCTCATGGCCGACTCGGGTGTTTCCTTTGCTGCCTGCACCTCCTTACCGTATCCGCATGGCAGCCACCACCCACACCGTGACCAATCAGCCTCCGCCGCTGGTCGGATACGACGTCTACACCGCGGACCGGGCCCTGGCCGAGGCCGTGGAGCGTCACCTTCCCCCCGGACTCCGGGAGGAGGCACGCGAGGAGCTGTCCGCGCTGGGCACCGCCGCCGGATCGGCCCAGGCCCAGTCCTGGGGCATCCTCGCCAACGAGAACCCTCCCAGACCGCGTACCCACGACCGGTACGGCAACCGGATCGACGAGGTCGAGTTCCACCCTGCCTGGCACCGGCTGCTCGGCCACGCGGTGACCGCCGGGCTGACCGCGGCCTGGAGCACTCCGGGCGGACATGTGCGGCGGGCGGCCGGATTCCTGGTGTGGACCCAGGCCGAGGCGGGGCACGGCTGTCCTCTGTCGATGACCCACGCGGCCGTGCCGGCGCTGCGGGCGGAGCCGGAGCTGGCGGCCTTCTGGGAGCCGAAGCTCACCGCACGCGTGTACGAGGGCGAGGAGCTGCGCCCGGCCGCGGAGAAGGGCGGGGTGCTCTTCGGGATGGGCATGACGGAGAAGCAGGGCGGCAGCGACGTCCGGGCCAACACGACCGAGGCGAAGCCGCTCACCGCGGCGGGCGAGTACGTCCTGACCGGGCACAAGTGGTTCTGCTCGGCGCCGATGTCGGACGGCTTCCTGGTGCTGGCCCAGGCGCCCGGCGGCCTGACGTGCTTCCTCGTGCCGCGCGTCCTGGAGGACGGCACCCGGAACGTGTTCCGCATCCAGCGGCTCAAGGACAAGCTGGGCAACCGGTCGAACGCGTCCAGCGAGGTCGAGTTCGACGGGACGTGGGCGCGCCGGGTCGGTGAGGAGGGGCGCGGGGTGCGCACCATCATCGAGATGGTCGCCGCGACCCGGCTCGACTGTGTGCTCGGGTCGGCCGCGCTGATGCGGCAGGCGGTGGCCCAGGCGGTGCACCACACCGCGTACCGCAGCGCGTTCGGCGGACTGCTCATCGACAAACCGCTGATGCGGAACGTGCTCGCGGACCTGGCGCTGGAGTCGGAGGCGGCGACGGTCCTGGGGATGCGCCTGGCGTCGGCGTACGACGCGGTCGCGGCGGGCGGCCCGGAGGCCGCGTCCGAGCAGGCGCTGCTGCGCCTGGCGGTCCCGGCGGCCAAGTACTGGGTGACGAAGCGGTGTACGCCGACGGTGGCGGAGGCGCTGGAGTGCCTGGGCGGCAACGGCTATGTGGAGGAGTCCGGGATGCCCAGGCTGCTGCGCGAGTCGCCGCTCAACTCGATCTGGGAGGGTTCGGGCAACGTCCAGGCGCTGGACGTGCTGCGAGCACTGGGCCGGGAGCCCGCGGCGCTGAACGCGTTCCTGAACGAGGTGGGCGCGGCGCGTGGCGCGGACCACCGCCTGGACGCGGCGATCAAGGACCTGCTGGCCGAACTGGCCGACCTGGACGGCATGGAGGCACGGGCACGGCGCCTGGTGGAGCGGATGGCGCTGGTGCTCCAGGGCTCGCTGCTGGTGCGGTACGCACCACCGGAGGTGGCGGACGCCTTCTGCGGCTCACGGCTGGGCGGCGACTGGGGCACGGCCTTCGGGACGCTGCCGCACACGCTGGACCTGGGGGCGGTGGTGGAGCGGGCGCGGGCCGTGGTGTGAGGCGGCCCGCCTGGCAGGCGGCCGGTGGCATGGGCACCCGGCCGACGCCGGGCGGCCTCGTACGGCCCGGGCGGCGCGGGTCACGGGCGGTCCCGCCGCGTACGGCGTCCGCGGCACGGGCAGGGCGCGGGCCGTGGTGGGACGGCCCGCGCCCCGTGGCGCGGCTGGGATGGTGCTGCGCCGACACGGCACCATCCCGGCGGTACCGGATGCCCGGTACGCCTCCCACTCTCGTACAGGCGCCGCGCCCGGCGCGAGAGTTGCAGGGGGTTGCAGCCCGGTGCCGGGGGCGCCGCGGTCGCGGGGGATGATGGGGTGGACCACTGAACCCGGCGCGGGGCGGGGGAGGCCCGGTGCATGACGCCACAGTCGAGATGACACGCCTCGCCGCGATGGACGCGCGGGAGGCGACCCGGCTCCTGAGGGGCATACGGGACGCGGCCCTGCGCGGGCGTACGGCTCCGCTGGCGCCGCGCGCCGACATAGGGGCGTCCTGGCAGCGGATGCTGCGTGAGGGCGTCGACCCCGACCGGGACCACCGCTCGGACCTGCTGACGGCCGGCGAGCTGGAGGCCCGCCGGGCCGCGTCGCCGCTGCTGGAGGTGCTCCCGGCGCTGCGGGAGGGCCTGACGCAGGCGCCGGGCTCGGTGGCGGACCCGCTCGCACACATCATGATCGTGGCCGACGCCGAGGGGCGGGTGCTGTGGCGGGAGGGCCACTCGTCCGTGCTGCGGATGGCCGACGGGCACGGTCTGGACGCGGGCGCGGACTGGCGGGAGTCGACGGTCGGCACCAACGGGGTGGGCACGGCCCTGGTTACGCGGCGGCCGGTGCAGGTGCACTCGGCGGAGCACTTCGTGGTGACCCATCATCCGTGGACCTGTGCGGGCGCGCCCGTCACGGACCCCCGGGACGGGCGGCTGATGGGGGTCGTCGACCTGAGCGGCCCCGTGGCGACGATGCACCCGGCGACGCTGCTTCTGGTGGGTTCGGTGGCGCGGCTGGCCGAGGCGGAGCTGCGCAACCGGCACCTGACGGAACTGGCGCGGCTGCGGGCGGTGGCGGCGCCGCTGCTGCACCGGGTGGGTGGCCGGGCGGTGGCGGTGGACCGGTACGGATGGACGGCGGCGGTGGCGGGGATGGCCCCGCCGGACCGGCTGCCACTGCCGGGGGCGCTGCGGGGCGGGGCCGGAGAGCCGGGCGGGGGCCCGGAGGCCGGTTCCGGTGCCCCGGTGGACGGCCGGGTGTGGCTGCCGTCGCTGGGCGAGTGCGCGGTGGAGCCGCTGCCGGGCGGATGGCTGCTGCGGGTGCTGGACGGTACGAGCGGCGGGAGCGGGCCCGGAGGGGCGGACGGGACGGTGACCCGGGTCGTCCTGGACGTGAGCCGGGCGCGGGACTGGACCCTGCGGGTGTCGGGGGCGCTGGGCGGCTGGGTGCGGGAGCTGAGCCCGCGCCACGCGGAGCTGCTGTACGTGCTGGCCGTGCACCGCGACGGGAGGTCGGCCGCGCAGCTCGCGGCCGACCTCTTCGGGGACGGGACGCGTACGGTGACCGTGCGGGCGGAGATGTCCCGGATGCGGCGCACTCTGTCGGGTGTGCTGGCGCACCGGCCGTACCGCTTCCGGGACGAGCTGGAGGTGGAGGTCCGGGGCCCTGCCGACCCGCGCGATCTGCTGCCGCACTCGACCGCTCCGGCGGTGGTGGCGGCGCGCGCCGCATGAGACGCGCGCATCATGAGACGGCGTCCCACACTGTGACACAGCAGGCAGCGCACCCCGGCCCCGGCATGGTTCGCTGGCCGGCATGAGCATCACCGTGACGACCTGGTACCTGGAGCAGACCTCCCCGGAGGACCTGCGCCCCTCCCCCGCACCCGAGGGCGGGGACCTGCGCATCGAGCGGGCGGAGGTGCCTTCGCCGGAGTTCGGCCGCTTCCTCTACACGGCGGTGGGCGGGGACCTGCACTGGGAGGACCGGCTCGGGCTCACGTACAAGGAGTGGCGGGACATCCTCGAGCGTCCCGGGGCCGAGATCTGGGTGGCGTACGAGAAGGGGACACCGGCCGGGTACGTGGAGCTCACACCGCACGACGAGAGCGCGGTCGAGATCATGTACTTCGGACTGCTCCCGGCGTTCCGGGGCCGCCGCATCGGCGGTCATCTGCTCTCGTACGGCACGGCGCGGGCCTGGGACCTGGCGGACCGCTGGCCGGGGCGGGCGCCGACCGGGCGGGTGGTGCTGAACACGTGCTCGCTGGACGGCGAGCACGCGGTGCCGAACTACCTGCGGCGGGGCTTCCGCCTGTACGACACGAAGGTGGGCGAGCGGGCCGAGACCCCGACGCCGGGCCCGTGGCCGGGCGCCCGGGCCTAGCCCACGCTCCTCACCTTCACCGGGGCTACGTCCCCGGACCTCCGCTCCCGCCTGTCCGGCGTCCGTCCCCACGCGCCGGACAGGCCGGAGCGGCACGTGACCCGCACCACAGCTGTCCATTTTTCGAGACACCCGCGTCCACATCTCGGACAAAGGTGGACTGAGTCCAAACCCCCATGACAGGCTTCCGTCATGTCTTCAGCTGGAATTGCCTTGGTGAGTCGGCGGCACGTCGACCTCGGCCGCATGTCCAGCGCCATCTGTCCGGCGCGCTGAGCGAACCAGCACCGCCGCGTTCCCCGACACTTCCCGACCCTCCGCGCAATGTCGCGCAAGGCCCAGCCCTGCGCGACATTGCGCAGGTCAAAGCCGCCCTCCTGCAGTCCCGAAGGACGTATAGCCATGGCCGCCACCCCCGAAAAGCCCGCACCCGCCACGCCTCGCCGCAAGCCGGGGCGCCACCGTGGCGAGGGCCAGTGGGCCAGGGGTCACTTCACGCCCCTCAACGGCAATGAGCAGTTCAAGAAGGACGACGACGGTCTCAATGTGCGGACACGCATTGAGACGGTCTACTCGAAGGCCGGGTTCGACTCCATCGACCCCAACGACCTGCGCGGCCGGATGCGCTGGTGGGGCCTCTACACCCAGCGCCGCCCCGGGATCGACGGCGGCAAGACGGCGATCCTGGAGCCGGAGGAGCTGGACGACGAGTACTTCATGCTGCGCGTCCGCATCGACGGCGGCCGGCTGACCACCCGGCAGCTGCGGGTCATCGGGGAGATCTCCGAGGAGTTCGCGCGCGGCACCGCCGACATCACCGACCGGCAGAACATCCAGTACCACTGGATCCGGATCGAGGACGTCCCGGAGATCTGGCGCCGCCTCGAAGAGGTCGGCCTCTCCACGACCGAGGCCTGCGGTGACACCCCGCGCGTCATCCTCGGCTCCCCGGTCGCCGGGATCGCCGCGGACGAGATCATCGACGGCACGCCCGCCGTCGACGAGATCCACCGCCGGATCGTCGGCAACAAGGACTTCTCGAACCTGCCCCGAAAGTTCAAGTCCGCGATCTCCGGTTCACCGCTCCTGGACGTGGCACACGAGATCAACGACATCGCGTTCGTCGGTGTCGAGCACCCCGAGCACGGCCCGGGCTTCGACCTGTGGGTGGGCGGCGGCCTGTCCACCAACCCGAAGATCGGTGTCCGGCTAGGCGCCTGGGTGCCGCTCGACGAGGTCCCGGACGTCTACACCGGTGTGATCTCGGTCTTCCGCGACTACGGCTACCGGCGCCTGCGCAATCGCGCCCGGCTGAAGTTCCTGGTGGCGGACTGGGGTGCGGAGAAGTTCCGCCGGATCCTGGAGGACGAGTACCTGGAGCGGAAGCTGGTCGACGGACCCGCGCCGGCGCAGCCCGTACAGCAGTGGCGTGACCACGTCGGGGTGCACCGGCAGCAGGACGGCCGCTTCTACGTGGGCTTCGCACCGCGTGTCGGCCGGGTCGACGGGGCGACCCTCACCAAGATCGCGGAGGTGGCCGAGGCACATGGCTCCGGCCGGGTCCGCACCACCGTCGAACAGAAGATGATCATCCTCGATGTCGAGGAGGCCCAGGTCGAGCCGCTGACCACCGCGTTGGAGGCACTGGACCTGCGGGTCAAGCCGTCCCCGTTCCGGCGGGGCACGATGGCCTGCACCGGCATCGAGTTCTGCAAGCTGGCCATCGTCGAGACCAAGGCGCGCGGCGCCTCGCTCATCGACGAGCTGGAGCGGCGCCTGCCGGACTTCGACCAGCCCCTCACCATCAATGTCAACGGCTGCCCCAACGCCTGCGCCCGCATCCAGGTCGCGGACATCGGCCTCAAGGGCCAGCTCGTGATGAACGACCGGGGCGAGCAGGTGGAGGGCTTCCAGGTGCACCTGGGCGGCGCCCTCGGCCTGGAGGCCGGTTTCGGCCGCAAGGTGCGCGGCCTGAAGGTCACCTCCGCCGAGCTGCCCGACTACATCGAGCGTGTCCTCACCCGCTACCAGGCGGAGCGCGAGGACGGCGAGCGCTTCGCCGCCTGGGCGGCCCGTGCCTCCGAGGAGGCCCTCTCGTGAGCGACGCACGCGCGGCCGCCGGGCCGCGGACGACCACGACGACCACGACGGCCGCGCCGGCGCGCCGCGCGGGCGGAGAAGCGAACAAGGAGATGCCGTGAGCGGGCGGGCGGCGCCGTTCCACTGCCCGTACTGCGGCGACGAGGACCTGCGCCCCAACGAGCAGGGACACGGGGCGTGGGACTGCGCGGCCTGTAACCGGGCCTTCCAGCTGAAGTTCCTGGGCCTGCTGGCCCGCGGGCTCCGGCGCGACGAAAGCAGCGGAGGGGACGAGACATGACGGAGACGGACACCGGTGCGGAGCACCATCTCCAGGTGCTCGCGTCGCTCGCCGAGCAGGCGGGCCGCGAGCTGGAGGACGCCCCGGCCCTGGACATCCTCAAGTGGGCCGCCGACACCTTCGGCAAGAGCTTCTGCGTGACCTCCTCGATGGAGGACGCTGTCGTCGCGCACCTCGCCTCGCGCGCCTTCCCCGGCGTGGACGTCGTGTTCCTCGACACCGGCTACCACTTCGAGGAGACCATCGGCACCCGCGACGCGGTGGAGGCGGTGATGGACGTCAACGTCATCACCCTCACCCCGCGCCAGACCGTGGCCGAGCAGGACGCCCGGTACGGACCGAGGCTGCACGACCGGGACCCGGACCTGTGCTGCGCGCTGCGCAAGGTCAAGCCGCTGGAGGAGGGCCTGGCGGGGTACGACGCGTGGGCGACCGGACTGCGCCGGGACGAGTCCCCGACCCGGGCGAACACCCCGGTCGTCGGCTGGGACGCCAGGCGCCGCAAGGTCAAGGTGTCCCCCATCGCCCGCTGGACGCAGGACGACGTCGACGCGTACGTCGCCGAGCACGGGGTCCTCACCAACCCGCTGCTGATGGACGGTTACGCCTCTGTCGGCTGCGCCCCCTGCACCCGACGGGTCGCGGAGGGCGAGGACGCGCGCGCCGGCCGCTGGGCGGGCCGAGCCAAGACGGAGTGCGGGCTGCACGGATGACCAACGACCAGAACCTTCAGGAGAAGCACGTGACTGGGGCCACCATCTGGCTCACCGGTCTGCCCAGCGCGGGCAAGACCACCATCGCGTACGAGCTGGCGGGACGGCTGCGCGAGGAGGGCCACCGTGTCGAGGTGCTCGACGGTGACGAGATCCGCGAGTTCCTCTCGGCGGGCCTCGGCTTCAGCCGCGAGGACCGGCACACGAACGTGCAGCGCATCGGCTTCGTCTCGGAGCTGCTCGCGTCCAACGGCGTGAAGGTCCTCGTGCCCGTCATCGCCCCGTACGCCGACAGCCGCGAGGCCGTCCGCAAGCGCCACCAGCAGGAGGGCACCCCCTACGTGGAGGTGCACGTGGCCACCCCGGTCGACGTCTGCTCCGTGCGGGACGTGAAGGGCCTGTACGCCAAGCAGGCGGCCGGGGAGATCTCCGGGCTGACCGGCGTCGACGACCCGTACGAGCAGCCGGACCGCCCCGACCTGCGGATCGAGTCCCAGAACCAGACGGTGCAGGAGTCCGCGCAGGCGCTGCACGCACTGCTGACCGAAAGGGGCCTGGCATGACGGCCACGCTGAATGCCACGGAGGAGCAGCAGGACAGCCCGTTCGCGCTGTCCCACCTGGACGCGCTGGAGTCCGAGGCGGTCCACATCTTCCGCGAGGTGGCGGGCGAGTTCGAGCGGCCGGTGATCCTCTTCTCCGGCGGCAAGGACTCCATCGTCATGCTGCACCTGGCGCTGAAGGCGTTCGCGCCGGCGCCGGTCCCGTTCTCGCTGCTGCACGTCGACACCGGGCACAACTTCCCCGAGGTCATCGAGTACCGCGACCGCACGGTCGCCCGCCACGGTCTGCGGCTGCACGTGGCGTCCGTACAGGAGTACATCGACGCCGGGAAGCTGCGGGAGCGCCCGGACGGGACCCGTAACCCGCTCCAGACCGTGCCGCTGACCGAGAAGATCCAGTCTGAGCGGTTCGACGCGGTCTTCGGCGGCGGGCGGCGCGACGAGGAGAAGGCCCGGGCCAAGGAGCGGGTGTTCTCGCTGCGGGACGAGTTCTCCCAGTGGGACCCGCGCCGCCAGCGCCCCGAGCTGTGGCAGCTGTACAACGGCCGCCACGCCCCCGGCGAGCACGTGCGCGTGTTCCCGCTGTCCAACTGGACCGAGCTGGACGTGTGGCAGTACATCGCCCGTGAGGGCATCGAGCTGCCGCAGATCTACTTCGCGCACGAGCGCGAGGTCTTCCAGCGCAACGGCATGTGGCTGACCGCCGGCGACTGGGGCGGCCCGAAGGACGACGAGACCGTCGAGAAGCGGCTCATCCGCTACCGCACGGTCGGCGACATGTCCTGCACCGGCGCCGTCGACTCCGACGCCACCACGCTCGACGCCGTGATCGCGGAGATCGCCGCGTCCCGGCTGACCGAGCGGGGCGCCACCCGCGCCGACGACAAGCTGTCCGAGGCCGCGATGGAAGACCGCAAGCGCGAAGGGTACTTCTAGACATGACCAGCACCACCACCACGGCCGTCGAGCAGCTCTCGGCCACCACCCTCCTGCGCTTCGCCACCGCCGGGTCCGTCGACGACGGCAAGTCCACCCTGGTCGGGCGGCTGCTGCACGACTCCAAGTCGGTCCTCGCGGACCAGCTGGAGGCCGTCGAGCACGCCTCCCGTTCCCGGGGCCAGGAGGCCCCCGACCTGGCGCTGCTCACCGACGGTCTGCGGGCCGAGCGGGAGCAGGGCATCACGATCGACGTGGCGTACCGTTACTTCGCCACGCCCAGGCGCCGGTTCATCCTGGCCGACACCCCGGGCCATGTGCAGTACACCCGCAACATGGTGACGGGCGCCTCGACCGCCGAGCTGACGGTGATCCTGGTCGACGCCCGCAACGGCGTCGTCGAGCAGACCCGCCGCCACGCCGCCCTCGCCGCGCTGCTGCGTGTTCCGCACGTCGTGCTGGCGGTCAACAAGATGGACCTGGTCGACTACCGGGAGTCCGTGTTCGCCGCGATCGCGGAGGAGTTCACCGCGTACGCGACCGAACTGGGCGTCCCGGAGGTCACCGCGATCCCGATCTCGGCGCTCGCCGGGGACAACGTGGTGGAGCCGTCCGCGGCCATGGACTGGTACGGCGGCCCGACGGTGCTGGAGCACCTGGAGACCGTCCCGGTCAGCCACGACCTGACGGGCTGCCACGCCCGCCTCCCCGTCCAGTACGTGATCCGCCCGCAGACCTCCGAGCACCCCGACTACCGGGGCTACGCCGGGCAGATCGCCGCCGGTACGTTCCGGGTGGGCCAGGAGGTCACCGTCCTGCCGTCCGGCCGTACGTCGAAGGTGTCCGGCATCGACCTCCTGGGCACCCCCGTCGACATCGCCTGGACCCCGCAGTCGGTGACCCTCCTCCTGGAGGACGACATCGACATCTCGCGCGGCGACATCATCGTGCCGAGCGACGACACACCCGCCACCTCTCAGGACGTCGAGGCGACCGTCTGCCATGTGGCCGACCAGCCGCTGACGGTCGGCCAGCGGGTGCTGCTGAAGCACACGACCCGCACGGTCAAGGCGATCGTGAAGGAGATCCCGTCCCGGCTGACCCTGGACGACCTCTCCCAGCACCCGGAGCCGGGGCAGCTCGTCGCCAACGACATCGGCACGGTGAGGGTCCGCACGGCCGAGCCGCTCGCGCTCGACTCGTACGCCCACTCGCGCCGTACCGGCTCGTTCCTGCTGATCGACCCGGCCGACGGCACGACGCTCGCAGCCGGCATGGCGGGCGAGTCGTTCGCGACGGAGAAGGCGAAGGCGGCCGGGGCCGACGACGAGGGCTGGGACTTCTGATGGTCCCCCGCTACGCCGACGTCTACGCGACCTTCGCCAAGGAGGGCGGTCGTGTGGGCAGCGGCGAGCTGGGCTCGGGCACGGGAGGCGTGGCGCGATGTGCCCGATGACCGTGCCCGACATGCCCCTCCCCGCCCGATCATCGACCGCCGACCGCCCGGCGCCGCCCCCGCTTCCGTACGGGGTGTAGCGCGGGGCCGACGAGAGGAACCCCTCCCGTGCCTGCCACCCCCCGCCCGCCCCGCGCCGCGCCGCGCCGCGGTCTGGCCGCCGTCGCGGTCGTACCGCTGCTAATGGCGGTGCTGGCCTCCTGCCTCGGCTACGGCTCGCAGGCGGTCACGGACGAGGTGAAGGTCGCGCCGGAGGGCCCGAAGCTCTCGGCGGACACCGTGCGGGTCGGGTACTTCGCGAATCTGACGCACGGCACGGCGCTGGTCGGGGACCGGGAGGGCTTCTTCCAGAAGGAGCTGCGCGGTACGGCACTGCGGACGTCCGTGTTCAACGCGGGCCCGTCGGCGGTGGAGGCACTGAACGCCGGGTCGGTGGACATCGCGTTCATGGGCCCCTCCCCCGCGGTGAACGGGTACGTGCGGTCGGGCGGCGACAGCCTGCGGATCGTGGGCGGCGCGGCGTCCGGCGGCGTACGGCTGGTGGTGAACCCGGACCGGATCGCGAGCCCGGCGGATGTGAAGGGCAAGCGGATCGCGACCCCTCAGCTCGGCAACACGCAGGACGTCGCCTTCCTCGACTGGGCGGCGTCGCAGGGCTGGAGGATCGACCCGCAGAGCGGCAAGGGTGATGTGTCGGTGCTGCGCGTCGACAACAAGATCCTGCCGGACGCGTACCGGTCGGGCTCGGTGGACGGCGCGTGGGTGCCGGAGCCCGTCGCCTCCCGGCTGGTCGCTCAGGGCGCGAAGGTGCTGCTGGACGAGGCGTCCCTGTGGCCGGACGAGCGGTTCGCGATCACGAACATCGTGGTGGCCCGGGGCTTCCTGGCCGAGCACCCGGACGTGGTGGAGGCCGTGCTGCGGGGCGCGGTGCGGGCCAACGCGTGGATCGGCGCCCATCCGAAGCAGGCCAAGGACGCGGCCAACGCACAGCTGCGGAAGCTGAACGGCAAGCCGCTGCCGGGCGCGGTGCTCGACTCGGCGTGGCCGTCGCTGCGGTTCACGGACGACCCGCTGGCACGGACGCTGCACGAACAGGCGGACCACGCGGTGAAGGCGGGTCTGCTGGAGCGGGCGGACCTGTCCGGCATCTACGACCTGCGACTGCTGAACAAGATCCTCAAGTCGGAGAACCGACCAGAGGTCACCGACGCCGGACGAGGCACGAAGCAGTCCCCGTGAACCCCCCACAGACCAGCTCCCAGGAGGTGACGACCATGGCCACCACGCTCACGACGGCGGTACCGCAGGCCTCGGACCGTGCGGCGGTCGAGTACGCCGCACGGCTCGAACACGTCTCCAAGTCCTTCGCCGGCCCCGCCGGGCAGCAGCTCGTCCTGGACGACATCAGTCTCGATGTCGCGCCGGGCGAGTTCGTCACCCTCCTCGGGGCCTCGGGCTGCGGGAAGTCGACCCTGCTCAACCTGGTAGCGGGCCTGGACCGGCCGACGTCCGGGTCCATCGCGACGGACGGCCGCCCGGCGCTGATGTTCCAGGAGCACGCGCTGTTCCCGTGGCTGACGGCCGGGAAGAACATCGAGCTGGCCCTGAAACTGCGGGGCGTGCCGAGGGGCGAGCGCCGCGCGGAGGCGGAGCGGCTGCTGGAGCTGGTCCGGCTGGGCGGTGCGTACGGGAAGCGGGTGCACGAGCTGTCGGGCGGGATGCGGCAGCGGGTGGCGATGGCCCGGGCGCTGGCCCAGGAGAGCCGACTGCTGCTGATGGACGAGCCGTTCGCGGCGCTGGACGCGATCACCCGGGACGTGCTGCACGGCGAGCTGACCCGGATCTGGGCCGAGACGGGCCTGTCGGTGCTGTTCGTGACGCACAACGTGCGGGAGGCGGTACGGCTGGCACAGCGCGTCGTGCTGCTGTCGTCCCGCCCGGGCCGGATCGCCCGGGAGTGGACGGTCGGCATCCCGCAGCCGCGCCGTATCGAGGACGCCGCGGTGGCGGAGCTGTCCCTGGAGATCACCGGACGACTGCGGGAGGAGATCCGCCGACATGGCAAGCACTGATACGCCGGCCGCCAGGTCCGGTGGCGTGAGCGCGCCGGGCAGGGCGGACGACCTGGAGGACCTCGAAGCGGGCCTGGACGCCCTCGACACGGTCGAGACCCGCCGCACCCCCCTCCGCGAGACGCTGCTGAAGAAGGTCCTGCCGCCGGTGGTGGCGGTGGCGCTGGTACTGGCGGTATGGCAGCTGCTGGTGTGGGCGGAGGTCACCGAGGCGTACAAACTCCCCGCACCGTCCGCGGTCTGGGACAGCCTCTCCGAGATGTGGCTCCGGGGAACGCTGTTCGACGTCATGTGGACGAGCGTGTCCCGGGCGCTGCTCGGCTTCGTGCTGGCGCTGGCCATCGGTACGCCACTGGGCCTGCTGGTGGCCCGGGTGAAGCCGGTACGGGCGGCGATCGGCCCGATTCTGTCGGGCCTCCAGTCCCTGCCCTCGGTGGCGTGGGTGCCCCCGGCGGTGCTGTGGCTGGGCCTGAACGACCGGATGATGTTCGCGGTGATCCTGCTGGGCGCGGTGCCGTCGATCGCGAACGGCCTGGTGGCCGGCGTGGACCAGGTGCCGCCGCTGTTCCTGCGGGCGGGCCGGACGCTCGGCGCGTCGGGGTTGCGGGGCGCGTGGCACATCGTGATGCCGGCGGCGCTGCCGGGTTATCTGGCAGGTCTGAAGCAGGGCTGGGCGTTCTCGTGGCGCTCCCTCATGGCGGCCGAGATCATCGCGTCCTCCCCCGAACTGGGTCTGGGCCTGGGCCAGCTGCTGGACAACGGCCGCAACAACGCGGACATGCCCGGCATCTTCCTGGCGATCTTCCTGATCCTGCTCGTGGGCATCGCCGTCGACCTGCTGGTCTTCAGCCCCCTGGAACGCCGGGTGCTGCGCCGCCGCGGCCTGCTGGCCAGGAGCTGAGCGCCGTGACCGGATCCCCCACCCTCCTGGTCGTCGCCCACGGCAGCCGGGACGCCCGTCACCCGGCGACGGTCCACGCTCTGGTCCGCGAGGTGTCGGCGCAGCGGCCGGGCCTCCGTGTGGAGGTGGCGTTCCTGGACTTCAACGTGCCCTCGGTCCCGGCGGTCCTGGAGGCCCTGGCGGCGGACGGTGCCGGAGAGGTGGTCGCCCTCCCCCTCCTTCTCACCCGGGCCTTCCACGCGAAGTCCGACATCCCGTCGGTGCTGCGCCGGGCCCCGCGGTCCCTGCGCATCCACCAGGCGCAGGTCCTGGGCCCGTCGCCCCTGTTGATCGGGGCGCTGGAGCGGCGCCTGTCCGAAGCCTTCCGGGGGACGGCCCCCGGCTCCCCGGCGGAGACGCCCGAGCGGCGGCGCACCATGGCGGGCCTGAAGCGCTCGACCGGCGTCGTCCTGGCCTCCGCCGGGTCCACAGACCCGGAGGCGATCGCAGCGATCGCAGATGTGGCGCGGGAGCTGCGGCGTACCGGTTGGTGCGCCGTGCGGCCTGCGTTCGCCTCCGCATCCCTTCCCCGCACGGAGGACGCGGTCCGCGCCCTGCGCGCCGACGGCGTACGGCGTGTGGCGGTCGCCCCGTACGTGATAGCCCCGGGCCGACTCCCGGACCGTATCGCCGCGGGCGCGGCGGAGGCGGACCTCCTGGCCCCCGTCCTGGGCCCGGCGCCCGAGCTGGCCCGACTGCTCCTGACCCGCTACGACGAGGCCGGGGCGGTGCGCCGGCCGCTGGCGGTGGCGGGTTAGGGCCGCCGCTCCTCCCGCCGCGCCGGGGTGGCAGGCCTGCAGGCCCGGCGCCTCAGTCGAAGCTGAGACCGCCCGTGCGGGTGCGTTTCAGTTCGTAGAGGTCCGGGTGGGCGGCCAGCGTGTGGAAGGCGTCGAAGAGGCGGACGGCTTCGGGGCCTCGGGGGACGGAGTTGAGGACCGGGCCGAACCAGACGGCGCCGTCGACGTGGAGGGTCGGCGTGCCCACGTAGGCGTCGGCGGCCGGGTCCTTGCCCGCGTCGTGACTGCGGCGTACGGCCTCGTCGTACGAGGGGTCGTGGGCCGCGGCGGCGAGTGTGGCGGGGAGGTCCAGGGCGGCCAGCGAGTCGGTGACGACGGCGTCGAAGTCCTTGTTCCTCTCGTTGTGGATGCGGGTGCCGAACTCGGTGTAGAGCCCTCGGAGGACGCCCTCGCCCAGGTGTTCCGCGGCGGCTGCCGCGACCCGGACCGGGCCGCGGGAGCGGTCGATCAGGTCGCGGTACCAGTCGGGCAGTTCGTTGCCGAGGTTGTGCAGGTGGAGGCTCATGAGGTGGAAGCGGAGGTCGAGACCGCGGGCGGCCTCGACCTCCAGGATCCAGCGGGAGGTGATCCAGGCGAAGGGGCAGGCCGGGTCGAACCAGAAGTCGACCTTGGTCCGTGAGGGGTGCGTAGCCGTCATGAAGCCGACGCTATGCGGGGACCGGCCTTCGGCCGCGGGCCAATCAGGCCGTCGGTTCCTGGGCCATTTCGGCCAGCTTCAGGACCGTGTTCCAGTTGCGGGTGGTGGCGGTGATGCCCTTGAGGAGGGCAGGACGGGACAGCACCTCGGCCAGCCGGGAGCGGCCCAGGCCGTCCGGGGCGTACAGGTAGAGGGCGCGGTCGCCCAGGCGGAACTCCTCCGGGGCGTAGGCCTCCTGGTCGACGGCGGCGAAGCGGGCCGGGGTCACGGACGCCGAGAAGTAGGTGACGTGGAGTTGCTTCGGCTGCAGGTCGGCAGCCGGGAAGGGGCAGTCCTCGACGATCCGCCGGAGGTAGTCGGCCTCGCGGATCAGGCAGTGGACCTCGAAGCCGAAGTGTTTCCTGACGGCTTGTTCCAGGTCCTTCGTGAGGGTGGCTTCGTCCGCCTTCGAGTCGGTGGTGAAGGCCGCGTTTCCCGACTGCAGATAGGTCTTCACGTCCGTGTGGCCCAGGTCCGTCAGGACCGTGCGGAGTTCCGCCATGGGGACCTTCCTGGACGTGCCCACGTTGATTCCCCGCAGGAGGACGGCGTATCGGGTGATGGTCGTCATGGACGTCAGACTAGGGCCGGTCTCCCCCGTGGGACGGTGGTGCCCGCCCTGCCCGCGCCGTACTCCGGCGGCTGGGCCCGGCGGTTCTCCGGGCCTGTCCGGAAGTGGTGCGAGACTGGGGCCGACCAGGCGGTACGGCACCAGGAGACGAGGCACGGCATGGACGAGCAGCGGGCCCGGGAGGTGCTGCGCGGTGCGGGGTACGGGGCGGGCGCGTACCTCCTGACGCTGGGCGAGAACGCGGTGTTCGCCGCCGGTGGTCTCGTCGTCAAGATCGGGCGGGACGCGGAGCTGCTGGAGCGGGCACGGCGCGAGCTGGCCGTGTCCGAGTGGCTGGCGGACGCCGGGGTTCCGGCCGTACGGGCGGCGGAACCGGACGCGCGGCTGGTGCAGGGCCATCCGGTGACCGTGTGGCGTCGGCTTCCCACGGCCGTGCGCGCGGCGGAGCCCCGGGACCTGGCGCCGCTGCTGCGGCGGGTGCACGCCTTGGACGCGCCGCCGTTCGCACTGCCGCGCCGGGATCTCCTGGGCGGGATGGAGCGGTGGCTGCGGCTCGCGGGCGACGCTATCGACCCGGCGGACGCGGCGTACCTGCGGGAGCGGCGGGACGCCTTCGCCGCTGCGGCCGGGACCCTGGCTCCGCGCCTGAGGCCGGGCGCGGTCCACGGGGACGCACTGCCCCGGAACGTCCATGTCGGGCCGGACGGGCCGGTGCTGATGGACCTGGAGACCTTCTCCTTCGACCTGCGCGAACACGATCTGGTGGTGCTCGCGCTGGCGCGGGACCGGTACGGTCTGGACCCCGCGGCGTACGAGGCGTTCACCGCCTCGTACGGGTGGGACGTGCGGGAGTGGGAGGGGTGTGCGCTGCTGCGAGGGGCGCGGGAGACGGCGAGCTGTGCGTGGGTCGCTCAGCACGCGCCCGCCGACCCGCGGGCGCTGGCCGAGTTCCACCGCCGTGTCTCGTCGCTGCGGGACGGCGACCCGGAGATCCGCTGGTACGCCTTCTGACGCAGTGTCATGATGGGCCGATGCGCATACAGCTGAGCGATGTCGAGCTGGAGGTCCAGGACTGCGGCGACCGCGCGGCGCCCGTGGTGCTGCTGGTCCACGGATTCCCGGACACGCACGACTGCTGGCGCCACCAGGTGCCGGCTCTGAACGCGGCCGGCTACCGCACGATCGCCCCGGATCTGCGCGGCTTCGGCCGTTCCGGCCGGCCGGAGGGCACGGAGTCGTACGCCCCGGCCCGTTCCGTGGCCGATCTGCTGGAGCTGCTGGACCGGAGCGGTGTGGAGCGGGCGCATCTGGTCGGGCACGACTGGGGCTCGGCCGTCGTGCAGCAGCTCGCCATGACCGCGCCCGACCGGGTGGCCGGACTGTCACTGCTGTCCGTGGGCAACCTGGCCGCCCTGCGGGACGCCGGGTGGGAGCAGCGCAGACTGTCCTGGTACATGCTGCTGTTCCAGTACGCGGGCCTGGCAGAGGAGTGGCTGCTGCGGGACGGCGCCGCGCAGGCCCGGGAGTTCCTGGCCGAGCACCCGGACGCGGAGGAGGCAGTGGCCCGGCTGTCCGAGCCGGGGGCGCTGACCGCCGCCCTCGCCATCTACCGTGCGGGGCTGCCGCCCGAGGTGATGTTCGGCCCCGAACTGCCGCTGCCCCCGCTGCCGGGTCCGGTGCTGGGCCTGTGGAGCACCGGCGACCGGTTCCTCAGCGAGGCGTCGATGGCCGGGACGGGCAAGCATGTCGCCGGGTCCTGGCGGTACGAGCGGGTCGAGGGCGCCGGACACTGGCTCCAGCTCGACGCGCCGGAACAGGTCAACGGGCTGCTGCTGGACTTCCTCGCGGAGTGCTCGCAGATCTGAGCGCGCGCTCCTCGTGAAGGGGTGTCCGAGGCCCGGCGGCGGTTGCCCGTGGTCCGCCGGGCGTCGTTCCGCGCCCGGTCACCCCGCCACCGGCTCCGCCCCCGCCACGGCTTGCCGCTGCGGCTCGCGCAGCGGCCACAGCGGGTCGACGACCGCGTCCGGCGAGCCCTTGCGGCGCAGGAAACTCTGGAAGTCGGCCGCCCAGGCCGCGTACCACTCCACCTGCCGCGCGTGCAGCTCGGCCGGGGTGAGCGCGGCCACCGCGCCGTGCCGCTCGGCTATCGCACACGCCAGCAGGACCGCGGCCCGCGCGTCGGCGGTGGCCTCGTGGGCGCCGTCCAGCACGATGCCGTACTCGCCGCACACCGCTTCGAGGTTCCGCTTCCCGCGGCGGTAGCGGTCGACGGCCCGGTCGATCGTGTACGGGTCGACGACCGGCCCCGTCGCGGCGCCCCCCGGGCCCTCACCGGGGTCCCCGGCCGCTCCCAGTCGCTCCCCCAGCGACGGCAGGCCGTGCCGCCGCAGCTCGGCGGCCAGCAGGGTCAGGTCGAACGCGGCGTTGTACGCGACCACCGGAACGCCCCGCTTCCAGCAGCCGACGAGCGCGGACGCCACCTCGTCCGCGACCTCGCGGGCCGGGCGGCCCTCCGCGGCGGCGCGCTCGGTGCTGATGCCGTGGATGGCGGATGCCTGAGCGGGGATGAGGACGCCCGGATCCGCGAGCCACTCCCGGCGCGCCAGGATGTCCCCGCCCCGCATCTCGACGACCGCGGCGGTCACGATTCTCGCCTCCTGCGGCTCCGTGCCCGTCGTCTCCAGGTCGAAGCCGACCAGTGTCTCCCCGTGCCAGCCCATGCCGTTCCTCCTTCGCCACGCCGCCTTCCACGCGGCGCGCTCCCCCAGTGGGCCTTCACCCTTGCACGCGGCACTGACAACGCCACGGGCGCCCACCTCACGACACAGGGCGCGAATCCACCCAGACCGACTCGAACTCCTCGCGGTAGGTCTCGAACAGACCGTGCTCGGTGTCCGCTCCCGCGGTGACCACCGGCCGCCGCCCCCCGCCCCGCAGGACGAGCACGGGCGCCTCCATGCCCCGGGCCCGCCGCAGGTACGACTGGACGATGCCCACGCCGTCCGGGCCGTCCCCGTCCACCAGGTAGGCGGTGAAGCGGGGCGTCTCGTCGAACACCTGGATCTCGAAGGCGCCCGGGTCGCGGAGCCTGGAGCGGACCCGCCTCATGTGCAGGATGTTCATCTCCACGGACCGGCTCAGCTCGCCCTTCTTGATGCCCAGCTCCCGCTCGCGCCGCTTCACCGCACTGCTCGCCGGGTTGAGGAACAGCAGCCGTATCCGGCAGCCGGACTCCGCGAGCCGTACCAGCCTCCGCCCGGAGAAGTTCTGCACCAGCAGGTTCAGGCCTATGCCGATGGCGTCGAGCCGCCGCGCCCCGCCGAACAGGTCCTCGGCCGGGATCTGCCGCTGGAGCCGTACGCGGTCGGGGTGCACGGACACCACGTCCGCGTACCGGTCCCCCACCAGGTCCTCGACCGCGTCGACCGGCAGCCGCTGCGCCGAGGGCATCCCGGCCCCGCTGCCCAGGATCTCCAGCAGCCGCGCGGAGGCGCGCTCCGACTGGTCCAGGACCGTGCGCGACAGGGCCCGGTTACGGGAGACGACGTTCCGCGTGACCTCCAGTTCGTCGAGCACCAGCTCCACCTCGCGCCGCTCGTCCAGATACGGCTCGAAGCACGGCCAGTGCTGGACCATCAGCTCCCGCAGCTGCGGGAGCGTGAGGAAGCTGAGGACGTTATCGTCCGCCGGGTCCAGGAGGTAGCCCTTGCGGCGCGAGACCTCCCGTACCGCGACGGCCCGCTGCACCCACTCCTGGCCGGCGGGACCGGCAGCCGCCACCACCCAGTCGTCGCCGTGCATGGGCTCGTAGATGGGCCGCAGGACCGCCGCCACCACCGCCCGCAGCCGCTGTTCGACCAGATTCAGCCAGATGTAGGCACGGCCGGCCCGCTGGGCGCGGGTGCGGACCTCGCTCCAGTCGTCGGCGTCCCACTCCAGTTCCGCGCCGATCTCCAGCGGCCGGGCGAGTGACACCGCGCCGGGCGGGACGTCAGCGGGGCCGCCCGCGGCGTCCCCCTCCTGACCCGAGTCGCCGTGACCTGAGTCGCCTGGGGGCAGCTCCAGCCCTCCCGAGCTCACCCGCGCACCGCCTTCTGCTTCTTTCACGCACCGGCCTCCAACGATCAAGGAGAGTACTCCGGGAGGGCGAGCAAGTGCAGCCGGATGGACCGGCCGACTTTCCCAACCGCCCTTTCCGGGGCGGTCGTTCCGGATCTTGGGGGTGGTCGGAGTGAGCTGATTCATAGTGGTGAGCCGCCCGGTGAGGCCTGGCCGAGAGGGCCGGACGGGCCCTTCGGCGGGCGTCGCCGGAGCATCCGCCGTTCCGCGCTCCGAGGGAACCCGCGGAACGCGGGGTTGACCCGGGCAGCCGCCCGCGCCGGGACCGGGCGGAGGTCCCGCACGGGTCCGGGCAGACGACAGGTCACCCGGTAGCACCGTCCGGCGTGCTAGGTGACGGGCGGCCTTTGGTGGAGGATCAGCCGGAACCCTCGGATGACCCCATCGGATGACCCCAGTCGCCGGATCAGAAGTGGAAGAGTCTTATCTATGCAGGTCTGGCCGGGACAGGCGTATCCCCTCGGCGCCACCTACGACGGCGCCGGAACGAACTTCGCGGTCTTCTCGGAGGCCGCGCACCGCATCGAGCTGTGCCTGCTGCACGAGGACGGCTCCGAGACGGCCGTGGAGCTGCGCGAGACCGACGCGTTCGTCCGGCACGCGTACCTGCCCGGGGTGATGCCGGGCCAGCGGTACGGGTTCCGGGTGCACGGGCCGTACGCGCCGGAGCGCGGACTTCGCTGCAACTCCGCGAAGCTGCTGCTCGACCCGTACGCACGGGCCGTCGCGGGCACCATCGACTGGGACGAGGCGGTGTACGGGTACCACTTCGGCCGCCCGGACTCGCGCAACGACCTGGACTCGGCGCCGCACACGATGTCGTCGGTCGTGGTGAACCCGTACTTCGACTGGGGCGACGACCGGCCCCCGCGTACCGACTACCACCGGACCGTCATCTACGAGGCCCACGTGAAGGGCCTGACGATGACTCATCCGGCGCTGCCGAAGGATCTGCGCGGCACCTACGCGGGGCTCGCCCACCCGGCGATCATCGAGCACCTGACCGAGTTGGGGGTGACCGCGATCGAGCTGATGCCGGTCCACCAGTTCGTCCACGACAACCGGCTGGTGGACACCGGGCTCGCGAACTACTGGGGCTACAACACGATCGGCTACTTCGCCCCGCACAACGCCTACGCCTCCTGGGGCGACCGGGGCCAGCAGGTGCTGGAGTTCAAGTCCGCGGTGCGGGCCCTGCACAAGGCGGGCATCGAGGTGATCCTGGACGTGGTCTACAACCACACGGCGGAGGGCAGCCACCTGGGCCCGACGCTGTCCTTCCGGGGCCTGGACAACACCTCGTACTACCGGCTCGTGGAGAACACCCCCCGGTACTACATGGACACCACCGGCACCGGGAACTCACTGCTCATGCGGTCCCCGCACGTGCTCCAGCTGATCATGGACTCGCTGCGCTACTGGGTGACCGACATGCACGTCGACGGCTTCCGCTTCGACCTCGCGGCGACACTGGCCCGGCAGTTCCACGAGGTGGACCGGCTGTCCTCGTTCTTCGACCTGGTGCAGCAGGACCCGGTGGTCAGCCAGGTCAAACTGATCGCGGAGCCGTGGGACGTCGGTGAGGGCGGCTACCAGGTGGGCAACTTCCCCCCGCTGTGGACCGAGTGGAACGGCAAGTACCGGGACACCGTCCGCGACCTGTGGCGGGGCGAACCGAGGACCCTCGCGGAGTTCGCGTCCCGGCTGACCGGCTCGTCCGACCTCTACCAGGACGACGGGCGGCGCCCGCTGGCCTCCGTCAACTTCGTGACCTGCCACGACGGGTTCACACTGCGGGACCTGGTCTCGTACAACGAGAAGCACAACGACGCGAACGGCGAGAACAACCGGGACGGCGAGAGCCACAACCGCTCGTGGAACTGCGGGGTGGAGGGCGAGACGGACGACCGGGCCGTACGGGTCCTGCGGATGCGCCAGATGCGCAACTTCATCGCCACGCTGATGCTGTCCCAGGGCGTGCCGATGATCAGCCACGGCGACGAGTTCGGACGGACACAGCACGGCAACAACAACGTGTACTGCCAGGACAGTGAGCTGGCGTGGGTGCGCTGGCCGGGCGCGGAGCAGCCGGGACAGGAGGGGGACGCCGAGGACGGTGAGGCCCGGGCGCTGCTGGAGTTCACCCGGGCCATGGTGTGGCTGCGGCGGGACCACCCGGTGTTCCGGCGGCGCCGGTTCTTCCACGGACGGCCGGTGGAGGGCACCCACGACGACCTGTCGGACATCGCATGGTTCACCCCCGAGGGCCAGGAGATGACGGCCCGGGACTGGCAGGCGGCTTCCGCACGGGCGCTGTCGGTGTTCCTGAACGGGCACGCGATCTCGGAGCCCGGGCCGCGGGGGGAGCGCATCTCCGACGACTCGTTCCTGCTGATGTTCAACGCGAGCCCGGACAGCCTGGAGTTCGTGGTTCCGGTCAACCACGGCCGCCAGTGGCAGGTGGTCGTGGACACGGCGATGCCGGAGGTGGTGGCACCGGGGCAGGGCGACAAGGTGGCGGCCGGGGACCGGCTGGCGCTGGTGGGGCGCAGTCTGACCGTGCTGCGGCGCCCGGCCTGACACCTTCCCGCGACCGGGGGCGACGCCTCCCGGAAGGGCCCGTTCGGCGTAGCCGTCGCATGACGTGATGAGAGGACGACCCGCCCGGCGGGTACGGACATCGCATGACGTCGCCCCTCGCCACGTACCGGCTTCAGCTCCAGCCCGCGTTCCCGTTCGCCGCCGCTGCGCAGGCCGTGCCGTATCTGGCCTCCCTCGGGGTCACCCATCTGCACCTGTCACCGGTCCTGGAGTCCGTGCCCGGATCCACCCACGGATACGACGTCACCGACCACGGCCGGGTAAGGGAGGAGCTGGGCGGCGAGGCGGGGCTGCGGGCGCTCGCGGGGACCGCGCGGGCGCACGGGCTCGGCCTGGTCATCGACCTGGTGCCCAACCACATGGCGGCGGCGCTCCCGCACAACCGGGCGCTGTGGGAGCTGCTGCGGGACGGCCCGGAGTCCCGGTACGCGCGCTGGTTCGACATCGACTGGGAGGCGGGCGGCGGCAAGGTGCTGCTGCCGGTGCTGCCCGCCCGGCTCGGGGAGGTCTTCGACGAACTGCGGGTGGACGAGGAGGCGGGAGCCCTCCGGTACCGGACGCAGCTCTTCCCCCTGCGCGACGGCACGGCCCGGCTGCCGCTGCCGGAGCTGCTGGACGCGCAGTGGTACCGGCCCGTGTGGTGGCGGCTGGCTCGGACGGAGCTGAACTACCGGCGGTTCTTCACCGTCTCTGACCTGATCGGTGTGCGGGTCGAGGACCCCGAGGTGTTCGAAGCGACGCACGCGAAGATCCTGGAGCTGGTGAGGGACGGGGTCGTCGAGGGCCTGCGGATCGACCACCCGGACGGGTTGGCCGACCCGGAGGCGTATCTGCGCGCCCTGCGGACGGCGACGGGCGGGGCGTGCTGGACGGTGGTGGAGAAGATCCTGACCGGTGAGGAGCGGCTCCCGTCCGGCTGGGCGGTCGCGGGCACCACCGGGTACGACGCGCTGCGCCGTGTCGACGGGCTGTTCGTGGACGCGGACGGGGCCGAGGAGCTGGCGGCGCTGTACCGGGGTGCGGCGGGCGCGGCGGCGGACCGGGGCGGCGAGTGGGAGGCGACGGCGCGCCGGGCCGCGTACAAGGTGGTGACGCACGAGCTGGCGGCGGAGGTCGGCTTCCTGACCCGGGCGGCGGGACGGATCTGCGCTGCCTCCCCGGCACTGCGGGACCACGCGCCGTGGGCTCTGCGGGCGGCGGTCCGGGAGCTGCTGATCCGCGTGCCGGTGTACCGGCCGTACAGCTCCGGGGCGGAGGAGGTGCTGACGCCGGAGGCGGCGCTGGCGGCGAAGGGCACGTTCGCGGTGCCCGAGGAGTCGGCGGCGGTCGACGTCGTACGGGACCTGGCGCTGGGCCGGCTCGGTGACGGACCCGGGCAGCGGGCGTTCCGGGTGCGGTTCGCGCAGACGGCTTCGGCGCTGCGCGCCAAGTCGGTGGAGGACACGGCGTTCTACCGGTACGTGCCGCTGTTGTCCGCGAACGAGGTGGGCGGCGAGCCGGGGCGTCCGGCGGTGTCGCCCGAGGAGTTCCACGCGTACTGCGGGCGCGTCGCCCGGGACTGGCCGGGGACGGGGACGGTGCTGTCGACTCATGACACCAAGCGCAGTGCGGACGTGCGGGCCAGGGTGGCGGTGCTGTCGGAGTGCCCCGGCCGGTGGGCGAAACTGCTGGGCGACGTGGCGCGGGTGCCCGCGCCGGACGGTCAGCTCGGGTGGACGGCGTGGCAGACCGCCCTGGGTCTGGGCGCGCCCGACCGGGACCGGCTGGGCGGCGCGCTGCTGAAGGCGGCCCGGGAGGCGGGGCTGCGCACGAGCTGGACGGAGCAGGACGCGGCGTACGAGCGGGCGGTGGCGGAGTTCGTCGCGGCGGGCCCCACGGGGGCCCCGTACGCGGCCGTGGCGGACCTGGCGCGTGAACTGGCCCCGTACGTCCGGGCGAACGTGCTGGGCGCGGCGCTGCTGCATCTGACGATGCCGGGGGTGCCGGACCTGTACCAGGCGACGGAGGCGGTGTACGAGGCGCTGGTGGACCCGGACAACCGGGAGGCGTTCCGTGAGCCGGTGCCGGACGAGAAGACGGCGCTGACGCGGGGGGCGTTGAGGGTGCGGAGGCGGTGTCCGGAGGCGTTCGGCGAGTCGGGAGCCTATGTGCCGCTGGCGGCGGAGGGACCGGCGGCCGGGCACTGTGTGGCGTTCTGCCGTGGCGGCAGGGTCGTCACGGCGGTGACGCGGCTGGCGCTGCGGCTCGCGGAGGCGGGGGGCTGGGGGGACACGTCCCTCGTGCTGCCGGAGGGGCGGTGGGTGGACGCGCTGGACGAGACGCGCGGGTTCCAGGGCGGGGGGCAGGTGGGGCTGGCGGAGCTGTTCGAGCGGCGTCCGGTGGCTCTGCTGGTCCGTTCCACGCTGCCTTCATAGCCGCTGCGCGGCGGGCGGTTGCCTTCCGGACCGGGGGCGGGGAGCGGTCCCGCCGCAGGCGTCAGGGCTGGACGTTCCGGGCCGTCAGGCGGAACGCCATGCGGCCGAAGGAGATCAGGTCCCCGGGCTGGACCACCACCGTGCCCGTCACCCGCTGCCCGTTCACCGTCGTGCCGTTCGTCGAGTTGAGGTCCCGCAGCATCCAGAGCCCGCCCTGCAGGCTCAGTTCCGCGTGCAGCCGGGACACCGTCTCGTGGCTGAGCCGCAGGCCGTTCACCGGGTCGCGGCCTATGCGCAGGGGATACGGGCCCGGCTCCGGCAGGAGCAGTTTCGGCAGCCGCTCGGACTGCCAGGCGCGCCCGAGCCGTACGGTGAACGCGGACATCCGCTCGACCGCGCCGAACAGCCGCCTGGACCAGCCGCCCTGGGCCCGCAGGTCGTCGGTGAGCGCCGCGAGCTCGTCGGGGCGACGGGCGACCAGGGCGAGTTCCATGCGCCGGAGGAACGTGTCATGGGACAGCTTTCCCTTCGCGGCGCCCTCACGGAGTATCTCCAGCGCACGGTCCCGCTCGGCGTCCGACAGCCGGGCGGGATGCGTTGAGGACTCAAAAGACGACGTCACAGACGCGATTGTCGGTCTCGGGGCCCCGAGGTGTCCAGACGGGCGGCCTCCAGGTGCTGACCTGTGACGCGACGGGCGTCCCGGGGAAAGGATCGGCGGGCGGCCGATCGGCCGGGTCCCGTGCTTACCGATCCCGGTCTTGCCAGGATGGGGGCGCGGTACCGAAACGACGAGGGGATCGCCAGTGCTGTTCGAGGTGTGGGCGCCGAACGCGCGCGAGCGGGTGGAGCTGGAGCTGGAGGGTGCCCGGCACCCGATGGAGCGGGACCCGCGGCGCGACGGATGGTGGATGACCACGGTGGGCGCGCCCGCCGGGGAGCAGGGCGTCCCGGACGGGGCACGGTACGGGTTCGCGCTGGACGGCGGGCCCGTGCTGCCGGACCCGCGCTCGCGCCGCCAGCCCGACGGGCCGGACGGGCCGAGCGCGGTCGTGGACCACGCGGCGTACCGGTGGCGGCACGAGCCGCCCGGGCGCGGGCTGTGGCTGCCGGGGCTGAAGGGCGCGGTCCTGTACGAGCTGCATGTGGGGACGTACACGCCGGAGGGCACCCTGGAGGCGGCGGCGGGGCGGCTGGGCCACCTGGTGGAGCTGGGCGTGACGCATGTGCAGCTGATGCCGCTGTGCCCGTTCCCCGGGCGGCACGGCTGGGGGTACGAAGGGGTGTCCCTGTGGGCGGTGCACGAACCGTACGGCGGCCCGGAGGCACTCAAGCGTTTCGTCGACGTGGCGCACGGGCTGGGCCTGGGCGTGGTGCTGGACGTGGTGCACAACCACCTGGGGCCGTCCGGCAACCATCTCCCGGCCTTCGGACCGTACTTCACGGACACCCACCACACGCCGTGGGGCGCGGCGGTGAACCTGGACGCGCCGGGCTCGGACGAGGTGCGGGCCTATCTGCTGGGCAGCGCCCTGGCGTGGCTGCGGGACTACCGGATCGACGGGCTGCGGCTCGACGCGGTGCACGCGCTGGCGGACTCGCGGGCGCTGCCGTTCCTGGAGGAGCTGTCGGCGGCGGTGGACACGCTGTCGGCGGAGCAGGGCCGGGAGCTGTTCCTGATCGCGGAGTCCGACCTGTGCGACCCGCGGACGACGACCCCGCGCGAAGCGGGCGGCCTCGGGCTGCACGCACAGTGGAACGACGACTTCCACCACGCTCTGCACACCGCGCTGACCGGCGAATCGCAGGGCTACTACGGCGACTTCGCGGGGGCGCCGCTGGCCGCACTGGCGAAGACGACGAGCCAGGTGTTCTTCCACAACGGTACGTACTCGACGTTCCGGGGCCGTACCCACGGCCGCCCCGTGGACCTGGACACCACACCCGCACACCGCTTCCTCGGGTACTCCCAGACCCATGACCAGGTCGGCAACCGCGCCCAGGGCGACCGGCTGGCGGCGTCCCTGTCGCCGGGGCTGCTGGCCTGCGCGGCGACCCTGGTGCTGACCGGTCCGTTCACGCCGATGCTGTTCATGGGCGAGGAGTGGGGCGCGGGCACCCCGTGGCAGTTCTTCACGGACCACACGGACCCGGAGCTGGCGGACGCGGTACGGCAGGGCAGGAGGAGGGAGTTCGCGGCGCACGGCTGGCGGGAGGAGGAGGTGCCTGACCCGCAGGATCCGGCGACCCGGGACCGGTCGTGTCTGGACTGGCCCGAGCGGGAGCGGCAGCCGCACGCCCGGCTGCTGTCCTGGTACCGGCTGCTCATCGCGCTGCGGGCGGCTGAGCCGGACCTGACGGACCCGGACCTGACGGCGCCGCACATCGTGTACGACGAGGAGGCCCGCTGGTTCGCGTACCGGCGCGGGGACGTGCGGGTCGCGGTGAACCTGGGCGACCGCCCGGCCCGCATCACGCTGGGCGGCAACGGAGTGCGGGTGCTGGCCTCGTGGGAGCCGGTGTCGGTGCCGGACGGGGCGGGCGGCGAACTGGTCCTGCCTCCGGAGTCGGCGGCGGTGCTGGGGCGGGTGCCGTGACGGGGGCGGCGGCCGGACAGTCCGGTGCCCGGGGCGCAGGAAGCGGCCCGGCGGGCGCCATGACGGGGGCGGCCGGCCGAAGCGGGAGGCACCGCGACGGATGCCGCGGCGAAGGCGGTGGGAAGCCACCGGCCCCACGCCACGGCCGAAGCCGGGGACGGCGGCCGCCCGGC